>CANCYO010000013.1 GCA_947382415.1 uncultured Lachnospiraceae bacterium | reverse complement strand
ATCACTCCATCGATCACAATCTGCTGAAGCTGGATATTCTGGGACACGATGATCCCACCATGATCCGGATGCTGCAGGACATGACGGGAGTGGATCCCACCACGATTCCGTTGGACGGCCAGGATGTCATGAGCCTTTTCTGGTATACGGATGCACTGGGCATTACCCCCGAGCAGATCGGCGGGACGCAGCTTGGGGCGTTGGGCATCCCGGAGTTTGGGACGGATTTTGCCATGCAGATGGTGATAGAGGCCGCGCCCACCTCCTTCTCGGATCTGGTGCGTATCGCGGGGCTTGCCCATGGCACGGATGTGTGGCTGGGCAATGCCCAAGACCTGATCAGGAGTGGGACGGCAACCATCTCCACTGCCATCTGCACCCGGGACGATATCATGACCTACCTGATCGGAAAGGGCGTGGAACCGGAGAAATCCTTCAAGATCATGGAGGCGGTGCGAAAAGGCATGGTGGCCAAGGGAAAATGCGCTCAGTGGGAGGAGTGGAAGCAGGACATGCTGGAACACGACGTGCCTGACTGGTATGTAAAATCCTGCGAAAAGATCATGTATATGTTCCCCAAAGCCCACGCCGCGGCCTATGTCATGATGGCGTGGCGCATCGCCTACTGCAAGATCCACTATCCGCTGGCGTATTACGGCGCGTTTTTCAGCATCCGCGCCAAGGCCTTTTCCTATGAGCTGATGTGTCAGGGACAGAAGCATCTGGAGAACATTATGGAAGAATACAGGAGCCGGCAGGATGGCCTGAGTAATAAGGAGAAGGATGCTTTTGCGGACATGCGTGTGGTACAGGAGATGTATGCCAGAGGCTTTGAGTTTGAGCCCATAGACATCTTCCGGGCCAAATCCCGGGATTTTCAGATCATAAACGGCAGACTGATGCCCTCGCTCAACAGCATAGAAGGTCTGGGGGAGAAGGCGGCGGACGGCATTGTGGCCGCGGCAAAGGACGGGCCGTTTCTGTCCCGGGACGATTTTCGCGAGAGGACCAAGGTCTCCAAGACCATTGTGGATCTGATGGCGTCTCTGGGCCTTTTGGGAGATTTGCCGGAGTCCAATCAGATCAGCTTGTTTGATTTTGTGATGTAATATTTGATATTGGTACAGAGTTCTGGTATAATATCATTCACAGAGAGAAAGCGTTTGTGATAACGGTTAATCCCCACTAATTAGAGAGGAAACTATTATGACAGAAGAAACAAAATTGATTTTGAATGAATTAGTAAAGATAAATGAAAAAATGACTGGTTTGGATGCCCGAATGGCAGGCGTTGAGTCAAAGATGGCGGATCTGGATGCCCGAATGACAAGCGTTGAGTCGAAAATGGCGGATCTGGATGCCCGAATGGCAGGCGTTGAGTCAAAGATGGCGGATCTGGATGCCCGAATGGCAGGCGTTGAGTCGAAAATAGCGGACCTGGATGCCAGAATGACAAGCGTTGAGTCAAAGATTGCGGACCTGGATGCCCGAATGACAGGCGTTGAGTCAAAAATGGCGGACTTAGAGTCAAAAATAGCGGGGATGGATGCTCGAATAGTGAACATTGAGACCCAAATAGCAGACATGAATGCCGAGATAAAAGATATACAATTGACCCTTGAGAATGAAACTAATCGCAATATTAAACTGGTAGCGGAGGGCCATCTTGATCTGAGCCGGAAACTGGACGATGCGCTTAAGGTTGAGAATGAAAAGGAAATGCTGCTGATTCGGGTTAATATCATTGAGAATGAGCTTCGAAAGATAAAAAAGAAAATTGAAGAAATTGCATGATTTTCTCACATGTTTATCTGTGACATAAGGTTGATAAAAAGTCGGCGATAAAAAATTAAAAAAGTGCTTGCATTTTATTTCTGTGTGTGGTATATTAATCAAGTGCCGCGGTTGTGTTACATTCGTGAGCTTGAAAATGGCTGATTGGTCAAGCGGTTAAGACGCCGCCCTCTCACGGCGGAAACAGGGGTTCGATTCCCCTATCAGCTGTTCTATTCAATTGAATAGCCCAACCCAAAGAGATATTGAAGTCGAATGATTTCAATATTTTTTTATTTGTTTTTAACCATGTGATTTGTGGTTTGCAAAAATATTATTTGACCCTGATCATTTTAATATTTCTAAAACAGACCGATTTAAAAATGTTGGGAAAATAGCGGAGTATATGGTGAAAATATCTAAAAATGCATTTCAAAAACGGGTATAATACTTCAACTTTACTTGACATAATCTATATATAGTGGTAGACTGTTAATAGAAAATTAATAATTGGCAGAACTATATCATGAGACAGGTTGGGAAATAGAAAATGGATTTTGGCAGGAAAAAGATTCGTTTAGGCGAGCTTCTGGTAAACAGTCGTTTGATCTCGGAAGAACAGCTGTCTGCAGCTTTGGGGGCTCACCGTAAGGCAGGAAAGAAGCTGGGCGAATATCTGATAGAACAGAATATTGTGAGCGAGGACGATTTGGTGGTTGCCCTAAGCCAGCAGCTGGGGCTTGACACGGTGGATCTTGCAAATGTAACGGTGGAAAAGGCCATACTTGAGCTGGTTCCCATTGATGTTTTAAAGAAAAATGTAGTTTTTCCGTACTCATTCCGGGAGGACAATCTGAATGTGCTGCGTGTAGCCATGGCAGATCCTCTGGATTACAATGCACAGGACGATATTAATCTGATCACAAACTATCAGGTAGAGCCTGTGGTGGCCACCAGCAGAAGCATCCAGATGGCGATTGACAAGTTCTTTGGCCAGAGAGAGATGAGCTCCAAACTGGAAGCTTACGCCAGGGAAAAGAATCTGGACAGCGCAGGAGAAGACACCGAGGATGAGGCAGTCAGCAATTCCCCGATTGTTACGCTGGTGAAGGAGATCATTGAGAAAGCGGCGCGTCAGCGCGCGTCTGATATACATATAGAGCCCATGGAGACCTACATCCGTGTGCGTTACCGAATCGACGGCGCACTGTATGAGCGTATGCGTTACAGCCCCAGCGTCCTGTCCTCGATCATTGCCCGTATCAAGATCATCGGCGGTATGGATATCTCAGAGAAGAGGAAACCGCAGGACGGCCGTATCACTCAGATGGTTGACCGCGTAGAGTACGATATCCGTGTGTCGATCCTGCCCACAGTATACGGTGAAAAAGTCGTAATGCGTCTTGCCATGAAGACAGCCCTGAATCGGGAAAAAAGCCAGCTCGGTCTGAAACCCTATGAGATGGAGCAGCTTGATTACATATTGAAGAATCCCCATGGTATCATTCTGGTTACCGGGCCGACAGGTTCCGGTAAGTCCACCACGCTGTATACGGCTCTGAGTGAGCTGAATACAGAGGACGTAAATATTATCACGGTAGAGGATCCTGTGGAGGCCAATATCGACGGCATCAATCAGGTCCAGACCAATACCAAAGCAGATCTGACCTTTGCCTCGGCACTGCGTTCCATTCTGCGTCAGGACCCGGATATTATCATGATAGGTGAGATCCGCGACCAGGAGACTGCGTCTATTGCGGTGCAGGCTTCCATCACCGGGCATTTGGTGGTGAGTACACTGCACACGAACTCTACAGCCAGCACGGTCACCCGTCTGGAAGATATGGGCCTGGAGTCTTATCTGATTGCAGATTCCGTGGTAGGAATCATTGCACAGCGTCTGGTGCGCAGGCTTTGTCCTGCCTGCAAGAAGGCGAAGCAGGCTGAGCCTGAAGAGAAGAAGATGATGAATATTCCTGAATCGCAGGAGCTGACGATCTATGAGCCCTGCGGATGCCCGCAATGTGCGGACACAGGCTATAAAGGCCGAATTGGTGTCTATGAGATCATGAAGATGAGTCCTGCGCTGAAACGTGTAATCAGCAAGCATGAGGGCGCGGAACGACTGAAGGAACAGGCAATGGCTGAAGGGATGCGCACATTGCGTATCAGTGCCACTGAGTATGTGGTGGAGGGGATTACCTCCTTTAGTGAGATGATGCGTGTTTCCTTTGAGGAGTAGAGCATATTACAAAAGGCGGGAGGATGAGGAATGGCAGCATATGGGTATGTTGCCGTCGATAAGACAGGCAAGGAAGTAAAGGGTACCATTGATGCAGAAACCATCGATATGGCGAAGCAACAGGCGAAGCAGAAGGAACTCACCCTGCTCAGTATCAAGGAACAGGGAATGTTATCCAAAGATATAAATCTGGATTTCAGCAAGAAGCCCGGCGCGAGAGACTTGGGCGTTATGTGCCGTCAGTTTGTGAGTATGAACCGGGCGGGCGTGACGCTGATTGAATCTCTGAAGATGCTATCGGAGCAGACGGAAAATAAAAAACTGAAAGCTACTCTGCAGGAAGTCAGGGTCAGTGTGGAGCGGGGCGAGAGCCTGGCCTTTGCCATGGAACAGCACAGAGGAACTTTCCCGGAACTGATGATCAACATGGTATCTGCGGGTGAGGCTTCCGGCAACTTGGATACGGCTCTGGAGCGTGTGTCTGAGCAGTTGGAAAGCAGCGCCAAGACACAGGCTATGATCAAAAAAGCCATGATTTATCCTATTGCGGTCTGCGTTGTTGCCATTGTGGTTTCCATTGTCATGCTGGTAGTAGTTATCCCGAATTATTCAACCATGTTTGAGGATCTGGGCACAGAGCTTCCGGGCATTACTAAGATGTATGTGGCCATGAGTGATTTCCTGATAGATTATTGGTTTATCCTCATTCCGGCAGTGATCGGCATTGCTATCGGTATTATGGTATTTTCCAAGACGGATGCGGGCAAGCATGTATTTGGCCGGCTTGCGATCAAGATTCCCATTTTAGGTAATCTGACTGTAAAATCAGCCTCCTCCATGACGGCGAGAACTCTCAGCACTCTGCTCGGCGCTGGTGTTCCTCTGATCGAAGCGGTAGATATCGTATCAGGCGTGGTGGGCAATGTGTTCTTCCAGGAAGCGCTGAAACATGCAAAGGACGAGATTACCATAGGACTTCCTCTCTCTCGACCGCTGGAGGAGAGCGGATTGTTTCCGCCCATGGTATACCATATGATCCGTATCGGCGAGGAAGCCGGTAATACGGAGGAGATGCTGGATAAGCTGGCGGACTATTATGACGAAGAGGTGGAAATGGCGGTACAGTCGCTGATGGCGGCCATGGAGCCCATGATCATCATCGTGCTGGCCGTTGTGGTGGGCGGTCTGATCGCTGCATGTATGGCGCCTATGCTCACGATGTACTCCGCACTCGATAATCTGTAAGCGTTCACGCTTTTGTGAATCCTAATTCTATGAATTATCCGCCCGGGTAGGGACGGGCGAATAAGATAAATAAAAACAAATAAATAACACAAGTAAAGGAGAAATGCATTATGAAAAAGATGAATAACAAGGGTTTCTCTCTCGTAGAGCTGATCATCGTTATTGCGATCATGGCAGTTCTGATGGGCGTTCTCGCTCCCCAGCTTCTGAAGTATGTTGAGGATTCCAGAGTACAGAGCGACGAGACCGCTATGGGCGAGGTAGAGAATGCAGTAAAGATTGCGCTGGCTGTTGAGGAGGTTTACAATGCTGTAAACGATGGTACCGTTGTTACTATTCACGATGATGACAGCGCTACTAAGGGAACTCCCAGTGTTACTTCCGGTGTTACGGCTCTGGATGAGGAGCTGGCAAAGACGCTTCCTGATGGTATTAACTTTACATCCAAGCAGTATAATGGCAATGACCAGACTATCACGATTAACTTTGACAGCACTATGGGTACCTTTAAGCTGACCACTTCCTGGACCACTGCTACACCTTAATCTTCTCGGAAGGGTTACAGACATGATCCGTTCGGATGACTTGTGAGGACGGAAGATAACAGCTTTTGAAAGGACACACCCTACATGTTTCCCATGATTCTTTTTTACATCATAGTGTATTTATACGGAATAGTGATCGGCAGCTTCCTGAATGTCCTGATCTTCAGGATTCCAAAGAAAGAGAAGCTGGTAATGACCAGATCCCACTGTATGAGCTGTGGGTATCAATTGCGGTGGTTTGATCTGATACCGCTGTTGAGTTTTCTGGCCCTGGGAGGCAAGTGTCGAAAGTGCAAGACGCGGCTCTCCGTTCAGTACCCCATGATTGAGGCGCTGAACGGGGCGCTGTATCTGGCGGTGTTCGCCAGATATGGTATAAGCGTGGAATCCCTACTATATTGCTTGTTGTTCAGCGCGCTTCTTGCCTTGAGTGTGATTGATTTCAGAACTTATGAGATTCCGACAGGTTTTAATTATTTTATACTGACGCTGGGGCTGATCCGCGTGGCGACGGACTTTGCAAATTGGACGGAGTATGCGATCGGTCTCGTAGCCGTCAGTCTGGTGTTGTATATTATTTACAGAGTATCTAATGGAGCCGCGATAGGCGGCGGAGATGTGAGGCTTATGG
This sequence comes from uncultured Lachnospiraceae bacterium, assembly GCA_947382415.1. Classification (GTDB taxonomy): domain Bacteria; phylum Bacillota; class Clostridia; order Lachnospirales; family Lachnospiraceae; genus Acetatifactor. Next base: position 49,026 of record CANCYO010000013.1, on the reverse strand, counting down.
CGGCCACCGGGCTGCTCATAGGGTGGAAGAAAAATATATTGGCCTTTGTTTTGGGATGTATTATCGGTTCGGTGATTCATCTTGTGCGCATGAAGATTTCCAAGGCAGATCATGTGCTGGCCATGGGGCCTTATCTTGCGGCGGGTGTAGCGCTCACCGTGATGTGGGGCGATGAAATGATTGCCTGGTATCTTGGGATGCTGGGTCTTTGATTTAAGTGGAAAGTAATTTTGTTTATGAAAGTTGTTAAACAAAACGAATATAGAGAAGCACCAGAATATTTTATGGAGGGTACATAGAAATGGCAAAAGTACTGACTATTGAGCTTGGACATTCCGTGATCAAGCTCTGTGAAATGGACTATAAGGTGAAAAAGCCCAGAATTTATCAGTGTCAGGAGGCGATTACACCTGCGGGTTCCGTGAACGACGGCTATATTGCGGAACCGCTGATGAAGGATCTGGCATATGCTATCAAAGAGACCCTCGCCAGAAATGGTATCAAGACAAAGAAAGTGATTTTTACTGTAGCTTCTGCAAAGATCATCAATCGTGAGGTTACCGTGCCTGCGGTCAAGGAAGCGCAGATTCCTTCCGTGGTTCAGGCGAATCTGAACGAGTATTTCCCTGTGAGCCTTGCAGATTATGAGGTGACGCAGTCTCTGGTGCAGACGATTTCCGACGGGCCTGATGCGGGCAGGCATAGAGTGCTGGTATATGCCGCTGAGAAGGCTATGCTGGATTCTTACAAAAAGCTGGCGGCTGCCTGTGATCTGGATATTGTAAATGTCTGCTGTAGCGGTGCGAGCATTGTGGAGGCGGCGAGGAACCAGAGAGCTTCCGGCTGTCAGGCGATCATCAAGATGGAGGAGAAATACTCCATTATCAGCGTAATGCAGGACGGTGTGCTGATGCTGCAGAGAAGCATTAATTATGGCGTGGGGGATGCCATGAGCGTGGTGGCTTCTCAGGCCAGCTTTGCAGCGGGAGATACATTGGGAGTTTGGCGTCTGATCACCCGGCAGAACTGTACCAGCGAGTCGGTGCTCAATGTGAAGGAGGCCGGGCGCCCGGAGGCGAGAGCCGCGGTGACGGAGGCATTAAATCCTCTGCTCAGCGGTATCATGAGAGTGTTTGACTATTTTAACTCCCATTTTAACGGTACAGAGATTGAGAATGTTTCCATCGTTGGTCTGGGCGCACAGTTTATCGGTGTTCCCGAGATATTGGGCGAGGCGCTGGGCATTGTCTGCCGTAAGGCGGGAATGTTCCAGGAGGTTGAGGTATATGATTCTGATATCAAACAGAAGGGTGACGCATATTCCTCCTGTATCGGCGCCGGTTTTGCCACAGACGGTTTTTTACATGAGGCGGAGAAGGCAAAGATCAGTAAGGAGACCAATTATACAGGTGCGTCCATATTGATCGGCCTGCTGTGTGTTGTGGCTTCGGTTGCCATGGCGGCTATGTCCATATTGCCCTACAAGGAGGCTGAGGCAGAAGAGAAGAGGCTGCAGAATCTGTACAACACTTACGAGCAGGGTAAGGTAGAATACGATAAATACATGGTTACCAAGAATTTTTATACAGAGATCGTGCGGGGAGTCCGTATGACGGAGAATGCAAACGATAATCTGCTGGGGTTCCTTGAGGAATTGGAGAAAAAGCTGCCCTTTGATGTAGTCATCGAAGAATTTTCTTCTGATGATGAGCAATGTGTCATGACGCTGGATGTGGAGGACAAGAGTACGGCGGCTAAGGTATTGGATACGCTTAGAGGATTTGACAGCGTCATGTTTGTGACCATGGAAACAATGTCGGAAGAGGAGAAGAAAACCGACGACGATGAGCAGGCGGGAAACGATGAATCCCAGAACAAGGAGCTCACAAGCGCGGATACTTATATCAGCTTTACGGTGCACTGTATTTATTATCCCGTGTATTTTGAAAGTGAAACCGAGACAGAACAACAGGCGGGAGGACAGAAGTAATGAAAATGGGCAAGATTACAAATAAACAGGTGTTTATGCTGGTTCTGGCAGTTGGATTGGTAGGATGTCTCATCGTATACATGCAGGTGTTCAACAAGTACAATGATAAGACCGCATCCCTGAAAAAAAGCAATGCGGAGCTGGAGAAACAGGTAAGTGAGATGAAGGAGTACTACGACAATATGGAGGTGTACCGTGCTCTCTCCAAGGAGATGATCGCGGATGTCGAGGAGCTTACGGCTGATTATCCTGCGGATGCCAGAGAAGAAGATATAGTCATGATGGCGGTGGCCATCCAGAATAATGCGGTCGTCAATTTCGACAAGATCAATGTGGATGAAACAAAGGCCATCCACAGCATTTCGGAAGATCTGGTAAAAGGAGCCGGCGTTGAAGGCTTGGAGGAAGCGATTCAGTTTTCAGGGAAAATGGCGACCTATAGTAATAAGACAACCTATGGTTTCCTGAAGACTGCCGTTAAGACGGTATTTGACAGTCCCTACAGGATCGGCGTCGAGACCGTAGCCTTCAGAAAGAGCAGTGATTCTGACAATATTATCGAGGGAACCATCGATCTTACCTATTATAGTGTGAGTGGGATGGGTAAGGAGTATAAGGCTCCAGAGATGCCGACCTACTTCGGCGGAGCAAAAGATCTGTTCGGTCCGCTGTACTTTAAGGAAAATGTTGACGGTGCTGCGGAAGCAGGAGGGGAACAGCCTGTAGCGGAATAAGAAGTTCAGGTGGAGATTTTATGAAAGTCGGTGTGTGTGTGAAGAGTAAGCAAAAAATGAATCATAAAGGAATGACTCTGGTTGAGGTGATCGTTGCCATGGCGATTCTGGCGATTGTGATCACACCTACACTGCGGATATTCGCGTCCGCCTCAGGGACAAATCTGGAATCCCGTAAACGCCAGAGGGCAACCTCTGTGGCCGAGGGTACGATGGAGAGCATGAAGGCTTATACAATGGAGCAGCTCTGTAATCAGTTCAAGGTTAATGGTTTTAAAGGCGTTGTGCAGAGCACGGACTCGGGGAGACCTACGACCATGAATGCGTGGGCGGTAAAAGGGGGAGTTGACGAGTACCCTTTCCGTTCGGACGGGTCGCTGAAGAAAGATGCGGACTGTTATAAAATGCAGGCCAGAAATGTCATTTCTGAGGGACAGTATTATGATGTGGACATTCTGGCAACTCCTTCACCGGGATATGTGGCGGATGTGTTGAGCATGGAGAATATGAACGCCTATTCGGATGCGATCATTTCCCTGAGTGAGAGCTCGGCTTATACTGCGAAGACCGCATTGGTGACGAAGGCGAAGAAGGAGTTGGACGATAATTTTTCTTCCTATCATCCGACCGCTACCAGCCATACTATCGACACAGTCACGGTTTCTGATTTTAAGAGGGAGATCAGTATGGCGGTGACTGACGATGGGACGGTTCAGAAGGTTGTGCTCAAAGTGAATTATTCCTGTAAGGCTCAGGTGGATTATACATACAATTCCGGCACGGGCAGCAGAACCTATGATCAGACGGTATTAAACTGTCAAGAGGTTTTGGATGCCGTCAGCGGTGCCACGGAGCTGGCGGTTTATGATAATACGGACACGATTGCGGGAGAGGAAATAAACGGTAAAAGGGCAAAACTGCATCATCTTTATCTGTATTATTTTCCTGTTTATAACAGTGAGTTTGGCAGTGGAGCCAGGGACGAGATTAAGCTTGACGCATCGTTGACGGGCCTGTATGCCCAGCTTCCTGCTACGAGTGTGAAGGATTCCGAGGCAAGGGGGTACGGCCCTCTGCAGATTACGATTGCAAAGCAGAAAGCCATGGTACTCACCGATGTGCAGTTAAACAGCGGAGAGATTAACTATGATGTGAATGTGAGCGGATCTCTGAGCGGTGGTGAGATGGAGCTGCATACAAATCTGCGGGAGAATCTCGCTCCTGCGGGTTCGATGATCACGCCGCCTTCCATATCTTCGATTTTTGGGAGTGCTGAAACGATAGGAGATGGCGTTTTGGATCGGGTTGTGCTCCTCTATAATGTGGAAATTTATGTCTATGAAGCCGGTACGACCAATGAGGTGGCAAAGTTTATTGGCACTATGAATGAATAGTGAGGTGATAAAGGTGCTGTTTGGTAAAAAATTAGATAACAGGGGTTCGGCATTGTTGATAGTGATTTTGGTGGTAGGATTTTTGACCATTCTGGCGACCACGCTGCTGTATATTTCCGGTATGAATTTCCAGATCAAACAGGCCGATTACCAGAACAAGAAGAATTTCTACACCGGAGAGACCGGTCTGGAGCAGATTCGGGCCAGCCTGATGAAAGATGCGTCGGAAGCTGCGGCAAAGGCATATAATAATGTATCCATGCGTTTTGTCTCCATGGGAACCAAGGACGGCCGGCAAATGGAGTACTATACTGAATTTGCCAATGAATTACAGGAGATATGGGATGCCAAACTGGCGACACAGGGGAATAACTGGAAAAACCTGTTGTCGGATTACTATGTGCCGAATCCTGATTATACACTGACGCTGGATTCCGGTTATGACGGCAACGGCGACGGTGTGTTTGAGTCCTCGGAGCTGCTGAATCTTAATGTGGCTGAGGGCTATATCAGGATCAGAGGATTGAAAATGATGTATATTGATCCGGATACCAAGAGAGCGACGATCATTGCTACGGATCTGGATGTCTGTGCACCCGAGATTGACTGGAGCGCTGAGGGTACCAGAATAACGCTGGAAACGGATGTGACTGCGGAAATGGCAGCAGCAAGAACGACGGTGGATGTTTCCAAATGCGTCCGCTATGCCAATTGGAAGAAGGAGTAGGCGGTGAGCGTATGAGACAGGATAACAGAGGAATTTCGCTCGTTGAAGTTATGGTAGTGGTGGCCATCTTAGCTGTGGTGGGCGGAGTCGGAATTTGGGGAATCAATACCATGAGCGGTAAGCCGGCACAGCAGTGTGCGCAGAAGATTGTGTATTCGTTGGAGCATCACCGAACTTCTGCTATGGCCAGAGTGGATGCCAGATATGTGTTGTACGAAAATGGCGGGAAAATATATGTGGATGAGTATCTGACCAATGATCTGGGGGGAGTGGATGAATCTACAATGTCTCCTGCTGCAACGGCGGAGATCGGTTCAGCGGGCGTGAAAGTACAGTATACGCTGGGCGCAGATCCAACTCGTCATGATCTGCCGTTGCGTCTGTCCTTTGACAGAAGCAGCGGCGCCTTCAAAGCGCAGGCAGGCGGAGGCCACTGCACCCAGATTTTTGTGTCGCGCGGCGGAAGGGAATATACAGTTACTTTGGTACCATTAACCGGCAAGGTGTATATAAAATAAGGGAGGAAGAAAGATGGTTAAGCTAAAATGCAGGGAGGACAGAAGAGGACTTACGCTGATCGAGCTGGTTTGTGCTGTCGCTATCCTTGCGATCATCACTGCTACTGTCGGCGGAGCAATGGTTGTGGCAACCAATTCTTACAGAAGCGGTACGACGGAGACTGCACTGCAGCAGGAGGCGCAGTTTACAGCCAATGCGATTGAGTCGCTGATCGTTGACGCCACGGATACGGTGGAGTATACGGGCGGTGTCCTGACGATCAAAAATGTGGATTACACATATGAGATCACATTTGACAGTGTGAATAAGCGATTGGTCTATACTCAGTATGAGACAGCAACTCCCGGAAATGTTGTGGCTGCAAATGAACTGATTGCAGATCATGTGGCAGAATTTAATGTGGATACTTCCGCTTTTCTCAGTGCGAGGAATGTACAGATTTATCTCACTATGGAAAATGAGCAGACGGCCAAGCGATTTGTCACGTCCTACAGTATTACGTCCAGAAACAATCCGGATGCGGGAACTCCGGTCACTGTGACGGCCACGCTTGATGTTGAGACAGATATCACGCTGGAGCCTAATCAGAATTATTTTATGCCGGTTAATGTAATAGGGATTGCAAACCAGGCATGTGATTATGAGCTTGTGAGCGAGCCGGATCATACCATGCAGGTATTCTGCACTCCTGCCGATACAGGTGTCAGTATCCAGATTGGAAATGACGAGACCGGAGGAGCCGACGGGCTGGTTCGCATGTGGGTTCGCACCAAAGCCAAGGATGGCGCCGGAATGCCTTTAGACAGCAGATGTGTGAATATTCATATCAGACGTGTTACAGGCTTTGAATTCCCGTCGTTTGCATTGCTCAGCGGCACTAATCTGAAGGCGAATGCGGAGTACAAGATTAAGGCGAATCCCACCGGAACGAATCTGCCCAAGGTTGTGGGCGCACGCTATGATGAGCCTCCTTACGATTATGTGGATCCCAATACCTTAAAGTGGAGATTTGACATTATAGGCGCTTCGGGTGTGGGAAGCGATTATGCGGAGATCGTCGGTTCAGACAGCTCCAACGAACTGATATTCCGGCTCAAACAGGATCTTCCGGGCGGCGCCACTCTGAGAATCATAGCAGCCGCACAGCATCCCCAAGGCATCAATAAGACCGGAACAGTATATGATACCGTGGAGGCCTACAGAGAATTGGTAGGTGGAGAACCGCCTTTGGGTGATAGTATGCTCAGACGTGGCGACGACTGCGATGTGAGTGTGAATCTTGACCAGGATCGTCTGGTCAGGGAGGAGTGGGAGAGAAATCATCCCGGCGAGGAAATGCCGGATAATGAGAAATACAATGGCGGTTTCACCGGAAATATCTATTTCCGCTATAAATCCACTGACGGAACACATGCGTCTCCAAACAATCCCCACTGGATCAAAATGGCGATGCAGGGTAATGACCCGAATAATATGCAGTTTAAAGCGGCTGATTTTCAAGATATGTTGTTTATGAAGGATTATACGCTGGAGATTTTATATAGCTTCAGATATAATACCAGAGACAACCGTCAGATATATTATCCTGCCAGCGCGTTCCCTGACGGCGGTTCAGTGCCTGCTGTGGATGTGGATCCGGCCTATATCTACACGCTGCCCATGTATGCGTTCTCCATGAAGTTTAACCAATATGAGGACGGATATGGTCAGGGAGGGAATATAGGCGCTTGCCTGACGGCAGACGCAACCGGAATCGGTACTTTTGACAGGCCTCTGGAGATTGACTGGGGCTGGGGCGGATCCGTGAGACTGAAATTTAATGTATTTACGGGCGCCAATGTCGGAAAAGCGGGTGTTATTGAATCCCTTATGGGGAGCACAAAATGTTATAGCTGGAACGGCACGGCATGGCAGGAGGAACGGGCAAGACTGGAATGCAAGGAGAGGAACATGCCGGATAGTGGTGTCCTGCAGTTTGAGCCTAATAACAGCCAGATGAAGAAAGGCGTTGTATACAAGTTTGTGATGCAGAAGGTCAGGGATGAGGTCTATGTTGACGAACCCGTTGGCGGACAGGGCGGCCGCGGCGTGATCTATATAAGACTGAAATAATATAGAATGATTCTAAATAGTATGATAAAATTTCAGAGTTCCGCATCCGGTGAAGTATCCCGGATGCGGCGCTCTTTTTCGTCCGGCACTTACATGAAATTTTAAAAATAACTTGCGCCCCGCAAAATTTTGGTGTATAGTGGTTCACGATTATTAAAATCAATATGATGTGCATGGGAAGGTAAAAAATGGCAAAATATTTGGTAATTGTGGAGTCACCGGCCAAGGTGAAGACGATCAAGAAGTTTTTGGGTGCGAATTATGAGGTTGCCGCCAGCAACGGGCATGTGCGTGATATGCCGAAAAGTCAGCTCGGCATCGACGTGGAACATGATTATGAGCCCAAGTATATTACCATCAGAGGAAAGGGCGACGTGCTGGCGGCCCTGCGCAAAGAGGTCAAAAAGGCGGAAAAAATTTATCTGGCTACCGACCCTGACCGTGAGGGTGAGGCGATCTCCTGGCATCTGTACCATGCGCTGAAACTTGAAGATAAAAAAGTCTATCGCATCACTTTTAACGAGATCACCAAAAACGCGGTGAAGGAGTCCCTGAAAAACGCGCGGGAGATCAACATGAATCTGGTGGATGCCCAGCAGGCGAGAAGAGTTCTGGACCGTATGGTGGGTTATCGGATATCTCCGCTTCTGTGGGCCAAGATCAAGCGCGGACTGAGCGCGGGGCGCGTCCAGTCTGTGGCGCTGCGCATCATCTGTGACCGGGAGGAGGAGATCAACGCCTTTATCCCGGAGGAATACTGGTCGCTTGATGTGAAACTGGCTGTAAAAGGGGAGAAGAAGCCCATTGTGGCCAAATACTATGGAAAGGGCAAAAAGCAGACCGTTTCCAGCAAGGCCGAGGCCGACGCTGTCATGGCTGAGCTCAAAAACGCGGAGTATCATATAACGGAGATCAAAAAAGGGGAGCGTGTCAAGAAGGCGCCTCTGCCCTTCACCACCTCAACGCTTCAGCAGGAGGCCAGTAAGGTTTTGAATTTTTCCACCCAGAAGACCATGCGTCTGGCCCAGCAGCTTTATGAGGGCGTGGATATCAAGGGTGAGGGCACTGTGGGCCTGATCACCTATCTGCGTACGGATTCCACCCGTGTCTCTGAGGAGGCCGAGGTGATGGCCCGGGATTTTATCGGGAAACAGTTTGGTGAGGAGTATCAGGCGGAGAGCGTGAGCGCGGGCAAGAAAGGGCAGAAGATCCAGGATGCCCATGAGGCCATCCGTCCCACCGATCCGGCGAGAATGCCTCTGGCGGTCAAGGATGAGCTGCCCAGGGACCTGTTCCGCCTCTATCAGTTGATCTGGAAGCGTTTTGTGGCCAGCCGCATGAGCCCTGCCCGGTATGAGACCACCTCCGTGAGGATTCAGGCAGGGGAGCATATCTTTACTTTGGCGGCTTCCAAGCTTTTGTTTGACGGCTTTATGAGTGTCTATGTGCAGGAGGATGAGAAAGAAGCGGAGAATAAACTGAGCAATGCGCTCACGGAGAACAGCAGCCTGAGTTTTGTGGAGTTTGACGCCGCCCAGCATTTTACCCAGCCCCCGGCACACTATACGGAGGCGGCGCTGGTGCGTGCGTTGGAGGAGCTGGGCATCGGCCGTCCCAGCACTTATGCGCCTACCATCACCACGATTCTGGCGCGCAGATATGTGACCAAGGAAAACAGGAATCTCTATGTCACGGAGCTGGGTGAGGTGGTGAATAACATGATGAAAGAGGCCTTTCCCTCCATTGTGGATGTGAATTTTACCGCCAATATGGAGGCGCTTCTGGACAGCGTGGAGGAAGGACAGGTCAGGTGGAAGACCGTCGTAGCCAATTTCTATCCGGATCTGGATGAGGCTGTGAAGCTGGCTGAAAAGGAGCTTCCCGAGATCACCGTCGCCGATGAGGAGTCGGAGGAAATCTGTGAGAAATGCGGGCGGAATATGGTGATCAAATACGGGCCCCACGGGCGTTTCCTGGCCTGCCCGGGATTCCCTGAATGCCGCAATACCATGCCCTATTTTGAGAAGATCGGGGTGGAATGTCCCAAATGCGGAAAGGATATAGTGTTGAAAAAGACCCGCAAGGGCAGACGGTATTTTGGCTGCATCGGCAATCCCGAGTGCGATTTTATGGTGTGGGATAAACCGGCGAAGGAGAGATGTCCCGAATGCGGCGGCCTGATGTTGGAAAAAGGCAATAAATATGTTTGCGCGGACGCGAATTGCGGGCATATTCAGGAGCGGACGAAGGAAAGCGTACAGGCTTGACGTCTTTTATGCGAATTGTCAAATAAATTTAAAAAAATAGAGAAATTGATTATTTTACATTGTAATCCTTCCGTATTTGTGCTAAAATAATTGTGTATCGAATGTATGAGCATTCATGTTAGGGGGGCAGACACAAACGGAGGATGGGTTATGAGCAGTGTACAGTTATTGGATAAAACGCGGAAGATCGGTAAACTATTGCATAATAATAATTCCAGCAAAGTTGTCTTCAACGATATCTGTAAGGTGATGCGTGAGATCCTCGAGTCCAATGTACTGGTAATCAGCCGCAAGGGAAAGGTTCTCGGCGTGGGCATGTCGGACGGCATAGACGCCATCACGGAGCTTATTAATGAGAGCGTGGGAGGATTTATTGATCCGATGCTCAATGAAAGACTTTTGGGTGTACTCTCCACCAAGGAAAATGTAAATCTTGAGACGCTTGGGTTTGAGAGCGCGGATATCCGCAGGTTTCAGGCTACGATAGCTCCCATTGAGATTGCGGGAGAGCGGCTGGGGACACTTTTCATCTACAAATGCAATGAACAGTATGACATTGACGATATCATTCTCTGCGAGTACGGTACCACGGTGGTGGGGCTGGAGATGCTCAGGGCGGTGAATGAGGAGAACGCGGAGGAGAGCCGCAAGGTGGCGGTGGTGAAGTCAGCCATCAGCACACTGTCCTTCTCCGAGATGGAGGCCATCACTCATATTTTTGATGAGCTGAACGGTATGGAAGGGATTCTTGTGGCCAGCAAGATCGCGGATCGTGTGGGCATTACACGTTCCGTGATCGTGAATGCACTGCGCAAGTTTGAGAGCGCAGGCGTTATTGAGTCCCGGTCCTCCGGCATGAAGGGGACTTATATCAAGGTACTCAACGATGTGGTGTTCGACGAGATCGAGGAGCTGAAACGCCAGAATAAGCGCGGATAAGTCATAACGGCAGAATGAAAACAGAATCTGGAGAGAATACATAGGCCGACGGAATGGCAGAGTCTGAGAAAAAGATAAAAGGATTTATTGTATGGGCGATAAATCCTTTTTAATTTTTTGGAAATTATTGGCAATAACGCAATAGTATGTATTTTTTGCAAAAAAGATATTGTGTTTTTGATAAAATAAACTATAATAAATAGGTAGGCGGATTTTATCTGTCATGAAACAGAAAGGAGTTTTCCATGATTAATACCAACGCATTTGATTATATCAATGTGCTGGATAAGGCTGCGGATGCCAGCTGGCTGCGCAATGAGGCCATATCCAACAACATTTCAAACGCGACTACCCCCTATTACAAGCGTCAGGACGTCGCCTTCGAGTCGGAGCTGAAGAAGGCGCTGGGTTATAACCGTTATCAGTCTATGGACAGTAAGGTACATAATGTGAAGAGCAGCCGGCTGCGCCCGCAGGTGTATACTGACTATGCCAATTATTCCTATCGTCTGGACGGCAATAATGTGGATATTGAAAATGAGAATGTGATGCTGGCTGAGAACCAGTTGAAATATCAGGGCCTGATGGCAAGCATTATACAGGAATTTAAGAATTTAGACACTGTGATGAAATAGGAGGAGATCAGATGAGCTTATTTTCTGCTTTTAACGTAAATGCATCGGGCATGACCGCTCAGCGGCTGCGCATGGATACCATCTCTGAAAATGTGGCCAATGCCAATACGACCCGAACGGCAGACGGTACGCCCTATGTGCGCAAGATCGTGACCTTTGCCACCAAGGGCGGCGACGGTACGCATCACAATTTCCACAAGGTACTTAAAGGCGCCAGCGCGGCTTATGTGGGTCAGGGCGTCAAAGTGAATGGCATCTATGAGGACAAGGAGTCCGAACAGCGTCTGGTGTACGATCCGGCACATCCCGACGCGGACGAGAACGGCTATGTGTCCTATCCCAATGTCAATATCATAACTGAGATGACGAATCTCATCGATGCAAGCCGTGCTTATGAGGCTAATTCTACGGCATTCAACGCCAGCAAGTCCATGGTACAGCAGGGTCTGCAGCTGGCCCAGTCATAAGGCCGGCGGTACAGGTTTGATCAAAACGATAATCAAAAGATAAAAAGATTTAAAGTTAAGACGCAGATCAGCAGGAGGAGATAAATTATGGATTTATCGGCAATAGGCGCGCTCAGCGGCCTGAGCGGGACGTCAGGGATGAATTCCGTGAACGGCCTTTCTACTTTGACGGGGAGTCTTGCGGAAAAAACAGGCTCTGCGGACGGAAATATGTTTGAGGCCATTTTGGGCGCGGCGATGGACAATATCAAGACAACCAACAGTTATCTGTCGGATATGGAGAATGAAGAGATCAGATTTGCTCTGGGTGAGACGGAGAACGCGCATGATCTGACCATAGCGCTCCGCAAGGCGTCATCGGCCCTGCAGTATACGGTGGCTATCAAGAACAGACTGCTGGAGGCCTATAAAGAGCTGATGCAGATGCAGATTTAAATATAGAGGTATAGTACATACCAATACATGAGACAGGAGAAATACCATGCCTGAGAAATTGAAAGAAATTCTGCAAAAGGCGATGGACTGGTGGAATAAGTTCACCTCCCGCCAAAAGACCATCATAATCGGTCTGGGTGCATCGGTCATCTTTGCTTTTGCTATAGTGATATATGTGACATCGCAACCCAAATACACAGACCTGATCACCTGTGAGAACGCGGCAAAGGCGGCGGAGGTGCAGGCTCTTCTGGACGGTGCAAATATCAAGTATAAGCCCTCTGCGGACGGTTTGAAATTCAGCGTTGACTCCGGTCAGTATCAGACGGCGGTCTGGGCCCTGGGCTCAGCCGGATACGGCGCGGATGAGTATACGATCCAACAGGCGTTGAGCGGGAGTATTTCCACCACGGCTTCAGACAAGGAGAAGCTGACGGTGGAGGCATATCAGAGTAAGCTGGAGCGTAATCTTACCAGTTTCTCCAACATAAAAAGTGCCAGTGTACTCCTACATATTCCGCCTCAGGACGGAACTTTGATTCGTGAGAAACAGGAATCCAGCGCTTACATCAAACTGGAACTGGACGGTACCTTTACTTCTGCCAACGCGGCCAATGTGGCCCGGGCGGTTGCGACCTGGCTGGGCAACAGTACCACGGCAAACATTACGATTCTGGACTCGGAGTCCAATCTGCTGTTTGCGGGGGGAGACGACTATACCACCGCCGGCATTGCAGGCTCCATGCAGGAATTGCAGAATCAGGGACAGTCCATGGTGGCCTTTCAGGTGAAAAATGTGCTGCTGGGAACCAATCAGTTCAGTCAGGTGGAAGTCAGCTGCAGCCTGGATATGGACTATTCCAATTATGAGGAAACCGCCAAGAGATATACGGTGGAGGACGGACGTGATGAGGGCTATCTGGCCCACAGGGAGCAGTTTAATTCTGAAAATGAGAACAGCGGCTCCTATGTTCCCGGGACGGATTCCAATGACGAGACCGTGTATCCGAGTCCCGACAGCAATAATTCTTCTTCCACTCAGACGGAAATGCTGGAGGACTTCCTTCCTAACGAGGATATCAAATACAAGATTACACCTGCCGGTGCTATCAATTACAACAATTCCGGAATGTCCATCGCACTGATCCGTTATCGCGAATACCGCGAGGAGGATGTGGACAGACAGGGGCTTCTGGACGGTATTACATGGGAAGAGTTTAAGCTGAACAACGCTGCGGACGTGAAGATGGAGGTGGATGAGGACTATTACAATATGGCTCATACCGCCACCAGAATTCCCCGGGAGAACATTACCATAGTCTCCTATGAGTCTCCGGTCTTTATTGATAAGCCGGGACTTTCCGTGAGCTGGACCAGTGTGTCCGGCGTGGCTATGCTGATCGTGATTCTGGCGCTTTTGGGATTTGTAGTTCTGCGCAGCATGAGCAGCAGAAGACAGGCGGCGGAGGACGAGGAGCTCTCTGTGGAGAATCTTCTGCAGTCCACTCCCGAGACGGAGCTGGAGGATATCGATGTGGAGGCCAAGTCCGAGGTTCGCAAGATGATAGAGAAATTTGTGGACGAGAATCCCGAGTCGGCCGCCGCACTGCTGCGTAACTGGCTCAGCGAGGAATGGTAACAGAGTTGAAGGAGATAACAGATGGCAAAGAAAAGCGAAAGCGGCATAACAGGATTGCAGAAAGCTGCAATTTTGCTGATCTCTCTGGGGCCGGAGCGCTCTGCAGGGCTGTTTAAACATTTGAAAGAAGATGAGATAGAGGAACTTACGCTGGAGATCGCGAACACCAGAGGAGTGACGCCTCAGGTGAAGGAGGAGGTCATCACCGAGTTCTATGAGGTCTGCCTTGCGCAGCAGTATATTGCAGAGGGCGGTATCGGTTATGCGAAGGAGCTTCTGGATAAGGCTCTGGGCAATGAGAAGGCCATGGAGGTGATCGGCAAACTGACGGCCTCCCTGCAGGTAAAGCCTTTCGAATTTGTGCGAAAGACGGAGCCCTCTCAGCTCATCAACTTTATTCAGGACGAACATCCGCAGACCATTGCGTTGATTCTGTCCTATCTGTCGCCTGCCCAGTCAGCGCTGATCGTGTCAGCACTGCCCCCTGACAGGCAGGCAGATGTGGCAAAGCGTATTGCCATGATGGACCGCACCAGCCCCGATGTCATCAAGGAGGTGGAGAAGGTGCTGGAGTCGAAGCTCGCAAGTCTGGTGAATCAGGATTATACTGTTATCGGCGGCGTGGACGCTGTGGTAGATATTCTGAATACCGTGGACAGAGGTACAGAGAAACATATCATGGAGACTCTGGAGATCGAGGAGCCCGAGCTGGCAGACGAGATCAGAAAGAAGATGTTTGTGTTCGAGGATGTGCTGCTTTTGGACGATCGTGCGATTCAACGTGTGCTGCGTGATGTGGACAACAACGATCTGGAGATTGCGCTCAAGGGTGCAAACGAGGAAGTACAGACAGCGATCTTCAACAACCTGTCCAAGCGTCTGGCTACCATGATCAAAGAGGACATGGAGTTTATGGGACCTGTCCGCATGAAGGATGTGGAGGAAGCACAGCAGAAGATCGTAAATATCATCCGCAAGCTGGAGGATGCCGGAGAGATCGTTATTTCCAGAGGCGGAGGTGACGAGATTGTGGTCTAAAAGTAATGGTAATCTGTTAAAAGTAGGTTTTGCCAATGTCCAGGTTGAAGAGAAACGGGTGATCAACAGTAATGAACTGGCTGAACGCCGTATTGAGGAACAGGCTCAGAAGCTGGCGCAGGAGAGACAGGCAGGCCTTATGAATAGCGGGGACGGTTCGGAGGATGGCTTTACGGCCGGACTGTCCGCGGAACAAATGGAGGGGCTTCTCTCGGACGATGAGTCGGAGGAGGGAAGCCGCAGCAATGTCATCAAGGCAAATGCCAATGCCGAGAGAGCACAGATATTGTCCGATGCCCAGCAGGAGGCGGAAGAACTGCTGACCCGGGCCAGGGAGCAGGCCGAAATGCAGGCAGGACAGATATTATCCGACGCCAGGGAGCAGGCAGAGGCGGCCCGGGAGTCCATCATAGTGCAGGCCAGACAGCAGGGCTATCAGGAGGGTGTGCACCGGGCGGAGATAGAGCTTGCAAGGAAAGAGCAGGAGCTGTCTGAGAGACTTAAGGCCATGGAGGCTGAATACGAGGGGTTTGTGGATCAGTTAGAGCCCAGGTTTGTGGATGCGATTACCGGAGTGTATGAGCATCTCTTTCAGGTGGAACTATCGTCATACCGCGATATCCTTATGAATCTGATAGCTGCCACAGTACGCCAGGTTGAAGGCAGAGATTTTCTGGTTCATGTGTCTGCGGAGGACTATCCCTATGTGAGCATGGAGAAAAAGCAGCTTACGGATGCGCTTACATCTCCCAATGCCACGTTGGAGCTGGTGGAGGATATCACACTTCGGCATAACGAGTGTATGATAGAGACTGAGGGCGGGATTTATGACTGCGGTCTGGGAACCCAGCTATCGGAACTTGCGCAGAAACTAAAGCTTTTATCTTATGAGAAGAACTGATCGGCAGTAAGGATCAAAGAGTTCTCATCTAATTGGAGGTTCTCTTGGAAGCGCCCTATATTAATTTTGATAAATACAATAAATTGATAGAGCGTCCCTGTTTTCGCAGACTGGGAAAAGTCGTGAACATGGTGGGACTCACCATCGAATCCGCAGGGCCGGATGCCAGACTGGGAGATCTGTGCAGGATACTCCCCGACGAGGAGCTGGGTTATGCGCCGATTCTGGCTGAGGTGGTGGGATTCAAGGACAAGAAGACCCTGCTTATGCCCTATGACAATGTGGAGGGCGTAGGGCTTGGCTGTATCGTGGAGAACACGGGCAATCCCCTGACAGTCACCGTGAGCGATGCCCTTTTGGGCAAGACGCTGAACGGACTGGGCAAGCCTGTGGACGGCAGCGGGGTGACGGGGGTGGAATACCCTGTGGATGCCAATCCGCCGGATCCCATGAGCCGCGCCATCATAGACGAGATTTTGTCTCTGGGTGTGCGTGCGGTGGACGGTCTCATCACCATCGGTAAGGGACAGAGAATCGGTATCTTTGCCGGTTCCGGAGTGGGGAAATCCACTCTGATGGGTATGTTTGCCAGAAATACCAAGGCGGATATCAATGTCATCGCCCTGATCGGAGAGCGTGGCAGAGAGGTGCGCGAATTTATAGAGAGAGATCTGGGCGAGGAGGGCATGAAACGCTCGGTGGTAGTGGTTGCTACATCGGACCGCCCGGCTTTGGAACGTAAGATGGCGGCCAGAACGGCCACGGCCATCGCGGAATATTTCAGGGATCAGGGCAGGGATGTGCTGCTCATGATGGATTCCCTGACCCGTTTTTCCATGGCACAGAGAGAGATTGGGCTGGCCAGCGGAGAGCCGCCTGTAACCAGAGGCTATCCCCCAAGTGTGTATTCCGAGATGCCCAAACTTTTAGAGCGTGCGGGCAGAGATTCCCGGGGGTCTATCACTGGGCTTTACACAGTGCTGGTGGACGGCGACGATTTTAACGAGCCCATCACGGACACGGCCCGCAGTATTCTGGACGGACATATTGTGTTGGACAGAAAGCTGGCGCACAGGAATCACTATCCGGCTGTGGATGTGCTGCAGAGCATTTCCCGATGCATGAGCCAGATTGCAGACAAGGATCACAAGAAGGCGGCGGGGAAGCTGCGGAGTGTGCTTGCCACTTACAATGAGGCCGAGGATCTGATCAATATCGGCGCCTATAAGAGCGGAAGCAATCCTTCCATCGACTATGCCATCAGCAAGATTGATGAAGTCAATGAATTCCTGTGTCAGGAGACGGATGAGAAGGTTGATTTTGAGGACAGCTCACGCAGGATGCAGGCTTTGTTTGAATAACGGCCTGCAGACAGTGCCCATTTAGGAGTGACAGATGGCGAAGTTTCGTTACAGACTGCAGAATGTGCTGAATATCAAACTGAAGATGGAAGATATGGCCAAACAGGAATTTTCCACGGCCAAAATGCTTTTGGATGAAGAAGAGGAGAAGCTTTACGGGCTTCAGGCAAGGAAGAAAGAGTATGAGCAGTTGGCCCGGGCACTCTTAAACGGTGTGTTGAACGTGCGGGAGATAGAGACCAATCAGAACGCGATCCTCACCATGGACGGCTATATCGCAGAACAGCATTTACAGGTGGAAAATGCCAGGCGCAAGCTTGAGAATGCGAGAGAGCGCATGAAGGTGGCCATGCAGGAGAGAAAGACACAGGAGACTCTGCGGGAGAAGGCCTTCGATGCGTTTGTGCGGGAGGAGAATCGCGCGGAGAGCAAGGTAATCGATGAGCTGACCAGTTACACCTATGGTCAGAAACAAGAGGTGTAGGACGATATGGCAAAGGAAATGAACACGCAGGAGCTGGATACTGCGGCGGAGAAAAAGAGGCTTCAGGAAGAGAAAAAGAGATTTAAGAATGACCAGAAGGCACAGAAAAAGGAGGCCAAACGCAGGGCGAAGGAGATTGCAAAGCGGGCGGATGAGCTTGCGGAGGACGAGGAGGGCGGCGGGTTCGCCACATTCCTTACCACTGTTTTCATCGTGCTGCTGTGGCTTGTGGTGATCTGTGTGGTAGTCAAAATGGACGTGGGCGGTTTTGGCAGTTCCGTGCTGACCCCGGTTTTGAAAGATGTGCCTGTGCTCAACAGGATCCTGCCCGGAACGGCCCTGACGGAGACTACCAACGGGGAGAGTTATGGCGGTTATACCAGCCTGCGGGACGCAGTGGATCAGATTACACTGCTTGAGAGACAGTTGGAACAGGCTCAGAAGGAATCCAAGGACAAGGACGCGGAGCTGGATACCCTGAAAGCGGAAGTTTTGCGCCTTCAGCCCTTCGAGGCCAAGCAGGTGGAATTCCAGCGTATCCGCACAGAGTTTTACGAGGAAGTCATCTATGCGGAGAACGGTCCCGGCGCAGAGGAATATCAGAAATATTATGAAGCTATGGATCCCGCCACGGCGGAGTATCTTTACAAGCAGGTGGTGACACAGACAGAGGCCGACAAAGAGGTGCAGGATTACGCCAACACCTTCGCCCAGATGAAACCCAAGGCCGCGGCCGGTATCATCGAGAAGATGGATAAGGATCTGAATCTGGTGGCGGAGATACTTGAAGCGATATCGGCGGAGAAGCGGGCGGATATCCTGGGGGCCATGGATGCTGAGATCGCCGCCAAGCTCGTGAAAATTATGAAGCCCAAATCTTAAGGTTCAGGGCCGGAAATCCGATATAAATTATGGTATATCCCGTGCGTTTGCGCGGTATATACAGCGGCGTGGATCATGCCGCTGCAATACAAAAACGGCACTACTATAATTCAGGAAAGGAGGAAAACCATGAAAACTACGTCAGTAAAGGATGTAGGGGCGATGATGAATCCCGGCGTGTATGCGTCAAACGCACCGGCTAAGACGGGGGACGACGGGTTTAAGGCCATTTTTAACGGTCAGACTCAGGAAAACCGGACTGCGCCGCAGCCGGAACAGGCATCAGGGAAGGATGACAACGCCAAAGCGGCCAGAGAGAATGCGCTGAGAGCCGGCGAACGTCCCGGAAAGAGTCTTCAGGAGAGAGAAGTTGACAGTACACCTGAAGGGGAACTTACCGAAACGGATCTGGAGGAAGCCATGGAGGTCGTGGCTACGGCTGCCCAGGAACTGATTCAACAGATTGCAGATACGTTGGGAATTCCGGTGGAAACCGTGCAGGAGTACATGGGCGAGATGAATCTGGAACCGGCGGATCTGCTTGTGCCTGAGAATCTCAGCGCTCTGCTGCTGGAAGTCACCGGTGCGCAGGATACTTTTTCGCTTCTCACAGACGAACAGCTTTGTGCGGATTACAGGATGCTCATGGAGCAGGGCCGGGCAGCGCTGGAGACGTGCAGTGAAAAACTGGAGCTTACGCCGGAACAATTGCTGCAGACTGTGTCTGATGCACAGCAGCCCGTGGAAGAGGCACAGCCTCTTGTGGAGATTAATGTGCAGAAGGATGCAGATGAATCTCAGGTGGAGCTTTCGGGCGAGGCTTTGACCGGGGAGACGACTCAGGAAATTGCCCAGACAGAGCACAGCCAGGACGGCCGTGATGCCGCGGATAACGGACAGGAGAAAGGCGGCGCATCCCATGAGGGAACCGCAAACCCGATCCTGCAGGCCATTCAGGACGGCAATTACCAGCCGCAGGCAGAGAGCGTTCAGGCTGCACATGAGGCGTCAAATGTGGATGCGCAGGATATCATGCGGCAGGTGCTGGAGTACATGAAACTTCAGGTGAAACCCGAGGAGTCCAGTATTGAAATGCAGCTTCATCCCGCTAATCTGGGAACTCTGCAGATTCATGTGGCAGCCAGGGGCGGCGTACTTACCGCGAACTTTATCGCGCAGAACGAAGCTGTGAAGGCCGCGTTGGAGAGCCAGATGGTTCAGCTCAGAGAGAGTTTTGAGGAACAGGGTGTCAAAGTGGAGGCTATTGAGGTCACCGTGCAGACTCATCAGTTTGAGCAGAATCTGGAACAGGGCAGAGGCAGACAGCCCCAGGAGACGGCAGAGGGTAAACGCCCCAGAGCCAGGAGGCTCAGCATCCACAGCATGGAGGATGGGCAGCCGGCAGAGGAACTGGAGTCAGAGGACAGACTGGCAGTCGAGATGATGGCTGCAAACGGCGGAACGGTGGATTTCACCGCCTGATCCGCATGACGGTCTTAAGGACGATTATATTTTAGAAAGGAGAGATGAATATGGCACTGATGGCACCGGTAAAAGACGGTCAGATCGTGGAGACGGAATCTCAGAATTCCCTGAAAAAAGCCAATGCTTCCGGTAACGGTATGGATAAGGAAGCGTTTCTGCAGCTTTTGGTAGCGCAGATGAGGTATCAGGATCCTCTGGAGCCCACTTCAAACACAGAGTATATTTCCCAGTATGCACAGTTCTCACAGGTTGAGCAGCTGCAGAACATGGCGGTAAACATGGATTTACAGCGTGCAAGCCAGCTGGTAGGCAAGGAGGTCTATGTCAAGACCACGGATTCCAAGGGCGAGCCCAAGTATGTGTACGGCAAGGTTGACTATGTCGTGTACGAGAACGGCAAGGCATATCTGTCCATCAACGAATCCCTGTATTCCATAGATGATCTGGATACTGTGGTGGATAAGGAGTACATCGATGCGTACAACAAGGCGGAGGATTTTGTGGATGCGATCGCTAAGCTGCCTCATGTGAACGGCGTGGATCACTCAGATCTGAAGACCATCGACGAGCTGGAGAAGATTTATAACGAAATGAACGATTATGAGAAGTCCTTCATCGCCAAGGATGTAGTGACCAAGCTCAACGAGTACATCGAGAAAGCCAAGGAAGTAAGAGCCCAGATGGGTGAAAACGGCGACCAGGAAGAAGTCGGCGGTGATGAAGAGGATGACGGTAAAGAGGATGTGGATGGAGAGCAGTAACCGGCACAGGATGTGACAGACGGGAGGAAGGAATATGGATATTCAGAAACAGAATTTCCTTTCCATCGAGCAACTGACGGACCGCTATCTGAAGCAGTCAAAGCAGATTGATAATCTGGTAAAACGCTCCGGTGTTTCCTTTCAGGAAGTGCTTTTGCAGAAAACCCTGCAGGAGTCGGGAAAGACGCAGGAACTCAGATTTTCAAAGCATGCGGCAGGACGCCTGAACGACCGCGGCATCGAGCTGAGCGACAATCAGATGGAGAGGCTTTGCGACGGAGTCCGCAGGGCGGGACAGAAGGGAATCAAGGATTCACTGGTCATTGTGGATGAACTGGCATTTATCGTGAACGTGCCCAACAGCACGGTGGTGACTGCCATGGACAGCACGGAGACGCAGGACAATGTATTTACCAATATCAACGGAGCAGTAATCATGTAGGCCGGACCTCACAAGGAAGCTTACGGAATATAAGGCAGTCCCCGAATGACAGAGGGGGTGCGGCTCCAACGAAACAGGAGGAATAAGCATTATGATGAGATCATTGTATTCTGGTGTGGCAGGTCTGAAGACCCACCAGGTAAGAATGGATGTAATCGGTAACAATATCGCAAACGTAAACACTACCGCATTCAAGGGAAGCACCATGGTGTTCAGCGAGCTGATGAGCCAGACCACACAGAGGGCCAGCGGCGCGAACCCCGTCACCGGCACCGGCGGTGTCAACGCGAGACAGATTGGTCTGGGTGTAAAGTCCGGCGCCATCACTGTCAATATCACAGGGCAGGGCTCAAGCCAGTCCACCGGAAACCCCTTTGATATCATGATCACCGGCGAGAATTTCTTTGTGGTGAACAATGGAAGAGAGAATTTCTTCACCCGAGACGGTTCCTTTTATGTGGACGGAGCGGGCAATCTGGCCATGACCAGCACCGGTTATAACGTGATGGGCTGGGGCGTTGATCCCGAGACCGGAGACATCAGACAGGATTCGGTTGCGGCGCTGCGCATCATGAGCGCCGTCAATATGACCTATCCCGCAGAGTCTACCTCCAAAGCGCATATGTCCGGTATCATCGACAAAAACGACACGGATGTGACCAGCGCAAACGGCAAGGTAGTGAACCTCAAGATTTATGATAATCTGGGCTATGAGTACACCGCGAAATTCGTGTTCAGACAGTCCAGCGAGAAGAACAAATACAGCTTGGAATTCTCCAAGATGATCGATTCCACGGGCAAGGAGGTTCCTCTGACTGAGGATCAGAAGCGCGCCGTGTTTGGCGGCGGAGTGGCCCAGACCCAGGAGAAGCTCACCAGCATTAAGCTGGCCGATAATTATACCTGGGACGCCGGCGGAAACCTTCTGGTAAATAATAATCCTCTGGTTTATGCTACCGGCAATGCCACTTATCCGTACAGTACCGTGACGCCTGCGCCCACTGACGCGGAAGAAGCCGCCGCTGAATATCAGAAGGCGCTGGAGCAGATCGCCAAGGCTTACGGCTATGAGGGATCCCTGAACGAATTCATGAATCTGCAGATTCCCGTGACGGTAGCGGGAGTAGATCAGACCCACAGCATCGCTGATATACTTGGCGACCGCGCGACATACGGTGGATTGGATCAGGCTCTGGGAGAAGGCAAGGAGTCCACGGGACGCACTTACTATGGATATGATGTGCAGTACAATCCTGACAATGGCGACATCATGTCCGTGGGCGGAAGCACCACCTCCTTCCTCGTAAACTTTAACCTGGCAGATCTGGGAGAAGGCTTCACCAATTTCTCCAATATTCAGATCGACCTGTCCGCTACCTCCATGTGCGACAACAAGGGTACCTCCACTGTGGGCGCTACCAGCGGAGATCTGGAGGGTCTGGGAACAGGACGCCGTCTGGGAGATATGATCGGCGTGTCCATTCAGACCGACGGCAGAATTTATGCCAGCTATGACAATGGCATGACCAAGCTGCTGGGACAGATCGCAACCGCGGCATTTGCCAATGCGTCAGGTCTGGAGAAAAAGGGCGACAATCTCTATTCCGCTACCCTGAACTCCGGTGAGTTTGACGGTATCGGCGTGGACATTACCGCAAACGGAGGATATATGTCCACCGGTCAGTTGGAGATGAGTAATGTGGATCTGTCCTCTGAATTTACGACTATGATCACTACACAGAGAGGTTTCCAGGCAAACAGCCGTATCATTACCGTGTCTGATACGCTGCTTGAGGAACTTACAAACCTTAAGAGATAATATGAAACCTGAAATTGGGATTTGACAAGGCTTTGGGAAAATGGCATAATAAGGGACGGAAGATGGATGATTTCCGTCCCTTAAGTCCTTGTATAGCGGGGGAGCAGGCATGATAGAAGTCACAAAATTAAACGGGGTTAAGATCCTCGTAAATCCCCACTTATTGGAAATAGTGGAGGAAACCCCTGATACTGTGCTCACTTTGACCACGGGGAAAAAAATTATTGTAAAAGAAAGTAGACAAGAGATAAAAAATCTAGTAAAATTGTATCGAAAGGATATTCTTGCAGAATAATTTTGAAAATTGCGGAATGTTTAGGTGATTGGTTGTGGATATCGCGTCATTAGTTGGTGTTATTTTTGGTTTTGTCATGTTGGCATTCGGTGTAATCAGCAATGCGGGTATAGCAAACATAGGACGCTATATAGACCCCGCATCTGCCCTGATCACATTCGGAGGCTCTCTGGGAGCGACGCTCTGTTCCTTTACTCTTCCGGATTTCATTGCGGGACTGAAGAGCTTTATGTTAATTTTTAAGCAGGCGACGCTGAATACCACAGATGTGATCAGAAAGATTATAGAACTGTCCAACGTAGCCCGAAAAGAAGGGCTTTTGTCTTTGGAGGAGGCGGCGGCGGATCTGGACGAGCCGTTTCTCAAGAAGGGCATTCTGCTGATCGTGGACGGCACGGATCCGGATCTTGTACGCGCCATTATGGAGACGGAACTGGTCAGTGTCGAGGGCAGACATAAGAATCTGATCAACTTCTGGGATGTGCTGGGAGCCATGGGTCCTGCCTGGGGTATGATTGGTACGCTGGTAGGACTGGTTAACATGTTGTATAACATGTCCGATCCCAATGCTATCGGACCTTCCATGGCGGTTGCCCTGATCACCACATTGTACGGCTCATTGCTGGCCAACTGGATATGTATACCTGTCTCCAACAAGCTCAAGGCATGCAATGCCACTGAGATGATGATGAAGGAGGTTATGATAGAAGGTCTGTTGTCCATACAGGCCGGCGAGAATCCTCGCGTAATCGAAGAAAAACTGAAATCCTTCCTTGCACCCAAGGACAGAGAGAGCAATGCCGAGGAAGCAGGGGGTGAGGAGTAAGTGGCAAAGAGAAAAGAAGATGCGCCCCCCGCCGGGTCACCGGCGTGGATGAACACCTTCAGCGATCTGATGAACCTTCTGCTTTGTTTCTTCGTGCTTCTCTTTTCAATGTCCACTGTAGAGGAATCAAAGCTGAATGAGCTTGTGGCTGCCATGAACAATACCTTCAGCGTGTTCAGCGGCGGCGCTACGGCGATCGGCGACGGTATTCTGATCAGCAATGGTGTGAGTCAGCTCAACGAGTTGGATCAATACATCAACAGCACAGGTAAACTGTCAGATTCGGCTTCGCCGGAAGATAAGCTGGAGGAATATGAAAAGTCCGGAGATATGCAGATTCTGCAGGATGCTCTGGAAGAACGGCAGCTTCAGGATAACGAGGAGCTGGCTGAGCTGGTGGAAGAGGCTGTCAGTGAAGGCAGGCTGTCCGACCAGATTGACGTAAGCTTTACTGCACAGTATGTGCAGCTTACCATGAAGGGAGCGCTTTTGTTTGACTCGGGAAGCGATGAGATCAATGCGGATTCCTTCGAGGTGCTCGATAAGGTAGGCCTGATTTTGGAGCGTTATTCCCAGGGCACTATCGAGATAGAGGGACACACGGACAATGTGCCTATAAGCAGTGCGCGGTTTGCGAGCAATGAGGAATTGTCCAGCGCCAGAGCGCTGTCAGTGTTCTATTATTTAACAGACCATACGCTGCTTGATGTGAGTAATCTCAGGCACGCGGGAATGGGTGAGCGCATCCCCATTGCTGACAACTCCACTGCGGAGGGGAGAAGCAAGAACAGGCGCGTAGAAATCAGAATCTATAATCCCTCCTGAGGGGGCGCGGAAAGAGGTTTGAGATGAAGAAGAATATGTTGTCAATTATCATACTGGCGCTGTTGATCGTGAATATTGTCCTGACATCGGTGATGATGTTCAATGTGACCAGTACCAACAAAAAGGTGGCGGATCTTGTAGGGAATATTGCCACAGTGATGAATCTGGAACTCACTGTGCCCGGTCAGGAGACAAAAGAGGAGATATCGTTGAAGGATACGGCTTTTTACGCCATAGCCCAGCCGATGACCATGCCTCTCGCCTCTGAGATTGATGCTGAAGGGAAGAGCAAACAGGGTTATCTTGTGTGCAATGTGTCCTTTTCTTTGAACACCAAGCATAAGGATTATAAAACTTACGGATCAGATGAAGCTATGGCCGCGCAGGAAGGCCTGATTAAAGATGCCATCAATTCTATTGTCAGCAAGCATACCTCGTCGGAGCTTCAGGCTGACCCCGGTCTGGAAGCGCTGAAAGCCGAAATACTGGCGGCAGTTCAGGAACTGTTCCAGAGCGATTTTATCTATAAAGTCTCTATTAGCGAAGTGAAGTACGGATGATGAGACAATGCAGCCAATACCGTATAAAGGAGGTGAGCGCTTGTGGGCGAGATCCTTTCACAGAGCGAAATAGACAGTCTGCTCGCGGCTATTTCTTCCGGTGAACTTGATGCAAGTGATGTGGATAAGGGCGATGAGAAACAGGTCAAGAATTATGATTTCAGCCGCCCGACCAAGTTCTCGAAAGAACATCTGAGGACGCTGGAGATTATTTTTGAACATTATGGGCGGTTGGTGTCCACCAATCTTCCCGCATATCTGCGCAACAATGTGCAGGTGACTGTTGTCAGCTCCGAGACGCTGACCTTCAGCGAGTTTACCAATGCGCTGTCCAATCCGGTTGTTTTGGGGATTATCAATTTTGCTCCGTTGAACGGCACAATCATCATAGACATGGCAACCAATCTGGCGTATGCCATATTGGACCGCATGCTGGGTGGACTTGGGGTGCCGCTAGAAAAGAACAGAGAATTTTCTGAAATAGAACTGTCTATCATACAGAAGGTGCTGGTCATGATGACTCAGCTTCTGCGGGAACCATGGAAGAATGTGGTGGATGTCTCACCGGTGTTAAACCGGGTGGAGACCAATCCGCAGTTTGCGCAGATCATCGCACCCAGCGATATGATTGCCATCGTCACACTGAGCCTGAAGATAGGGGATGTGGAGGGGATGGTCAATATATGTCTTCCGTTCTTTACACTGGAAGACGTTATGGACAGATTGAATACGAAGTTCTGGTTCGCCTCCATGCAGGAGAAGCATGATGAAAATTACGAAGAATATATCGAGTCGATGATTCGGAAGGTGGATGTGCCTATCAAGGCAGTGCTGGGAAAGAGCACGATCTCTGTGGGAGATTTTATGAATCTTCAGGTGGGAGACTGCATCCGACTAGATTCCAAGGTGGAGAACGACATGAATATCTATGTAGGAAATATCAGAAAATTTACCGCTTTGCCCGGCGCCAATAAAGATGTTTACGCTGTGCGGATCACATCGGTAATCAGAGAGGAGGATTAAGACATGGACGGAATGCTTTCTCAGGATGAAATCAGTGCCCTGTTGAATGGCATGGACCTGTCAGGCGAGTTGGAGGCTGAGCTGTCGGAGGAGAGCGGCACTTCTGCGGCATCAGAAGCTGCCGCAGGCAATCAGGGCGGCTCGGGGCAGGAGGAGCTGTTGACTGATGTGGAGAAGGATGCCATCGGTGAGGTGGGAAACATCAGTATGGGTTCCTCGGCTACCACATTGTATTCGCTGGTTAACAGGAAAGTTAATATCACTACTCCGACAGTTGAGCTTGCGGAGTGGGAGAGCCTCCTGGATATGTATGAGAAGCCCTGTGTATTCATACAGATCAAATATACTGTGGGACTGGACGGCACCAATATTCTGGTCTTAAAGGAACACGACGTGAAGGTGATCACGGATCTGATGATGGGGGGCGACGGCACCAACACGGATGAAGAGCTGGGTGATCTGCATCTGAGCGCGATCTCCGAAGCAATGAATCAGATGATGGGTGCGGCGGCAACTTCCCTTTCGACCATGCTCAACACCATGATCGATATCAGCCCGCCCGAGGCGACGCTGCTGGATCTGACAAAGATTAAATCAGGAGGGGATATCGCACCTTTTCTGGGCGGAACCTTTGTAAAGATTGCCTTTCGAATGCAGATAGACACACTTGTGGACAGTACGATCATGCAGCTCTATCCTGTGGATTTTGCCAAGAGTGTGGTGGATACTTTTATGAACAATCAGACGGGAGGCTCAGCGCCTGCCCCCGAACCTGTATCGCCGCCTCCTGCGGCAGCGCCTGCTCCGGCGCCTGGCATGGGAGGCATGCCGGCTCAGACTGCAGCGCCTGCTCAGGGAAGTATGGCGCCTCAGGGCAACATGGGTTATGGGGCGGACATGAGCGGTATGGGAATGCAGGGAATGCCCATGCAGGGCATGCCGGCTATGCAGATGCCTATGCAGGGAATGCCCATGCAGATGCCCATGCAGGGGATTCCGGCCATGCAGATGCCCATGCAGGGCGTGATGCCCATGCAGCAGGCTGTAAACGTGCAGCCCGCACAGTTTCAGAATTTCTCCGGAAATATGGCAGGTTTTGCCGGACAGGAGAACATCGGGCTGATTATGGATGTACCGCTGGAGGTTACGGTAGAACTGGGACGGACCAGCAAATCCATCTCCGAGATTCTCGAATTTTCACCGGGAACCATTATTGAGTTGGATCGTATTGCAGGTGAGCCCATCGATGTGTTGGTAAACGGTAAATTTGTCGCCAAGGGCGAGGTTGTCGTGATTGAAGAAAGTTTTGGTATTCGAGTCACTGAAATTATCAAATAAGGGCTGACAAAACAACCGTATTTATGATATACTTACACTAAGCGTCTTAACCAATGGAGGGAGAACATGGCTAAAAATATTTTAATTTGCGATGATGCAGCATTTATGAGAATGATGATTAAGGATATTCTTACCAAGAATGGCTACAATGTGGCCGGGGAGGCGGAGAATGGCCTGAAGGCAGTGGAAAAATACAAGGAAGTAAGTCCTGATCTGGTGCTGATGGATATCACCATGCCTGAGATGGACGGTATTCAGGCTCTCAAGGAGATCAAAAAAGTTGATGCGGGCGCAATGGTTATCATGTGCTCTGCAATGGGACAGCAGGCAATGGTTATCGAGTCCATTCAGGCAGGCGCTAAGGACTTTATCGTAAAACCGTTCCAGGCTGACCGTGTTATTGAGGCTGTAAAGAAGGTTGTGGGGTAATGAACATTCTGCTGACAGCGGGAAGCTACGCACAGTTTATCACTGTGCTGGTGATATTCGTGCTGGTGCTTGGCGTTACTGCCTGGGTGACCAGATGGATGGCCAATTATCAGAAGCTGCAGAATGTAAACTGCAATATTGAGGTTATAGAGACAGCCCGGATCACCAGCAACAAGTATATACAGTTGGTGAGGGTGGGCGAGACTTATATGGCTATTGCGGTCTGCAAGGACACGGTGACCATGCTGGGGGAGGTGTCTGCCGAACAGTTGAAGTTTCGGGACGCCGACCTGAACGGGACAAGCTTTAAAGAATTGTTTCAGAAGACCATAAAAATGGGTTCCAGTGAACAGAGCGAATCGAAGGACAGTGACGAATGAAAAGACCTAAGCGAGCTGGAAGACAAATAATGACAAAGGAAAAAGCCGTCAAAGGCTTTTTCCTTTTGATGTGCCTGCTGGTTACGGTGGGCATATTGTGCATTCATAAGACATTCCCCACAGGGATGAAGGTATATGCAGCACAGGATCACGAGCTGACGGGGGAGACTTCTGTCTCAACCACCATCAATCCGGCGGGCACGGCTCAGACGCCGGAGGAACTCAATCAGTTGAACACGGTGAATACGGTGACATTGACTGTGAACGAGGATAACGGACAGCTCAACGCTAATCTGCGGATTCTGCTGACTTTGACGCTGATCGCCATTGCGCCGATCCTGATCATCATGATGACCTCGTTTACACGAATCATCATTGTGCTTCATTTTACCCGTGCTGCGCTGAACACGCAGACCGCGCCGCCCAATCAGATTCTGATCGGGCTGGCTCTGATCCTCACCTTTTTTATCATGGAACCTACCTTTGAGCAGATCAATGAGCAGGCTATCAAGCCGCTCAATGAGGGAACCATCAAGCAGGAGGAGGCCATGGAGCTGGCTATGGAACCTCTGCGTGAATTTATGTATCCGCAGACCCAGCTTAAGGATGTGGAGCTATTCATGAATATTTCCGGGCAGGAGTGGGACGGAGTGATTGAGACCATCCCCAATTCCGTGCTGATTCCCAGTTTTATGATCAGTGAGCTGCGCACGGCGTTCTGGATTGGATTTATGATCTATATTCCGTTTATTGTGATCGATATGGTGGTGGCGTCCACTCTGATGAGTATGGGTATGATGATGCTGCCCCCTACTACGATCTCTATGCCCTTTAAGATATTGTTGTTTGTCATGGCGGACGGCTGGGCGCTGATCATCGGACAGCTTGTCATGACCTTTTACTGACAGGAGGAGAGAGGATGACCATAGATGCGGTTACCGATATGACCAGCAACGCTTTGTTTCTGGTGATTCAGGTGGCGTTGCCTGTTTTACTGATATCTCTGGCAGTGGGACTTTTGGTCAGTATTTTTCAGACGATGACTTCTATTCAGGAGCAGACGTTGACCTTTGTGCCAAAGATTATTTCGGTCTTTTTAGCACTTTCACTTTTGGGAGGCTGGATGATGACCAAGATGGTGGAGTTTACAACGCAGCTCTGGGGAGATTTCAGTCTCTACATCCACCGTTAGGAAGCTGAGAAGGAATACAATCCATGATAGATTTATCCTTTTCCATGTATGATTTAGAATACTTTCTGCTGATTCTGGTGAGGGTATCCAGCTTTGTGTTTATTGCGCCGTTTTTCAGCATGAACAATACGCCTGCCAGGGTTCGGGTGGCGCTGAGCGTGTTTGTGTCTGTCCTGTTGTATCAGGTGCTGACGCCTGTTGATGCCATTATCTTTGAGACGGTGATGGATTATGCCATTCTTGTGATGAAGGAGGCCATCGCGGGGCTTTTGATTGGTTTCGGGGCAAATATCTGTATGTCTATACTGAACTTTGCAGGTTCCGTGGCGGATATGGAGACAGGACTCTCCATGGTAACCCTGATGGATCCAAACAGCAGGAACCAGACCAGTATTACGGGCGTACTGTATCAGTATGCATTTTCCATGATGCTCATTGCCACGGGCATGTACCGGTATCTTCTGGGGGCTTTGGCTGACAGCTTTGTGCTGATTCCCGTGGGTGGCATTGTGTTTCGGCGGGAGGCCATGCTGAGCGCGATCATTCAGTTTATGAGCGATTATGTCATCATTGGATTTCGTATCGTGCTTCCCATTTTTTGTGTTATCCTTCTGCTTAATGCCATCCTGGGTATTTTGGCGAAGGTATCTCCCCAGATGAATATGTTTGCGGTGGGTATTCAGTTAAAGATACTGACAGGCCTGAGTGTGTTGTTTATCACGGCGGAACTGATGGCCGGAGCTGCAGATTTTATCTTTCAGGAAATGCAGACTGTGGTGGTATCCTTTGTGGAGGCTATACGGCCCTAGGAGACGAGTTATGTTACTGGAGTATAATCTGCAATTTTTTGCGAAAGATGGGCCGGGCGGCGAGAAGACTGAGCCTGCCACTGAGAAAAAGTTAAGCGATGCCCGGAAGGAAGGCCAGGTGGCCAAGAGCCGCGAGATTGCAAACGGAGTGGGGCTGCTGGCGCTGTTTTTGATTCTGCGCTTCTGGGTCGGAGTGATGAGCACACAGCTTTTGTCCATATTTTCCCTGATCTATGAGCGCATCAGCGAGACTGTTCTCTTCTGGCGCGGTTATGTGCCGCAGAACGATACGAAGCTGGTATTTCGCGAGATGCTGATTGAAGTTGTCGTGATCATCGGGCCGATTCTGATCATTGGTTTTCTGGTGGCTTTTATCTGTGATGTGGCGCAGGTGGGATGGAAGCCAACTTCTAAACCTATGAAGCCCAAGCTCAGCAAGATGAGCCCCCTCTCAGGCATAAAAAAGATTATATCAGTTAATTCGCTGGTAGAACTTGTAAAATCTATCGCAAAGATTGGATTAATTGTTTATATATGCTATAATTATCTGCAGGACAAGTGGAGACTTTTGTTTTTGCTCTATGATATGCCGCTTTTACAGGCGCTGCAGCTGATCGCCACCACCGTTACGGATCTGGGAATCCGGGTGTCGGCTCTTTATATGCTGATCGCCGTGGCGGATTTTATTTATCAGAAAGTCAAATTTTCCCGGGATATGCGTATGACCAAGCAGGAGATTAAGGATGAGTACAAACAGTCCGAAGGAGATCCTCAGATCAAAGGAAAGATCAGGCAGCGCATGAGGGAAGCGTCCCAGCGTCGTATGATGCAGGATCTGCCAAGGGCGGATGTGGTCATCACGAACCCTACGCACTTTGCCGTGGCCATAAAATATGATCCGGATGTGGCGGACGCGCCTTTGGTGCTGGCCAAAGGAGAGGATTATCTGGCGGCCAAAATCAAGGAGATCGCCAGAGAAAACCATGTGGAGATTGTGGAGAATAAGCCTTTGGCCCGAATGCTGTACGCCAATGTGGATGTGGGTCAGGCGGTGCCGCCGGAGCTCTATCAGGCGGTGGCAGAGGTGCTGGCTTTCGTATATCATCTGCAGGGGAAGGTTTAACAAACAGGAGAGGAGGAACGCGTTTTGAGTGCAAGATTACAGAAAACAGATGCCATTGTGGCCATATATATGCTGGTTGCTTTCATCATGTTTATTGTGCCTCTTCCTGCGTTTATGCTGGATATCTTTATGGCTTTTAATATAGCTGTAGGATTTACCATTCTATTTGTGTGTATGTTTTCCAAGGAAGTTCTGGATCTGTCGTATTTCCCGACGATTCTGCTCTTTACGACTATTTTCAGAATCGCCATGAATGTCTCGTCCACCAGACTGATCCTTACCACCGGGGATTCCGGAAATGTGGTAAAGACCTTCGGTGCGTTTGTGGGTGGCGGCGATCTGATCGTAGGTACCATTGTGTTTATCATTCTGATCATGGTTCAGTTTTTGGTAATCAACAAAGGTTCCGAGCGTGTGGCTGAGGTGACGGCGAGATTTACACTGGATGCAATGCCCGGTAAACAGATGGCTATCGACGCTGATTTGAATACCGGCGCCATCGATGATCACGAAGCCAAGGTGAGACGTGAGAAGATACAGCTGGAGTCCAGTTTCTTCGGTTCCATGGACGGTGCCGTGAAATACGTAAAAGGAGACGCGGTGGCGGGGCTTCTGCTGACAGCCATCAATCTGATCGGCGGTGTCGCCATGGGCGTACTGCGGGGAGGCCTGGATATCGGAGCCGCGCTGGACACCTATGGAATCCTGACCATCGGTGACGGCCTGGTAAGCCAGATCCCGTCCCTTTTGATCTCTTTGTCCACCGGTATTCTGGTGACCAAGGGAGGCAAGGAGGCGGATTTCGGTCCGGCTATTTTGAAGCAGCTTTTCGGTGTGCCCAAAGTGTTGTATCTGGTGGGAGCTACGCTGGCGTTTCTCGGTATCGCCACGGATCTGAACACCATTCTCTTTGTGGGCATGGGTATGCTCTTTGTGGTGGGCGGCAGAATGATAGCCGGTTCGCTGGAGATCGCCCAGATTGAGCACGAGGTGGACAGCGAAGAAGCCGCGGCGGAGGAGATTCGTCAGCCTGAAAACGTGAACAGCCTTCTGCAGGTGGATCCCATTGAGCTGGAATTTGGCTATGGTATTATTCCCCTGGCTGACGTCAATCAGGGTGGAGATCTTCTGGACCGCGTGGTGATGATACGAAGGCAGATCGCGCTGGAATTGGGTACTGTGGTGCCTATTATCCGTCTGCGCGACAACATTCAGCTCAATCCCAATCAGTATATTATCAAGATTAAAGGCATACAAGTCAGTGAGGGTGAGATCCTCTTTGATCACTATATGGCCATGAATCCGGGCTATGTGGAGGAGGAGATCACCGGTATTCCCACCTTCGAGCCTTCCTTCCATCTGCCGGCCACCTGGATCACGGAGGGGCAGAGAGAGCGCGCGGAGAGTCTGGGCTATACGGTTGTAGACCCGCCCTCCATCATTGCCACGCATCTGACGGAGATCATCCGCCAGTACATAGCGGAGCTTCTGACCCGTCAGGATGTGCAGAATCTGGTCAACAATCTCAAGGAGACCAATCCCTCTCTGGTGGAGGAGCTGGTGCCGAAACTCCTGGGACTTGGAGAGGTTCAAAAGGTTCTCCAGAATCTGCTGAAAGAGAGCATCTCTATCCGGGATCTGCTCACCATCATGGAGACGCTGGCAGATTATGCCCCTACTACCAGGGACACGGATATTCTTACGGAGTATGTGCGTCAGAGTTTAAAGCGAGCTATTTCCACCAAATTCTTCCTCTCCCATGAGGCCACCAGCGTGGTGACCTTAGATCCCAAGGTGGAGCAGGAGATTATGGGCAGCGTGAAGCAGACGGAGACAGGGGCTTTCCTGAATATAGATCCTGCAAAGGCCAGGGCCATCATCGACTCGGTGGGGGCAGAGCTTAAGAAGCTGGAGAATCTGGGTAAGGCTCCCATCATTATCACGTCCCCCATCGTGCGTATTTATTTCAAACGCCTGACGGAGGATTACTACAGGGATCTGGTGGTGGTGTCCTACAATGAGGTGGAATCAAATGTTGAATTACAGTCAGTTGGGATGGTGACCGCATAATGATAATTAAAAAATTTGTTGGCAAAACGGAAGAAGAGGCTGTGGAGGCCGCAAAAAAGGAACTTGGGGAAGGCATTGTCATCATGAATGTGCGGCAGGTAAAACCCAAGGGGCTTCTGGCTGCTTTCAAGTCCAGACAGATTGAGGTGACAGTGGCTTTGGAGGACGAGAGAGAGCCTGCAAAACCTGTGCGCAGAGAGTCGGGGCAGACCGCAGAAGCGAAGGCTTCAGGCATGGATGCCGACACCCAGAAGAGTACGGACAAAGGCGTTTTGACCGATCAGAGCAGCATTGAGAAAAAGCTGGACAGTCTGCAGACGCTTCTGGAGAGCCAGCTCAAACAGAGCGAGTCCGCGGAGAAGAGCGAACGGGCTTTGGAGGAGCGGGAAAACGGAGAGGAAGGCGATAAGGCGGCAGCCGAGAAAAGCCCGGAGCAGGAGAAGGACGACGAACAGGAGAAGTTTATCCGTCTTTTATACAATACCATGATAGAGAATGAGGTGGCGGAGAAATATGCCAATCAGATTCTGGAGGATGTGGACAAAAACAGAAAACCCAACACTCCTTTTGACTATATCCTCGCCAACATTTACCAGAAGATCATCTTAAAGTTTGGCAAATCCGACGGCATCCAGCCTGCAGACAAGGGGCCCAGAGTGGTGTTTTTCATCGGGCCTACCGGCGTGGGTAAAACTACTACGATAGCGAAGCTTGCCAGCAGTTTTGCAGTGGAGGAGAAGAAAAAAACGGTTCTGCTCACCGCGGATACTTACCGCATTGCTGCGGCGGAACAGCTTCGCACCTACGCGCAGATTCTCGAGGTGCCTTTCCGGGTGATTTACAGTTTGGAGGAATTTCAGGCTGCGGTGGAAACATTTAAGGACTACGACTATATTTTTGTGGATACTGCAGGTCATTCGCATCAGAATGAAGAACAGCTCAAGCAGATGAAGAGCTATCTGGAGATACTGGGAGACAAAGTACGGACTCAGGTCTTTCTGGTGCTGAGCGCAACTACAAAATATAAGGATCTGTTAAGGATCGCAGACAATTACAGGGAAATCGCGGATTATCAGCTGATTTTTACCAAGCTTGATGAGACTACGACGCTTGGGAACCTTTTGAACTTAAAGCTTCACGCGGATACGCCGATCGCGTACATTACTTACGGACAAAACGTACCAAACGACATCGAGAAATTCAACCCGCAAAAAACTGTAAAGCAGCTTTTGGGAGGCAAAGCTTGATGAGTATGGGAGCCGGTTAAGGAGGCCGTTTATATGGATCAGGCAGAACAATTACGAATCATAAAGGCAAACCGACAGTCCCGTCCCCTGGCCAGAGTGATCACGGTCACCAGCGGCAAGGGTGGTGTGGGCAAGTCCAACACGGCTATCAATCTGGCCATCTGGTTTCGCAAATTTGGGAAGCGTGTGATTATTCTGGACGCCGATTTTGGGCTTGCCAATATTGAGATCATGTTTGGGGCGGTTCCGAAGCACAATCTTTTTGATCTGATCTATCAGGGAAAAAATATTCAGGATATCATCACCTGGGGACCTTTGGACGTGGGATTTATCTCCGGCGGCTCAGGGATTGCGGGTATGTCGAATCTCAGCAGGGATTATCTGGACTATATTATTCAGAATCTGACGGAGCTGGATGCCATCGCGGATATCATTGTGGTGGATACCGGTGCGGGCATCTCGGACGCGGTGCTGGAATTTCTGGTGGCCAGCGGAGAAATCCTGTTGGTGACCACGCCGGAACCTACCTCAATCACGGATTCCTATTCACTGCTGAAGGCATTGTACCGCCATCCGCGCTTTCAGGAGACAGATACAAAGGTAAAAATGCTGGCCAATCGTGTGGGAAAGGAAGCGGAAGGGGAATTACTGTTCAACAAGCTGAATACTGTAGTGACCAGATATTTGAAGATTCCCATGACTTATCTGGGCAGCATCCCTCAGGATACACTGCTGGCGCAGGCTGTGATGCAGCAGACCCCCATTTCCCTGCAGAATCCGGGGGCCAGATCTGCTCAGGCCTACGAGCGCATTGCCCGCAGGCTGTTAGATAAGGAGGAAGAACAGCGTCAGCCTAAGCGTGGCATGGCAGCGTTTTTTTCACATATCATTTCAAGAATTTAATGGGGGAGGCAGAACATGCTATCGAGATTTATTTCTTTGGGGGACAGAATTGAGCTGAGGGCGGTGGAACGCAGCAGAATTTCGGAGGATGAGAATCAAAAAGTCTATTACAGTACGGTACATGAGATATTATCTGAGGACACGATGGAGATCACCATGCCTCAGGAGCAGACGAAGCTGATCCTGCTCCCGGTGGACAGCGAGTATGATCTGGTATTCTATGGAGAGACGGGACTGTATCAATGCTTCGCGCGCATTGTGGACAGATACAAGAGCAATAATATTTACATACTGCGGGTGGAGCTTTCCAGCAATCTGAGAAAGTATCAGCGCCGGGAATATTATCGTTTCAGCTGTGCGCTGGAGATGTGTGCAAGAAGCCTGGAGGAGGAGGAACTGCAGGCGCTGGAGAGCAAAGCGCCTTCCATGTTGCAGCCGGGACTTCCTTTGCGCCGGAGCGTTATCGTGGATATCAGCGGCGGCGGGCTGCGTTTTATGTCCGGACAGAAATACGAGACAGGAAGTATGATCTATTGCAGTTACCACCTCTTGAAGGGAAAAGAAATCAAAAAATATGAGATCATCGGCAAAGTGCTGGCGGTGAGCGAACTGGAGAACCGTCCCGGAGTCTATGAACACCGGGTGCAGTATTATAATATGGATGTGGAGACCCGGGAGGAGATCATACGGTTTATCTTTGAGGAAGAACGCAGAAGCCGCAAAAAAGACAGAGTATAGTGAGAAGAGAGAAAAAGAGGATGATATGATGAAGCGAACAAGCGGTACAAAAAAAGTTCTCGTCGTAGATGACTCTGCACTTATGAGAAGCCTGTTTTGTGATATAATAAGCAGTGACAAGAGATTTGAGGTGGCCGACATTGCCATGAACGGTGTGGAGGCATTGGAGCTTCTGCAAAAAAAGTCCTATGATGCCGTAGTCATGGATGTGAGCATGCCGATGATGGATGGCTTGCAGCTGCTTCGGGAACTGCGCAAAAATAAAATAGCCGCAAGGGTTATGGTGGTGAGCAGTCATACATATGAAGGTGCAAAGACCACCATGGACGCCCTGACTCTGGGCGCGCTGGACTTTCTGCAAAAGCCCGGTCCCAGATCGGATAAAGCACAGTTTCGCCAGGAGTTTCTGCGGATTCTGGAAGTGGTATCGGACGGCGCATATCCTGATTTTAACACACAGAAAGAAACCGGACAGACGCAGATAGCAGGGGGAGATCAGAGCCTTCGGGCACGTTCGGACAGCGGCCCGGGTTCCAAAATTGTGGCCATTGCAAGCTCTACGGGAGGCCCCAGAGCCCTGCAGTCGGTGATACCATATCTGCCCAAGGATCTGGATGCGCCGGTGCTTCTGGTACAGCATATGCCCAGGGGATTTACCGCGTCTTTGGCAGAGCGGCTGAATGAACTGAGCAATGTGCCTGTGAAGGAGGCTGTTGACGGCGAGGAAATCCGGAAAGGTACGGTATATGTTGCCATGGGCGGACAGCATATGACAGTGAGCTGTTCGGGCGCGGGCAGACATGTGATCCGCTATACGGATGAGCCTCCCAGAGAGGGCGTTAAGCCCAGTGCCAATTATATGTACGAATCTCTTGCCGACAGTAAATTTGACCATATCATCTGTGCGGTGATGACCGGTATGGGAGCCGACGGTGCGGCGGGTATACGTTCCCTTCGCAAGGCCAAGGATACCTATGTGATCGCGCAGAACAAGGAAACCTGCACTGTGTACGGTATGCCCAAAAGCGTTGTGGCGGCGGGTCTGGCCGACGCGGAGCTTCCACTGGAGGAGATTGCCAAAAAGATCGTTCAGTGTACAGGCGCCCGGTTTTTTTGAAGCTGTGTGGCCATTGCTGTATCATATAGAACTTGACAGAGTGTCAAGAGACTGAGAGAGCCGTTTGCGGCAGAATGGAGGAGAGTATGGACGTAAGTCAATATCTTGAAATTTTCTTGGATGAGGCCAAGGAGCATTTGCAGAATCTGAACACGCAGATTCTGGAGCTGGAGGCAGATTCGGAGAACATGGACACCATCAATGAGATTTTCCGTGCTGCCCATTCCATGAAAGGTATGGCCGGTACCATGGGGTATAAGAGAATGCAGACCCTGACTCATGATATGGAAAATGTGTTTTCCGAGGTGAGAAACGGCAATATCAAAGTGCAGCCTGAGCTGATCGACGTGCTCTTTCAGTGTCTGGACGCTCTTGAGGAATATACCAATAATATTCAGGCGACGGCAGATGAGGGGACGAATGACAATGAGCCTCTGATCAAGCTGCTGGGCGATATTTTAAAGGCCGGGGGCAAGGTGGATGCATCCGCTCCGGCTGCGAAGAGCACCGCTGCATCCGAGAGTGCCGGCAGTGACAGAAAATGGAATGACATCGTGCTGGACGACTCCCAGATCCATGTGATCAAGGAGGCTGAGAAAGCGGGCAAGAAGGCCTACGGGCTGACGGTGACTGTGCAGGAGAGCTGTATACTGAAGGCGGCAAGAGCATTTCTGGTGTTCAAAGCCGTGGAGGAGAAGGGTGAGATCATCGTCTCCAACCCCAGCGCACAGGATGTCGAGGATGAAAAGTTTGACAAGGATTTTACGCTGATCGTGGTGACGGACGCAGAGCTGGATGAGCTGATCCGGGCGGCGGAAGATGTGTCCGAGATCGAGAGTACCGTGGGCGCGGCCCTGGTGCTTGAGGAGACCAGGAATTACAGGCCCATGGACGAACCGGCAGTTTCTGCGGCTCCCACAGCCGAGACTGCACAGACCAAGGCCCCTGCAGTGGTGGAAGAAAAGCCCCAGGCGGCTTCTTCGGCGGCAAAACCCAATGATAAAAAGCCGGCTACCGGCAAGCCGGTAGTGAACCGCACGGTGCGTGTGGATATCGAGAAGCTGGATGTGCTGATGAATCTTGTGAGCGAGTTGATCATCGCCAAGAATTCACTGGTGTCTGCCTCCGGACAGGAGCAGAATACCAATTCCGGTTTCAATGAGCAGGTGGAGTATCTGGAGAGTGTCACCACCAATCTTCACGAGTCTGTGATGAAGGTCAGAATGGTGCCTATCGAGAGTGTTGTGAATAAGTTCCCCCGCATGATCCGTGACCTGTCCAAGACCTTGAACAAGAAGATGGAACTGTACATGACCGGTGAAGAGACGGAGCTGGACCGCACCGTGGTGGATGAGATCGGCGATCCGCTGATGCATTTGCTGCGCAATTCGGCAGACCATGGACTGGAGGATGCTGAGCTGCGTATCCAGAGAGGAAAGTCTCCGGTAGGATCCATTTTCCTGGACGCTTATCAGGACGGCAATAATGTCGTGATCGAGGTGCGCGACGACGGCAACGGTATCGATGTTGAGGCTGTGAAGGCCAAGGCGATAGAGAGAGGAAGCATCACGCCTGAGCAGGCAGTCAATATGAGCGAGAAGGAGATCATCAATCTTCTGTTCCTGCCCAGCTTTTCCACCGCCAAGAAGGTGACGGACGTGTCAGGACGCGGCGTTGGACTGGATGTTGTGAAATCCAAGATCGAGTCGCTCTCCGGCGAGGTTGAGGTGAAATCCAAGCTGGGAGAGGGAAGTACCTGGACCATCAGGCTTCCGCTGACACTGGCTATCATTCAGGCGCTGATGGTAGTGGTTGGGGACGAGAAATATGCCATATCACTGGGAACCATTCAGGCTATTGAAGATATTCTTCCTACAGATATCAAACTGGTAGAAAATAAAGAAGTGATCAATCTGCGCGGGACGGTCATTCCTCTGATCCGCATGAATCATCTGCTTGATATTGAGAGCAGTAAGGACGAGGAAGAGGGGCTGATCGTGGTCATCGTTAAAAAAGGCGATAAAATGGCAGGGTTGGTTGTGGATGAACTGCTGGGTCAGCAGGAAATCGTTATCAAGTCTCTGGGCGCTTACATTAAACAATGCAAGTTTATCAGCGGCGCAACTATTCTGGGCGACGGCGAGGTGGCATTGATTCTGGATGCCAATGCGTTACTGTAAGGAAGGAGAAGCATACATATGGATCAGCTGAGCATCAAAAATGAAGTCGCAAAAGCGAATGAGGCCGGAGGACACACAGAGGAGCGTTTTCAGTTTATAGTCATCCGTCTGGGGGAAGAACAGTATGGCATAGATATCCGCTATATTGACAATATTGTAAGAATGCAGAATATCACCAGGGTTCCCAAAGTACCCGCTTATTTAAAGGGTGTGATCAATCTCCGCGGAGAGGTGGTTCCCGTGGTCAGCATTCGTCTGAAAATGGGTCTTCCTGCGGACGAGTACACAAGGGCTACCAGAATCATCATTTTGAAGAGTGAGGCTGTGGGGAATCTCGGCATTGTTGTGGATGAGGTCCGCGAGGTAGTCACTCTGGCAGACAGCGATATCGAGAAGGCTTCCCATGAAGTGAAAGACAATGCGGCAAGCTTTATCAACGGTATTGGCAAGAACGGCGGCGAGCTTATTTCGCTGTTGGATCTGAATGCAATCACAATCGAGGAAAATGCATAAAGTAGTTAGAAGGAGATCAATATGAGCGATATCAGTCTTCAGAAGGTATCTGAGACTTATGTGGATGTGCTGAGAGAGCTGGGGAATATCGGAGCCGGCAACGCCATGACGGCGCTGTCTCAGATGTTGGGCTGTAAGGTGGACATGAGAGTCCCTCAGATTCAGCTTTTGGAATTTAAGGATGTGGGAGCTGTGATGGGCGGCGAGGAGCAGATCATGGCCGGGGTATATCTGGGCGTTGAAGGAGATATTACCGGCAGCATGATGTTCCTCATGGAACAGGCCAGCGCAAGGCATCTTCTGGGCAAACTGATGATGGGAATGATGCCGGGAGAAGGCGCGTTTACGGAAATGGAGCTCTCTGCCATGATGGAGGTGGGCAATATTATCACCGGTGCTTATCTGAATTCTCTGTCGGCCATGACCAATCTTAAAATATTTCCCACGCCGCCGGAGCTGGCGGTGGATATGGCCGGTGCGATTCTGAGTGTTCCTGCCATTGAGTTTGGGATCATGGGGGACAATATCCTCCTGATTCAGTCGCAATTTTTTGATGAGGTAGAGATTGACGGATACTTTATCCTTATACCTGACTTGAATTCTTATGGAAAGATTCTCGGTTCACTGGGAATGTCTATAGACTGAGTTTAGAGGGTGATGAGGGATGAGTGAAATTATTAAAGTGGGAATGGCAGATTTGAAAACCTGTGTAAGCCCGGACGGGTTGACGACTCTGGGGCTTGGTTCCTGTATAGGAATCGCCATTCGTGATCCAATAACAAAAATCGGCGGTCTGGCACATATTATGCTTCCTGACAGTACGGCTATCAGAAACGCAGGGCAGAATATTGCCAAATTTGCGGATACGGGTATTGTGGAACTGGTTCGCCAGATGGAGAAGCGCGGAGCGGTCAGAGCGCGTATGACGGCTAAGATTGCAGGCGGGGCTACTATGTTCTCCTTTCAGGGAAAGTCTGACCTGGTGCAGGTAGGACAGCGCAATGCGGAGGCCTCCATAAAGGCGTTGAGGGCGTTGGGGATTCCGATTGTTGCTCAGGACACGGGTAAGAATTATGGCCGCACGGTTATTTTTTATCCTGAGACGGGGGATTATGTCATCCGCGCGGTGGGCAGGGCTGAGAGCGTTATTTAGTCTGATACCTGTATGATTGTTGATACGAGCGCCTGTGGGAGCAGGCAGATTGGGAAGAAAAATGAACAGAAACAATTTTCCTTTGGTGTTAATGCTTGTGGCGGGAGCTGTGACCTGTGTCATTAATTTGATCCGGCAATATCCGATGCCGGGCCAGCTTGTGGTACTTTTCATTGTGCTTGTGGTATTTTACCTGTTGGGCTGCGTGGTTAAATGGACGCTTGACTTTTTTGACGCCCAGAACGAAAAGAAAGCTGCCGAAGAGGGAGAAGTCATTGAGAAGGAATCCGAGCAGACAGAACAGGAAGCAAAGGACAGCAAGCCGGAGCAGGAGGATTAAAACTGACGAAGCGTAAAGGAGGTGACGATTCCAATGGACGAGGCGGGAAAAAAGAAACTGCTGGAAGAGTATGCCAAGACTAAAAATGCCGATCTGCGAGAGAAGATCATATTGGAATACGCACCTCTGGTCAAAGTTGTGGCCGGACGTCTGAGTATGTATCTGGGCTATAATGTAGAGTACGAGGATCTGGTGAGTTATGGAATTTTCGGATTGATTGATGCCATCGATAAATTTGATTGTTTGAAAGAAGTGAAATTTGAGACTTATGCCAGTCTGAGAATACGAGGGTCGATTCTGGATCAGATACGCAAAATGGACTGGATTCCCCGTACCATCAGACAGAAGCAGAAAAAGATCGACACTGTCATCAGGGAGATAGAGCAGGAGACCGGCCGCATGGCGGAGGACGAGGAGATCGCCAGAGCCCTTGGCATAACGGACGGTGAATATCTTGATTGGCAGTCTCAGATGAAAATTACGGGCCTTGTCTCGTTAAACGAATATATGGAACAGGGGAGCGATGTCTCCCAGGACTACAGCCGGCAGTCCAGAACACACTTTGAGAGTCCTGAGGAAAAGGTGGAGAAGGCGGAGCTGGCTAAAGTGCTGGGCGAGGCGCTGGAGCTTCTCACTGAAAAGGAACAAAAAGTCATCACTCTTTATTATTATGAGGAGCTGACGCTTAAGGAGATCAGTAATATTCTGGAAGTATCTGAGTCCAGAATCTCTCAGCTTCACACCAGGGCACTGCAGAAAATGAAAACAAAGATGGGAAATTATATGGGAATCCTGACAGACTGATGTCTGAGAGGAAACGGCGGGATTCACGGGAGGAGGTCAGATATGGAAAATGGATATTTTCAACTGGTAAGTCTTCCGGGCGGAGGTTATGGAGTAAAGTTCTTCCCACCGAAGGAGGAGGGCGAAGCAGTCAAAGTCGGCGAGGTGGCAGAATGGCTTGACGGGCAGGGAATCGCCTATGAGCTTGGAACTATAAAGCAGTTTGCGGAATCTGGCAAGGAGATTGCGTGTTTTTTGGGACCGGGCGAATGTCCGGCGGTCAATGAGAGCTATCGCATTACGATCAGCGAGGATAAGATGCTTGCGACGGTGCGTTTTTATCCGCCTTCGGAGACGGGCAGCCGCATAACTTTTAATGAGTTTCTGGTAGATCTGCGGTTTCGTAATATTATATCCGGTATTCATATGACGGAGCTGCAGGATCATTTTCAGTCCGATGGTATGTACTGTACGGATCTTTTGGTGGCAAAGGGCAAGGAGCCAAGACAGGGCAAAGATGCGGAAATAGAGTATTTCTTTAATACGGATCTGCGGATTCGCCCCACCCAGCGTGAGGACGGCAGTGTGGACTTTTTCAATCTCAATGTCATCAATCACTGCCACAAAGGAGATCTGCTTGCGAAGATCATACCGGAGGATGAAGGTGAATACGGAACCAACATTATGGGCGGGAAGATTAAGCCCAAGGAGGTTAAGCGCAAAGTTCTGAAATATGGCAAACATATAGATTTATCAGAGGATAAATTGTCCATTACTTCTCAGGTAGACGGACATGTGATGCTGGTGGATGATCAGGTCTTTGTGTCGGATGTCTATACAGTGGAAAATGTGGATATCTCCACGGGAAATATTGATTTTAACGGCAGTGTGCAGGTGAACGGAAATGTGTCCACCAATTATATTGTGAGAGCTAACGGTAACGTGATTATCAACGGCGTAGTGGAAGGCGCGCATATCTATGCCACCGGAAATATTATCATCGCGCGGGGAATGAACGGCATGTCAAAGGGAACACTTCATGCAGGGGGCAATATTGTCGCCAAGTTCATGGAGAGTGCTGAGATCGTGGCAGAAAACGGTTATGTGGACACTGGGGCTATTCTGCACTGCACCGTGACTGCCGGAGATGAGGTTATCGTACATGGCAAGAGAGGATTTGTGGCCGGAGGCCATGTGAAGGCGGGAAACAAGATTTCGGTAAAAAACCTCGGAGCGGAAATGTGTGCTCCCACGGTTGTGGAGGTGGGGGTGAATCCCCAGTTGAAGGCTGATTATCTCAATCTTCAGAGAGAGGTGGCGGATCTGATGAAGTCCATCAAAAACGCTCAGCCCATCCTCTCCACTTTTGCGGAGAAACATGCGCAGGGATTCAAGTTTACACAGGAGCAGCTCAAATATTTCAAGGTGGCAATGAATGCCATTGAGGCCGACAAAGTTCGTCTTGCCAAAAAAAATCAGGAGATGCTGAACCTGCAACAGCTCGTTGACTCCAAGAGAAGAGCCGTGGTGGAGGTTACCGGAGAGGTGTTCCCCGGCACAACTATCATCATTGGCGATGTGTCCATGGTGGTGAAGAGCAGTTATAAATACTGCCGTTTTGAGCGTGTTCAGGGCGAAGTGAAGATGGGCCCGCTTTAGGAGGGATGTCATATGGCTTTTGGGACAATAGAGTTTACAACCATCAGCAGAGCGCAGGATTATACGACGATTAAGCAGAATGAGGATAATAAGGGACTGGTGGAGCAGACTAATCTGGGACAGCAGGCTCAGCGCACCGGGGAGCACCGGGCCAAGAGTGTGGTCAGCGGCGACCAGACGGA
This sequence comes from uncultured Lachnospiraceae bacterium, assembly GCA_947382415.1. Taxonomy (GTDB): domain Bacteria; phylum Bacillota; class Clostridia; order Lachnospirales; family Lachnospiraceae; genus Acetatifactor. The sequence continues at coordinate 4,310 of CANCYO010000013.1, read as the reverse complement.
GTGGAAGAACAAGAAGCATGATGCCAGAGAGAAAGGCAGCAACGAGTATTCCGGGGATGGCGGCAGACAGAGAAAAAAGGAAGAACAGGCTGACCGCGTGGTAGTGAAAGGGCGCGGCAGTTTTGATATGAAGATTTGATAAAAATTTAATCGAAAATCTGAGGAGAAAGACATGGGCGCTTTGGAGATAGTCCTGCTCTTGGCAGGCGGTATCCTTGCTGTGCTTGGTTTTGTTCTGCCTGCGTCGAAGGACGATGTGCCGCAGGAGACGAAGAAGCTTGCAAAGGAGGAGATCAAATCCCTGGTTGGACAGGAAATGAGCAATATCCGACAGCATGTGGATGATGTGGTGGGCGAATCTATTGAATATGCGGTGGAGAAGACAGAGCGCTCTCTGGAGCGGCTGACCAATGAAAAAATTATGGCAGTCAATGAGTATTCCGACACAGTTTTGGAGGATATTCATAAAAATCATGAGGAGGCCATGTTTTTATACGATATGCTCAACGACAAGCATACCAGTCTGAAGAACATGATGGCTGAGATCAACAAGACTGTGCAGGAGGCTGAGGAAGTAAGGCGTGGGACAGCGGCCGCAGCCGGTTCTTTTCAACAGATACGCCCCGGAATCTCCGGCATTCAGGCTGGGAACGAGAGCGCTGCGACAGCCCAGGAACCACTTACCGGGCTTAAGCGTCTGTCTCAGGCTGCTGCAGCGGAAAGAGCAGCGGCAGAGAGAGCGGCAGCGGAGAAGGCGGCGGCAGAGAGAGCAGCCATAGAGAGAGCGGCAGCGGAAAAGGCAGCGGCAGAAGCAGCGAAGCGAGCAGCGGCAGAGAAGGCGGCAGCAAAAAAGGCAGCGGCGGAAGCCGCGGAGCGGGCAGCGGCAGAGAAGGCGGCAGCGGAGAAAGCGGCGGCAGAAGCGGCGGAGCGGGCAGCGGCAGAGAAGGCGGCAGCAGAAAAGGCAGTGGCAGAGGCCGCAGAGCGGGCAGCGGCGGAGAAGGCGGCAGCGGAAAAAGCGGCGGCAGAAGCGGCGGAGCGGGCAGCAGCGGAAAAAGCAGCAGCAGAGGCCGCAGAGCGGGCAGCGGCGGAGAAAGCGGCGGCAGAGGCAGCGGAACGGGCAGCGGCGGAGAAGGCGGCAGCGGAAAAAGCAGCGGCAGAGGCCGCAGAGCGGGCAGCGGCGGAGAAGGCGGCAGCGGAAAAAGCGGCGGCAGAGGCAGCGGAGAAGGCAGCCGCAGAGATTGCTGCGGAGCCTCCGATAACTGCGGCATCAGTGTCTGAACCGGTTACAGATCTGTATTTTATGACGGCAGGCGAAGAGAACACGGCAAACAATAATGAACGGATATTAAGTCTTTATCAGCAGGGTAAATCCAAGGTTGCCATTGCAAGAGAACTGGGGCTGGGTGTAGGCGAGGTAAAACTGGTAATTGATTTATATAATAGCCATTAGCAAGATTATTAGCTGGATTTGAGGAGATTATGAAACTGAAATACTATTTGAGAGGACTGGCTGCGGGCATCTTGCTCACAACCGTTCTCCTCACCATTGCAAATGCGGGAGACAGACCGCTGACAGATGCGCAGATACGCCAGAGGGCGCTGCAGCTTGGTATGATAGACAGTGATTCCGTAAGGCTTTCCGCGCTGCAGGGGAGCGGGGCGACGGCTCCGGAGAGTGATTCCTCCAGCGCATCCGACAGCAGTGTAACAGACAGCAGTATAAACGACAGCAGTGTATCCGACAGTAATATACCAGACCGTACTGAGTCGGACAGCGGTTCTTTAAGTGATGCTTCTGAGAGTGATACCGCTGAGAGCAATACTTCTTCGGAGACTACACAGCCTTCTGAAAATGTGAATGATACGACAGAGGCTTCATTGCCGCAGGAAGCGTCCGTGGAGCCGGATGCAGAGCCTGTGAGCTTTCAGGTGAAGAGCGGCGCTACCTCGTCTACGGTCAGCAGGGAGCTGGCGGCAGCGGGATTGATTGAGGATGCGGCGGCTTTTGACACTTTTCTCTGTAATAACGGATATTCTAAAAGAATTCGCGCGGGAACCTATAAGATTGCTCCAGGAACCAGCGAAGAAGATATAGCAAAGATCATCACACAGCAATCCTGATTGGGCGAAGCTTATATTGAGGCGCACAATTGCGGTTGCTGTGTTTTATGGAGAAGGCCCGATTTGTCTTCGCGTCGGATGAACGTATATCTGCCATTATCAGAGAGGGGACGGAACCTGAGAACCAAAGAGCCGGAAAAACTGATATTGTTTTGGAAAAAGGCTTGCCACGGGAGTTTTCCTGTGTTAAAATCTTAATGTTGTGACTAAAAAACACGCGTTCCGATTTGGCGGTGGTGTTTCGGAGGGCCGCAGGCAATTGTCTGCAGTCCGGGAAGAAATCTCCGTTAGAGCTAACCGGGTCTTAACGCGGGATCCGGCAGAAAAGGAGACGCGGAAGAATCTAACCAAATGGAGGGAAAGACATGAGCGTTATTTCTATGAAGCAGTTGCTTGAAGCAGGTGTTCATTTCGGACACCAGACCAGAAGATGGAACCCCAAGATGGCTCCCTATATCTTCACTGAGAGAAACGGTATCCACATTATCGACCTGCAGAAATCCGTAGGCAAGGTTGACGAGGCTTACCGTGCAGTTTCCGAGATTGCTGCCCAGGGCGGCACCATCCTGTTCGTAGGCACCAAGAAGCAGGCTCAGGACGCTGTGAAGGTTGAGGCAGAGCGCTGCGGTATGTACTATGTAAACGAGAGATGGCTGGGCGGTATGCTCACCAATTTCAGAACCATTCAGTCCCGTATCGACAGACTGCACGCCATCGAGACCATGTCTCAGGACGGCACCTTCGATGTGCTCCCCAAGAAAGAAGTAATTGAGCTGAAGAAGGAATGGGATAAGCTGGAGAGAAATCTGGGCGGTATCAAGAACATGACCAGAATTCCCGATGCGATTTTCGTGGTTGACCCCAAGAAGGAGAGAATCTGCGTACAGGAGGCTCACTCCCTGGGTATTACTTTGATCGGTATCGGCGATACCAACTGCGATCCTGAGGAGCTCGACTATATCATCCCCGGCAATGATGATGCGATCAGAGCCGTTAAGCTCATTGTGTCCAAGATGGCTGACGCGGTTATCGAGGCAAATCAGGGCGAGGCTGTTTACACAGAGGCTGATGCAGCGGCAGCGGGCGAGGCTGAGGATATCGAGGAAGTGGCAGAGCAGGCTGAAAATTAATTTAAAGTTGGCGATATAGAGGAGGATGGAATACATGGCAGAGATTACAGCGGCTATGGTGAAAGAGCTGCGCGAGATGACCGGCGCAGGTATGATGGATTGCAAGAAGGCTCTCAATGAGACCAATGGCAATATGGACGAGGCTGTGGACTTTCTGAGAAAGAGCGGCGCAGCCAAGGCAGTTAAGAAGGAGAGCAGAATCGCAGCGGAGGGAATCTGCCGCATCGCTGTGGAGGGAGACACGACCGCCGCAGTGGTAGAGGTGAACTCCGAGACGGATTTTGTGGCAAAGAACGAGCAGTTCCAGCAGTTTGTTGAGAATGTGGCAAAGCAGGCAGTGAAGTCCTCTGCGGCAGATATCGACGCATTCCTTGCAGAGGGCTGGATCGAGGATTCCGCAAAGACGGTTTCCGAGGCGCTGGTGGAGAAGATCGCCGTGATCGGAGAGAAGCTGTCTATCAGAAGATTTGAGAAGGTTACCGCAGAGAACGGCTGCGTGGTATCCTATGTGCATGGCGGCGGCAGAATCGGCGTTATTGTCGAGGCCGATACCGCAGTGGTAAACGACGAGGTAAAGGAGGCTCTGACCAATCTGGCAATGCAGGTGGCAGCGCTGAATCCCAAGTACGTCGCTACCTCCGATGTGTCCGAGGAGTTTAAGGCACATGAGAAGTCCATTATCACCGAGCAGATCGCACAGGATCCCAAGATGGCAGGCAAGCCCGAGAAGGTGATCGAGGGCGCTGTGATGGGCCGTCTGAACAAGGAGCTTAAGGAGGTCTGCCTTCTGGAGCAGGTTTATGTAAAGGCCGAGGACGGCAAGCAGACTGTTGCCCAGTATCTGGATCAGGTGAGCAAGTCTGTAGGCGCTGCGGTTACCGTAAAGAGATTTGTCCGTTTTGAGACCGGCGAAGGTCTGGAGAAGAAGAGCGAGGACTTTGCGGCAGAGGTTGCGGCACAATTAGGTTAATTTAATAAAGATCAAGAGCTTCGGAGGATCCGGAGCTCTTTTTTTGCTTTATAGGAAATTGCGATTTTCGTGGAGAGAAAAAAGAACAA
>CANCYO010000012.1 GCA_947382415.1 uncultured Lachnospiraceae bacterium | reverse complement strand
TATTCCCAGTCCGATGATTCCCGCTCCTGCAATGACGCCGCCCCAGTCCCAATTCCCCGTAGGATCATATCCTCTGACCGGGTCGTTGCCGCAGTAAGCAAAAAGGTTATAGCCGGAAATTCCGTCCCCGACGCCCAGATATTCCATATCATCCGCACTGATGAATCTTCTTATCTCCGGGTCATAATATCTTGCATTCAAGTAATAGAAGCCTGTCTCCTCGTCATAGCGGTAGCCTCGATAGCGGAAAGGATTCCTGTGCAGGATGCCGTCTGTATCTATGCCTTTTACAGCCTCGGTCACGCTGACGGGTCTGCCCCAGAGGTCATACTCATAGGTGCCGATCAGTTTGGAATCGCTGTTTCTGTAAATGGCTATGATATCTCCCTGCCCGTTGCGGGCGTAGAAATAACCGGTTTCCGCTCCGCTGCCCTTCTGATAGGAAAACGACGTCACATTTCCCAAACTGTCATAGTAATAGCGCAGGGTCTCATCGCCTGTCTGTTCGGACAAAAGCATTCCGTTATTGTAGTTGTATACGGTAGTCCTGCCGTCCACGGTCTTCCCGCTCCTGGTTCCATCCGACAGATAGCTGTAGCTGATATTCCTTCCGCTTGTTTTGGCGCTGTTACTGATGGCGGTGAGATTGCCTCTTTTATCCCATGTCATGGCAGCGCCCAGATAGTTTGTGGGGCAGCCGGATTCATTGTAGGCAATGGTCTTGCCGTCATAGGAGATCAGCCGGTCCTTCCACGCACTGTCATATTGATAGGTATGCGTCCGGCCGCCCCGGTTCTCCCTCACAATATTGCCTCCGGCATCGTATTCATAGGTATAAACCATCATGGCTCCTCCGGCGTAGGTCTCCTGCGCCCTTGTGATCTCACCGTAATCATTATAGACATAACTTTTCTCATGTCCGGCCAGATCCCTGATCCGGGTGATGTTTCCCCACGCGTCATAACTGTAGGTAAATTCTGACGCCGCAGCCCCCGTGTTGCCGAATTTGTTCGTATAGCTGCTCACCAGTTCTGTAGTGGTCTTCCTGGTCTTACCGTCCACCACAAACTGCGAGTCCTGATACTGTTTCGTGGTATAAAGCTTTTTGGCGTCCGCCACACCGGCCTTGGGCGTATAAACGGTCTTGTTGTTACGTCTCAGGCTGTCATAATCCCATATTTTTGTACTACTATCGGGCAGGATGGACTTTAACGGTTTCTCGTCCTTATCATAAGTATGCGTATAGGTCTTAATGTCTCCGCCCCCTTCCTGACAGGCGAGCTCTCCCACCTTTCCGCTCTTGGTATAAGTGTACTGCAACCTGCTCTGGGGAATTGCTCCCGCAGCGCTTTCTCCCCGATACACTTCCGTGCGCACAGGCTGGTCAGAATCATTGTAGTCATAACGGACGGTTAGTCCTGCATCCACGTCTGTATATTCAGCCACATTGCCGTCATTGTCATAAACATATTTTTCTACAGTCCTGCCGTCTATGGTTTTGGCTGTGATCTTGCCGTATTCATCCCGGGTGGTTTGTATGACGGTTCCGTCCGCGCGGACACTTTTCACAAGGCTGCCGTTGCCGGGCGCATATTCATAGCTGCGGATGGTTTTTCCGGCCACGGAGATACTGAGCAGATTCCCGAACCCGTCATAAGTATAGCGATAGGAGAATCCATTGTGCCCAATCCGGGTCAGATCGTCAAACGCTCCATATCCGTAGCTCACGCTCCTGCCGCCCTGCGTAATCTCTTTTACTCTGTTCTGCGCATCATACGCATACTGAACCTCCACCCCCTTCTCTCCCGCTCTGGCAGGCAGAGTCGTCTTTTGGAGCTGTCCCGTGCGCGTATTGTACGCATAGTCTGTCCGATTACCCGCGGCATCCGTGACAGCCTGCTCATAATTTCCGTCCCCGGTATATTCTGTCTTCGTGTAAAACTCTTTTCGGGTTCCTGACGCAGCCGGATCATAGGCTGAAACAGAGACCGGATTGCCGTATTTGTCATATTTATAGTAGGTGTCCGGGCCAATATTGGAAGCGATCTGCTTCACTTCATTGTTGGTGTCGTATTCATAGGTTGAAACAGCCCCCGCGGCGGTGGTCTGCTTTTTCATACGGTTACGGCTGTCATATTCATAATCGGTGCTTTTCTGCACCGTATATCGGGATGTGACTCCGCCATCGGTATTATATTTTCTGGTCTGCACATCGTTGCGGGTAAGCTGCAGCCCGTCGATATACAGATCACCGATATTGTCATAAAAGCTTATGGAGAATGTCGTCCCCTTCCAGCCCTCCGCCGGGAGCAGCAGGCAGAAATACTGCCAGCCCTCGGTATAGGCATTGATGTTATTGGAAGCCTTGTATTCCAGAGTGGTATCTCCGTCACTGTCCACTTCTTTGTGAAGAGCGCTCACCTTCAGAGCCCGGGAACCTCTGACGGGCGTGCTGTCAGCCTTCAGCCAGCCGCTGAGAACATAGGCATTCTTATCGCTTCCGAGATTGGTGGTAAACCTCAGGTATTTGTCCCGGCCCGGCTGTCCTGTGATATGATAGCAATAGGAGCCGTCCACACCGCCCTTCACTCTCTCATCCTGCACTTTGACTGTGGAATTATTCAGATTCTTCCAGTTATAGGGCAGAACTCCCTGAGTCAGCTCAAAGCTGCCGTCCTCCAGAATATTATAGTCATTGGCCACGTTTCCGCTCTCTAACTGAATGCAGTCGAAGGCCACCGTTCCCGCTCCTTTGGCCGTGCCGCAGTCGGTTTCCAGATATACGGTGACTGTCTGGGCACCGGAGATGGTAAAGGTCACTTCCAGCCTCTCCCAGCCATTGTCAAATCTGGCATCCGTATCTTTCGTGATCTTACTGCTGGTATGGATTTTGCCGGATGCATCCTTCACCTTCAGATAGGCGGAGGTATTCTGGATGGAAGCGGCTGTGCAGTAGCCGGAGAGGGTATAGGTACCGGCAGCCAGTTTGACCTCCTGCCTGAATCCCGCCGTTCCGTTTTTCCTCTTTGCCATATTGACAGTGGCCCCATGGGTTCCGATATATCTCTTACTGGTATTATATGCGTTCAGCGCGTCCTTTTCCGGAGTCTCGTTTGTATTTTTATACAGCTTCCAGACCTGATCATTGTATTCAAAGCTGTGATTGGTGAGCAGATTATTGGAATGCATTCCAACCACCGCAGTGTCCTTTATTTTGTTCCGTTTAGCAGTATTATCTCCTTCCTCCACATAGGTACAGGCCGTCGCCCCCAGTATCTTATGCTCCTTCACGGATTTGGAATAGACGCAGGTGGTTCTCCCCAATTCGTCAAACACATGGATATTCTCCAGATCATCTTCATTTCCGTAGATATCGTCCACGCCGCTGAAGCGGAAAGCCGTCGTGTTATCGGCGTGGTAGGTGATACCATAAGTCTGTCCGGGGGTATTACCGACGGCCTCAGACACCTTTACGATGCGGCCATCCGCAGCCCGGTAAGTATATTCCGCCCGGTATCCGTCGTGATCCTGCTGGGAGGTCATCAGATGATTCCCGTCATAGGTATAAATCGCCTTTCTGCCGTCCGCAAAGGTGATCCGGGTCAGGTTTCCCGCACTGTCATAGGCATAACGGTTTGCTTTGCCGTCCTCTCTGGCAGGATCGGTGACCGCTTCCAACATGCCTTTTGCATTATAGGTGAACATGGCTTTGTTCCCAACGGCATCCGTCACGCTGCGGATTCTCCCGGCATACATGCCGGGCAGGGTCTGGGCCTGTGTTTTGGCACTTTTCAATGCTTTCAAAACAGCGTCCGCCTTGGTTTTGGCAGTGCTTATAGACGGTGTACCGCTTCTGTCCGTCAGGGCCGCCAGCTCTGAAGCGGCCGTTCTGATCTTTTTTGCAGTCAGATAATCCGAGACCGCATATGGATCCTGTTTCAGACTGTCAAGTGCCTGTACCGCCGCGTCCTGAGCCTCCACATAAGCGGCGCTGTCCACCTTCGCTCCCGAGGCATAGCAGGTATCGCGGAACTTCTGGGCCGACGCTATGGCCTGATCAAAGGCGGTCAATCCAAATGCATTTCCATAATTTTCATACTCTATTATAATACTGTTTCTCTCTTTGGTGTTTCCATTTTTGACATTCTCGTATTGATTGGCATCTGTGATCATGGCAAGCCTGCCCGCCCTGTCAAAATATTTGACCACACTGCCGCTCTTGTCCGTGAGCTTCAACGGATATTTTTCTTTAAGTTCCTGATTGTTGACCGGCACGATATAGAGCTGCAGTCCGTCCTCATCCTGCGCCGGAGGAATATCCGAGCTGGCAAGTACCTCTCTGGACGCGCCGCTTTGCAGAATTGTCACATCACATTTTTTAAAATAGTGCTGCGTTCCATCCCCGTCTGTATAGACATAGGGATAGCTTACGACATCCACCGTATCAAGCGGTATTTTAATGGTCTCCTCATAATTGAGTCTCCACCCGCCGTTTTGGCTCACGGTATTGGAATTGTAAACATGGCGGATCGTCATGGGAAGCCGCTTCCCCGCAGTAGCGACATCCGTATTGACTACAGTGAGAGCCCCGGTATAATCATTGATATAGCCTGTCCCGGCGCTTCCGGCTCCCACGCTGTGCGTTCCCCAATAATCCTCCAGCCCCGTGGCCGTACGGTAAACAATCTTCAGATAGGGCAGGGTGGGACTGCTCTTTAACCGGATGGTATCCCGCCTGTCAGCAGTCTCATTATAAGCGGAGACAGCAATCCCGAAATTTGACTGCTCTCCGCTCTGCCATTCCCGCACAGCCTTAGTGATATTAAAGCTTCCCGCATTGACACCATAATCCAGCAAATCTCCCATAGCCGGCTGATCGCTCCAGCCAAGCAGCTTACCCGGCTTATTCTTCGCCTTGTTATACCATTCCTGCGTCACGGTGTTTGCCAGCAGGTAATGGGTATTGTTCACATCCACAGTACCGTCGAGATAGAGCATTGCCTCGGAGACCACGCACTGCTTCTCCAGCACCGGCAGGTCAAAACGAATAAAACTTCTATATAAGGTGTTTTTACTTCTCCCGACATAGAGCGTGTCGTATCTGGTTCCATCACTGGCGATACAACCGTAATCCAGCAGATTCTTCGCTCTGGTCTGCTTCAACACCGGATCCAGCGTCACCGGATATACCGCCTGATCCAGCCACTGTTCATCCAGCACGATCCTGATGTAAAAGGTTCCCTCCATATCCGAAACGTCTGCGCCCGCAAAATCCTCCCCATCCGTAGTATCCGTTTCCGAAACAAATGCCGCATCCGGCGATCTGACAGCCTGAATATCCTCGCCATCCACGGTTCCGGATTCCATACCATCTATATCCAACAATTCATACCTGGCTCCATAGGACACCTCGCCCTGTTGATCAATCAGAAAAGGCGCCGGAAAATAATACTTTACCTCGTCCGTCTCTTTATCATAAAACTCAATTTCGTTATTGGAACTGAGCCTTGCTTCCAACCCGCTCAAGTGCACACAGAACGTATATTCATTTCCGCATTCTCTTGTGTTGAGGATGATATTCTCCTTGACGCCGTCTCCCGCAGGCGCATACTCCACATGCACACCGTTTTCATACCCGTCAAAAACTACTTTTGACTGCTTGGTCTGATACAAACCGTTCTCCCGTTGAATCTCCTCCGCCGGAAGCTCGTCCACCAGAACCGCCTCCAGCTGCTGCTCACGCATATTTCTCCGGCCGGACTTCCTCTTGGTCTGCTTTTCAAGTCCGATCATCTGCCAGGCAATCTCATATCCGTCTTCCCGATAAATGACTTCCCCCTGACTGTCCGCATTATCTGTGACCACCAGTTCATAACTGTTACTCCCGTTTTCATATCCCGCTTCGGTCCTGATCAGGGAATTGTCGATCTCAGCCAGCGTTCCCTCCTCCGTCTCGTAATGGATCTGCTGAGGATATACCATCACTACCCTGCTGTTGTCACTCATCTGATACTCTTTGGAAAATTCTCCCCTTTTGCCCTCCACCTCACACAAAACTTCCAAATTCGCTGTACTCTCCTCCGGCCAAATCCTATCCTCCGCTATACCATCCCCCATGTCCTCCGCACCGGTCTCCACATCCTGTCGGGCATCCGACCAGGCCAGTGCCGTCACGGTCTCACTTTGTACCGTCAGCGACAGAATCAGCAAAAAACTGATGATCTGCCGTATGATTTTAACAATGCGCCGTGCCGCACCTTTTCCTTCGTTACGTTTGATCGCTCTCATCATTTCCTCCTTCGTCTCTCTCAGATACTACCATGCAATTACGCAACAATTATATTTATGTCATTATTGGTATATCGTATTGTTATTGTATTTTGCATATGTATCAGTTGCTATTTATAATTATGTTTTATACCACCATATTTCATTTGTCAATCCCTGCATCCCATATAACGATTCGGCCTTTGCAGTCGCCATTCAACCAATTAATCTTCTTTTGCGTCTTGAAAAAAGCCGCTTCTTTCTGTATAATCAAAATTAGTTTCACATAGTTTCAATACGGCGCGGTATGACACACCGCCAATAAACCTTATATAACTATATAACTCATTAACACAATAACATATGTAAACGGAGGAATTGAAATGAAAGCATTTATGGACAAAGACTTCCTGCTTGAGACAGAGACAGCCAAGAAGCTGTTCCACGACTATGCAGAGAAAAAACCGATTCTCGACTACCACTGTCATATCAACCCCAGGGAGATCGCGGAAGACCGTCAGTTCGACAATATCACTCAGGTATGGCTGGGCGGCGATCACTACAAATGGCGTTTCATGCGCTCCTGCGGTGTTGACGAGAAGTATATCACCGGCGATGCCTCCGATTATGACAAATTTTGCAAATGGGCCGAGTGCCTGGGCAAGGCCATCGGCAATCCGCTCTTCCACTGGAGCCATCTGGAGCTGCAGAGATATTTCGGTTATAATGGCGTACTGAACAAAAAGACCGCCGATGAGGTGTGGAACCTGTGCAATGCCAAACTCAAGGAGCCTTCCATGAGCGTACGCAACATCATCAAGCAGAGCAATGTAACCCTCATCTGCACCACGGATGACCCCATCGACTCTTTGGAGTGGCATAAAAAGATCGCTGAGGATGACAGCTTCGACGTGATCGTACGCCCCGCCTGGAGACCCGACAAGGCCATGAATATCGAAAAGCCCGACTATCTGGACTATCTCGACAAACTTGCAGCCGTGTGCGGCATGGATGAGATCATCACTTTCGCCGCACTGAAGACAGCGCTCAGACAGCGGATGGAGTTCTTCGCATCTATGGGCTGCACCGTTTCCGACCACGCTCTGGAGTATGTGATGTACTATCCCGCAGGCGAGGAAGAGATCGAGGATATCTTCCTGAAGAGGCAGAACAGAATCCCGCTCAGCAGAGATGAGGAAATGAAATTCAAGACTGCTTTCATGCTTTTTGTGGGCAGAGAATATAACAAGCTGGGATGGGCTATGCAGCTTCATTACGGCTGTAAGCGCGACAACAACACATTGATGTTTGAGAAGCTCGGCCCCGATACCGGTTACGACTGCATCAACAACTATGCGCCCTCCGCTCAGATGGCAGACTTTTTGAACGCACTGATTCAGACCAACGAGCTTCCCAGAACCATCCTCTACAGCCTGAATCCCAACGACAATCAGTCCATCGGCACTATCTTGGGCTGCTTCCAGGATTCCACTGCCGTTGCCAAGATCCAGCAGGGAAGCGCATGGTGGTTTAACGATCACAAGACCGGCATGCAGGATCAGATGATCTCTCTGGCTAACTTGGGCAATCTGTCCGGATTTGTAGGAATGCTCACCGACTCGAGAAGCTTCCTGTCCTACACCAGACATGAGTATTTCCGCAGAATCCTCTGCAATCTCATGGGCAACTGGGTAGAGAACGGAGAATTCCCCGAGGATTATGACATTCTCGGCCAGATCGTTGAAGACATCTCCTACGACAACGCCAAGAGATATTTCCAGTTCCCGTTGCAGTAATCCGGGAATCCATTCCTGATTACAGGTTACACAGATAAAAAAAAGAGAACGCTTTAAAGCTGTTTACTGCTTTGAAGCGTCCTCTTTTTTTATCCGGCTTTATATCAGACTTTATAGCAAGCTTTATATCAGGTTTTATAGCAGCCTTACGATGCCAGAACCTTTTTGATGGCCGCCATGAGCTCGTCATAAGTCTCATAGGCGGGCAGTTCGGGGTAATCCGCCTTAATCTTATCCGTGCTGCGGAACAAAAATCCCGCCTTGCTGGCCTGAATCATGGCCAGATCGTTATAGCTGTCTCCGCTGGCAATGGTATCATATCCGATAGACTGCAACGCTTTTACCGTAGTCAGCTTGGACTGCTCAATGCGCATCTTAAACCCGGTGATCTCACCGTCCGGCGCAACCTCCAGAGAATTGCAGAAGATCGTGGGCCAGCCCAGCTTCTCCATTAAAGGCGTGGCAAACTGGGTGAAGGTGTCGCTGATGATGATCACCTGGCAGATGGAGCGCAGCTCGTCGAGAAATTCCCTGGCGCCCGGCAGGGGATCGATCTTTGCGATGGTCTCCTGAATCTCCTTTAATCCCAGTCCATGCTCCTTGAGCACACCGATGCGCCACCGCATCAGTTTATCATAATCGGGCTCGTCACGGGTGGTCTTCTTAAGCTCCGGGATACCGCTCTCCTCGGCAAAAGCAATCCAGATCTCAGGCACCAGAACGCCCTCAAGGTCCAAACAGGTAATATACATAATCTATTCTCCTTCGTTTTGTTTTGCGACTTTCAGTATAAAACATTTTGCCTTCTGTGTAAAGTAAAATACTGCCGGACTCTGTACTTTGCCCGACAGTATTTTTAAGGGATTTATATAGGGAAATAAGAAGGAAAGCAAAATCATTCAGGCATTGAGACCGGTGCGTTTGCTCAGCCATGTCCGAACCAGCTCCAGCCAGCTCTGGCATTCCTTTTGAAACTTGGAGCCGTTGGCGTGCTGCGTCAGTTCGTCCGCCGCCGCCAATCCGTGTTCTCCCTGAGGATACATGTGAAATTCCACCGGAATCTGATAGTTTCTCATGGCCGCGATCAGCATCAGAGAATTCTCCACTGGGACTACCTCATCTGAATAGGTATGCCAGATAAACGCTTCCGGCGTATGCTCCGTCACCTGCTTTTCCAGGGAAAGCCGCTCTCGCATTTCTTCCGTATCCTGCCCCAAAAGAAGTGTCTGGGAAAAAACTTCCGGCATATTGATCACCGGATAGCATAAGATCATTCCGGCAGGCCTTATAACCTCATTTGTAACGCCCGTCTTTTCCGCCAGCCACGGCTCATGCCAGAACATCCCCAGGCTTGCCGCCAGATGGCCTCCCGCGGAACAGCCCAGAACATAAATTTGATCCGTCCGCACATTCCAATCCTCCGCATGGGAGTTGATCAGCTTAAACGCGGCTGCCAGCTCAAGCAGCGCCGTGGGATAAACCGCCGGGGTATAGGAATACCGCAGCACTGCCACATGATACCCCATTGCCAGAAACCGGACTGCCAGAGGCTCTCCCTCCCGAATAGCAACGCTGGTGTAGCCGCCGCCCGGACAGATCACAATAAAGGGCCTCTCCTTTACCATCATTACCTTAGAACTATCCTGAATATAGGTGCATAGCCTTGCCTCCGGCAAAGAACCTTCCACCTGAATCTGAAATATTTCTGTTCTCACTTTGACTCCATCCCGTTTATCAATAAGATAAACTACTCTTTTAGTATAAAGCAATTTTTTATCTGTTTCTAACAATTTTCTGCCTATTTTCAAAAATTGTACTGTTTTTTTGTGTTATTTCGTAGCATATTTCCCATACTTATGTTAAGATTACTAATACTAAGATTACTTATATTATGCTTACTTATATTACACTTACTGTGTTGAACCAAACACCAACTAGCTGCATCTGCAGCCTACAGGAGGGGCCATGACTGCTGCCACAACTAAATGCTGTCTGAGAGATATGAAAAAAATCGTCATCACCAAGGGAAGACGCGGCGACTTTTTACCCCCTCAGCCCGACCATTTTCATAATTTTTATGAGATTTTCTATCTGCTCTCGGGACAGTGCCATTATCTGTTAAGGGACAGCGTCTACCGTCTGACCAGAGGAGATTTTGTCTTCATCCAGCCGGGGGAACTGCATCACTCCCTGTACAAAGAGGGGGAAAGCTGCGAGATCTGCCTGATCACCTTCAAAAAGGAACATCTGCTCATCAACAGCGGTCTCACACAGCAATCCTTCATGGGAAGCGTTCCTGCGCTCTATCAGGAAGCTTTTGACGGCCTGCTCTCACGAATGCTCTCCGAACACGCCCATGTCGACGAGTATTCCGACGCTTTTATGAGCACCTATCTTCAGGAGGTACTGCTTGCGCTCATGCGTCATTCCGTGCTGGCTGAGAAAGAGCCTGATCTGCTCAACGCAAGGGACGCGGATATTCTGCTGGCCACCAAGTATATCTACAATAACTTCAAGCAGCATCTGACGCTGGAGGAAGTATCAGCGGTGGCCGCCTTAAGCCCCACCTGGTTCAGCAAAAAATTCAAGCTGACCACCGGGATGGGCTTCAAGGAATATCTGAATTATGTCCGGCTGAAACATGCCCGGACGGCGCTTTTGACCACGGACAGCTCCATCACCGACATCGCTCTCGAATACGGTTTCAACGACAGTAATTACTTCAAAGACCTGTTCAAAAAGGTATATGGAAAATCCCCCAGGGAATTCCGAAAGAATCCCGACTGAGGGATGTGACATCCGTCCCGTTATCAGGTGATGGCGCGGATATCCTCCGCGGTGCCCATGACCATGATACTCTCCCTCGCCTCAAACACATGGTTTGGATTGGGCAGCGGAAATATTTTGTCCTGCTTCTTGGTAGCCAGTACGCTGACATGATACCGGTTTCGGATGGACAGTTCCACCATGCTCTTCCCACGCCATTTCTCGGGAACCGCAATCTCATAGATTCCGATCTCCGGCGTCAGCTCCACATAATCAAAAATATTGTCCGCTCCGAATTTGATGGCAAGGCGCTCCGCGATCTCGCGCTCCGCATAGGTCACATAATCCGCCCCATTGCGCAGCAGAAGCTTTTTGTGCACATCTCTGGTGGCTCTCGCCACGATGTACTTGCAGCCCAGATCCTTCAGCAGCACCGTGATCTCCAGCACTGTCTGAAAATTCTCTCCCACGGCCACCACAGCCAGGTCAAAATTGCCGATTCCAAGACTCTCCATAAAACGCTCGTCCGTGGCGTCTCCGATAAGGATCTGCTGTATCAGCCCCACCGCCGCGTCAGCCCGCTCCTCACTGTGGTCCACAGCCATGACCTCATGTCCGTTCTCGATAAAAGTCTGAGCCATATGACGCCCGAAACGTCCCAGCCCGATGATCAAAATTGATTTCATCCCGCTACCCCCTGCCAGATCTGCATGATTCCACCCATATTCTTCTACCTGTATCTTTCTGCCTGTATGATTCTACCGTATTATCCTGCCGCATCGCCTGCCTGTATTATCCAACCTGTATTTTTTCCAGCGGCAGTCTGGAACTGATGACCCGCTTCTCGGACGAGAAAGCTAACAGCATCGTCACGGAACCCACACGCCCGCACAGCATCAGAAAAGCAAGTATCAGCTTGGACGCCATCCCCACCCCGGGCGTGATACCCAGCGTCAGCCCCACGGTAGCCATGGCGGATACTGTCTCAAACAGCGCCGTCAGGACAGGAATTTCCTCCAGCGCGGATATGGCGATGGCCGCCGAGACCGTGAGCACCAGATAGGTCATAAACACGCAGGAAGCCGTCCGGGTAATGCTCTCCTCCATCCGGCGTCCAAATGCCTCCACGTTCTTCTTGCGCCGGAAGGTGGTGAACACGCTGACGCAGAGCACCCAGAAGGTCGTGGTCTTGATGCCGCCCGCGGTGGAACCGGTGGAACCGCCGATAAACATCAAACAGATCATTGTAAGAATCCCCGGCTCCGTCATAGCCGCCAGATCCACGGTGTTAAAACCGGCCGTTCTGGCGGATACCGACTGGAACAGGCAGGCCCAGAATTTATCCGAAAAACTCATGCCCGCCAGCATGTCATGACGCTCCTCCAGCACAAAAAACGCCGCCGCGCCAAGTATCACCAGACTCAGGCTGATGGACAATACCATCTTGCTCTGAAGCTGCAGCCTGCCAAACCGGAACCTGTTCACCCGCAGATCGCGCCAGACAAAAAAGCCAAGCCCGCCCACAAAGATCAACAACATCAGCACCATATTCACATAATAATTATCCGCCATCCCCGTCAGGGAGGAAAACGGTCCTCCGGAACCTCCCATCAGATCAAATCCCGCATTACAGAAAGCGGAGACCGAATGGAATATGGAGAAATAAATTCCCTGCTTCCAGCCGTATCTGGGCACAAAGTCAAAGCTTAAGAGCAGCGCTCCCACAGCCTCCAGACACAGAGTCCCCAACGCAATAAACTTTGTCATCCGCACGATGCCGCCGATCTGCGGCGCGGAGATGGAATTCTGCATGATAAACCGCTGGCTCAAACCAATCTTTCGCTTCGCCATAAGCATCACCAGAATTGCCACCGTCATAAACCCGATGCCGCCAATCTGTATCATTCCCAGAATGACAAGCTGGCCAAAGACAGTCCAATGCGTATAAGTGTCATACCGTATCAGCCCCGTGACACAGGTGGCCGAAGTGGCCGTAAAGAAACAGTCCGTCACAGGCGTCCCCCCCGGCCCCCTTGTGGCGGCCGGCATTGACAACAGCAAAGTCCCCACCAATATGATCAGGCAGTAGCCGCTCAGGATCAGCTTCATGGGCGAAACGCTCTGCCACACACTCTGTCTTATTTTCACATTTCCGCCCTCTGTTCTCTCGAAAATCAGGATCAATGATTACACCCTGTCAGTATTCGCAGACACGCTCCTCTCCATTCATCACCCGGAGCGCCCCCTGCGCCAGAGCCAAAAGCTCATCCTCGCCGGGATATACGGTAAAGGGCGCAATCCACTCGGCGCTCTCCCGCAGAGACACAATCACATCCGCACCGTAGGCGATGCCGCCGGTGACAATGATCTGATCCACCTCGCCCTTCAACACACAGGCCATGGAGCCGATATCCTTTGCCACCTGATGCAGAAAAGCCGCCTTCGCCAGCTTCGCATCCTCATTTCCCTCATTGGCCATCCGGGTCACCTCCCGCATGTCATTGGTGCCAAGATAAGCATTAAAACCGCCCTTTCCCACCAGCTTTGAGTAAATCTCCTTCTCTGAATATTTCCCTGAAAAACACAGTTTCACCAGTGCTCCGCCGGGAACCGCCCCCGCCCGCTCAGGAGAGAAAGCGCCGTCGCCGTCCAGCGCGTTGAACACATCCACCACTTTGCCGCCCACATGGGCGCCCACGGACACGCCGCCTCCCATATGTACCACGATCAGCCTCAGGGACTCATAGGGTATGCCGATCTCCCTTGCGTAGCGTTTTGCCACCGCTTTCTGGTTCAGGGCATGGAAAATGCTGACACGGGGAAGCTCCGGTACGCCGGAGAGTCTCGACACAGGCATCAGCTCATCCACCACCACCGGATCCACAATATAGGAAGGCACACCGATGGAATCACCGATCTCCCGGGCCAGAATGCCGCCCAGATTCGAGGCATGCTGTCCCTGTACGCCCACCTTCAAATCTTCCAGCAGCGCGTCCGTCACCGCATAGGTTCCGCCGGGGATGGGCTTTAACATACCGCCGCGTCCCACCACCACATTCAGGGACTTCAGATCAAAAGCTTTGGACTCCAGAAGATCCGTTATGATCTTCTTGCGGAAATCCTTCTGGTCTACGATGGACGCAAACTGTGATATCTCTTCCGTGGAATGCCTTAACGTCTCCTCAAACAAAAGGGTCTCGTCCTCAAACACACCGATCTTGGTGGAGGTGGATCCGGGATTAATGATCAAACTCTTGACAGACATGTTTATACCTCCTTATTTTTCTTCATCTCTTCCGCCACCACTGCGGCCAGAATGATGGAATTCACCTTGGTCTCAAAGCTGTCGGAGCGGCTTGTGAGGATCACGGGCACCTTGGTTCCGGTGAGAATACAGCCGTTCTGCACATCTACCAGATGTACGATGGTCTTGTACACCAGATTGCCGGCATGTATATCAGGAAACAGCAGGATGTCCGCGTCTCCCTGAATTTTCCTGTCGGTGGCTCCCTTGTGTCTGGCCGCCTCCCTGTCGATGGCAATGTCCATGGACAGCGGGCCGTCCACGATACAGCCTGTAAGCTCGCCTGCCTCGCACATACGGGTCAGCTCTGCGGCCTCCACCGTGACAGGCATCTTGGGGTTCACGGTCTCCACCGCCGCAAGGGGCGCAACTTTGGGCGTCTCCACCCCGCAGGCCCTGCAAACGGGCAGCGTATTTTTGATGATATTCACTTTATCCTCCAGCGTGGGGTAGGTCATGAAGGCCACATCCGTGAGAAACAACAGCCTGTCAATTCCGGGAATGTCAAACACGCACACATGGGACAACGGTCCCCCCGTGCGCAGGCCCACCTCCTTGTCCAGAACACTCTTGAGGAAATTCTTGCTGTCGATGAGTCCCTTCATATACATGTCAACCTTGCCCTCATGGGCCAGCTTTACCGCCGTCAGGGAGGCCTGGATCATATCCGGCTCATGGATGATCTCATACCCTGTCAGATCCATGCCCATGGAAGCCGCGATCTCCCGAATCTTACCCTCGTCGCCCACCAGCACCGCCTCCGCGATGCCGCGCTCTTTCGCAGCCTTCACCGCCTCCAGCACCGCATCGTCCTGTGCCACGGACACGGCGATCTTCTTCATGCCGCATTTTTGAACCTTCTCCGCAATCGCATCAAACTTCTGTCCCATCTTCTCTTCCTCTCCTTTTCCCGCTGTATGATTCCGGCCATGCCGCCGGTAGTCGCCTTCTCAAATCGTTAAAATAATAACACATACGCATCCAAAAATCAAGGCATCAGCGCCTTTATTTCCGCCAAATCGCGCACACATGCCCAGAGACATTTTGAAAGCGCCTCATCCGGCTCAGTCTGATCCGGCACCATGATCACCCGGCATCCGGCCCTGTGGGCGGACAAAATACCGTTGGGGGAATCCTCCACCGCCACACAGGCCCCGGGCGCTAACCCCAGCTCCCCGCAGGCATAGAGATAGATATCCGGCGAGGGCTTCCCCTGCCGCACCTCCACGGCGCTGACCACTCTGTCAAAACAGGGGGCCAGGCCGGTCTGCGCCAGATACCGCCGCGCCCGCTCCATATCCGTGGCAGTGACCACCGCAGTGATGACGCCCCTCTCCCGTAAACAGGCCAAAAGCGCCTCCGCGCCGGGCTTCACCTTGATCCCGTCACGCGCAAGCGCTTCCTCCATCAGTTCTTTTCTCTTTTCACGCACCGCGGCATAGTCCAGCTCATCGCCGAACCACTCCCGCAGTCTCGCCGGGGCGAAGGGCCGCCCCAGGCTGCGCATGGACAGAGCCTGCTCATCCGTCATCCGATAACCAAACTCCGCCAGCGCCCGGGGCCAGAACACCCGGTAATATCTCTCCGTATCAATCAAAGTACCATCCATATCAAACAGAACCGCCCGTATCTTCTCCACCGCTCTCTACCTCGTCTGCCATGCTCTTTGCGGCCTTCCTGGCACGGCGCTTTTTACCCGCTCTGACAAGCAGGAACAAAACCGCCGCTGCCACCAATACAACTGCCGCTGTCAGTATCACTGTCAGCATAGCATGATTTTCCGGTTTTGTCACCCGGTAAACGCCGGGCGCTTCCATCGTAAAGAGTACATAGCTTCCCATCACCTCCGTGTCGGCCGCCACGAATGCGCCGTCCTGTTTCACCTCCACCCGGGTACCGTCCGCATCCTCACACAGAATGCGCACCGTCACAGGCCTGCGGTATTCCTCATACTCCGAAAGGATACGGCCCTTTTCAAAGCGGGGCTGCGTGATCACAAGCTCCGTGCCTTCCTCACACTCCGCCGTCTCCAGCCTGGCCCCCGGCAGAAACTGCCCTTCCGCCAGAATCAGGCTCTTTCCCGTCTCATCCTTCTGCTCTCCCGCAAGGGAACCCAGCCACCTCTCATACTGCGCTTCCAGCGCCGCATTGTCGGTGACACAGTCAAAATCAAACTCCGGCCAGACGCCATAATAGCCGTCCTGCTCGGGAATATCAGGAATCAGCTCCCGCTCCAGCGCCTCGCCGTACCCGCACTCCAGCGAAGCCAGCCCGGCTCCGCGGGCCCTGAAGGACACATGAAATCTGGTGAAGGCCTGCGGTATTCCCCGGGAGGCTCCGAATTCCTCGTAGCTTAAGGGAGTTGCGCCGCCCTGATAGCCGATACCGTCCACACCGCCCCATTCGTTTTCCACATAGTAATTGCCATAGAGCGTACCCGTATCTTCCAGTGTGCCCGCGATGGAACCGCAGCACTCTCCCTCAGCCTCCAGACGGTTATAGGCATAGCTGTAAAATACGTCGCAGCCCTTTCCCACGATGCCGCCCACCTGATCTTTGCCGGAGAGCTTCCCCAGAGAATAACAACTTCGGATGGCATAGCCGGAGGCTCCGGCCACTCCGCCCACCTTGCTGCCGCCGGTGCTGCTCACATCCCCGTAGGACTCACAGGAGATCACGACTCCGAAATCCGCCTTGCCAACGATGCCGCCCACATAATTGCGCTTGCCAACGATCTCCCCGCGGTTTAAGCTGTCCCGGACCACCGCCTTCACCTTGCGCTCGATCTGGAAGCTCTCCTCCCCGGTGTAAGTCAGGTCATCCTCAGGGTCCATATCATATTCGATTGCAATCTGGCCCACGATGCCGCCCACAGTGGAATCCGCCTCCACTTTTGCCATATTGTGACAGCCCTCTATCTTGCCCTTGCGAAAGCTGGCTGTGTCATAATTTTCCTCCGCGTACAGCGCTTCCACAGACTCCTCGTCCGAGGGCAGTATCTCGGAGGCCTCCCCCGCGGACTCGTCCGAAGCGTCCTCCACTACCAGACCCTCGTATGCAAACAGATCGTCCCGGATTCCCGACACCAGATTCCGTATCACCCGGGCCTGGTTGCAGATGGCATCCGCATTGGCGTCCGCCGAGTCTGCTCCCCGGTCCAGAACATCCGTCAGCTGGTCCAGATCGTCGCCCGTCTTTTTAAGTTCCTTTTCAAAAATACTCAGATCGTTGGAAAAGTCCTCCGAGCTGGCATCTGCGGTATCCGCTATTTTCTGCAGATGTTTTCCGGTACTGTCGCCAAACTTGCCAAGAGCCGTCAGATAACTCTCAAGATTCTGCCCGATGGACCCGATATATTTGTCCCCGCCGTCCCCCGTGCCCTTATCGTCCTCACTGCCGTCCGGACTGATCTCTTTATTCAGCTTCCGCAGATCCCTGCCGATACCGCGCAGCTCCTGATTGTAGATATACCAGACCTCCCCTGCCGTATCCATGAGCCGTCCGCCCGCATCCTGAGCCTTATCCAGATGATTCATGGTACTTCGCATGATATCCGTGGCCTGAGAGCCATAATCGCTCAGACTCTCCCGGGAGTCGTCCAGGAGATCAAACAGGGTCTCCATCTCCCCGTCCAGCTCCTGCAGTTTATCGGTCATATACTCCACCACCAGAAACGGCTCCATCTGGCCGGCAATACCGCCCACGTCCTTCCTGCCCAGCACATGCCCCTCGTTGCGGCAGTCGGAGAGATAACCCTGGGAGAGCCTGCCCACGATGCCGCCCACATTGTAACCTACATGGACATAGCCCACAGTCCCGGTGTTGGTGCAGGCGTAGAGCTTTCCATAGGAGATTCCCGCGATTCCTCCCGTGTCCGTGTGAGCAGCCACATTGGCGGTACTGTTCAGATCTTCCAGCCGCTCCACCGTGATATCGTCCAGTTCATAAGATACCTCCTCGCTGAAGGTATTGATATTACCCGTATTTTTGCATCTGGATATCACGCCATGATTGCTGCCCGCGATACCGCCTGTGGAGTGATTGCCCAGCACCACCGCGCCTGAAGTACAGTTTCTGATCTCGCCGCTTTCCAGATTGCTGCCCGCGATACCGCCCACCTCATTGTCGCCGCTCACCAGACCGCCAAAGCTGCAGCCGCTTATCAGACCGTAATTGACGCCCACGATACCGCCTGCGCGGCTGCGGGTACCTTCCGGCTCCACCCTGCCCTGTACCTGGAGATTGCGCACTGTGGCTCCCTCCTGCAGATAGCGGAACAACCCGACGGCAGAACCTGCGCTCTCAATGTGCAGGCCGCTGATCTTATGCCCGTTTCCGTCAAAGACGCCGCCAAAATCAGGAATCATCAGATCAGTATACTGATCCAGCTCGATATCCTGCCCCAATTGCACCAGCTTATCTCTGGACCAACTGTCCAGACGGCAGTCCTGTGCCAGACGGGCCAGCTCCTCCTCCGTGGAGACCGTGATCACAGTATAGCCCTGCGCCTCCCCTGCCGTCACATTGCCCGCCCTGTACTCCGCATAAGTGGAGGAGGACTGCGCCGCAGACACCGGAACAGACGTCTGCAGGATCAGGGCAGCTCCAAGCGCCCAGGCCAGATACCTCATAACAGCTTTTCTACCGGATTCATTATGATAACACCACATCACTTGCCACCTCCTCTGCCGTCAGTTCGGGAAGCCCGGGATGCAGACCCGCTCCCTCATTCAGATCCTCCACTGAATCTCTGGCCCGCACCACAGCTCCCATCTCGCCGTCGATAACGCCGGAGAAATCTCCGTCTATAATACCGTTCACATAACCTCTCACATGACCGTTCATGCGGATCCTGCCGTTTGCGGGCAGCGGCTTAGTGAGATTCGCATTGATCGTAAAGGCCGTCTTCTCGATAATAATGTCTCCCACCAGAAGGGTCTGGGGCAGAACCAGCAGAACCAGCGCAATGGAAGTCAGTGTGCCTCTTCCCAGCGCAAGCCCGATAGCCGCCACCACCGCGTTGGTGGACACATTGCTGATGATAAAGCCCGCTGCCACCAGCACGGAACCGCTGGTGACAATGGTGGGAAAGGCCTGATTCAAAGTCTCCACAATGGCCTCCTTTATAGGCATATAGGTCTTCAGATCCGTATAACGGCTGGTGATGACAATGGCATAGTCGATGGTGGCGCCCATCTGGATGGCGGACACCACCAGATAGCCCAGGAAGTACACAGGTTCATTCTGCAGATAGGGCAGCGAGAAATTGATCCAGATACTGCCCTGAATCGTCAGCACCAGCAGTACCGGCAGGCCTGCCGACTGGAAGGTGAACAACAGGATGATCATGACGAACAGCGCCGTCAGCACCGTGATGATGGTGTTGTCCGTGCCAAAGGAATCGCTCAGATCCCTGTTGCTGGTGGAATTTCCCACCAGATAGATCTCCTCCACAGGATAATATTCTGCCACCACAGAACGGATCTTCTCCAGAGCTTCATAGGTCTCCTCTCCCTCCACCGGCACGGCAAGCTGCAGCACAAAGCGGCTGTATTTCTCTCCGAGAAGCTGGTTTTTTGCAATGCTGATCTGTGAGTAGGCGTCCGTCAACTTCTCCTCCAGCTCATCCTCCAGCGTGATGTTGCCGCTCTCCTTCTGATCGTAGATAAACAGGAACATATCGATCAGGGGCACTCTGTACTCCGCAACATTGCCCACCAGAGCCCCATAATTGCTGTTGTCCACAGCATACGCCGCATAGAGCAGATCCGCCACCTCCACATCCAGATCGATGAGCTCGGAGAACTCTCTGGGGGAGAGCGCCTCGGTCAATATATAACCGTCCATGGCTTCGATATTGGACAAACCCATACAGGAATCAATCTCCGGCATGTTCTCCAGCCGGTGGAGCACCTGGGCCTCCTTCTCATAACTGCCGTTTGGCAGAAGCACAGCCAGCGTGTTCACCACGCCAAACTCCTGATTCACCATGCTCACGGAAAACCTGTTGTCGCTCATGATTCTGGAATCCAGCGAATTCACATCATACACATACTGCGCCTTGCCTGAGAGTACGCAGGCCACTATCACCGCCACCACCAGAATGGGCGGCACGATATAACGGGTATGTACGCAGAACTTACCCACCGCCGTGATTTTGGGCACGAAGCTTTTGTGATGCGTGTTGTCTATTGCTTTGGAAAAAGTGAGCAGCAGGCCGGGCATCAGGAAGAATACCGACACCAGACTCATGACAATGGATTTGGCCAGTATGATACCCATGTCGTAGCCGATCCGAAACTGCATGAACATCAGCGCCACCATGCCGGACACCGTGGTCAGGGAGCTGGAGGATATCTCGGGAATCGCCTTGCTCAGAGCCACGATCACGGCCTCCCTGGCGTCCTTGTCCTCATGCTCCTCCATAAAACGATGGGCCAGAATGATGGCATAGTCCAGCGCAAGCGCAAGCTGCAGCACCACCGCGATGGAATTGGTGACAAAGCTGATGGTGCCGAACCAGTAATTACTGCCCTTGTTTAAAATGGCCGCCACGATAAAGGTCATCAAATAGACGGGAATCTCCGCGTAGGTCGTAGAGGTAAAGAGCAGCACCGCCACAATGACCACACCCGCCAGAATCAGAATAATGATCATGTCCGCGCTCAGATCGTCAGCGTCCCGCTCCTCCTGACCGATGTCGGAAGAATAATACGCGTCCCTGTCGGCCACCAGCTCCAGCACCCGGTTCAGGCACTCCTGGGCCTCGGGTTCCTCCGCCTCATATCCAAAAGTAATGTCGAACAGCGCCTCCATGTCATGATAGTGATCCTGAGTGTCGTCAAAATCCAGCATACTGACACCCTCTGTCTCCTCAAGCTCCCCCGCAAGGGCCTCCGCCTCCGCGTAAGTGATGTTACATACCATCAGCCGGGCGGTGCCATAAGTGATAAACTGTTCATCCATCAGGTCAATGCCCTGTCTGGTCTCTGTGGTGTCGGGCAGATAGGTGGTCAGATCATTATTGACCTTCACTTTGTTCATGGACAGAACGCTGAACAGAATCAATACGATAAAGACCAGATAAAAGCCCTTCCTCTTATCCACGATCAATGTGGACAGCTTCATCATAAATGAGTTTTCCTTCTTTTCCTTCTCTTCCACAGGAAATCCCTCCCTCATCACCAGGTCTGTTTTTCATCAGTTGCATTTTATTCATCATATGTGCTATAATTGACTCATGTCAATTATCTGGATGCACTTATTATAATCAATGACGTAAAAAAGGCAATAAACAGTTTCGACCCCATTGTGCCTTTTTCGACAGACATGCCTTACTCTGTTCAGCATCCGCAAGCAGTTTATAAAATGTTTAGAAAGCGTTTAGCGTTTAGATAAGCGTTTAGAAAGGAAGCAGACCATGGATGAAAAGAAAACCGATGACCGAAAATCCGACCGCAGGGTCAGAAGAACCAGAAATCTTCTGCAGCAAAGCCTGATCCGGCTCATGGAAGAAAAAGAGCTTCAGGATATTTCCGTGAAAGAACTGGCGGATCTGGCAGATATCAACAGGGGTACCTTCTATCTGCATTACACGGATATCTATGATATGCTGCATCAGATAGAGAACGAACTGTTTATAGAATTTAACGACATTCTGGACCGGAATCTGGATAAGGATGCACAACCGGCCACCCACAGAACCGTGCTGGCAGAGGTATTCTCCTTTCTGGAGCGCCACTATGATCTCTCCCGGGTGATGATCGGCCCCCATGGTGATACCGCCTTTGTAAACGGACTGAAGAATCTGGTGAAAAAGCGCCTCATGCGCCTTGTCCCCGCCACGGAAGCCCCCGGAGAATACTATTACTCCTTCATCGTTTCCGGATATGTGGGCGTCATTGAGACCTGGCTCAAATCCCCCTCTCCCCTCCCCGCAGAGGAAATGGCGGATCTGTGCAGTCACATGCTCAGCCTCACCTGACCGCCCAAATTTCCTGATTCATTTATCAGATGAATGATCTCATCAGATAAATGATCTTATTCTTAGAAATAGATTGCAAAAACCTTCAAATTGGAGTAGACTAATAATGATTCCTGTACGTTTCGGAAACACAAAAACACACTCGGACATTACATCGCGTTTACTTATGAGCGGAGGAAATAGCATGTTTGAGACACTTCGGAAAAGTTCATTCAAATCGTCTCTGATTCTGTCTGTCATCCTGTTGATCATAGGCGGTGCCTTGGCGATTTTTGACGCGGGCAACGCCTTTTTTGCCACCACAGGGTATGCGGACTTTACTACACTGGCCCCCGGCGAGATCAAAAGCCAGCTTGTGGATATAGAACTGTGGGAAAACTTCGGCTGCTTTATGGAATCCGGCAGCAAAGACACTTCTACCAACAAAGTCACCATCTCGGACTACTACTATATTATTTATACGGGAGCCATGGGCGACGCGGACACGGAATACAAATATATGGCCATCAAGGTACCCGCAAGTTACGGCTCCAAAATGGACACCATGGCGGACAGTACCTATAACGGTCTGGTCTCCAACCCCCTCACCTTCTCCGGCAAAATCCGCCAACTGAAGGACAAAGAATACAAATATTACACCGACTTCTGGAAAGAGGCCGGGTTTACCGACGCCGACATCGCTGAAATGACGCTGCCCTATTATATCGACGCACATTCAAGCAAGCTGGGGCAGAATATCTTATACATCGTCCTCTTCCTTGTGGGAGCCTTTTTGATGGCGTGGGGCGTCCTGCGTATCATAAAAGGGGCAAAGGGCGGCTATCTGAAAGCGCTGCGGCGGGATGTGGAGGTATCGGGATATCCCGATACCTATGCGGAATCCGATTTCGGCACAGCCACATTCTATGACAAAAAGGGACAGCTCCGGATTGGCCGGCTCTTCACCTTTTACAATGTATTCGGCACACAGCCCAGGGCTGTTTCCAACAGTAAAATCATGTGGGCTTACCAGAGCACTACCACCCACCGCACCAACGGCATCAAGACCGGCACTACTTACAGCGTGGTAATTTTTGCAGACGGATACAAGGATTCTTTTAACATTGATGTCGCCAACGAAAACACTGCCCAGGAGATGCTCCAGAGATACCATCTCTCCTGTCCCTGGATCGTGGTGGGCTATTCCGACGATCTGAATGCTCTCTTTCGTAAAAACCGCGCACAATTTCTCGACCTGAGATACAATACGGTGGAACATGAGGCAGTGGACCCACCGGTCACCGGTATCTGAGCAGACCATAAATGAAAATTGCGTGTACAGATAATCTATAAAGTTCTATGGCACAACACAAGGAGGAAAATCAAATGTCAAAGAAACTAAACAAGTATCGGATCAAGGACAGGCTGGTCCGCACCTTTGTCTTCGCATCGGGCATCCCTGCCGCAGTAGCTGTGGCTGTGCTGATCGTACTCATCACAGTGGCTGTAATCTATTCAAATTCACTGCGGGATTACGGTTTTGCACAGGGAGACGTGGGAAAGACCATGACCTATTTTGCCGAGACCCGGTCTGCTCTTCGCGGGTGCATCGGCTATGACGATCCCGCTTCCATCCAGAGTATGAGAGCCAAACACGATGAGGACGTGGAAAATTTCACACAGAGCTTTGCCAAATTAAAAAGCGCAATGGTATCGGACGCAAACAAAGAGATCTACAACAACATTTCCAATGCATTGACAGGTTACTGGGCTCTGGAAAACGAAATTCTGGAACTGGGTTCCGCGTCGGATATAGGCGCCTCCAAGGAGGCACAGAACCGGGCCATGACTGAGCTGATGCCCCTGTATGACGAGATCAACGATCAGCTCATTGATATTATGGACGTAAAGGTAGACCGTGGAAACAGCATATCCACCACCATGACCGTGGTATGTATTTTGCTTGTGGTTGCCAGCGCTGTGGCAATCTTCCTCTCCATTGTATTTTCCATCCGTCTGGGTCAGACTATCGCCACGGGTATTTCCAAACCGCTGATCGAACTGAGCGACCGGCTGGAGCATTTTGCCAAGGGCGATCTGTTCACCCCCTTCCCCACAGTGGATACAGAGGACGAGGTAGCCGATATGATCGCATCAGCCAACGACATGCGGGACTCTCTGAACTTTATCATATCCGATCTGGAGTATGTGCTGGGGCAGATGGCAGACTCCGATTATACAGTCCATTCCAAAGACGGCTCCAGATATATTGGAGACTTTAAGCAATTGTTTGATTCTGTCAAGAAATTAAGAGATTCCACGATAGACACCATGCACTTCATAGAGGAATCCTCCATACAGGTGACAGCCGGTTCCGGCAATCTGGCCGAGACCGCCATGAGCCTTGCGGAAGGCGCCACAGAGCAGGCCGGCGCAGTGGAAGAGCTGCAGGCACAGATCACCACAATCACCTCAGCCGCAGAAAAAGCGGCCGCCTCCGCGGAAGAATCCCACCATCAGTCCCAGAAATACGCGGATGTGGCGGACGAGAGCAATGCCGATATGAGGGCTATGGCAGAAGCCATGGCACACATCAACGAGACTTCCCAGAAAATCGGAAATATCATCGGGGAGATCGAGAATATCGCAGAACAGACCAATCTGCTCTCACTAAACGCTTCCATCGAAGCCGCCAGGGCTGGCGAGGCCGGCCGGGGTTTTTCCGTAGTTGCGGACGAGATCAGACAGCTTGCTGAGCAGAGCAGCAAATCTGCCGTGGATACCAGAGACCTGATCGAAGGAATCATGCAGGAGATCGAGAGTGGCAACAAGGCCACAGAACGCGCAGTGACCTCCATCGCAACGGTAGTAGACGGAATCAGAAAGGTTGCCGCCTCCTCCAAGGAGATGAGCACTCTCTCAGCCAATCAGGCAGCTACCATGAAAGAAGCCGAGCAGGGAGTCAACCAGATTTCCGATGTCATCCAGACCAATGCGGCAGTTGCCGAGGAATCCTCCGCAACCAGCCAGCAGTTGTCAGCTCAGGCCGCCTCGCTGGATGCTCTGATCGCCAAGTTCAAGCTTCCTCAATAAGCGCCCGGCTCACAGACAGACACAAAACCGTCACCGTCTTCTCTTAAACCGGGAGACAAGCCCGGCCAGACGTGGCCGAAACGGCCTCAGCCAGAGCCACAGCCCTGACGCGGCCCGATACAACAGATTATGCACTGAGAAATACCGGCCCTTTCGGACGATGCCCACCAGGATCCCTTTGATCTGGTCTCTCCGCAAAGGGCCTTCTATTTTGTGTTCATTGTCCCCCACCAGATAAAACGCGCCCCGCCTGCACTTCCAGATACGGTGCAGCACCAGAATGCCTCCGTCCCTGCGGTAGAGAACCACATCTCCCCTCCGGGGCGCCGCATCCCCTATGGGAGCCACCACAGCCTGATCCCGCCCGGGCACAAAGAGCGGATACATACTGTAACCTATGGGCTGAAACTGAATCGTCCTTCCCTCTGCCAGAAGCGCCTCCGGGCTTACTTTTTCCTCCTGCATAATGTTACCTCCCCTTCCCCCGCATGAATATCTGTGGCATTTGTGCCATCCCGATGCTATAATCCTTTTATGGAGGGTAAATGAATCATGAGACAAAATGAAAATTACGTGTTAAAACGAATAGCCAAAACTCCCTATCTGCTTCCCGTAGGTCAGCTCATAGCCGATCAGCGGCGCGGCATAAAAATTAACGAGACCGGAGCCTGTCTCTGGAAGCTGCTCAAAAAAGACCGCTCCATAGAAGAGCTCACGAAACTATGCGCCGAATATTATGACACGGAGCCCGAAGCCCTCCCCCGGCTGGAGGAAGACATCCGGGAATTCGTCTCCCGGCTCGCCTCTTGGGGAATCCTCGTGCCCTCCTCCCACGGCTCCATAGAAGAATATGCCCGGCCTGATGACACTCATAAATACCTCTGCATCGCAGGCCTGACCTGCATACTCTCCGGTCCCGGTCCGGCCTTTCCGCCGGAGCTGGACGCCTTCGCCTGCAAACCTGCAAAACATCCCCACCAACATATACAGATACTTGCCCACGCCCCTGCCGTCCACGAAAACGGAAAGCTTCTCGTCAGAAGCGGAGAACTCACGGTGATAGAATGCAGGGAAAAATATATCCTTCTGTTCCCGGCTGCGGCACAGATTGCGGAAGCGCATCTTACAAAGGACGCCTCCCGGTGTATCTTTTACTGTACGGCACCCTTTACCCGTTTGTTCCAAAGCGATCTCTTCCACGCCCTGCAGCTTCCCTTTCTCTATCTGGCCCAGAGGCATGACATGGCAGTCCTGCACTCCTCCTCCATTCTGTATGAGGGTAGCGCATGGCTCTTTGCGGCCTCTTCCGGCACCGGAAAATCCACCCACGCCGGGCTCTGGCACGAGCTCCTGAAGACTCCCGTCCTAAACGGCGACCTGAATCTCCTGTCCATGGAAAACGGCCGGGCTCTCATCCACGGTATTCCCTGGTGCGGCAGCTCCGGTCTGGCAGACACAGGAACCCACCCCCTGGGCGGTATCATCCTCCTAAGACAGTCCCCCCGGGACTATGTGGAACAGCTCTCCGAGGATCAAAAACGGCTTCTGGTGCTGCAGCGCCTCATCTCCCCCGCATGGGACGGAAAGCTTTACGGGCGCAGCCTGCGCCTTGTGGACGCTCTGGCGGCGCAGATCCTCGTCTGCCGCCTGCACTGCACACCCCGGCCCGCAGCCGTGGAGACCATACGCCATGAGATTCACCGGTACCTGAACGCCCGGCCGAATGAGATCCACTGATACCCGAAATACCTGCCCCAGAGACCACAGGCTCCAACTCAAAAGCCCCTCACCTGCTCCTCGATCTGTGCTTCATCCAGCACGATACAGCGCCTGTCCCGTATACCGTAGACACGGCTGCAGGCGTCCAACACTGTGGGACGGTGAGTGGTCACCACACAGGTACGGGGATACCTGTCCTGCATGATATTTTTCAATACTCTCCTCTCCGTGGCCACATCCAGCGCAGAGGTAGCCTCGTCCAGCAAAAGCAGAGGCGACTTCCGCAGCAGCGCTCTGGCGATGGCAAGCCTCTGGGCCTGTCCCTCCGAAAATCCTCCGCCCCGTTCCTTCACCGGGCTGTACAGCCCTTCCGGCAGCTTCTCCACAAACTCCCAGGCACAGGCCAGCCTCAGCGCCTCTATCATCTCCTCCTCCGTAGCCTCGGGCTTCACATTCCGCATATTCTCCGCAATGGTGCCGGAAAACAAGGTATTGCCCTGAGGCACATAGGAGAAAAGCTTTCTGGCTGAGGCAGTCAGCGCAATCACATCGTCTCCGGCGTGACTTTTAGACTCGTCTCCGGCGTACCTTCCGGACTCAACCCCAGCATTCCCGCCGCACAGCAGCACCTCCCCCTCCTGAGGAGCGATCAGAGACAGCATCAGACGCATCATTGTAGTCTTGCCCTCCCCCGAGGGTCCCACCAGACCGATCACCTCATGGGGACGGGCCACCAGAAAAGCGTGTTCAAACACCTTCGTGCCGTTGCGATAGGCATAGCTCACATCCCGGACGCAGAGACTGATGCCCTCTGCCCGATGAGCCTCCCGAAACCGCTCCACCTCATCGTCATGCGTATAATCCTCCCGGGGCATCTCAACAATATCCATGAGACGTCCCGCCGAGGTGGTGAGACCGATGGCCGTGGGCACCAGCGCGGTCAGATTGTGCAGGGTTCCCGTCAATGTCCCCGACAGCGTGAGAAACATGGTCATCGTACCATAAGTGATAGCGCCGCTCCACACCCGGTAGATTCCCCAGCCGTAGGAGGCATAGGACACCAGAAGTCCCACCGTGGACAACAGCAGGGAAGTCCCGATGGCCATTTTTTTAAAATCCAGTTTCATAGAGATATACTCCGTCTGAAGCTGCCTCAGCCGGGCGATATACAGCCGCACCAGATCAAAGGCCTTGATGATCTGGACATTGGAAAAGGCCTCCTGGTTAAAACCGGACATCTTCGCCCCCATGGCGGCGCTTCTTCTGTCATTGTTGACCATGCGGTTCATCAGCGTTCTGGACAGGAGCAGACTCACCGGCATACCAAGAAACGCAAAAATGGCAAAGGAGGCGTCATAATAAAGGATCATGGCGAAAGCGCTGACAAAGCGGAAAAAATAAATGATAAAATTAGGCACAAAACTCAGTACGCCGCTGGAGATATTGGACGCGTCCGAGCTCCATCTGGTGAGCAGATCTCCCGTGTGATAACCGGTCAGAGACTCCCAGTCCGTCACAAGAATCTTTTCAAAGATGTCCGCCTTGATCTCCGCGTCCACCTTCATCCCGATCCATCCGGCGGCATAGTCCGACGCCATGCCCACCAGCGTCGCCCCCACATTCAATCCGATCATCATGCAAAAGGTCTGGACCACCATGCCCGCCTCATGTCCTGTGATAATATCCACCAGATTTTTGGAGACCATACTGGTCAACAACGATACCACCGTGCCGAACATCCCTAACAAAGTATAAAATACCATGGCCAGCCAGTACCGCCTGGCATAGCGATAGATCCAGACCGTCTGCCGCCACATCTCCTGCAGTCTTCCGGCCCTGATCCTGCTTAGTAAAAATTTGATTTTTTCCTTCATACTCTGATTTCCCGATCTGTTTTTTGCATTGCTTATATGGAAAAAAGAGGTTATGCAGCCACATAACCTCTTCTCTGTTCTTACTGATCTTTCTAATGCATCTCTCTAACTCATCTCTCTAATTCATCTTTCTAATTCATCTTTCTTACTGCATTCCATCCTTCTGATGCATTACTTCTCAAGCGATCAGTGCTGATCGCAGTCCTCATCGCAATATACGCATCTGCAGCCCGTAATTGCAAGACCGTCCCCGGAAGTAACCTCCAGATTGCCCAAGCCGATATACTCGTTGGCATTATTGTGATAAGGCGCATTATTCCTTGTGGCGTACTCCAACGTGAGTTTGGTAGTACCGCTTCCCCAGCATGTCGAAGCCTCGCTGGACACATAATTGACTACCTGATTAAATGAAACCTCTATCTGGCGATTGGTGCTGTGATGTCCGTCCGAAGCCGCATGCGTTGCATTCACCTGAATGATATAACCATGTGTGCTCGCAGGCTGCTGCATGATGGTAGCTGTGGTGGTGTAACAATTTCCGCTTCCCGCATATACGCCCTCAGCCAGCTCCTCGTTTGTCAAAACAACAGGTTTCTCATAAATCTTCATAACTTTGCTCCTCCGCCTTCGGCACAGGAATCTGCGCCTGCACAACACTTTGTTTACTCTTCATACCAGACCAAAAAGCCTAGTCTGGTACTATTAGTATAATAAATCCGGATTCTTTTGTCAATCACTCTGAAAAAATATTTGGTTTATTATGCGGCGGTTTACTTCGTTCAGTTTTTTCTCATAATCGAAACAACCCGATCTGCTCTATCATCTTCCCCCGCTGTCCTGCCTTCTTTAAAATAGCAAGCCCCGAGGTTTTCCTGATCCTGCGGTTATTTCTCAAAAAGCGAAGGAGCGTGACCAGCCACAAAAAAGGCCAGAGCAGAAAACACCTGCTGCCCTTAGGGAAATTCAACCGCATCTGATGATGAAACTCCCGCACATAATCCATGAGTCCGCCGCCTCTCAGCGTAACCATGCGGTTTACGGAGGATTTGCCGAACTCTTCAGCCTCCAGAATCTCCGACAGGAACTGCTCCACCGCGTAATCTTCCGGAAGCCCCATCCAAGCCACGCGCTCCATGGGCAGGCCCAGATATCTGCAGCACGCCAGCGTCACCATGTCGGAAAAGCCTTTGACCCGGCTCTCCGTCACCAGTCTCAGATACCGTTCCCGCTCCCCGCTGTCCGTCTCACGGTTCCAGAACACCACCCAGTCGCACAGAAGCTTCAATCCGAAGCCCGAGCGCAGAAAATGTTGCAGCATATGCAGCAAAAGCTCATAGGCATGATATGCTCCTTCCAGCACAGGAAGCGGCGCCCCCATCACATTCGCCACGCGCACATGTCCGGCACAGTCCGCAAGCCGCTCCCCCATATACTGATTCATCCGCTCATTGTCAAAGGGCTCCGCCAACATGGTGTGCAGCTCCACCTCAATCCCCCCGTCGGCCTGCCAGGCCACATGATGCAGGGCGGGCTGTTCCTGCATACGTCTGCAGCCCATCTCCAAAAGAGCCTCCTGCGCCCGGGCAAGCTCCTGCGGACGAAGCAGCAGAATATCCACATCCCCCGCCTTGCGAAGCTCCGGCACGGGATAATATGCCGCCGTCCCCACGCCTTTTAAGAGCACTGCCTGCACTCCGGCCTGCTCCAGTCCCGCCATCAGATATTTGCATAAAAACAACAGCCGATAGCTCTGCTGCACCGTCTGTCTGGCGGAATCTGCCGCCCGTCTACTCGGATTGGACGGCACTTCCTCCCTTTCCGCCAACACATCATACAGCAGGGGCAGCACCCCATGCCGCTCCGCCATATGAACCAGACGCTCCCAATCCACAGGAGCAGTATCAAGACCTGCACCAGAACCCACATCAGAACCCGTGTTAGAACCCGCATCAGAACCTTCCATAACAGATTCCGGAACCGCTTCCGGAAAACTCTGGGAAACACCCGTCAGCGCCTCCCCAAGCAGCGCCAACAGGCAGCGCTCCTCCCGTGTGAAGACCTGCCCGCGCCCGTCCATGCCTGTCCGCATACCCGTTTGCCCGTCCGCTTCCTTCTTCATATCTGTCTGACTATCTGCTTCCCTCCGCATACCCGCTTGTCTGTCCGCCTCTTCCCTCATGCCTCTGACCTATCCCTCCGATACTTCTGCGCAAGCTGCACTGCCTTCCTCCACAACAGCCCAAACTCTCTGGTGCGGTGATACAATAACAGATACGCCAGATTGGTGACTGCAAAGCACAACAGCCCGCGCAGGATGCACACCGTCCACAAGCCCCCTGTGATATAGCGGCACAGAAAGCTCTCTCCGTACCACAGCAGGAAAGTCACCGCTGCATACAGGGCATATTTTACAAAATAGGGCGCCACGGATTCCTGCAGCCTGTGCTTATACAGCATATAGGGCTCCACCCAGAGAGAGGTAGTGACCGTGCTCACCATGGTTCCGAGAAACACGCCCGCCGTTCCCCAGATTCTGCCAAGTATCAGCGATACCACCAGATTAACCACGGCCTCGGCGATGGCTTTGAATCTATCATACCGGAAAAGCCCCATGGAATCCCGAAACACGATGGTAGCCTGCCGCATCCCTGTCAGATAAAAGTTCAGACACAGGATCAGCGTAATCCGGCTGTCAAAAATATACTGCTCTCCAAAGCTCAGTCCCACGAACAGATCCAGGACATGATACATACAGATGGCCGTGAGTCCGTACACCCACTGTCCCATGAAAAAGGACGCCTCAAATATCTTTTTGATCCTCTCACGGCCCGCCTCCACGCCCATATTGCCCACACTTGCAGTAATGCCCTGAAACATCTGATCCAACACCTGTTTGACGGAGCCGATGATCAGGAAATAATTGGAATACTTTCCCACGCTCACCGTTCCCACCAGCGCCGACAGCAGCAGATTGTCCGTATTGTTCACCGCCACATTTCCCACCTTGTGCATGAGCATGGCGCGGATATTGCTGAAAATGCCCGAGCGCTCCTCCTTCGAGAGCCGCGCCACCTCCTTATCACGCAGATAAGGATACAGTTTATCGGCATGTCTGGACACGGCCACATTGTTCAGTACCGTGCACAGAATCAAAATTGACAGATAAAGAATGTAATTGCCCGTGGTAAGCAGCACGATGATCTGCAGAATATTCTGCAGAACCCATGAGCCCGTCTGGTACAGCACTCCGATATAGCTGAGCTGATGGGCATCTATCAGAGTTCTTTTATAGACCCACAGATAGGAACACACCGAATTGGCCAGATACATCAGATAGATCAGTGTCAGATGCCCCACTGCCGGCTGGTCCTTGATCAATATGTCCATGAAAGGGATGACAAGCAGTCCCAACACCAGCACAATCCCTGCCACCATCCTGTAGAAAAACCGGTACAGACGCATCAGAGACTTCTGCTTCTCAATATCTCCCTGAGCGATGGGCCGGTACAGGGCATAGGTAATCGCCGTTCCCACCCCCAGCTCCGAGAGTGCCAACACATTCAAAATATCCGTAAACAGGCCGTTGATCCCCACATAATCCTGACTCAGCGTGTGGGTAAAAACCACTCGCGCCGCAAATCCTATCAAAATAGCGCTGACCCGCGCTATGATTGCCACCGTGGTATTGCGTGCGGAGTATTCCGTTCTGCTCTTCTGCGTCACAGTAGTCCCTCCAATTATCCGCGTTCAAATTCCGAAGCCACGGGAAGAATCCGTTCAAATGCAGCCTGCAGCTGCGCCTTTACGCTCTGAAAATCTCCTGCCTGCCAGGTGTCGTTGACACAGACGATTCTGCGCTTCTGCCTCCGGATAGTCTCAAGGAGCTTCCGGTTATCCTCTCCGATCTCAAAATATCCAAAGCTGCGCTGGATGTTTGCGGGATGAAAATTCCCGGACAGCTTCTGCCACTCCCGGAACAGATACTGCGTCACATCACCGGGGCTGCGGAACCGGTTTCCGGACATGTCCCGCAGGATATCGCCCTCCTGCTCCCACACCTCCTCAAAGGTATGCCTGCTAAAAGGCGAGGGACCGTGTACCGTGTAAAACCCCGTGTAGAGCGGGAAAGCCCGCTCCAGCACATTATACCAGAAACGGGTGGGGGGATAGCCGATCCTGAAATACGCTCCCGGGTGTCTCTTCATATTCTCCCGCTTGTCAAAATGTCTGGCCAGCGCCATGGAATTGTTCAGATACAGATAGGACATCACCGGATTAGAGGGATTGGCCACCACCGCCTGCAGCGCCAGCATATCGCAGGGCTTTTCTCCGCGGAAGAAATCCTCCGGCCTGACCTTATCGATCAAAAACATATCGTCGTTAAAATACACGAACTGCTCTGAGAGCCCTTTTATCTTATGCAGATAAATCTCCAGCACATTACTGTTGAAGGTGGGCAGATACTCTCCCGGAATATAGTCCTCATGCCGCACAATCTGCAGCCGGGGACTGTCCGTGTTCAGCCATTCGGGCAGATGCCCCCAGGTGACAAACCAGATCTTCCTCACCCAGGGAGCATACCGCTCCACGCCCCTGAACCAATAGCGCAGAAGCTCCCAGTCCCTGTAGCGCTCCCCGCGGTCATCATCCCCGGCGGCCTGAGCGTACTTTGCCTTCTCCTGTCTCCACGCCTCATCGGCGCCGTCCACCCATGTCACCACAAAATCTATCGGCTTCAACGCTCACGCACCTCCCTCCGGTTCTGCCTCCAATGTTCCATCCGATTCTGCTCCCGGCTCTGTTTCCGATTCTGTTTCCGGTTCTCCCTCAGGTTCCGCCGGCAACCCCTCTACAGGCTGTAATTCCACCGTTCCGATCAGATATCCATACTCCTCCGGTTCCTGCTCATTGGCCAGAAGAATCCGCTCTCCCGAACGCTCATCCATGATCTCCAGATACAGCCGGTACTGTCCCGCGGTCTTCCCTGCAAGGGAGATATCCGTCCTGACCTTCGCTGCCATATGGGCGTCATTTCCCCCGGCCAAAGTCTCCAGCTCATGTTCCGCCCCACAGGAATAAACCGCTCCCGTCCCGCTCTCCACCATGCAGACTCTCGCCTTCACCGGGCGGTACAGCGGGGCGAAGCCCACATTCCGCATCGCCACATCCACAGACAGCACATCCTGACGGAACTCGTAAGCAAGAGCCGCCTCTTCGATAAGGAGCCTGTACCCCAGATGCCGTTCCATATAGCTCAGACCGTCCATCCCGTCAAAACAGCCCTCCTCAGAGACCGTATACCTCGCCCATTTATTCAATACATTCTTGTCAAAATCCTTATTCAGATAAGTCACATGCATCCGCTTCAGATCGGCCAGCGCATTCTCAAAATCATTATAGGGATTGTCCACAATGACCTCTCCCCCAATGGGCACCGTCCTGCACAGCTCCTCCTGAAACTCCAGTTCTTCCTCCCTGTTCCAGTAGGTAAAATACCCATGCTCCTGTTTGTTCTGGTCGCCATAGGTACCGTAATCGCTCCAGCTTCCCAGCATACCGTCGTTATAGAGACCAAGCCTCGACGCAAGGCCGTCATAGAAGACCCCGTCCTCAGACGGCCATTTCAGGCCCGTGGCCATACGCCACTGCATGGGCATACGGACCGCCAGAAAGACCTCCCCTCCCGTAGCCTCATAGAGCTGTTCTGCCAGAATCCGGATATCGTCCTGATTAGCGAACTCTGTCCCGTTCATCTCACCCCAGTTGCCGATAAAAAGCCCCTGCAGCGTAAAAATAATATCCCCATGCTCCCGCAGGATGGGGCCCGCCTGTCTCATATGCTCCAGAATCACCTCCAGCGCCTCCGGCTCATAGGCGTCGATCTCTCCGTCCCAGTCATACAAAAATCTCACAATAAACTGCTTGTCCACCGCCTCCAGCGCCTCGAACAGCCGCTCCAGATTCTCAAGTCCCTCCGCAGATATGGGCTTGTCCCGATAGGCCTGAAGATTCACCTGTATCATGGCAAGCCTGGTGTCCTCATCCCGGCAGAATCTCTTCGCAATCTCCTCCCTGTAATCAGTTTTGTCATCACTGATCCGAAAGCCATGCATATAGTAAAAGCCCCTGCCCGGATTGTCCAGAATCCGTGCAGACTCCGTAAACTGCCCGTTCTCCACAGTCACATCCCCATGGCCTCTGGCATACAGCAGGCTCTGACGCAGCTCCTCAAGCTCACTCCTCAGATGGAGGAGACACGCTGTAAGCAGGATACAGGCTGCCAGCAACACACAGGACGGAAGCAGCATGGCTGCCAGCCCTGCCCGCCTCTTTCCCACTCTTTCCTTCTTCCCTTCCATAACCATTTCCATTTCGCTTTTTAGTTTTTCAGCATCCCTTTGCTCAGAGAATCCCAAAGGAATACTGACTCAACGTGTTCTGCCTGATATAATAGCATACAAAATTCTCGTCCTCATAATAAATGTGCAGTTCCCCCGGATACAGCCTTTCAAACTCCCTGCACCACCGGTACAGCTTGGATTCCAGCATGGTGCGCTGCTCCAGATTGGAATAGACACGGGAGGAATCGGCAAATTTTCCCTGATAGACCTCCCCCTCAACGGATATCTCCGAGGACGTGATATCAGGACACTGACTCACATAGGAATCATAATACGCAGGATATTTCTCCCATGCAAGCCAGCCGGGCCCCGCAAAGAAATGGCTCTGGGCGTATTCCAGCGGCTTTTTCTCCACATAGATGAACACATGCTCCGACGGGAGAGAATATTCCTCATCGTCGCTCTTGTTCACAAAATTGATGGCCTCCTCATGAAACCCGTACTGATTGAGCTGATACAATTCATCCACCGTGGAAACCACGGTAAAGCTTCCGGCGGGAAGCCTGTTGGTGACCGAATAAGTCACCATCACCGCCGCATTATACCGGGTCAGCTCATAATAGAGATACCCGTGGAAGGTTCCCGTCAACATTGTCCCCAGATAAATGGCCGCCACACATACCATGGGAACCGCCCTGGCCACATGCTTTGGCAGCCGGGGCCAGACTATGCTCATGAGCAGATCCAGCGGAATCATCATGACGCCCAGAATCAGAAGCTGCGCCACGGAACAGAGCCTCGATCCCGCAATCAGCGAGGGAAGCCCCAGACTGGTGGCACAATACATGGCCATGAAGATCACGGAGGAGAGCGTCAGGGAAAAATATCCGTCCACGCTGGCGGGATCATATTCCCCGCTCTCCCGCACCAGACTAAGACCCGTGAAAAACACGCGGGCCGCCAGCCAGATTACCAGCGCCGCAACAGTCCAGAACACAATAAGTCCTGCCCTCTGCTGGCGGTACAAAGTCACATAGGCGTCATGATAAAGCGCCTGCAGCTTATTCCACAGCGTCTCTCCCAGCCGCTCCAGCCGCTGCTCCAGAGAGAGCTTCGGCTTCGACGCCTCCGGGTACTCTTGGCCCGGCTGGCTCTGCCCTGCCGGACCGCTCTGATCTGTCTGGCCGTTCTGACCATTCTGCCCTGTCTGACCGTTCTGCCCTGCCAGGCCGTTCTGCCCTGCCTGACCCGGCGCTTCCGGAGCCGCGGTACCGTCCGCATTATGATCGTCCTGGTTCTCCCGAAAGCTGTCAAAAATATTTCCTGTGATCTCTCCGCCGGATTCATCCAATATGATCTCTCCGCCGCCCTGACCCTCCGTGCCGTTGATAACGCTCATGGCCCAGCCGATGGAGCCCTGAAAGGGAATGCCGGAGGCCAACGCCCCCGCCATGGGCAGCACCGCGATAAAGAAGCCGCAGACCGCCGCCGTCACCAGAGGCACGAGCCGTCTGGGATTCAATATTTTGCACAATCCCGCGGGCACAAAGGCGACACACAGGAAGAACGCCATGATCGTGACATAAAAATGGATCGCCAGAGAAGCCGCCAGCGCCAGCACAAAGACCAGCAGATTCTCGTCCCAGTAATTCTTCGTGTACTCCGGCGGCCTCTCGATCTCCCCCGGATAATGTACGGGACGGTAAGACTTGAAAAACACCGCCTTAAAGCCTCCCTCCGGCTTCCTGGCAGGCCCTGCCGTGCGCAGATACCGCACCAGAAAAGCCGCGCACAAAAACTGCGTAAACAGACCGAATTCCTGGGGCAGCGTCCACTGCAGGCGGGACATGCTGTAGATCTCATTGATACACACCACATCCACCGTGAGGAAAGCCGCCAGCGCCAGCATGGGCGCATAACGCCAGCGAAACACCTCCTTCAGCATAACATACGCCGATAACAGAAAAATCAGTATATGAATCCCCGCCGTAAACAGCAGACAACTGTAAATGCGGATTCCGAACAAGGTGTGCATGGCATAGAGAAAACAGTGCATACCCTCGGGATAGACTCCGGCGGAGAATACCTGCCCCTGAGAGAGTCCGTAAATCCAGGCATTATGCGGATACATATCTCCGAATCCATACGAATAATCCTGAAAAGCACCATAGGAAAAATACACGGCCCCATAGATCAGGATCACGGAGAGCAGTCCGTACTCCCACCATCGGCCCCGCATCATCCTCAGGAATTTTTCCCACTCTGCCTTTAGTTTCCCACCGATGAGATCCGCCACGTCCGCAAACAATGTCTTTACGCCATAGGTGCCGTTGATCAGGCGGCGCAGCTTCTTGTACTGTTTCTCGCCCCAGCGCACATCCCGCACCAGTACGCATAAAAAAGTGGCATAGAACAAAATCTGCACCATCAAAGGCTGCAGCAGATGAACCAGTCCCAGCGCCAGCACCACCGTGTTGACCAGGACAGTCTGGAACGTGACACAGAAGCCAAAGCGAAAGGTCAGGCTCCGCCCCTTCAGAAACCTGCCGAATACCACAGAGGGCCAGATAAACATTATGAACATATATGCCAGAAATACTTTTCCGTATTCCAGAAGCCAATATAGTGTAGTCAACCGGATACCTCCCACTGTCTTCTATCGTTCCTGTCTGCACAGGCTGCCCAGGATCACCCTGCCCGCGCCGTCGGACACATTTGCAAACCATATGGACGCGCCGTCCCACTTCCGCCTTGCCGCCAGATACAAAGTACACTCGCAACCCTGTATCGCACAGGCGATCCGCACTCTGCCTCCGCTGTCCGCCTCCCGCAGATCGCAGTCAAGGCGCTGCCTCCGATAGCGCCCCTCCGCCTCCGTCCATTCCAGATACAGCTCTGCCTCCTGACAGAGATTCCCGAAACCGCAGTTCTCGAACTCGATCTCCACCCGGCACATCCCCTTTCGGACTCCCTTCACGGGAGACAGCAAAACCTCCCTCACCCGAAACCGGTAACCCAGATGGGCGCCTATGTAATCATATAGACTTCTCCCCGCCCAGGGACCCTGTCCCTGATAAGGGCATTTTTTCCACAGATCCAGAATCCTGACATCATGCCTGCTGTTCAGATAAGCGATATGCATTCTGCGCAGATCGTCCGTCATCTGTTCCCCGGAGAGCTTTTCCGTGTATTCTTCCCCATACACAGCCTCCCCGCCGTTCACCGCCCTGCGGCACATTTCCTCCAAAAAGGCAAGCTCCTCTCCCCGGCACCATGCCTCCTCCCAGCCCGCGGCCTCCTTTGTGTAAGTTCCGAAAGTTCCCAAATCGCTGCCGGATCCAAAGATCCCGTCGTCGAACAGTCCCATACCGCCTATTCGGTCTCCCCGCAGCATTCTGTAATACGCAGGCTTCCTCACCGCGGCAAAAGTATGAGGACTCTTCT
This sequence comes from uncultured Lachnospiraceae bacterium, assembly GCA_947382415.1. Taxonomy (GTDB): domain Bacteria; phylum Bacillota; class Clostridia; order Lachnospirales; family Lachnospiraceae; genus Acetatifactor. Next base: position 18,646 of record CANCYO010000012.1, on the reverse strand, counting down.
CATGATACAGCATATCCGCAAGCTGCAGAAGCTTCTCCCGGGTCAGGAAGCGTGAAGTGTGCATCTCCCCCCAGTTTCCCAACAAAAGTCCCTGCCAGACCAGAATCTCATGGGGAAATTCGGCCAGCACCTCCCCCAACTGCTCCATATGCCGCAGCACACGCTCAAACGTGAAGGGCTCCAGCTCCAGCGCCCTGCCCTGATGGTCGTAGGCCACACGCAGAATAATATCCTTATGATTGTCCGCAAAAAAGCGCAGAATCTCCTTCATGCGCCGAAGACAGTCCGCATCCAGCTCCAGATCGCGGTAAAACCCGATATCAAAAAACACCAGCGCCAGGGTCTGGGTCATATCCAGACAATACGCCAGCTCCTGCAGATCCGGTTCCGCCTCCGCCTGAAAGGTGTAGATCTGATACCAGCCTCTGGCGGGATTGGACAGAGGCTTTATCTGCTCAGTCAGGTCAGCCGCCTGCAGGGTCCAGCTCTCCTTCTCTCCCCACAGATCACGAAACAATTTCCTCATTCATAGCCTCCACGTCCACATGAAACAGTTTGATCCGAATCCACACCGCAATGATGGAAAACATCATGCGAAACATATAAATCACCGGTTTCAGTCCCGAGTGCATACTGACTCCCTCGCGCCGCACATGCATGAGGGCGGGAATCTCCTTCACCCGAAACCCAAGAAGCAGCATCTGCATCAGCATATTGGCATCGGGGTACTTGTCGTCAAAATGATTGTACTGGGCGTAATAGGAGAAAGCCCTCCTGTTCAGTCCCTGCAGGCCCGTGGTGGGATCCATGATCCGCCTGCCCGTCCCCAACCGGATCAATACCCGGAACAGCGAGTAGGCAATCCTTTTGATCAGGGAAGTCGGATATCCCACGCTCCCCTCCACAAACCGGGAGCCCAGCACGATATCCGGGCATTTCCCGCCCTCGTCCGCCGTCTTCAGACATTTCAGGATGGTCTCGATATTCCCCGCGTCATGCTGTCCGTCCGCATCCATCTGAATCACATAGCGATACCCTTTTTCCACCGCATATTTGTAACCCACCTGCAGACCGCTCCCGTAGCCCAGATTGAACACATGGTTTATAACGGCATGATTCCTGCTCCTGACAATGCTTTCCGTATCGTCCCGCGAAGCGTCGTTCATGACCAGCAGATCCGCAATCCGCGCAATTTCCGGCTGCTCCAGTTTATCCAGAAGGGCGCCTATATTTTTCCCCTCATTGTAGGCCGGCATAATGATCAATACGTCCTTTTTCACCCTCAATGTCACCTCTCATCCGCCCTGCAGGCGGCGTTGTACCTATAGTGCCTGTCCGTCCATAACAGACAGCAGTCTGCCGATCTCAGTCCCGCTGTCCGCGTTTCTCTCTGCCGCTGCCCGCCCGAATCTCTCTCTCTTCTCCGGGTCATGTAACAGCTCTATAATGCCGCCGCAGATTTCCTCCGGGGTCAGCCCGCACATCCGTCCGTCCACCCCGTCCGTCACCTGCTCCCTGTTGCCGCTGCAGTCCGACACCAGAATCGCCTTGCCCAGAATCTGTGCCTCCTGTATGGCGATGCTCTTGCCCTCAAATCGGCTGGCATGTACATAAAGATCCGCCTGAGCCATATAGGGATAGGGATTGTCCACGGCTCCGGGCATCAGAAAGTCCTCCTCCAGCCCCAGACGCCGCACCTGCTCCTCCAGAACCCTGCGCTGATCGCCGTCCCCCAGCACATACCAGCGCACCTGCTCTCCCCGTTCCTTCAAAAGCTTCATGGCCTGAACGGACACCTCGAATGCCTTCTGGGCGGTGAGCCGCCCCACCGACAGAATCCGCATCCCCTCATAGCCGTCCGTAAAGCCCTCTCCGTTTTCAGCCTTTTTCCGGATGCCATCCACATCCAGAAGATTGTGAAAGACCTCCGTCTTAGCTCCGCACTCCGGATATACGTTCAAAAAAGCCTTCTTCACCTCATCCGACACCGCAAATACCCTGTCATACTTCAGATAACACCCGCGGTCAAGCGCTCTGGTGTAGCCGGCCCGCTCATAGTCCACATGCACAAAGGCCGCCCTGCGCCGCGCGTCCACATGATCCGCCACATAATAGGTAGCTCCGCCCTCCAGATAGGCCACCGCCAGATCAAAGCGCATGTCAAAGCGCTCTCCCCCATCCGACATGGCTCTCCACAGAAGCTTATCCGGCAGAAGCCTCCCCCGCCGGAGCATGGCGCAGGCCTGCGCGAGCATATAGGGCGCAAGCTTCAGACACGTGCCCCGGGAGACAAGCGCCCGCAGCACCTTACCCTGCAGCCGCTTCTTGCCCTCCCCGCTCAGCACGGAAGCAGCGTCATACCGGGTATTCAAAAGCTTCACATGCGTAGGCAGCCTGCGCACCATCTCCCCCTGCCCCAGGAGCACATAGAGATAAAGCTCATATTCCTCCGGGGACAGCCTTCGCAAAAGCTCCAGCAGAGCAGTTTCCGCACCGGCATGTCCCAGGGTATTGATCACAAAAAGAAGCTTTTTCTTCCTTTTCATTCCATGCCACCCGCTTCTTGATCTGTTTTTTTCGATTCCATCCTGTCTGCAAGCTCATCGAGCCGTCTGTGCAGTTCCTCCTTCTCATGATTCAGAAGAGACACCTGCATGGCAAGCTCCGTATTTTTCCTGATCAGATCCGACACCTTGCCGCTCATGAAATACGCGCCGTATATGATGCAGAAGCCGATCATCAGAAGCAGCAGCATCCCCATACCGCTGATATACTTATTCCACTCGGCAGGCCGAAGCAATATTCCCGCCAGAATGATGATGATGGCGATCAATCCCCATGTGAGGCAAAAGGATTCCGTCATCTTGCGCTTTGCCAGAGACGACACCACCGCCGCCAGCAAAACGCCCCCCACCGCTATCAAAATAATCTGCAAAATCACTCCCGGTTCCAAGCTCTTCCCCTCCTTCCCGATCACAATTGCGCTGTTCCTCTGCATATTACCGCATACCTCACGGCATTTCCCACATTACTGCCGCCCGCGCTCATAGACTCTGCCCGAGGGGCAAACGCCATGCCCTGATTTCATGATACTACCGCTGCAGAAAATATGCACATCCAAATTTTTCTCCATGGTGCGAAGCCTCAGATACGCCACAGTCCACCCCACCAGCGTCCCTGCGATCAGCCCCACGCCATACCAGATCGGCGCAAGACGCGTAGCCCGGACCGTCACCAGAAGCGTCACCAGAACAAAACTCCCCGCCGTGGCCAGCGCACCGTTTAAATCGTTAAAATAATACAGGAAGATCATGGCCGCGTACATGGTAAACAGGATAAAATAACCCGCAGCCAGACAGGGGTATATCTGTATCACCAGCCCGCCAAAGCCCATCTGGGGCATAAAGATAATGCACAGGAAAAACAGCACCACCGACACAATAAACTGGATACGCACCAGCCGCATCAGCTCCTCCGCAAGCTGCTCAAACATCCGCAGCTTCGCATTGCGGATATCCATTCCCCTGCCTCCGATCACCGCCTCGGAGTATTTTTTATACCGGTCGTGGAAACGCATCTCCACCCCCGAAATAAAGATCACACTGGAGGAGATATTGGTGAACATGGCGATACAGGTAGCCATATCATAGGTAGTCATACACACAAAGGATTTGGCCACCACCATATGCATATCCGTTGTCCAGAATACAAAATTGTGAATGAACAGTCCCAGATTATACAAAAAGTTCGTGACCACAAGCTGCCAGTTCTCCTTAAAATACCCCAGAACCTCCCGGTATTTCCCGCTGTTTTCCCTGAAATAGCTCCTCACCAGAGCAAACTCCAGACTCCCGATAAGCAGAAATCCCACGTCCAGCGAGACCAGCATCCCGAAAGTGACCTCACAGGAAAACATCTTCACCAGAACCAGAGACAACAGAACCGTCGCCACCATGCCGATCAGAAAAAATACGGAAATTTTCCCGTAATCCTTACAGATCGACAGATACAGCATGGAATAAAACACCAGAACCAGACACATATAGCCGCAGTATCCCGCCAGCACATAATGCAGCCCAACCTGGCCCGCCATATACTCATGGATGCAAAAGGGAATCCCCAGCAGACAGCTCAAAACAATATTCATAAACAGCCCCAGATAATAGCAGGCCAGAATATCCTCATAACTCTCCCGATAGATCACATCCGACATATACCGGGACAGCACCGCGTTGAAGGGCGATGCCGTCAAAAGCGCAAACACAAAGATATACAGGATCGTACAGGAATACAACTCCCTGTCCGCATACCCAACCTTGGAAAAACCCAGGGCCATCTGCATGACGATCACTGCCAAAATCACCAGAAACATGGGCGCAATGGTAATCATCGTACTGTAACTGAAACCGAACAGGTTCGTGGTGATGGTATGCTTACCGTATATTTTATTTAGTTTGACCCCTATTCCCGCCATTTTCCCCACACCTTTCATACTTCTGCTCGTACATGATATCAAACACCTCGTCATAGATCCGCTCATAGGTCTCCTGCATCCTGGCGAGCTGATATCTGCTCATCACTCTGGCATAGCCGCACTCTCCCATCTGCTCCCGCAATTCCCTGGACCGGGCTAGACGCACCATCCCCTCGGCAAGCTCCGCCGTGTTCATGATATGCGTCAGGATGCCCGCCGTACCGCAGTCGTCCTCCCCGCCTCCGTAGATCAGTTCCCGGCAGTTTCCCACATCCGTGGCGATCACGGGCTTATGCGCCGCATACCCCTCAAGGATCGTCAAGGGCTGCCCCTCGCTGATGCTGGTGAGAATCGTAAAATCCATCCGCCCCAGATACTGCCTCACATCGATCCTTCCGGTAAACACGATGTCCGGCACCTTCAGCACCTCCACCAGCTCATAACACTCTCTGGCATACTCCTCATCCTCATCGCAGGGACCCATGATCCACAGCTTCAGCGCAGGCGCCTTTTCTTTTGCAAAGGCAAAGGCGCGTATCATGGTCTTCACATCCTTGATGGGCGTCACACGAAGCACCGCCCCGATATTGACATAACCCTCATCCTCAGGCTGCTTTCCCGGAATGTCCTGAAACCGCCCGACGTCGATGCCATTGGGTGTGACCTGAGTCTTCTCAGCCGGACAGCCCAGATCGAGCTGCAGCTCTCTGGCGTGCTCATACAGCGAAGTTACTTTGTCCGCCCGCTCATAGGCAAGCTGCGACATCTTGCGAAACTGCTCGATCCAGATATTTTTGTAAATACCGCTGACCCAGCCCGCCTTCAAAAGCTCCTCCTCACGCTCTCTGGTGTAAATACCATGCTCCGAGATGATAAGCCCGCACCCGTAGAGCTGTTTGGCCATCCCGCCCAGCACTCCCGCATAGCCCGTGGCCACACAGTGATAGATGTCCGCTTCGGGAATCTGCGTCTTCAGGATCAGGAACAGGGGCAGATAAATAGACCGCATGGTCCACAGGAAATCCGAAAATACGATATGGGGATATTTTTTTTCATAGCACTCCTGCACGATACGAAGGAAATCCGCCCCCATCAGCAGATCGTCAATGGAAAAACGCTCCTTTTGAAACAGGTCGATGACCGTGCCCCAGTCCGGATTCCGGTTTAACACAACGCTCCTGAGGGCCCGGTACTGAGACACACTCAGATTGGTACGCTTCCCCCGCTTTGCCCTGCGCTCCCAGTCCAGATCATCCAGATACGTCTCATAGACAGCCGAGACATTCTCCGGCAGCTCATACACGAACTTTCCTCTCTGAGAACGGTTGGAGACTATGGCCAGCACGATGAACTCCATATCCGGAAACGCTTTGATCATACTGTGAATCCAGCCGGATACGCCGCCCACCACATAGGGATAGCAGCCCTCCGCCACTATACACACCTTCATAGACACTCCTCACCTTCTATTTTGCAAAAGGACCCGCGTACTCCAGCACATCTCCCGCCTTCTCCAGCGCAATCTCCACCCTGCTGTCCATGGCGTGGATGAGATATGCTCCGGGCTCCAGTTCCCGGAACTCTCCGCCGCGGATATCCGCCGCGGCCTCCCCGTGGAGCCGCAGGACAAACCATGCGTCCCCGCTCTCCTCCGGCAGGCGCAGCATAAGTCTGTCGCCTTCCCGTTCCACCCCATATTCCAGATTCAGAAACTTCCGCACACGCCTGTCGCTCTCGGACATCACCGTCTGCTCAAAGCCGTCAAACCTCGTCCAATAAGTGCTCACATTGCTGAAAATACTGTCAAAATAGTTTTCCCACTGATCCTCCTCGGACTCCGGCCACATGGCATTGTGCATGTCGATAAGGGTATTGGAATACCCCAGAGCCGTGGCAAGGCTCCGCATCTGCAAATCTATGGAAAAACTGTATTCTCCTGCGTCTCCGGTGATACCCTGCAGGGTAATATTCTCCCCATACCAGGACAGAAGCGGAAGATCCCCGCCATCCCGAAAAGCCACTGTCCGGATTGCCCCGAGCTTCCCTGTACCTCCTGCCAACAGCTCATCCAACGATTGGGGCAGCTTATCCGCCGGCTGGGGCAGCTTGTCAAAATAAGCCGCAGCGAACTGATAACTGCTGTCCAATGAATCATAAAACTCCCTGTCGCCCGCTATTTTATCCGCCGGCGTCATGCCTGCCCCGTCCTCATATTGACCCTGCCGATCATTGGGAGCAGACCCATTATAGCGAAACGAGACGCCCGCTTCGGCGCTGACCTCCCGGAGCTGCTGCAGATAAAAGGGCAGCTCCTCCCCCTGAGGCTGCGCGGCATCCGAGTAATCATATTTTGTATTGACCATACACGTCATTCTCAGCTTGTTCCTGATTGACATCGCCGCAATTCCCGGCCACATCACATCCCGCATGGCGGCCTCGGGACTGCGGCTGTACACCGCCTCCATACCCGCCGCGTTCTCCGGAGCAAGCATCGGAAAATCTACCAAAAGCATATTCTGGGCATTCACCACCGGATAGACCGAACAGGAATTCATCTCGTATACCATGGCATCCAAAATCCCCAGTCCCGTCAGGCCCGACAGATACTCTCCGTTCACTGCAAAGACCATGGCGTTCCCGCAGTTGTTTCTCCAGATGATCCGGGGAAACTCCTCCCGTTTGACCTTCCTCTCATCCAGCATTCCCACCATATAAGTCTTGGTACCCTTTCCCGTCACATACCAGGGGATGCCAAGCTCCAGATCCTGCAGCTTCTCCTCCTCGGGCGTCTGTGCCTTATAGATGGCCTCCCCTCCCAGCAAAAAGCCCGAAAACAGATGGATTCCTTCCGCCTGCGCTGTCTCCTCCCGGATCTCGGATATCCCCAAAAGCTCTGTCAAAGCTTCGTTTTCCACAAGCACCGCCGTCTCAGGCAGGTTGCAGAAGATTAACGGCACTCCCGACTGCACAAGGCTGGTAAGCGCCTCCGTCTGCGTGTCAAAATCCACCTGCCCGGAGTCGATGAGCACAAGATCCGGCAGTTCTCCCTTCAGGCTCTCCACATCTCCCAAAACAGTGAGGTTTCTCCGGGTGTACACACACCACTGGGCTACCGTGCGTCCCAGCTCATTGCCGCCGCTCCCCAGAAACGCCACATCCTCACGAAAGAAACCGTCGGATTCGCCAGGACTCCCCTCCGGCATGCGCTGTGTCTCGGGCAGCTCTTCCCCGGCATACTCATTGACGTCATAATTGCTGGCATTTTCCTTGATGATCTGCGAGAACTGAAACATGAACGTAAGCGCCGCCATCATCATGATAATACTGAAAAAATTTCTACGAGATACCATTTTTACCTGCCCTTACTGAAATACCCGGATCAGTTCCAGCGTCTCGCTGTCGACCACCACCGCAGACTGCTTTAACTCCTCGATGACCTCAAAAAAGCGCTGCTTCTGTCCATTGGTAAAATACAGCTTCAACTGACATGTATAGGTGGAGAGCGTGTTGGGATAATGATATCTGGCCCTCTCGCACCATTTTTTACATTTGTCAAAATCATTGATCTCCAGAAGCCGCATACTGATCGCCTCATACTGACTGTTGTTCATCTCGTCAGGCTGCCCGTTATAGTAGATCTCACAGATATCGTCCATGATCTCCACATAGGTATGCTGCTCCAGATCGGTGAACACCCGCTGCTCCAGCACCTGATTCATATAATCAATAAGCTCTTCCGCGATAAGCCTCTGCTCTTTGCCGCCCTCCAGGACAAGCTGCCTCTGCTTCTCCACATTCATTCTGAAATCGTTCAGGGCGTCCTGAAGCACCGAGGCCGCATAGTGGGCCGCCTCCGTGTCCTCGCTGTTCAGCGCCAGAGAGATGGAAGCCAGATATTTGTCAATATCTCCCCGAACCACGTTCATCATCAGCTTGCGCAGCTCCTTCTCATCCGTGATCTCGATGGCTTCTTCCAGCGGAACCATATTGCGCTCCCGCTCCTCCTCCGCATGCATGACGGCCCGGATTCTCTCCTTGCTGAATACCACATCCGTCAGATCCACGGGCTGCGAGAAAAACAGTTTGAACCATATATAAGAAAGCAAAAAGAAAACGCCGCCCACCACCGGACAGACAAACATCACCACCGCTTTGGGCACACAGCCCCTGTTCTTTCTGTGCAGCCCCCACAGCAGATAACAGGCGACAGCCAGCGTATTGAGCACCAGAATGCACAAAAACACGATCATCTCATCTGCCATCCATATTGCCCTCCACAATCTCGCTCCCATAGCCGATAGCCTCCAGACGCTCTCTGACAAACCGGGCATCCTCGCTGCCGGTATTGGGCAGAAGGACATACAGCCCTCCGTCCTCCAGCGTTCCGATATAGTCCGTCTGGCGGAGCTTTTCCATGATCTGCTGTCCCGCAAGGGTATAGTCCGCCGGAGCAGAGTGTGTATCGGACTGTATGCCGGACTGTGTGACCGACTGCGCACCAGACTGCATATCGGTCAGGATTTTTAATACGATACATTCCGTCAGACCTTTTCTCTCCGCCTTCATGTATGCCCGCATCAGCGAATGAAATGCCGCTGTCTCCAGAAGCTGGGTGTCTCCCACATAACGCTTCTCCTCCAGGGCCGCCAGATACCGGTTGGCCCGCAGCACCGCGTTCTGGATCAGCGCGCTGATCACCACCAACTGATTGGCCTGTCCCAGCGTCATGCTCTCCCACGGAATACTCCAGATCATGAGTATCATCTGCATGGTTCCCCGCTCGTCAAAAATCGCATTTGCCATCAGTGGATACCGCTCGTCCAGACGCCTGTTGATAAACACCTTTTGTTCGGAAAGCGTCTGATACATCTCCCCCAGCTCCGGGTAACGGATGGAATTCCCCATGGCCCGCGCCTTTTTGGACGTGGAGGAAAACAATCTGGCATAACTTGCGTTGGAAACCACATAGATCGCCACATCCCTGCTCCGCACCAGTTTGCCGATCATCTCCGCCGCGTAGAACAGCACCTCCTCGGGACTGTACTGATCCAGCGTGGAGGTAATCCCATATATCTTGCCCACACTGTCGTTCTGATTGATAATCTGGGTCTCCAGCGAGTCCTTTACCCGCACATTACTGTTGTTGATATCATGAATATCATGTAACTGCAGCGAGAGAAAGTCCCGCTCCTCCTCGCTCTCACGCCGCAGCTTCCTGATACTGTCCCGCATGTACCCCACGGCCATACCCAGAATAAAAAGCTGCGCGATCCACACATAAGTATTGGTGTCCAGCATCACCTCAAAACTCGATCTGTCATACATCTGACGGAAACAATACCCCGCCACCGCAAGCACTGCGGAAAAAACGGCCTGCTGCTGCCCATAGACAATGGCAAACAACAGCACATACAACAGATAAAAATCCAGATTGGCAAAATACTCGCTGCCCACCGCCCGGTTATTCAACATAAAGAAAGGGATAAACGCCACCAGATTCTCGGCAAAGGGCACCAACACCTCAAAGAGCCATCCCGCTTTTTTCAACACCTTCTCATGCAGCGACTGCTCTCGGTCCTCCCCATGGAGATAGATCCGCCGGTCCCGCTTCATCTGCTCCACGATTTTTTTTACGATGGCATCCGTCTCACAGAAAAAGGGATTGCCAAACTCGCTCTCATAGAGACGGTTGGAAAGGATCCGCCGCTTAGGCTCCCGCTCCCGCACAAAAATCTCCACGTCATATCCCATGGCTTTCTGAACCATCTCCGCGATCCGGCGCTCCGTCACCTCTATGGAAGAAGAAATATTATAGAGGGAATACCTGTGCTTTTTGGCGGTGGCAAACCGATAAAGGAACTCCACCGCGTCCCTCTCAAAAAGTACGGACAGATGACTGTCCTCATCTATGGTGATGGTCTGCCTCTCCAGCGCTTCCAGACACATGGCGCTGCAGATATTATTCACATCGCTCATTGCCCTTGGAATACCGTACAGATGGTCAAGGCGCATAGTCACGATATCCAGACCCTGACTCTTGCGGTAACTCTCACACATCTCCTCCGCCTGCGCCAGCACCATGCCCTTAAAGCTCTTTGGGGAAACCGGCTCCTTTTCCGTGATATCCTCCTCCGAACTTATGCCGTACACCTCATCCGAGGACAGATAGATAAACCTTCCCTCCCCCTCCATGGCATAGCCCATGAGAATATTCATCACGGCCGCGGAATACTTGACAGCCTCGGCCTCCTCCTTCTCCCATTCAAAATTCGTGTCATAGGCCCCCATAAAAATGGTCAGATCCGGAGAAATACTCTCGAAGATCTCGTTCAGACAACTGGAATCATAGGAAAAATTATAGCGCTCAAAAACCTTCTGATAGGGAAGCCTGTGATACCTGTTCCCTGTCAGAAGATATACCCGATGCCCTTCTTTATTAAATTTTATGATTAGATTGTTGATCATGCTGCTGCAGCCGCCTATCAACAGAACATTCATACCGCTACCTGCGCCTTTCATTCGGACTTTGTCTTTTATTCAGACTTTGTAAAACACCCTGACTGCCGCCGTATATCAATCCCGTACTGCTCTAACTGCAGCCGAAACTGCGCAATGTCCTCCCGAATCTCATCCCGGCTCACCTGATATTCCACACTGAGCTTCTCTGCAATCCCTTCCTCAGTCTCGCCCAGCACAAACGCTTTCCAGATACGGGCCCCCACCTCGTTTGTGGCAAGGGGCTTTCTGTAGGGAACGCCTTTTTGCTCCATATCCAGAATCCAGTACAGACCCGCCGCATATCTCATCTGATAAGGAAAAGCACTTTTTTTATTCAATTTGTTCATCCTGTAATTCCTGCCAGCTCTGCTATCCCTGCGATCTTTACTATCCCGATTTTTACTCTGAAAATATTATATTTCATTTTTCATTGTTTTACAAGTGCGACGATGATATACGGGAGAATGGGGGACTGGGGAATGCCGTGTGAATGGGAGGATAACGCGTAAACGGGGAATACCACACGAATGGGAGATAACGCGTGAATGAGGAATGCTGCGTGAATAGGGGAATATCACGCGATAAAGCGGAGGACAGGGAAAAGCGGACGGATAAAGCGGGAAAGGCGGCATTGAGCTGCCTGGTAAGCGGACTGAATTTCGGACAAGCAAAAAAGGTCATTTTATGATCCATTGCCCTGATGTTCCTCACAGTATGCCAAAAAGCCCTGACACCCTGCCAACACATCCCGATAGGTATCTTCAAAATTCCCCGTATACCAGGGGTCAGCAATATCACCCTGCTGCCCGGAAAAAAATCCAAGCTTATAGATTTTCCGTTGAGGGTCTCCCCCTGCAATACGAGTCATATTGCGTATATTTGCGCTGTCCATGCCGATCAGATAGTCGTATCGGTCATAGTCTTCCCTTGTCATCTGCACTGCCCTGTGTGGCACTACAGGAATTCCCTCCCGGCACAGCTTATCCACCGTGCCATGATGGGGCGGGTTGCCAATTTCCTCCCGGCTGGTAGCGGCTGAATTGATATAAAAGCGAGAGGTAAGGCCACGCCGGTTGACCAAGTTGGTCATTACGCTTTGAGCCATGGTGGAACGGCAGATGTTGCCGTGGCAGACAAAAAGTATCGAAATCATGTTATTTCTCCTTCCTAAAATGCCTTGATTTGCCGTGTTTTGGCGCGATTTGCAGGATTTATTTTTTCTATAGAAACTGTTAAAAATGTAACATAAATAGGAAGGTGTTTTACCGCATTCCTTTTTGTAAAAACTATTTTTCATAATAATACCCAAAACGACCTTCTTCAGATGCGCCATTCGTGTATACAATCGTGATATCATCTATATCTATTCTTGCGCAATCATCGCAATATCCAATAATTTCATTGCTCATATTTACTTTACTACCTGATTTTACGGGTCCCACTATTTCTACGCTTACTGATGTTGTATTTTTAATTTCATCCTTAACTAAATCCCCAACGGCATTTCTTAATTCAACTTCAAACCTCACATATTTTATCTCTTTTCCAGTTGAGTTTTTTGCACTAAAATTAAATTAAATTTGACTTGACATGATGGGGCCAGGTGTCCTGCTAAGGTTCTCCTTATACTTCTTCATCTGTCCATTCATAATCACACACCTCCCCTAACGCCTACGCGAGCTTTTCATCAATGAAAATCTGATACTCATGCAACATTCTGCATGAAATGCCCTGCAATAATGCTGCACCAAACCCCTTTACTGCTCCACCAAGACCGTAATCCATAGATTTCTAAACCGCTATCGCAAACAAACATTTCAGCGTTTTATGTGGCATACTGCTTTAGCTAATCTTTCAGAATTTGTCACATATTTATATTATCCAATTCCTAAAATTCGTTTCGAATCGCTTGAAATCCACACTTTAGCTATTCTTCCTATCGGTATTCCAAAAAGTTCAGACACTGTCTGAACTTTTTAATCACCACTGCCTTTGTCAGACTCCGCGCCATCCATAAACCTCCGAAATTCTGCCTCCAGCTGCGCCCTTTCCGGAAGATATAGCTGGTATCTGCTTACAAACACCTGATTTGTGATATTCTGTAATGCGTACTGCATAACCACTTTGTCCTGATAGACTCCCAGCACAATCCCGATAGGTTCCGTATCACCCTCCGTGTTCATCTCTTCACGATAATAATTCAGGTAAAAGTTCATCTGCCCAATATCCTCATGCTGAACCTCGCCTCGCTTCAAATCTACAAGCACAAAACACTTCAAAATCCTATGATAAAACACAAGATCAACCTTATATGTTCTACCAGCAATAACAAGCTTCTGTTGTCTGCCCACATAAGTAAAACCTTTTCCCAGTTCAAGGAAAAACTGGCTGAGATTACTGACTAAAGCTTCCTCTAGGTCACCTTCACCATATACAGGTAACTGCGGCAATCCTGTAAACTCGAAGACATAGGGCTCCCTCAGGATATCCTCCGGCTTTTCAATAACTTGTCCTTCTCTCGCAAGACGCATCACTTCATTTTTATCAGAGCTCAAGGCTATCCTATGAAAGAGCATACTCTTCATCTGACGCTTCAGTTCTCTCACGCCCCAGTGTTCGGACTCGCATTCTTTCTCGTAGAATGAACGCTCCAATTCATCATCCAATTTAAGGAGTTCAATATAATGGCTCCAGCTCAATAAATTGGAGTGCTGTTGTAGTTGCGGATAAACCGAATATATTTTGCGCATGTAAAACACATTGCTGCGGCTAAATCCTTTACCATACCGATCTGTCATATCTCTTGATAACCTATTGAGGACATCAGAGCCATATTCTGCTTTAGCATGCCCTTTCTGTTCATATTCCACAATATACTGCCCTATCTCCCAGTATGACTGTACTATTGCATTATTAACAGCGGCGGCAATGGAATTCCTGCCTTTTTGTATCACATCGCCAACTCTTCTTAATAGTTCATCATAATCTGAATCGCCAACGACTATTTGAACATCATTTTTTGACATTTTTTAAACCTCTTTCTTTGCGCTCAAAAATTCAGACAGTGTCTGAACTATCTTATTAAAATTACTTGATTTTCCAAAACTTATATATATATTAACAATCTCTTATTCTATTTACAATAAATCGACCTTATAAGTACCTCTCTGGTGCGGCATTCAGTTTGTTTAAGAAAATCCTTTTTCATTTTCTTTTTTAAAGCAATATTTCTTCTTATACTCCCAGTTAGGGATTTTCTTTCTGAAACTAAATTCACACCAAAATAAGCAAACAGTAAAACATAATATTCTAAATAAAGTTTTGCCTCAATAACAGAACTTGTCCATGATGTTGCAGCATTAAATCCTTTTTTATCACAATAAAATTCAAAATATTTAATTTGCTTCTTTATTAAAGAACAGGAAATTACAATATATAAAACTGTGAAATAAATGTATTTTTTCTCAAGTATTCATCAATTATATCTTTTATTTTGGCATTAGTATTCTTCTGATATCTTTTGCATTGAAAATAATACACATTTTCTTTCTTCTTTTCTACAGCCTTTATATCGATACCATCATCGGAACCCTTCTTTCCAAAATGATCTAACTTATCCCATCTTATCATTCTATAAACCATTGCCAATATCAGCTCTTCAAATCTAATAGTGTCTAAATCCTCAAAATGTAGTTTATTTATTGTCCGTGTAACCATTATTTTTTCTCCTGACTCATTTCTAATATTTAAATATTTACACTTTAGTTTAAATCATTAACTATCTGCAGCCTGCTAGTCAAAATCTTCTATATTTATTGGGGTACAATAAGTAGAAATATTTCTAGATTTTACAATATACTGAATTATCCGCTTATTGCTGGAAAGCATATTTAATATGTTCATGATAATTTTAGGCACTCTCTCCCATATTTTTACCAATTTTATATCTGCTCTAATTTCATCAGATAATTTACTGATGTATTCGTGACAATTCTCGTCTATTCTGCCTGGGAATCCACATACAACATAATAACCCTCATCATCCACAAAAACGATTTCTACTCCTATATAAGAATAATTAATTTGAAAAATATTAAAATCATCATAAAATTTGTCAACTGCAAGGCATTTATCCCTCTTTTTAAAATCACAATACAAAGGGGTAACATTAGCATTTATATATTTTGCTCCTAAAAGCATTGCAGTTAAAGTTCTGTGATTGCCGTCACTTGTTAGATAATATTCATCTTCTTCCTTATAGTAATCCATTTCTACAGGGAAGACTTTTTGGTATGATTCTTTCAATTCTTCCAAAGTCATTTTATTTAAGAAACCAAAACATGATTGAAATCTATATGGTTCACGTTCCCCATCTTTCATAGCTCTTACGTTCTCAAAAACGCTCTTTCCTACGGTTCCTCTGCTTACTCCTATAACCCTTGATAATGGCACAAGTTTGTTTTCTCTTTCAGATTTACCAGTTTTCAGATAATTTGAATTGTAATATCTTTCCTTGTCACGTTGTAGCTTCTTTTCTTTCATCTTATTGATGTGTTCAGCTTCAACACCTTTGTCTAGCAGATATTGTTCTAAATCACCGTCAAATATATAAATTTCATTTTCTTCCCTGTACATATATCTCCTTTGTAGATTGCTTTATAGGCTAAATCTAAATTAATATATAGTTACAATGTATCCGTAATTTGTTTTATATAATTATATATTTATAGTGGCATATTCTTTATTTACTATCTATGTAATATAGTACGCTACTAGATACATTTTTTCAATATAACAGAAATATTATTTAAGCTTACTTCTTTTCGGTGCCTGCTGTCAAATGTTACTTATTCTCTCCCTGATTGCCAGTTTCTTCCTGATTTCAATTAAGGGAATTGTTGCCTGTATCCTCTCCATATACACCCGGGCGCTGTCATGCTGACCGTGGAGCAGTTTTTTCAGATATCCTCTGGCAAATTTCGGTTCGATTTCCTACTGTATATGATATACTAAAAATACCGAAAAAAGCGTGAAAATTCCCTGAAATCAGAAAGGGAAATTCCCTATAAAAGGCGGGACATATTGAAACCACCTCACATTACATCTATCCTTTGGTAGAGACCAATCTATTCAAAGGAGGAAAGGAAGATGCTCACTATGTCCCAAGTCAATCATATCAAAGATCTGAGCAATTGTGGATACCGGATCAGTGAAATTTCAAAAGAGACCGATACAGACCCGAAAACAATACGAAAATATCTCTCGCAGGAGGACTTCTCCCCTGTACCGCCTGTCACGGTGGAAAACCATCCATTCTCGACCCGTTCAAGCCTGTCATCCGGGAGTGGCTCGAGGACGACAGGAAACACTGGCGCAAGCAGCACCATACCGCCAAAAGGGTTTACGAGCGGCTGGTGGAAGAACAGGGATATACAGGCAGCTACAGCATCGTGCAGCGCTATCTGAAAAAATGCAGGAGCCAGCAGGTGGAAAAGGCGAACCTTGAATTCATATGGGATCCGGGGCCTGCACAGGTGGATTTTGGCGAGGCAGATTTCGTTGAAACCGGGAAACCCTGTCGGAAAAAGTACCTTACCGTGTCCTTTCCCTACAGCAATGACGGCTACAGCCAGGTGTTCGGAGGGGAGACAGCGGAGTGTGTCTGCCAGGAGCTCCTGGATATCTTTGAGTTCATAGGCGGGGTGCCGCCGCTGCTGATCTTTGACAATGCCACTGGTGTAGGTCACAGAATCGGGGATGCCGTCCATGAATCGGAACTGTTCTCCCGGTTCCGGGCCCATTACCATTTCAGGGTCCGCTTCTGCAATCCTTATTCCGGGTGGGAAAAGGGCAACGTGGAGCGCAAGGTGGGCTACAACCGTGCCAACCTGTTTGTGCCGGTACCCCATTTCACACAGATAGAAAAATATAATCAGAAGCTCCTTCTGCAGCACGATAAAAAGGCGGAGGAACTCCACTACAAAAAGCAGGTGCCGATCAGGGAATTGTTTGAGGAGGACAGGAAAGCCCTGCTGGTACTACCGCCAAAGCGCTTCAATGTGTGCCGGTATGAATGGCTGCAGGCGGACGGCTATGGAAAGGTATGCATGGACGGGAAACATTTTTATTCCACGGCACCTGAGAATGCACACCGCAAAGTCCTGACAGGAGTCCGGGCGCATACCATAGATATCCTGACCGATGGAGGGCAGCTCATGACCAGCCATCGCCGGATGTTTGGAGAGGGCAGGACAGACGTCAGCGACTATAGCACCACCCTGGCAGTATTGATGAAGAACTCTGGTGCATGGCATGACAGCGGCCTGCGGAGGGAAACGCCCGACATCCTCCGCACTTACATGGATGCCCAGCCAAAGGAAAAGCTAAAAGACTGCCTGCGGATCATGAACGAACTTACGAACCAGTACGGTTTTCAGGCCGCAGCATCCGCCATGGAGATGGCTGCTTCCTGGGGAAGCGTGAACATATGCGATGCATCGGTTCTTGCGGCAAGGATAACAGGGTATGGGATCGAGACGCCCCCGCAGCCGGGTCCCTCCTTAAGTGTGTACGATGAAGCTTTTTTACGGAAAGGTGGTGATGCATCATGATGACACCAAAAATGAAAGAGGATATCTGCATCCGCATCCTGGAAAGCAGCCGCCAGCTGTTCCTCTCTGCACGGATATCGGAAGTGTGCAGGGAAAAAGGTACACAGAAACGACTGGAATTCGTAGAAGAACTTTTCCGGAAAGAGCTTGATCTGCGGGATGAGAACCGTCGGAACCGCCTGATAAAACGTGCCGGATTCCCTGTATATAAAACATTTGAGGGATACAGCTATGGCAGTGTGAAGTTTCCTCCTGCATTTGGCATGGAGGAGCTTGAGCAGCTGGATTTCGTTCCGGAACGAAAGAATCTGGTTCTCTACGGACCGGTATGGATCGGGAAGACCCATATGGCGATAGCAGCGGGGGTGAAAGCATGTCAGCTGGGTTATAAGACGAAGTTCCATACTGTGACAGAACTGGTGCTTAAGCTGGCGGAAGCCCGTAAGAACGGCACTCTGGAGCGGCTGATCAAGGAACTGCGTACCCTTGACCTTTTGATCCTCGATGAATGGGGCTATGTACCGGTAGATAAAAACGGCTCCCAGCTGCTGTTTCGTGTGATATCAGACAGCTATGAGAGCAAGAGCCTGATACTGACAACCAATCTGGAATTCTCCAAATGGGGAGGGATCTTCACGGATGACCAGATGGCAGCCGCCATGATAGACCGTCTGGTGCATCACGATCATCTGCTCATTTTTGAAGGCCGCAGCTACCGGATGGAACACGCATTAATGCGTCAGGATGCCTGAGAAGATGTCTCGCCGAAAGCAGGGAAATTCCCTGTACGAAAAAAGGGATTTTTTACGCTTTTTTCAGGGAAAAGTGCTTGACAAAAAACAAACTGAGTTGACGACAAAGTGGTTGTACTGGCATTCCGTATTTAAGTGGGTTGCCACAATCACTTGAAACCTGTCGCCCCACATCTTCTCCGCCAGCTTCACGCCGACCTCATGTGCCTGCTCTGGCGTGACCTCGCCCGCCTTGAAGCTCTGGAAGCCGTGATAACAGACAATCTCACTCTGGTCGTTCCATTGGGCTTTTGCCATCATCATCTCGTCCC
>CANCYO010000011.1 GCA_947382415.1 uncultured Lachnospiraceae bacterium | reverse complement strand
CAGGTTATCGCCACTGATATACACATTTTCGCTGTGTTTGTTTTCCGTTTTACTATTATGTTCCTCATCCGGCACAATCACGGTAGCAGTATCCACAGATGCCAGTAAACGGGCATAATTTTTCCCGAGAAAGCGGAGTTCATAACCCTCTCTGGAGACCATAAGTGAATCGCTGATATACTCACCGAAGCGTATCATATCAAAACTTCCGTCTATATTAAAACAAGCCGGAAAAAATTCTTTCAAAGCAGCAATCTCTCTGGCGTTAGGTAATACGCCTTCATTGGCGTCAATAATATCCTTGATCATGGGGGAATCCTCCTGCCGCTGTCCGGCACACACATAATATGTCTATTTTATTGTATTTCTGCAGATATTTCAAGAGATTAACAAAAATGTATGAAAAAGCTATTCAATCCGGAACATCACCGGATTGAATAGCCCCTTTACATTTTAATCCATATAATTGTTCAGAAAATCAATAAAATTACTTGTTGTAATTCACGATCTTGCCAAAGTCCGCCTTCAGGGAAGCGCCCCCTACCAGCCCTCCGTCGATATCGGGCTGTGCAAACAGCTCGGCCGCATTTCCCGCATTCACGGAACCGCCGTACTGGATACGCACTGCCGCCGCAGTGGCGTCATCGTACATCTCCCCGATGCAGTCACGGATGCCCTTGCACACTTCCTGTGCCTGCCCGGTGGTAGCGGTCTTGCCGGTGCCGATGGCCCAGATGGGCTCATAGGCGATCACCATCTCCTTCACCTGATCTGCCGTCACATCCACCAGATCGGATTTGATCTGCAGACGAATCCAGTCCATGGTAACGCCCATCTCTCTCTGCTCCAGGCTCTCACCACAGCAAAGGATCGGGGTCAGGCCTGCCTCTATGGCCTTCTTAACCTTCTTGTTGAGCAGAGCGTCGTCCTCCCTGAAATAATCCCTTCTCTCAGAGTGGCCGATGATAACATACTTTACACCCGCATCCTTCAGCATCGCTGCGGAGATCTCACCGGTGTATGCGCCCTTCTCCTCAAAGTACATATTCTCTGCGCCGACCTCTACGTTAGTCCCTTTTACCGCTTCCACAACAGGTACAATGTCGATGGCAGGAACACAGTATACCACATCCGCATCATCATTTTTCACCAGATCCTTTAACTCAGCGCACAGCTTTACGGCCTCGCTGGGAGTCATATTCATCTTCCAGTTGCCGGCGATTATCTTCTTTCTTGCCATAACAATCCCTCCATCCATATGAACTTATCTGATATGAATTATCCGATACGAATTACTTGTCGTCTGCCGCAACCACGCCGGGAAGCTCCTTGCCCTCCAAAAACTCCAGAGAAGCGCCGCCGCCGGTGGAAATGTGGCTCATTTTGTCCCCGAAACCGAGCTGGTTTACCGCTGCAGCGGAATCGCCGCCGCCGATGATGGTGGTCGCATCGGTCTCTGCCAGAGCCTTAGCCACTGCGATGGTGCCTGCGGCCAGAGTGGGATTCTCAAACACACCCATGGGACCGTTCCAAACCACAGTCTTGGCACTCTTCACGGCATCCGCATACATCTGAGCGGTCTTGGGACCGATATCACAGCCCTCTCTGTCTGCGGGCATATCCTTCACATCATAAACCGAGGTCTCAACAGGAGCGTCAATGGGATTGGGGAACTCTGCGATGGTCACGGAGTCAACGGGAAGCAGCAGCTTCTTGCCCAGCTTCTCAGCCTTCTCCATCATCTCCTTGCAGTAGTCAATCTTTTCATTGTCTACCAGAGACTTTCCGATCTCATAGCCCTGAGCCTTGAGGAATGTATATGCCATACCTCCGCCGATGATCAAAGTATCGCATTTTTCCAGCAGATTGGAGATTACATTCAGCTTGTCGGCAACCTTTGCGCCGCCCAGGATAGCCACAAAGGGACGAACGGGATTCTCCACTGCGTTGCCCAAAAAGTCGATCTCCTTCTGCATCAGATATCCCACTACGTTCTCGCCGCCCTTTTCAGTGATAAACTTGGTAACCCCCGCAACGGACGCGTGAGCTCTGTGGGAAGAACCGAAAGCATCACACACATACAGGTCGGCCAGATCAGCCAGCTCTTTGGAGAACTCCTCGCCGTTTTTGGTCTCCTCCTTGCCGCGGAAACGGGTATTCTGGAGCAGCACCACATCGCCCTCCTTCATAGCCTCCACCGCCTTGGTGGCAGCCTCCCCGGTCACATTGTAGTCGCCTACGAACACAACCTCCTTGCCCAGCTTCTCGGACAGTCTCTTTGCCACGGGAGCAAGGGACTCACCCTCGTTGGGGCCTTCCTTCACCTTGCCCAGATGAGAGCAGAGGATCACCTTTCCGCCGTCTGCGATCAGCTTTTTGATAGTGGGAAGCGCAGCCACAATACGAGTCTCATCCGTGATCTCACCATTCTTCAGGGGTACGTTAAAATCACATCTCACCAGAACACGCTTGCCCTTCGCATTGATATCATCTACAGATTTCTTATTCAAACCCATCTCAATTAACCTCCGTTTTTTATATTCTGAAACCGGACAAAAAGGGTCCGGCCCAAGGAACCAGACAAGGGGGTCTGATCCAAGAATCAGCCCCCCTGAAAGTCCACGCTGTAAATCTGTCAGCCCAGCTCGCTGAAATACTTGATGGTGCGAACCATCTGAGAAGTATAGCTGTTCTCATTGTCATACCAGGACACAACCTGAACCTGAGTATTGCCATCCTCCATGGGAGCAACCATGGTCTGGGTAGCGTCGAACAGAGAACCGTAAGTCATGCCGATCACATCGGAAGATACGATCTCGTCGGTGTTGTAACCGTAGGACTCGGTCTGTGCAGCCTTCATGGCGTCATTGATCTGCTCCTTGGTAACCTGACCCTTCACAACTGCCACCAGAATCGTGGTGGAACCGGTGGGGGTGGGAACACGCTGAGCGGAACCGATGAGCTTGCCGTTGAGCTCAGGGATAACCAGACCGATTGCCTTTGCAGCACCGGTGGAGTTGGGAACGATATTCTGAGCGCCTGCACGGCTTCTTCTCTTATCGCCCTTTCTCTGAGGGCCGTCCAGGATCATCTGATCGCCAGTGTATGCATGAACGGTGGTCATGATACCGGACTGGATGGGAGCCAGATCATTCAGTGCCTTAGCCATGGGAGCAAGGCAGTTGGTGGTGCAGGAAGCTGCGGAGATAACGGTATCTTCGGGCTTCAGAATATTGTGATTTACATTGTATACGATAGTGGGAAGATCATTGCCTGCAGGAGCAGAGATTACAACCTTGCGGGCGCCGGCATTGATGTGTGCCATGGACTTCTCCTTGGAGGTATAGAAACCGGTACACTCCAGAACAACGTCCACCTTCAGCTCACCCCAGGGAAGTTTGGAAGCATCTGCCTCTTTATAAATGGTGATCTTCTTGCCGTTTACAGTGATGGAGTCCTCACCGGCCTCAACCTTGTCGGCATATTTGTATCTGCCCTGTGCGGTATCGTACTTCAGCAGATGTGCCAGCATATCAGGGCTGGTCAGATCGTTGATAGCTACAACCTCGTAGCCCTCCGCATCAAACATCTGTCTGAACGCAAGACGGCCGATACGGCCAAAACCATTAATCGCTACTCTTACTGCCATTTTCGTTTCCTCCTAAGATATATAATTTTTATATGATTCTGACCTTCGGCGCATGTCCGATTGTCAAAATTTTGTCACTGCTATATTTTAACTGATTCCCCTCCATAATTCAAGATGTAAATAAAAAATATTTTCCAATTCAGGTAAAATTTACAAATTGTTTATACTTTGACTGCGGGAACACGGTCAGTTTCATAAACAGCTTCAAATAGTCTGGCCTTCTTTCTTCAAAAAAATTCACCGATTGTCCGTTTTTTTCCAAAATTCGGATGTCATTTGTCCCAAAATTTGTTATACTGAATCCGATATATGAAATACGCGAGTGCAGCTCTCCTGCACCGCAGATCAGGAGACTTGAAGCATGAACCGTACCGACGCTTCCCCCGCCACCGGAAGGCTGATCCTTCTGGACGAGATACGGGGGCTGACTCTCATCAGCATGATCTTATACCATTTCCTGTGGGATCTTGTCTATATTGCAGGGATCTCCATCCCCTGGTATCACGGCACGGGAGCATACGTCTGGCAGCAGAGCATCTGCCGCACCTTTATTTTATTGTCCGGCTTCTGCTGGTCACTGGGCAGACATCCTCTCAAAAGAGGACTCACGGTCTTTCTCTCCGGCTGGCTGGTGACTCTGGTCACTCTGGTATTCCTCCCGGAAAACCGCGTGGTCTTCGGCGTACTGACTCTGACCGGCTCTGCAATGCTTCTCATGATCCCTGCGGACAGGCTCCTGCGGCACATAAAAAGCTTTTCTGCCACCGTATTTTTGACAGGACTATCCTATTTTCTGTTCCTGCTCTTTCTGCCTGCCGCAAACGGACGACTGGCCAACTTTACGGGACTCTATACGGGGGAGGGATTCTTGCGCGGGGGCCCGGCTCTGCCAGACGGCCTCTACGGCGGATGGTTTGGCGCCTGGCTTGGCTTTCCGGGGGCTGACTTTTATTCCACTGACTATTTTCCCATGCTTCCCTGGTTCTTTTTATTCCTGACGGGCTATCTATTGCACAGGCTCTGCGCCATCCGAGAGCTTATGGGAGCGGCATTTTTAAGAAAAAGCCATATTCCGGCCGCCGCTTTTATCGGCCGCCATTCGCTGCTTTTCTATCTGTTCCATCAGCCCGTTCTGTACGGGATCACAATGCTTATTATATGACAAGGAGGACATGCACATGCCTGTTTCAGCGGACTGCCATCTGCACTCACACCACTCCGGGGACTCGAAAGCTCCCATGGAGGAAATGGTTCTGCGGGGAATCGAACTGGGACTGGATACCCTGTGTTTCGCGGAACACAATGATTTCGACTATCCGCCGGCTCCGGGTGAACCGGAAGACTTGTTTTTGCTAAACGCCGATTCCTATCTCTATGAGCTTCTTGGCCTGAAGGAAAAATATGACGGCAAAATCAAGCTCTTATTTGGACTGGAACTGGGACTGGCCCCTGAAGCATTTCGGAAAAATGCCGTATTGGCCCGTTCCCATGAGTATGATTTCATCATCGGTTCCTCCCATATCTGCCACGGAAAGGATCCCTATTATCCCTCTTTTTTTGAAGGGCGCAGCGACGAGGACGCCTATCGGGAATACTTCGAGTCCGAACTGGAAAATATCCGGAAGTTTTCCAATTTTGATGTGTATGGCCATCTGGACTATGTGGTGCGCTACGGAGCCTCCAGAGACAAAGATTATTGCTATGACAAATACCGGGATATCCTGGACGCCATCCTGGAAGCGCTTCTGGAGGCGGAGAAAGGAATCGAGCTGAACACCGGAAGCATCCGGTCCGGCATGCGGGATTTCCACCCCTGCCGGGAGGTATTGCAGCGTTACCGGCAGCTTGGCGGAGAGATCATCACAGTGGGCAGCGACGCCCACGAACCGGACTGTATGGGACACGGCTTCGGCGACGCCGCAAAAGTCCTGACAGAATGCGGCTTCCGCTATTATACTGTGTTTGAAAAACGCGTTCCCGAATTCAGAAAACTATGAGAGGATAATTTTATGAGAAAAAATGACAGTATCTCCATTCCCGTGATATTGAAAGTAGGAAAAGGCGCTCTGGAAGGACTTGGACAATGCCTTCTGGACGAAGGACTCACAGATGTGGTGATCTGGTTTGGAAACGGTCTCATCGACCTTTTCGGCCTGAAAGTAATGGAATCACTGAAAAAATCCGGTATTACCGCTCTGGAATACCAGGAGCTGGACACAGTCGATATAGACGACATCATCACCCTCGCCTTCTCTCTGTCCAATCAGACGAAAGCCGTGGTGGCCATCGGCGGCGGCAAGGTGATCGACGCGGGCAAATACGCCGCGTTCCTGCGGGGGCTGCCCTTTATCAGCGTCCCCACCTCCAGCGCCAACGACGGCTTCTCCAGCGCAAGCGCCTCCCTCATCGTGGACGGCAGACGCACCTCCGTCCCCGCCAGGCTCGCCTATGGCATTCTTGTGGACACGGAGGTCATCCGCACTGCTCCTGAAAAGTTTATCTACTCCGGCATCGGAGACATGGTGTCCAAGATCACTGCCCTCTATGACTGGGTCTACGAGACGGAGCACGGGGTGGGAGCACTGAACGATTTTGCCGTGATGATAGCCAAAAAAGCGGTAAACAGCTTTGTGCGCACCCCCTATGCCAGCATCAAAGACGAAATATTCTTAAAAGAACTACTGGACTCTCTGTCCATGAGCGGCATTGCCAATGAGATCGCCGGAAACAGCGCTCCCACCAGCGGCAGCGAACATCTGATCTCTCACGCGCTGGATAAGCTTCTGGAAACACCCCAGCTTCACGGCATCCAGGTGGGAATCGCCACCTACATCATGGCAAAGGTACAGAACCACCGCCATGTGCGGGTGAACACCGTGCTCACGGAAACCGGCTTCTGGGACTATGCCGCAACTCTTCAGATGAAGCGCAGCGATTTTCTGCGCGCCATCGACCTTTCGCCCGCCATCAAACCTCACAGGTACACCTATCTTCACGAAGAACAATATCGGGAGGCGGCCAAAGAGCTGGTTATGACGGATGAAATTCTACAGCGTATCCTGACGGCAGATTGACTTTGGACTATTCCTGCTGCATCTCATCGCACAGCACCACGATGCTCTCAGGCGTGGTCTGTGCGGGGATGCTCCTTGTGGAAGCGGTGTAAGTCACCACCAGATTGTGATTTGCAGGATTTCCCTGAAAATATTGATTGTTGGTAGTGCGCAGTATCACAGAACGATCCATGTGAAGCTGCAGCGTACGCTCCTCATTCACCAGCGCGGCATCATAATAACTCACATCAACCATGCGGTCGCGCCTTCGGGGGGCCGCCACCACCGCCGTGTACTGCGGCGGATAGATCAGAAGCGTGGGCACGTCTGTCCGATACCAGAAGGTACACGACATTCCCACTCCCAACGATTTGTGATCCACTACATAGGTAAGCGGCGTCACCATGAAATTCACGATATTTCCGTTATCGTCCTCCACCGTAAAAAATAAAATACAACTGTCTGCACGGCCGTCTGCCGCTCTGGCCGGCATCATATCCACGATCATACCCTCCACGGATGCATACGAACAATTCTGACAGGAACCCATTCTATTTATCCTCCTCAATTTTTGCTCTCATATCATATCACTCTAATGTATGTGCGCCGGCGCCATATGGGAACCTCTGTTCAACACCTCCGTTAAACAATTGTGCCGCCGCCCAGCACATATTCACCGGCATAAAACACAATGGCCTGCCCCGGCGTAGCTGCGCGCACCGGTCTTTCAAACAGACAGCGAAGCCTGTCCGCGGAAAGCTTTTCCACAGTGCAGAACTCTCCCGGATGATTGTACCGTATCCTGGCCCATACCCTCGCGGGTTCCTCCAGATCCGGAACTGCCATGAAATTCACGCCTTCACAGAACACCTCTGTGGTAAAAAGCTCTTCGTTCTCTCCCACTACCACCTCGTTGGACTCAGGCCGAATGGCCGTCACAAACACTCTCCTGCCCATGGGAAGCTCCAGACCCCTTCGCTGTCCCAGTGTATAGTGTGTGATTCCCTTGTGCCGCCCCAAAATCCGTCCGTCTGCAGTGACAAAATTCCCGGGCTGCAGAACATGTTCCACTTCACCATAACTTTCCGCTTCGTTCTGATTTTCCGCCTCATTACGGCGTTCCACCTCCCGCCGGATAAAAGCGGCATAGTCGTCATCCGGCACAAAACAGATCTCCTGACTGTCCGGCTTGTCCGCAACGGGAAGGCCGGCCTCTCCAGCCATTCTCCGAATCTCCTCCTTCGTGTTCTCCCCTACCGGAAACAACGTGCGGGAGAGCTGCTCCTGTGTAAGCATATACAGCGCATAGGTCTGATCCTTTCCCGCCGTCACAGAATTGCGCAGGGCGAAACGGCCGTTCTCCAGCCGGTCGATCCGGGCATAATGCCCCGTGGCGATATAGTCTGCCCCAAGCTCCATACTGCGCCGCAAAAGCGCTTCCCACTTTACATGCCGGTTGCAGGCAATACAGGGATTGGGCGTACGCCCATGCAGATATTCCGACACAAAATAATCGATGACATGCCGCTTGAATTCCTGTCTGAAATTCATTACATAATGAGGAATCTCCAAAATCTCCGCCACGCGCCTGGCATCCTCCACCGCAGACAGCCCGCAGCACCCTCCGTTCTCCGCCTGACACTCGGGTGTCTCCTCCTGCCAGAGCTGCATGGTGACTCCGATCACCTCATATCCCTGTCTCTTTAAAAGCAGGGCTGCCACGGAAGAGTCTACCCCTCCGGACATACCCACTACTACCCTCTTACTCATTCTTCCTCTTCATTCTTCCTCTTCATTCTTTCTCTTCATTCTTTCTCTTCATTCTTTCTCTTCATTCTTTCTCTTCATTCTTTCTCTTCATTCTTCCTTTTAATCCGCTTCCGGTCATTCTGCCCCCGGTCACTTCGCCCCCGGTCACTGGTCAAAATTACCGAAATTCACGATAATATAGTCCTCCTGCTCCACGATAGAGCCCCTTTGGGGCCACACCGGGGCATCCTTCATCAGCTTCTGCGCCTGCCTGTAATGCCCCAGATCGCCGTCCTCTATAAATGTAAAGCCATGCATCTTCCAGAATTTGATCAGCTCTCTGTCAAATCCGTAATAGGCCTTATTTGCCCAATTAATAAACGACAACTGCGGCGTCTCCGCCACCGCATATCCCTGCGGCGTGTCATATTTTTCAAAAATTCTCTCGTCCACCGCGCACACCAGCCATTTTACCAGATCATACTTTTTTGACCACCGGGGGCAGTACACATCCTCCAGCAGACTCACCGGAGTCTGCCTGTTTCCGATCACACAGATTGGCTTGTCCGTGTCATATTCCGCCATGAGCTCAAGTGCCAGAGCGTCCAGCGTCCGCTTGTCGTCCTCATATTTCATGACGTCCACAAGCAGCCACTTATTCATCTCATACCCCTGATGATATAAGAGCAAAAACGCCAGAAACAGCGCTGCTCCATATACCGTCCGGGGACATTTGATCCGGCACAGACCGCACCCTGCCAGCAGCACCGCAAAGGCGGTCAAAAGCGGCACATACTCGCTGGAGCGGTAATAGGTCGCAGAGCCCTCCAGAAGAGGCATCACCCAAGGCAGCAGCAGAATGCCCAACACCGCCGCCAGAATCCACCCGTCCCTGCGGCGCACCGTCCAAAACACTCCCCAGACCAACAGTACCAGCTCCGCCATCACCAGGATCAGCACCGGAAGGTACACGATTCCGTGAATCGTATATTTCACAAAAAATTCCTTCAAAACAAGCAGCAGTTCGTCAGCTCCCCGGCTTCCGTCAAACCATCCGCCGATCAGACCTGCGATATCTCCCAGCCCCCGGCTCTTTAACACGAGAGCCTGTTCCTCCAACCCGAAAACGGCGCTGATCCCGTTGATAAACAGACTGCGGAATACCATGCCGGTACCGCATATCAAAATCAGCTTCCACAGCCACTGCAGCGGGCTCTTCTCATAACGCTCCGGCACCAGCGCCCGGTTCAGCATAAAGACCATGACCATGGCCATGAGAAACACGATCATAAAAGCCTCATAAAAGCCCAGCGCCACAGAAAGAAGCAGCGCGCTGACCATGATAAAACGCCATGGCTTCCGCTTTGCTCCAACGGCTTCCATGGCATAGAGTACCGCCAGCGCCGTCACACCATACCCCAGATAAATGCCGTCCTGCACATACCATACCACTACTTCGCTCAAAATCGGACTCGAGATCATCACACCGGCAAAAATCGTATACACCAACACCGGAATACGCTGTCCGAACATCCGGTAAAAGACCACACACCAGAGGGATACCGACAGACAAAAAAACAGCAGTCCCACGGTCTCCACAAAATAAGGATTATAATCCAGCGGAAAAACTTTGTGGATCATATAAAGACACCACCGCCCCATGGCAGGGGAGACCCCGTCGATATAATAGAGCTTGAACGAGGTATCGTCGATACCCACCGTGGGATTGGCAAGCAGCGTGGCATAGCCGAGAAGCATCATACCCAAAAGTCCCGCCGCAAACAGTTTTTTGCTCCAGAAATATTTTAAGTCCTTTATGATATCAGACATTGAGACAGGGTTCCTTTCCGTTTTGTATCGCCCTTATTATACACCACAACTGTCCAAATGTCAGCAAGTTATTGATTGCCGATATCCTCCCGGGGCTCCCTGAGCCCTTCGATCACAACATTATTTTTCTGTGCATAGTCCCAGAGGGCGGCATGGATCGCTTCCTCTGCAAGGAGAGAACAATGTACTTTCACCGGAGGCAGTCCGTCCAGCGCCTCCATCACTGCCCTGTTAGTCACCTGCATGGCCTCCTGCACGGTTTTCCCCTTGACAAGCTCTGTGGCCATGGAGCTTGTGGCGATGGCCGCTCCGCACCCGAAGGTCTTAAACTTCACATCCCGGATAACTCCGGCTTCATCAATATCCAGATACATGCGCATGATATCGCCGCATTTCGCGTTTCCCACGGTCCCAACACCCTTGGGATCCTCCAGTTCTCCCATATTTCTGGGATTTGTAAAATGATCCATCACTTTTTCACTGTAATCCATATGTTATTCCTCCGACGGCTGATTTTTTATAAAATCTTCGTAGAGCGGCGACATCTGCCGCAGCAGCTCCACGGCTTTCTTCACAGTTTCCACCACGGTGTCAAGCTCTTCTATTGTATTCGTTTCCGATAGAGTCAGGCGCAGGGAACCGTGAGCTTCCTCGTGACTGAGGCCCAGAGCCAGCAGCACATGGGAGGGGTCCAGGGAGCCGGAGGTGCAGGCAGAACCGCTGGATGCGCAGATTCCCGCCATATCCAGCCGGATGAGCAGGGATTCTCCCTCTATAAAAGAAAACGAGAAGTTCACATTGCCGGGCAGTCTCCTGCTCCTGTGTCCGTTCAGTCTGCACCATGGCACCTCTGACTCCAGACGTTGGATCAGATAGTCACGAAGGCTCGTCTCACATTTCTGCTTTTCGGAAATAATGCCGGCTGCCCGCCGGGCTGCCGCCCCAAAACCTGCGATGCCGGCCACGTTCTCAGTACCGGCCCTGCGGCTTCGCTCCTGATGGCCGCCGTGCAGAAAAGGACGGATTTTGACACCGTTACGGATATAGAGACAGCCCACTCCCTTGGGACCGTTTACCTTGTGCGCGCTGGCGCTGAGCAGATCGATCTGCATATCCTTCACATCAATCGGGATCTGTCCGAAAGCCTGCACCGCATCCGTGTGAAACAGGACACGGTGCCGGTGGGCCAGTGAGCCGATCTCCGCTATGGGTTCTATCGTACCGATCTCATTGTTGGCAAACATGATGCTGATCAGGATTGTATCGGGTCTGAGGGCCGATTCCACATCCTCCACATGTACCAGACCATCCCTGTCCACATCCAGATAGGTGATCTCATATCCCTTTTGTTCCAGCCACCGGCAGGTTTGCAGGATCGCAGGATGTTCTATTTTGGTGGTAATGATATGTCTGCCTCTGTCCGCACAGGTCTCTGCCACAGCCTTTATGGCCCAATTATCCGCCTCTGTTCCCCCTGACGTGAAATAGATTTCCTCAGGAGCAGCACCGATCAATGCCCCCACCTGTGTCCGGGCTTCAAAAACAGCCTGTCTGGCCCTGGCTCCCAAGCCGTAAATGGAACTGGCATTACCATATAAATCCGAAAAAAACGGCAGCATCGCCTCCAACACCTCCGGCGCCATCGGCGTGGTCGCTGCATGATCCAAATAAATCATACGATACCTCCTTTCTAATTCCTAGTTGTTTGCTAGGTTTTCAACTGTCAATATATCACCGGAATACGGTTCTGTCAACTGCTGTACAAAAATATAATAGAGATAAGTTCTACAATAAGGACTTCGCAATATGAAAAAACGGTTTTCTCTTGCGGGGCGGCCTCTGATCATGGGCACCTTCATCCTCACCGCCACCGGTCTCGTCACCCGCACCATCGGATTTTTTTACCGCATTTACCTCTCACGGCTGTTCGGAGAGGAGGGCATGGGCATCTATCAGCTCTTAAGCCCTGTGCTCGCCCTCTCCTTCTCTCTGTGCGCGGCTGCCTATCAGACAGCCATTTCCAAATTCGTGGCGGAGTATACCACCAGGAAGGGACAGCGATTCCGGCCTCTTATCACCGGACTGATCATCTCCGTCCCACTCTCTCTGCTGTGCTGTGGTTTCATTTATACTCAGTCCCGTTTTATCGCTGTGGAACTTCTGCTGGAACCCCGCACGGAATCCATGCTGCGTATTCTGGCCTTCTCCGTCCCTTTCAGCAGCATCCATTCCTGCATCAACGGCTATTTCTATGGAATCAAAAAAACCGGACCGCCTGCGGCAGCCCAGCTTCTGGAACAGCTTGCCCGTGTGGGCTGTGTGTATCTGGTGTCCGCCTCCGTCATAGCAAAAGGGCAGAACCCTTCGATCAATGTGGCTGTACTCGGTCTCACCGTGGGAGAATTGGTCTCCATGACAGTGTCTCTGGTGGCTATTTTTCAGGTGCTGCACAGACATACTGCCATGTCGGCAGTATCCGCAGTCACAATACCCCGCGCCCACACACTGCACGATGGCAGAATGTTTCGCAGCATTCTCGCCATGGCGCTTCCGCTCACCTTAAACCGTATCGTGCTGAATTCCCTGCAGAGCGTGGAGTCCGTATCCATCCCGGCCATGCTGCGCCTGTATGGGTATGATAACTCTACCGCCCTCAGTGTCTACGGAGTGCTTACAGGCATGGCCATGCCTCTGATTTTTTTTCCAAACGCATTGACCAACTCCGTCTCCGTACTGCTCCTGCCCCTGATCTCCGAAAACTATGCTCTCGGAGACCTTGAGGCCGTAAAATCCGCCGTTCTGCGCACAGTCAAATTCTGCTGCATTTTGGGTTTTACCTGCCTGTCAGCCTTTTTCCTGACAGGCGACTTTGTCGGCAGAGTCCTCTTTGACAGCCCTCTGGCGGGACATTTCATCACTACCTTAAGCTTTCTCTGCCCCTTCCTCTATCTGGATGCCACCCTCTCAAGCATCCTGCAGGGGCTGGGCAAGGCCGGGACGATCTTTGTCATGAACGTGATCGCGCTCCTGCTTCGCCTTCTGTTTGTATTTAAAGCCATTCCCGTATTCGGCATCACCGGATATCTGTGGGGAATGCTGGCAGGACAGATCGTGCTGAGCCTCCTGTACCTGCTGTGTCTGCGCCGTTTCCTGCGCAGACATATGCCCCGCTGAAAAAGGCAACAAAAAAGGAAGTAGACTGACAGCTCATCTGCTTCCTTCGATTTATGTGACATATATCAATTCAACACCTTTTTCAACTCATCCATAAAGGTATTGATATCCTTAAACTCCCGATAGACAGAGGCAAAACGGACATAGGCTACCGCGTCCATGGCCTTGAGCTTGTTCATCACCAGCTCACCGATGACCTGGCTCTGAATCTCATGCTCCTCCATATTGAAAACCTCGGTCTCCACCGCATCCACCAATTCCGTGATCTGCTGAGCGCTGACGGGCCGCTTATGACAGGCTCTCAGCACACCGGCCTCGATCTTGGACCGGTCGTAGGTCTCCCGGTTATTATCCTTCTTGATGATGATCAAGGGAATGGTCTCAATTTTTTCATAAGTCGTAAAGCGTTTTCCACACTCATCGCACACTCTGCGGCGGCGGATGGAATTATTATCCTCCGCAGGTCTGGAATCAATAACTCGTGTATTTTCGTGACTACAAAAAGGACACTTCATTTGTTTACCTCCATGCCCGCTCCAATTTGAGAGCAAGTGTTATTTTTTATTATAACAGGCGCAATCTTTAATGTCAACCAAAATTACCTCCGGCCCGATCTGACAGATATCCCGGTAAGGAATCTCTATATCCGGCTCACAGCGCAGGAAACTGAGCATTTTATTGCATCCGGGCACCATGATCTTACAGATACAGCCCTTGCACTCGTCAAACTCCAGATCGCACACTTTTCCCAGCTTTCTGCAATCCTTCACGTTGATAACGTCTTTACACCGAAGCTCCGAAAAAAGCATATTGTTTCCATCCTCATAATATCAGTTGTCATTTTTATAATATGCGCTCTTTTGGCATTTGTTTTTGTCCACACAAAAATATCTGTTTTTAGTTTTCAGCTCAGAATTTTAATTTTCTGCTCAGAATATTGAAACGGCTCTCGGTACATACTTGTTAATACCACTTTTGTGAAGAGTAAAATACAGGAGGAATCATAAAATGGCACAGGGAAGGGTCGAAATCTGCGGCGTGAATACATCCAGACTGCCGCTGTTAAAAAACGGGGAAAAAGAAGCGCTTTTCGCGCGGATACAGGACGGAGATCAGGAGGCCAGAGAGGCCTATATCGAGGGGAACCTGCGACTGGTCTTAAGCGTGATTAAACGCTTTTCTTCCAGTAACGAAAACGTGGACGATCTGTTTCAGATCGGCTGTATCGGCCTGATCAAAGCCATAGACAATTTTGATACCAGTTTAAATGTAAAATTTTCCACCTACGCCGTACCCATGATCATCGGAGAGATCAGACGCTTTCTTCGGGACAACTCCAGCTCCATCCGCGTGTCCCGCTCCCTGAAAGACACCGCTTATAAAGCGATCTATGTGCGCGAGGCCCTCACCCGCAAAAACCTCAAAGAGCCGACCATAGAGGAGATTGCCTCGGAAGTGGGAATCTCCAAGGAGGATATCGTCTACGCCATGGACGCCATCCAGAATCCCATGAGCCTTTATGAGCCGGTCTTCACCGACGGCGGAGATACCCTCTATGTCATGGACCAGATCTCCGACAAAAAAAATAAAGAAGAGACCTGGGTGGAACATCTCTCCTTAAGCGACGCCATGAAAATGCTCACAGACCGCGAACACGAGATCATTACCCTGCGCTTCTTCGAGGGCAAGACCCAGATGGAAGTGGCGGAACTCATCGGCATCTCACAGGCCCAGGTCTCCCGTCTGGAGAAAAACGCCCTCCGCACCATGCGCACCTACCTGACGGCATAGACCGTCAGGCGGGCAGTTCCTCATGCTCAGGGCCTCCTACCTGCATCGCGGCTTTCCATAATATTTTTTCCAGGGCATATCTCTCCATTACTTCCTCGTGCAGATAGAGCTTCTTCCAGCCGGAAAAGAATCTGGCAAAATCATCTTCATCAAAAAATCTTTTATATCTTCCGTCGCCTGTTTTGTATAAATGCGGCTCGATCTCCGTACCTTCACCTGCGCCATGATTGACATCCCTTACGGAATTAACCCTGAGAAGCAGTATGCCGCCCGGTTTTAACACTCTTTTTATCTCACTCAGAATCTGACGGGTCTCCTGCTCCGTAAAATAATGCAGCGACAGATCGCTTATTATGATATCCGTAAAATTATCTTCAAATACCAGGCCTTTTGTCATGTCAAAGCATTCTGCCCTTTGAATCTCGGGGAAATTCTTATATATATTCTTAATTGCGTTCTGCGAATAATCGCACGGTATGACTTTTTTGCCTGTTTCAAGCAAATACAGGGTGTCATTGCCGCTTCCGCAGCCTAAATCAACAATAGGCGTATCACATCTGTCGATGAATTCCCGGAATATTTCCAGCCAATTATCGTATTTTATTTCATCTCTCTCATAATTGCCATGTATGATATCCCATCGCTCATTCGCTGTTTCAACGGGACTCTTTTCGCTGTTTACATCAGATTCCATAATTTATTACGCTTCTGCCATCCTCCTGCTTTATGCCTTCAGGACATCCGATAACTGTCCCAATTCTTCGGCGCCTGCTCAAAGCGCTCCTTTTCCTCAAAATATCTGTCGTTCATCCAGTCCACGGCATCCGTCACTCCGTCCTCGTCAAAGGAAAACAATTCGCTGCGCTTCTCCTCCTCCGGCGTGGTAAAGAAATTGAACGGCTCCGGCCACACGGTCGCCTTAAGCTTCTTCTCTTCTCCGTCGTTCACCCGCTCCAGCCGGTAACGCATTCCCCGATAACATCCGGTAAATTCCGACATTTTCAAATATTCCATGGACAGGATGTCACTTCTCTGTATCATAGTCTGCTTAAGTACCTCCGATTGATTTTCTTGCCTGAATCCTCTACGCAATTCCTGTACCCGGATTCTGTACTTCTCCAGTATACAGCCACCGACGGCAGGATTCAAGTGCCATTACTCAGCCAGTGTCGGCAGTTGGAGACAGGGCGGCTGATGCAGTGAGCACAAAATATTTATTGTCCCAAAAGGTGGAAAATACTTTCCATCCATGTGTCCTTCCCGATAATCTCCACAATTCTCTGTGCATACTCATCCGAGTTGTACCCCTCCCAGTCGCCACTCTGCTCCAAAAGAATGAATTCCCGTTCTCCACTTTCGGACGGGCGGATGCCACGTAAATAATATCCGCCAAGATCTACACTTACACCCTTTCCAACCATTTCTGCCTCTTTGCTTATCAATCCCAAATAGACATAACATTCATATATTTGTTTTTCATTTAAAAATGGCGTTTTGTCATATTCATCCATATGATTGCGCAAATATTCATATACCATATGGTTATCATACCTATTTCGCAAACCATTGTGGCTGAATTGATCTGTAATATCAAATAAATACTTGTCGCCGCGATAATCTATAAAATACCCTACAAGTTGAAAATTGTCACTAAACTGTGCTTCAGTACATATAAAAACAATCTTCTGTTCCTCCATCATCCGCATCATTTCTTTATCTCTATTGACTTTGCGGAGTATGCTGTTTCCTATCATAACACCGCAAAGCAACAGGATGCCCACACCTGTTATTATAAAAAAATATCGTTTTCTCAATCTTATCCCCCACACTTCTAATGTTAATACCTGTTCGGAAACACATCTTTTATTTCTCGTATTGGTATCATGCTGCAAAAACATTTATTGCATTCTACTAAAAATCCTCCATCCAGGTATCCTTCCCCAAAATCTTCACAATTCTCTGAGCATACTTATCAGTGTTGTACCCCTCCCAGTCGCCATATTTCTCCAGAAGTATAAATTCCAGCTCTCCATTTTTCGTCGGACAAATGCCATACAAATAGCAGATACCATAATCAAACATTACGCATTCTTCTATAATCTCTGCTTCCGAATCTATCAAATTCAAATATGTATAACACTCATATACTTGTTCTTTTTTCAAGAAACTTTTCTTTTCATATTCTTCTATACAATCAATTAGATAATTGTATACACTCTCTATGCTTTGGTCAGAACGCTTCTCAAACTCATCTGTAACATCAAAAAAATGCTTATTACCGTTACTGTCTATAAAATAACCTGTATTTTGGTAAGAGTCCGCATATCGTACACCGCAACATATAAAAACAATCTTCTGTTCCTCCATCATCCGCATCATTTCTTTATCTCTATTGACTTTTCGGAGTATGCTGTTTCCTATCATTACACCGCAAAGCAACAGGATGCCCAGACCTGTTATTATAAAAAGATATCCCTTTTTCAATGCTGTTTCTCCTCAATTATTACGCTTTTTCGTTATAGGGATGCCTTCCGGCATCCCCTTCCCCAATTTAGTTATATAGTCCCTGTATTGCGTCCGTCCACTAATTCACTATAGCATTCCCCACCACATTTACTGGAGTAATCTTTCTGGTTCCTGCGTTATATGTAAAGACTGTCCAATAGCATCCCGCGGTATCAACAGGTATGTTAAATACATACGCAGGTTCATTTGTGTTGCCTGTATAAACCCGCACACTTGCACCGGAAGTGGACATTGCCGGAGTTCCTGAAAAATTATATACATAAAATTTGTAAATTCCTTCACTTGACTCGTATATCGTTGTTGTCTCCGGTCCATAACCATTCATATCGTCTAAGTCCAAATCAGCGATTTTCACACCTTCCTCAAAATATGACTTATTACCATACCAAATATGATATTGTCCTCCTGAAGAAGCAGGCCCCAGCAAATGAGAATCCAAATCTCTCGGCAATGCTCCCCAGTCAAGCACAATCCGCAACTGGCTTGCATCAAGAGAAGTGGACACCGTGGCATTCTGATTTATGATAACCCGGCCTCCCAGCACTTTAATATTGAAATAAGTCATTAAGTATTTCTTTCCCTCGACATCTCTACGATCAGTAATTTCTGCACAATAATGCCCGGACGTCAGACTATCCAACGAATATTCCCCATTCAAACCGCTGTTTAACGTCCGTAAAATGGTTCCCGTCTTTGCATTGATTCCTTTACGGATTCGTAATGTCAGTCCTTCCACACCTTTTCCTGTTACCGAATCAACAATTTTACC
The DNA here is from genome assembly GCA_947382415.1 of uncultured Lachnospiraceae bacterium. Classification (GTDB taxonomy): domain Bacteria; phylum Bacillota; class Clostridia; order Lachnospirales; family Lachnospiraceae; genus Acetatifactor. The sequence goes on along the minus strand of CANCYO010000011.1, from coordinate 42,783 downwards.
TTTTGCCGTTCCCGTTCCAATATAGTCTGTCGGAATAAGTTCTACCGTACTGCAATAATTGTTAAGTTTTACCGCAGTCAATGTAATATACAGCGTTGTAGTATAGTAATCGGTCTTAGATATCGTGAGTTTATAATTGCCGGGTAAAATATTTATGAAGGAAAAAACACCGTCCTCCTCGGAAAATACTATCTTATAATTATCCGCACGGCTGCTGCCATCATCTATGATCCCCACTCTGGCAAGTTCGATTTTAGCGCCCGGCAAGGCCCGGTTATTTCCCAGGGTCATATCTGTATCCGCCACAACGACTTTGCCCGTAAGAATATTCGTGCCCTGAATATCGGCTTTTGTAGTTCCCTGAATGCCCACTTCGTCAAACGCATACTTGATCACTTTAATCTCATCAGCAGACATTCTCATATTTTTTGCTGATGTCAGTATGTTCAGTCTTACCGTATCGAACGTAGAATTCCCATCGTAACCAAGGAGAAGCGAATGATACTATAAGTCCGCCAGTCTCTGCTTATTCGTAATACCATTCTTCCACATCAGATAGCAGGCGTGTGACACTATCGTATTATTTATGTGAACGCCTCCGGCGTCACGGCTCTCTCCTTTTATAACAAAATCATAATAATAGTCGTCACCAATCCTGGATGGCTGTTCAAATTGGGCAGGATTTGACATATTCCTGATTCCCCTCTTGTCCGGATCATCCTCATTTATTATGGTATTATCTTCTCTGTGCAGCCATTCCGGATCATCATCGCCCTCAATAAAGTACCCGAAAATATCAGCATATCCTTCATTGATAGCACCCGGAGCATTTTTATAATAATTATCCAGTGATGTTTTTGCCTTTATTACAGAGTGCGTGTATTCATGCCCCACCGTATCAAGTGCTGCCTCACCTCCATAAAGATATTTTCCCCCATGTCCAAATACTAATCCCCAGGAATCACGCAATGAATAACAGTTTTCTTTTTCATAATTTATCCATACATCAACAGGCAGCCCAATCCCCTCTAAACCTTTATGACCATAATTATTATAATAAAAATCATATGCCTTCGCAACATTGGTAATGGCCGACACCTGTCCTGCAGTCCAGACATTGTCATTGTTTCTGAAAAGCTTTTTTTCTAATGAGCCCGCATTGTAAATACCGGTAGCATCGTATACCAATATATGTCTGTCAGGATCCCTGAGCATGTACTCTGTTATATCACCGGCTTTTACATAAGTGACATCAAATTCCTCATAACTGTTAAGCCAGCTTGTACCCGAGGCGCTCGCTTTGCCCATTGTTTCAGAAGCACTTAAAAGATTTGTAAACACAATACTGCCATTGTGCGCATCAAGCAAGACAGTGTAAAATTCATCCCCCTTTGCGGCCTGCACATTCCACACCAGTTTGGGCTCCCAGTTATCAACGAAAATCGTCAAAGTGCAACCATCAGAACAGGAATACCCCTGCTCCGATAAGATATTAATTGCCGATGCCTCTGAAACAGCCGGATTCGTTTCAATCTGGATATCCGCAATAAACGAATTGTACAATGAAGAGGTTTTACCTGCGGAATCCACAGAAACTACAATATCCATTCCGTACACAGGAATCTCATCGTATACCTGCTGAAATCGGAAAGAAGTACCGTAGGCATCTTTGGAAGTAGATACCCATCTAAGCTCCTCTTGAGGAGATGTGATACCCGTCAGAGATTTGATTCCATATAACGCTAAAACAGCTTCCTCCGGAGATTCTACAACAAAATCAGAGAAGGAGCCCGAAATATAGGATATGTAGCCCTCTTCATTCAAATATACTTCTAAATCCTCAGGATCTCCGTCATTGTATAAGTACAATAATTCCAGAGAATCCAAATCTTCAATATAGTCTAAGTTATAATCCACATAGTCATTCTTTATCACATAGAGGTCAAATTCTTTAATGTCCGAATAATCATTACTTGAAACCTGTGCGGTTAACGTAACGTGCCCGGATGCTCCTGCGGGTCTGGTAACTGCGCCACTATTGCTGATCAGATCTGTATTACTGCTTGTCCATTTTACTGTTGCACCATGCAAAGATTTACATAGTGTCACATTTGACGTTACAGATTCCTGCGTATCACCAAATGCATATTCAACCAGGATAATGCGTTACTGACAATTAATTCATCCTCTTCCGATTCTTCCCTTATCATTGTATCACTGCTAAATAATACAAAATGATCAGGAGGTGTATTCACTTCTTCATATGTACCGCTGAATCCAAAGGAAACGGAACCTTCCGCTGCAATATTGGCGTTATAGCCTGCATTTTTGACGATATAGCGGTTCTCATCATGAGATATTATGTTGCCGTTCCAGATGCTTACAATCTCGCTGTTAAAGTCAAATTCAAGCGCCCAGGTCTCTATTACTTCATGCGTATTGTTTGTAATGGTAACTGTACCGGTAAAACCGCTTCCCCAATCATTATCCAAACAATATATAACGGAATAATCCTCCTGATCCGCCTGAACGATATCCCCCTGCAAACAATAGTTTTCCGGAAATCCGAAAAACTTCTCCTGCCCGCTGAACCCAAATTCTACACTTTCGCCCGCGCCAATATCCTGATTCCAACCGGCATTCTTAATCAGATATCTTCCGTCCTTCTCTTCCTGCACACAGGCATTCCATATATTCAATATTGTATTACGTAAATCAAAACCAAGACACCAGTTTTCAATTACACTCTCACCAATATTTTCAATCCTTATCCTGGCATTATAACCGTTTTCCCAATATCCGTCCAAAGAAAAAGTAACAATATACTCCTCCGTCTCATAAATGTCCTCTGTTGTTGTTCCATCCCATCCGGGCTGAACATTCTCAGCACCCACTCCTTCTCCGGTTGAGGCATTCGCATCATTTTCCGCATCCCCTGCTGAAACATCTTCTTCGTTTCTGGCATTATCATCCGAATCATTGCTCCCGTTACCGGGATCTCCATTTGAGACACTTTTCTCATTTGCAGCTTCCATGTCCGTATCTGAGCTTGAAACACTGCCCTCTTCAACATTCTCCGGCGACGTTATTCCTCCATCATCTGCTGACTCCTCCTGCAGTGATCCGGTACTGTAAACCTCCTATGCAAATACATGTAAATTTACTGTATTTACGCTAACCAATAGTGCCATAGTGCCTGCCAGTACCCTTCTTAATGTTCTTTGCATCATCTCTCTCCTCTCTTGATCTAAAAGAATCCGGCAAACTTCCATATGCGGGTTTGTGCATAAAAAATGGCTGCAAGAATAATTCATTGCAACCGAACCATCATATAATAGAAAAAATTTCCATTATTTAGACTTCATGTTTTGCGTCCGCATGTTTCCATGTGTTTGCCTAATTGATTTTTATTACAATATCATATGTACTTTATTTTTGCAACTGTTTTTCCAAAAATATAAAATATTATTACGATTATTGTTTTTAACTTCCGGTATGCATTATTATTTTATAATGCATGTTCTGCATCAGCGCTAAAAAACAGAAGGAGTCAGGAATAAATCCGCAGCCATCCACGGATTTATTCCTGACTCCCCTGTCCACACCGTTGAATAACAGGCTCAGACGCTCATTTCCCGCTTGAGCTGCCGCATGATCTTCTTCTCCAGTCTGGATATGTAGGATTGGGAGATGCCAAGCCTTGTGGCCACCTCCTTCTGGGTCATCTCCTCTCCGTCCGCCCGGCCCAGACCGAAGCGCAGATTGATGATGGTGCGCTCCCTGTCGGACAGTTTCTCCACCGCCTGCATGAGCAGGCCTCTCTCCACCTCATTCTCAATTCCCTTGTAGATCACATCCTCGTCCGTGCCCAGAATGTCGGACAGAAGCAATTCGTTGCCGTCCCAGTCCACATTCAGAGGCTCGTCGATGGACACCTCCATGCGGGTCTTGTTGTTGCGTCTCAGATACATCAGTATCTCATTCTCGATACAGCGGGACGCATAGGTTGCCAGTTTGATATTCTTATCCGGCTTAAAGGTGTTGATGGACTTGATCAGACCGATGGTGCCGATGGAGATCAGATCCTCCACACCCACATTTGTATTGTCAAATTTCTTGGCGATGTAGACTACCAGCCTCAGATTGTGCTCGATGAGAATGGCCTTGGCCTCGTCCTCATACTCGGTCCCCAGATCGCTTATCACCTCATTCTCCCGAACGGCGTCCAAGGGCGCCGGCAGCACCTCTGCACCTCCGATATAATGAACCTCTCCCTGCCTGCGCAAAAAGAATTTTTCCCTGCAGATCATTTTAAACTGCCGTTTGCCCGGCATTGCCACTTTCAGTATCATGTTTTTTCCCCGTTTCCTGTTTTTTAGAAAATTGTTACGCCTCCTCCAGCACGGACGGATTCAGGATCATGCCAACCCGGCACTCCTCCTCGCAGACTGCGACATACACATCCCGAAAGCTTTTGCTCACACCGTCTACCTCCACCTCCATCTGAGGCAGCAGATACCCGCGAAGAATCCCCCGCGATCTGCCGATACTGTGATAAGGGATCGCTCGATAAGGCCTCTGCGCATCCCTCCACAATCTCCGGTAAATCTCGGCGTCAATAATGGACACCGGTTTTCCGCTGACAGGTTCTCTCAGACTATTGCCTGAATCCAGAAGAGCCGATACGCTCACCCGGACCCCGTCACAGATCAGGGTCGCTTTACAAGTGCTGTCGCTGTGTCTTCTCCGATCCGCCTCCTGGAAATAGCTCACCAATAAAAAACCCAGTGCTCCTATTCCAAGAATTCCGCAGATTCCTGTGAGAAAACGCTGTAAAAAAGGCATGGCGCTGCCCACAAACAAAAGCAGCCCGCCCATGAGAAAAGAGTACCAGATCAGTTGTCGGAGAATCTGTAAAAAAGCGCGAAGGCTTCTGGGACGAAACGCGATTCCGATCATAAGTCCCGTTCCCGCCAAAAGTGCCAGAGACCATTTCAGCCATGCCGGCATTTCGATCAGAAACGGCGCCAGATAGACCGCGGCTCCCACACAGGCTCCCAAAACCATTCCTCTGCGCGTGGCAGTACGCAGAGTGCTTCGGTTCACCAGTATCAGAAGATACAGGTTCATCACAGCATTCACCAAAAACAGACTGTCTACATAAAGTTCATAAACCATATCATGCCTCTTTTCATAATCATTATAAAGGCCATGCCGTGTGTAATTTGTCAAAAACCGTACGGGGAAAATCATTTTCATTCGACAGAAAATAAAAACAGACAAACAAACGAGAGACACCTGTTCCCGGACATGCAATGCCCGAAAACAGGTGTCTCTGTATCATTGTTCCACATTTTTATCAAATTATACTATATACAATAAACAATATTATTTTTTCTGCAAAAAGTCAGGAATCTTCAGTGTCTGATCCTTCACAGAGCTGCGGATATCCGCAGGCTTCTGAATGCCGGGCAGAGGCTGAATCCCCGATTTACCGGAGAGTCCCTGAGTGCTGTTCGGTTGCAGATTAAAGCCCTTTAAAGAGCTGGGTGTAATATGCGAGGTCGGCTGTCTGTAAGGAACGCCCGCGCCCATTCTGTTCTGCACGGGATTCTCCGCCACTGCCTCCAGGCCGGTGGCAATCACCGTGATCCTGCAGCTGTCCGTCTTGGAAGCGTCATACATGGCGCCAAAGATAACATTTACTTCTTCACCGGTCAGATCACGCACATAATCCGCCGCATCCGCCGCATCCGCCAGCGTGATATCGCCCGATACATTGAGGATCACATGACTCGCGCCGGAGATCGTGGTCTCCAACAGAGGGCTCTCCACCGCCATCTTCACAGCTTCCAGCGCCTTGTCGTCGCCTTTTCCCTCGCCGATGCCGATATGTGCGATACCCTTGTCCTTCATGACAGTCTGAACATCTGCAAAGTCCAAGTTGATAACTGCAGGTACATTGATCAGATCCGTGATGCCCTGCACTGCCTGCTGCAGCACCTCATCCGCTTTTTTAAGCGCCTCAGGCATGGTAGTACGCCTGTCCACTATCTCGAGAAGCTTGTCATTCGGTATCACGATCAGAGTGTCCACATTCTCCCGAATGCGCTCGATTCCGCCCAATGCATTGTTCATGCGCGCTTTCGCCTCAAAACGGAAGGGCTTGGTCACAACTCCTACTGTCAGAATTCCCATATCCTTGGCAATCTTAGCCACCACAGGAGCCGCTCCGGTTCCCGTGCCGCCGCCCATACCGCAGGTTACGAACACCATATCCGAACCTTTGAGCGCGCTCTCAATCTCCTCCATGCTCTCCTCGGCAGCTTTTTCTCCTACCTCGGGCTTAGCACCTGCGCCCAATCCCTTGGTGAGCTTCTCTCCGATCTGAAGCAGTCTGGGCGCCTTGCAGAGCTGCAGCGCCTGCTTGTCCGTGTTCACTCCGATAAAATCAACACCATCTATCTGTTCATCTATCATTCTATTTACAGCGTTATTGCCTGCGCCGCCCACACCGACCACAATGATCTTGGCAGCGGATTCCGCGTCGTTCGTCTTAATCTCCAGCAAAGGTTCAGTCCTCCTTTTCCATAAGGAATCCTTTTACGGCATCCCTCTAAAGACTCCATATAGTCTATCATATAATTATTTCACAAATTTATCAACACATTTTTTACAAAAATTCATAATTGATTCATAATTGCTTTTATATAACCCGTTCATGATCACTCCGGTTTAAAGGTATAATCTCCTTTCTCATTATAAGATTCCATCTGAATGGTTCCCGCTCTGCCCTCCAGCCCCGGCAGCATCTTGGGCAGACGCATCAGCTTGTCCTCCAGTCTTGCGGGCTCATTGCCAAGGGCAGCCCTGACACTGCCAAAATAGAGCGTGATCTGGGAATCCGGATGAAAATAGATTCTGTCCGCCATCAGTTCATATTTATTCAGAAGCTTTGTCAGCTCCAGAATCGTGCCAAACACCTCCTCATGCTCCTCCTGCACCGGCAGTGGCTCTCCTAAAACGATATAATCAAAGGAGAGACCCGTGACCTGCGGGATTCCGGCAGTTCGTACCGCGGAGCTCTCCACCACATAACCGTCCTTGTCAAAGTACACATAAGTCCCCATATACTTCACATAGCCCGCCAGCGCCTTCTCATAGACGGTGATCCTGATAGTGTCCGGCGCCAGAATATTCACATCCATGGCATCCACAAAAGGCACGTCCGTGATCCCGCGATTCTTGTACTTCATCGAGAGATAGAGGGAATTGTCGCCAAACACCCCGTCCATCACAAGCGCCTTGATCTCATCCTCCGTGTAGTGCACATTCCCTTCCACATACACGGTGCGGACGGTATGCATATCCCACACATACCATCCCACACCGAAAAGGATCGAAAGCACTGCCAAAACGATCAATGACATTATGAATATTCTTCTTCCTCTTCGTAGCTTAAACACTGACTATACGCGCTCCCAAATCTCTCAAATCTTTTCCGATATTCTCATAGCCCCGCTCAATATAAGCGCAGCCCATGACCTCGCTCTCACCCTCGGCCATCAGTCCGGCCAGTACAAGCGCCGCTCCTCCTCTGAGTTCTCTGGCCTCCACTCTGGCTCCCCGCAGGGAAGGCACTCCCCGCACCAGAACGATATTGGGGGTGTAATGCTCAAGGTCCGCGCCCATACTCTTCAGAGCGTCCACCACCCGGAACCGGTTCTCAAAAATAGTCTCCTCAATACAGCTCTTCCCGTCGGCCCGGGTCAACACCGCCAGCGCCATGGACTGCAGATCCGTGGGAAACCCGGGGTAGACTGCCGTGCGCAGCCTCGAAAGTGCCCGGGGTCTCTCCGGGGCCTGCACATAAAGTCCGCTCTCATGTCCATAATCCGCGCCACAGATATCACTGCCGCCCTCCCGGCGGTCTATCTGACATCGGGCTCCCATCCGTTCCGCCGTCTGTATCACAGCCTCAAGCTGTCCACAGGGAGCATTCTCCAACAACACGCTGCCCCCGCAGCCCACACAGGCAAACAGATAAGTCCCCGCCACAATGCGGTCTGCCGGAACGGTAAATTCTGTCCCGTGGAGGGGTTCTCCGCCTCTGATGCCGAGAATGGAGGTTCCCACGCCTTCTATTTGAGCGCCACAGGCTGTAAGATACCGGCAGAGAGCCTCCACCTCCGGCTCTTTGGCCGCTCCTGTAATGGTAGTGTAACCCTCAGCCTGTACCGCCGCCAGCAAAATATTTTCCGTCGCCCCCACACTTGAGATCGACAGACGGATGTCCGCACCCTGAAGCCTGCCCACCTTTCCGATCAGCTTCCCATCCTCCTCAGAGAACGAGACGCCCATCTTCTCCAGCGCTCTCAAATGCAGATCGATGGGACGTTTCCCGATGACACAGCCGCCGGGATGCTCCATGGCCACCTCGCCGAAGCGTCCCAGCATGGCCCCCAGCAGACACAGCGAAGAGCGCATGCCTGTGATGGCGTCCCCCGACATATTGCGGGCCCCCGCCCGGGCGCTGTCCACCAGATAGCCGTCCCCGCTGCGGCGCACCCGACATCCCAGACTCTGCAGCAGGCTCACCATATGCTGCACATCCGCAATCTGAGGACAGTTGCGGATGTCGGAGGTATCCCCGGTGAGCAGAGTAGCCGCCAGTATGGGCAGCGCCGCATTTTTGGAGCCCTGAATACGTACCTCTCCCTGTAAGGGAATGCCGCCGTGAATATGAAATGTTGTCATACAATACCACCCTGTTTCTGAAATTTAAGGGACTTCTGTATTGTATGTCGAAACCTACGAAAATGTGCCTACAGTTCCCGCAGCTGAATACGTTTGGCAACGCTTAACACCATTCCCACCTCGATCAGAAGAAACATGACCGAAGAACCTCCGTAACTGATAAACGGCAGGGAAATTCCAGTATTGGGAATAGTGTTGGTCACAACGGCGATATTCAGGATCGCCTGCACCGCGATGTGTCCGATCACCCCCACCACCAACATGGCTCCAAACAGATCCGAGGCATTGTTTGCAATGATCATCATACGCCAGATGAGCATAATAAACATCACGATGACGGCGATGGCGCCGAACAGCCCCAGCTCCTCACATATAATCGAAAAGATCATATCATTCTGGGACTCCGGCAGGAATTTCAGCTTCTGCATACTCTGCCCCAGCCCCTTGCCCCAGATGCCGCCGCTGCCGATGGCATAAAGCCCCTGCAGCGTCTGAAAGCCCTTATCCTGCGCCTGGCTCTCCGGATCGAGCCATGCCACGATACGCCCGCTTCTGAAACCGCCCTCTCCGCCCGTACTGACGATCACAGCCACCAGAAGCGCAGCCGCAGCCACACCCGCAGCCCCCATCAGCACAAACTTTTTATAATCAGGACTGGCAACGAACACCATCAAAAACGAAATAGCCATGACGATCAGCGCAGAGCTTAAGTTTCGGGTCACGAAATAGATCTCCAGAGCAATGGGAAGGGGCATGGCCATCATGATCATGAAACCCTTCATGCTGCGCACACTCTTACCCATCTTACAAACCATCACCGCCAGAAACAGGATCATTCCCACCTTTGCAATCTCCGCAGGCTGCACCTGAAGCGGAATACCCGGAATACGAAACCACCTTCTGGCATTGTGGGACTCGATACCAAGAGGCGTCAACACCACCAGGATCGATACGGCGGACACGATATACCCCAACAGATAGAACCGGGCCCAGAAATGATAGTCGATATTGGCCACCACGATCATCAGGACCAGCCCGATGATGATGGCCAGAAGCTGACGCTTCATAAAATGCCCGGAATCCCCCTTATAATCCTGAAACGCGGTATAAGAGCTGGCGGAATAGATCATGACCAGCCCAAAGCCCAACAGAAAGAGTACAATGACCAGCAGACTGTAGTCAAAAAAGTATTCTGTTTGTTCTTTTCTCTTCCTGCGCCCTTTACCTGCCATTCACATACTCCTTAAACTGCTGTCCTCTCACCTCATAATTGGGGAACATCCCCCAGCTTGCGCAGGCGGGAGACAAAAGCACCGCATCCCCGGCCTCTGCCAGAGCGGTACAAAGCTGCAGACATTCCGGAAAGCTGTCTGCAAACCGGATCCTCTCCTCATCAAACCCATGCCTTCTGGCACAGTCCGCGATCTTCTCTCTGGTCTGCCCGATGAGAACCAGATATTTCACTTTTCCCTCAAAGCTCTCGATCCATTCGTCGAATTCTCCGCCCTTGTCATATCCGCCCCCGATGAGAACCGTGGGCTTGCTCATGGCGCGAATACCCTGAATGGCCGCGTCGGGATTGGTTCCCTTGGAATCGTTATAGTAATCCACCCCGGCCTTGGTGGCCACAAATTCAATGCGGTGTTCCACTGCCTGAAACTCCCGTACCACCCGCAATATAGTCTCCATGGGCACTCCCATGCCCTCGGAGACGGCGATTGCCGCCATCACATTCTCCACATTGCAGAGCCCCACAAGCTTCATATCCCGATGGATATCCAACAGCACCCGGGCCTCGCCGTCCACACTCTTTACGATATGATCTCCTCTCAGATAATATCCGTCACGCAGCTCCCGCTGTGAAGAAAAGAGCACTGCCCTTGCCGGACATCTCTGTGCGAAGTCCGCCGTATAACCGTTATCCGCATTAAGCACACAGATATCGCTTTGATCCTGATTGCATGCCACGGCTTCCTTGGCTGCCGCATAGGCCTCCATGGTGTGATGCCTGTTCAGATGATCCGGCGTAATGTTCAGGATAGCCGAGACATGGGGCCGGAAACTATGTACGGTTTCTAATTGAAAGGAGCTGATCTCCCCAACTGTCACCGTGTCGGAAGCGGTTTTTAATACCTCCATGGTGTAGGGATTCCCGATATTTCCCACCACAAACACTTTATCCGCGCCCAGATGCGCCCGCATGATCTCCCCCACCAGAGTGGTGGTCGTAGTCTTTCCGTTGGTTCCGGTTATGGCCGCCATGCGCCCTTTCTCCGCCAGAAAGGCCAGCTCAATCTCTCCCAATATGGGCACTCCTCTGTCCCGCAGTCTGTTGACCAGCGGAATATCCGTAGGCACACCGGGACTGAGCACCGCCGCCTCCACCTGTTCCTCCGCCTCCACAGGAAGCTCTCCCGCAATACAATACGGAGGATATTCCATACACTGGTCTGAGAGTTCTGCATTTAATTTGTCCTGCAGATCCTCCGCCGTCACCTTGTCGCTTCCGTCAAAGAGAATGATATCCGCTCCCATATGTCCCAGGAGACTTACCGCCCCGATCCCACTGATACCGGATCCGATCACAAGCGTCTTTACATTCCGAAATTCCATATCAATACCCCCTGTCCGCATTTTACGGACATTGCTTTTTTCAGTATGTACCTGTTTGGTGCCGTTTTTTCCTCAAATACGATCTCACGCGCACATCAGCACCGCCAGACACATGAGCGCGGTCACGATGGTAAACAGAGCCACAATGGCCGTCTCCGACCAGCCGCAGAGCTCAAAATGATGATGCAGCGGCGCCATCTTAAACAGCCGTTTCCCGCCGGTTGTCTTGAAATAAAGCACCTGCAGGATCACGCTCCCCGTCTCAACCAGATACACAAAACCGACGATCGCTATGTATAAGGGCATCTGCAGCAGATAACCGCAGGCCGCCACAAATCCGCCCAGCGCAAGAGACCCCGTATCTCCCATGAATACTCTGGCGGGATGGGCATTGAACAACAGAAATCCGAACAACACTCCCACCACCGCACAGGTGACGGGGGCTATCCCGCTCCGGCGTCCTATGGCCGCCACCGTGAAGAACACTGCCACGATCACCGTGACACTGCCCGCCAGACCGTCCAGACCGTCGGTGAGATTAATGCCGTTCACAGTACCCAGTACAATAAAAAATAAGAAGAACAGATTCCAGCGTCCAAAATCCAGCCAGACTCCCTGGAACCCCGGCAGTTCCATGGCCAAAGGCACATCCGTATAAGAGACCAGATAATGTGCAAAGACGGCTGTCACCATCACTTGAAGCAGAAGCTTCTGCCAGGCCCGCAGCCCCATAGAGCGCCTGCACACCACCTTGATATAATCATCTATAAAACCGATCATCCCAAATCCCACTGTCATAAAGAGCACCGGCATGACTTCGGGATTGCCCTCCACAAAATACAGGGACACGATCACCACGCCAAAGAGCATGAGAATCCCTCCCATGGTGGGAGTCCCATCCTTTTTCAGATGGCTCGCCGGACCGTCGTCACGCACAGTCTGCCCGCACTTTAAACGCCGCAGGAAGGGGATTACAACAGGACCTCCCGCCGCAGTGATGACAAAGGCCGCAAGGGCGGCCCCCACAAGACTCATGATACTTTCCCTCATTGATTATACTCCATTATTCCCAAATACGGAAGGATATTTTCAAAAAGCTGACGGACGATGGGCGCGGAAACCTGACCTCCATAATACACGCCCTTGGGGTTCGTCACAATGGCGATGGCGATGACCTGAGGATCATCCGCCGGCGCAAATCCGACGAAAGAAGCTATGTAGCGTCCGGTTCCTCTCGGCAGAGTCTGACTGGTGGCCGTCTTGCCTCCCACACGATACCCCTCCACCTGACCGTTTTTGCCGCCTCCTTCGCTGACTACCTTCTCCAGAATCTCCCGCATGGTGGCACTGGTCTCCTCCGAGACGATTCCCTCTTTCACAGGATATTCAAAGGTCTCTACCACGTTTCCCTCGCTGTCCACAGCCTCGATTCCCAGATGGGGCGTGATACGGTTTCCGCCGTTTACGATGGAAGACGCCGTAGTCAGAAGCTGAATGGGCGTGATCTGAAAGGACTGCCCGAAAGACACAGTAGCCAGCTCCACATTTCCCATGTCCTCCATCTTATGCATGATGGTTCCCGCCTCCCCGGGCAGATCCACACCGGTTTTGGTCTTTAATCCAAACTGCTCAAAATACTGATAATACTGCTCCACTCCCATGCGCAGCCCAACAGTGATAAAAACAGGGTTACAGGAATTCATGGTGGCGTGTACAAAGTCCTCGCTGCCATGCCCTCCCACCTTATGGCATCTGATCTTCCTGTCATCCACAACGATAAATCCCGGACAGGAAAAACTGCTCTCGGGAGTCACCACCCCCGACTCCAGTCCCGCGGCCGCCGTAATGATCTTGAAAGTGGAACCGGGCTCATAGGTATCATTGATACAGCCGTTTCTCCAGGTATTATTCAGGATATCCTGCTTCTGTTCCGCGGAGAGTCCCTCTGGTGTGCCCTCCGGCAGCTCATAGGGATCATTCAGATCAAATTCCGGCACATTCACACAGGCGTAAATCTCTCCGTTCTGCGGATTCATCACCAATATGTAGACGCTCTCCGCCTCCTTCGTCTCCATGGCCTGATAAGCAAGCTGGGTGGCATAAGTCTGGATATTTCTGTCCAGGCTGATACGCAGATCGTTCCCGGGAACGGGCTCGATACGCCGCTCTCCCATGCGCTCCACCTCGATACCGGAGGCGTCCGTCACGGTGAGAATGGTACCGGGCTGCCCCTGCAGACAGTCCTCGTAGACCACCTCCAGTCCCACAATACCCTGATTATCCGCCCCGGTGAATCCCAGCACCTTGCTGCCCAGCTCCCCATAGGGATAATAGCGTTTGTAATCCTCGTCTACCTTCACTCCGGGCAGATCGTACTCCCGTATACGGTCGCCGATGTCCTTGTCTACATTGCTCTTCACCCGCTCCATGGAAGAGTACTTTTCCACCTTCTTTCGCACGGTCTCCTCGGACAGTTCCAACTCCTTCGAGAGGACTTCTATCACCTCCTCGGGATTCTCAATCTGATTATAGATGACCGAGATGGTACAGACCGTCTTGTTGTCCGCAAGCACCTCCCCGTTTCTGTCAAGGATTCTCCCCCGGGCAGCCTTGATACTGCGCTCCCTCTCGTGTAGCTGCGTGGCCAGCTCCGAATAATGATCCGCCCTCCACACCATCAGATAGATCAGTCTTCCGAACAGAAACACAAAAGCCGCTGTCAGTATAAAAAACAGGGTCATAATCTTTCTGCGGTGAAAAATGCGATTATACTCCATACAAAACCTCATAAAACAGGGTTGCTATACTGTATTCCTGCTTTTATGAGGTTATGACTGTCTCTATTTGCAGAAGAGCCCTTCCGGATTCCCATCCGGCCTGCTCCCTTCAGCGTCAGGGCGCATTCCCCGGAGGCTCCTGCACCTGATCGTCTCCCGACAGACCGGGATTCACCGGGCTGTCCCCCAGTAGTCCTCCCTCACCCGGATCGTCTCCGATATTGGGATCCACTCCCTCATCCCGAACCGCCATGGCAGCCTCCGCCGCTTCCAGAGCCTCCCGCTTTTCCTGTTCAATCTGCTCCGCATACATGGTGGTTATGGCAAGCTGCCTCTGCTGCAGCTCCGCCTTTTCCGACTCTGACAATTCCTCTGTCATGAAAATGTTCAGATAAGGCAGCACCTCTGTCAGCACATCCCGCACGATCTTCGTGGCATACTTGGCATCGTCCTGTCTGCTCACATTGGGCCTGTCCACCACCACATAAATCGCGATCTGCGGATCGTCCGCGGGAGCATACCCCATAAAAGAAACCACATACTGATCATTGTCTCTGGGCAACGTCTCCGCCGTTCCCGTCTTACCGCCGATGGCATAACCCGCCGGACGGGCCGTCTTTCCGGTTCTTCTGGCGCCTCCCTCCTCCATGACTACGGCCCGGCAGGACTGCCTGATAAACTCCGACGTAGAGGCTGACACCGTCTGCTTCAGCACCCGGGGCTCGATATTTTTAATCACCGCCCCGTTAGAATTGGTAATCTTATTCACCAGATGAGGCTCATAATAATAACCGCCGTTGATCAGAGAGCAATATCCCGCGATCATCTGGATCATGGTTACATTAAAATTCTGTCCGAAACTGTTGGTGGCCAGATCCGCAGCCTTCATGTCGTCTGCCGGGAACAGGAGACTCACTGTTCTGGCCTCTCCCGCCAGATCGATATTGGTCTTCAAACCAAAGTTAAAAATATTCTGAAAACGTGAGAACTCCTCCGCCCCCAGCTTTGCGCCGATCTTCATAAGAGCAACATTGCAGGACCATGCGATGGAGTCCTGAACCGTCACGATTCCCTCCCCGCCGTAAGACTTGCTGTGACATTTGATCGTATGCCCTCCCACCTCCAGTTCCCCGTAACATTCATAGCTGTCAGTAGGCAGGATTGCCCCGCTCTCCAGCGCGGCGGCCACCGTAAAAGGCTTTGCCGTGGAACCGGGCTCATAGGTGTTGGAAATACAGAAATTCTTCCACAGATTATTCAGGTTTAGCAGCACCTGTTCCTCATCCAGAGAATCCAGCACCTCCTGCGTAATGACGGTATGGGTATTGCGATAGATCGTATAGCCGTTCTCGTTGACATACTGCTCTATCAGGGGACTGCCCAGCAGGGTATTCTTATCTCTGGTATTGTTCAGATCATAGGTAGGGTAGCTTGCCATGCCAAGGATTTCTCCCGTGTTGATCTCCATGATGATGCAGCCCACATTTTCCGCACCATTGCCCTCATGAGCCCCATCTTTATAGGTCTCGTTAAACTCCTTCAGATATTTCTCTATGATAGTCTGAATATTGGTGTCTATGGTAGAGTGAAGCCGATATCCGTGGATCGCGGCTTTCACCGTCCGTTCCACCTCATCGCTCTCATTCAGATAGCCATACTCTCTCCCGGGCGTACCGTTGAGCGTATCATTATAATACTCCTCCAGACCATACTGTCCCTCGTTATCCGAGCGCGTAAAACCGATGACATCCGCCGCCAGCGACCCATTGGGATATACCCGCTTGTACTCCTCCTCGAAATAAACGCCCTGTATATTGCCATTTTTCTCCTGAGCCGCCTTAAACCCGCTGATCTCATCGAAGGAAAGCTGACGCAGCGCAATATAATAACGGGATTCCGGATGATCTTTCACATAAGTCCTGATCTCGCTCATGTTAAGCTGGGGAAAGTTTTCCGCCAGCGCCTTCATCGTGGGTTCCAGATAAGAGTCCCGCTCCTGCATGATATATGC
This sequence comes from uncultured Lachnospiraceae bacterium, assembly GCA_947382415.1. Classification (GTDB taxonomy): domain Bacteria; phylum Bacillota; class Clostridia; order Lachnospirales; family Lachnospiraceae; genus Acetatifactor. The sequence goes on along the minus strand of CANCYO010000011.1, from coordinate 26,625 downwards.
GTCAATCTGCAGATTATAAACCTTCTCGCTGGTGGCAAGGATCGTTCCTTTCGCATCCACAATGTCTCCCCGTCTGTAGGGAATCGTTTTGGAATCGCTGATCTGCTGAGACAGAACCTGCTTCTGATAGGTAGTCTCGTTCTCCTTAACCAGATAGAGCAAATTTACGCTCAAAACCGCAAAAGCTGTCAGAATCAGCAAAAACAGCACCAACAGCTTCTTCTGCATCACGGACGTAAATTTCTTGGTTTTCCGTTCTTCCATGGACATCTTCTGCCTTTCTACTCACTCACCCGGCGCATATAATCATATCCGGTGCTCTCATATGTGATGATCTGTCCCTCCTGCGCATAACTCATACCCAGCTCACCGATGGCGATCTTACGGATGTTCTCCAGATCGATACTGCTGATGATCCGATTGTACTCCTCTTCGTTGGCAAGCTGCTTTGTATTCAGTGTGCTCTCCAGACGGGAGATATTCTTCACCGTGGTAGTGATATCCGACTGAAGCTGCAGATAATTGAGCAGAACCACCGCGCAGACGCATAATGCGCCCATCAGGAAAAATACATAACCGAGATTCATGTGAAGCGCCTTGTCGCGATTCTTTCTGGTCTCGTTGCTCAGCTGTCTTCTGGGCGCCTCCTCCAGTTGTCTGCGCACCTGCAGGTCACGGGCGGCACTGTCATAAATATAAAGATTTTCTCTTGAGGCATTCCTTATTCTGTTTTTTGTGTTGCGGGACGTCCTGCCCCTTCTTGTCTGTGCCATAACTCTTCCTGCTTCCAAATCAAAATTTTAATACGCTTAATACTTCAATACACTCAATACTTTTCAAATACTCTCAGCTTCGCGCTCTTGGAGCGGCTGTTTTCCTCAAGCTCCTTCTCGGACGACAGAATCGGCTTTCGCGTGACGCTCCTGCCAAGAGGCTTTTTGCCGCACACACAGACCGGAAACTCCGGCGGACAGGTACAGGGATTTTCCGCCTGTCTGAACGCGCTCTTCACAAGTCTGTCCTCCAGCGAATGGAATGTGATGATACACAATCTACCGCCGGGATTCAAAAGCCCGATAAAATTCTCCAGCGAACCTTTAAGCACCTCCAGTTCTCGGTTGCAGGCAATGCGGATCGCCTGAAAGGTCTGCTTGGACGGATGCCCGTTCTGCCTCATCTTCGCAGGGATGGCTGCCTTGATGACCTCGTTTAACTCAAATGTAGTCTCAATGGGCTTGTCCGCTCTCGCCCGCACAATATGCTTCGCTATATTTTTGGCGAAAGGATCCTCGCCGTAATCCCGGATCAAATGAAAAAGCTCCGCCTCGGAATAATCATTCACAATCTCTCTGGCCGTAAGACTCTGTCTGCGGTCCATCCGCATATCCAAAGGCGCATCATAGCGGTAGGAAAACCCTCTCTCCTCCGTGTCCAACTGATAAGAGGAAACTCCCAGATCCAACACAATGCCGTCCACACCCTCCACGCCCAGGCCTTGAAGCACCGCCTTCGCGTTGCAGTAATTGTCCCGAAGGATCGTGACTTTCTCCCCGAAGACTGCCAGTCTCTCTCCCGCCGCCGCAATGGCCGCGTCATCCTGATCAAAGCCATAGAACCTGCCCGTGGTAAGCCTTTTGCATACCTCGGATGCATGTCCCGCTCCTCCCAGCGTACCGTCCACATAAACGCCCTCCGGTCTGATATGCAATTGCTCAATGGTCTCCGAAAGAAGAACGGAGTAATGTTTGAATTCCATAGGCTTCTCCCGGTATGAGATGCTCAGTTGCGGATGCCCGACACTTAATTTCTCAATCAGATGCTCAGCCCCAGCTCTTCCATGGAAGCTGCGATGTCATCCATATCCACATCGTCGCTTTCCGCCTCGTATCTCTCTTTGCTCCAAATCTCGATGCGGCTGCCGACACCCACCAGCACCACATCCTTATCCAACTCCGCGAACTCTCTCAAAGCCTGCGGCAACAGTATCCTTCCCTGTTTATCCAGTTCTACCTGCGCAGCTCCCGCCAGAAAGAATCTGGCAAACTTTCTCGCTTCTTTGTTCGTCATCGGCAGCGATGTCAGTTTCTGTTCAAAAGCAGCCCAGTCATCATTTGCGTAGACAAATAAACAGCCATCCATCCCCTTGGAAATCACAAACTCTTCGCCCAGAACCTCTCGAAACCTGGAGGGAATGATCAACCTGCCTTTCGCGTCTACCGTATGATTGTACTCACTCATGAACATAACAATCACCACCTTAAAGTCGGGTCTGCCACGGAAGGGATGCGCTGCCACCTAAGTCTGCCACACTAATCCACCACTTTGTGACACTTTGCACCACTTCCACCCACTTTTGTATTGATTTTAATACAAAATACATGGTTTGGCAAGCAAAATCAAGCATGTTTTTTTGACCCAAAGGCGCAAAAAAGCCCTCTGAATGCGGGTTTCAGAGAGCTTTTTTGTCGAAAAGCACAACATGTGGTGCAGTGGGGATTTATCCCATACCACATTTACTTTCATAAATTTCTAAAACTTTTTTTAAAAAAATTAATTTTTTTCCCAAATTTCTTAAGATTTTGACATAAATTTTATGCATACAGATCTATTTCCACCACCACAGGAAATGTTAACATGACCATAAATCCTCTTATAGAATTCCCCTGCAATTAATAGTTTTTTAGTAACATATTGCGTATTTGTTCATTTCGCGATATTGCGCCCGAACGGGCTTCATGATAATCACAGATAACCAACTCTACAGATCTGTAAAGTCAGCCTTCAGACAATTACATTGATATTACCAATACTATAGCTGTTTGTACTGTTGACGCCGCTTATGTAAGTTCTCGCACAAAATCCTCTACCGAGTCTACTCTTGCCGCACATTTCAGATACCTGTTCAGAATCACGGGATCCTTCTCGCTCATGATACGCTCCTCCAGTTCATTGGAAACGGTTCCAAGCTCCTGAAGCAGCAAAAGAATACCCTCAGCTTTACCTTCCACTCTGCCTTCTGCGCGTTCATCCTTCAGCATTTCTTCCAAAATCATAAAGCGCTCCTCCATTTCCCGGCTACTCTTGATCCCGCGGATCGCATCCTGCAGCCGCTGGATAAAACCATCGTCAAAATCCCTAGTGCTCTCCTCTGCGTCTGCTCTCACAAACTTCAGGAATCTCACCAGTGCCTCCGGCACATCCTCCCGATTCTCTCCCCTTGTATTCAGAAAAACGGTGGTGCTGCCGTCTTTCAGGCTCAGCCCCCGGTTCTCCAGACAAAGATTCTGAAACGTGTATCGATACTTCTTTTCTCCGAAAGGATCAAAGTTACAGATAAATATGACATACGAATCAGAAAGCTCCGCATAATCCGTCCCGCTCAGCATCAGTTCCATGTCAATCTGACTGTGATAATACCGGGAGCGTCTGCCCGGTTCATGTTTCCTTGCAACCTGCATCTCCACATTATAGTGCGTATGCTCCTCGTCCTCAGCATAGACATCCAGACGTACGCCTTTATACTCGGGATGATATACGATGCTTTTCTCTTTGCTGACCTTTACCGTTCTGATGGGAATGTCCAGCACCAGTTCCAACAGCCTGCGGCAGTTTTCCTCGTCCGACATGACCGCCCCGAACATAAAATTGTCCCTGATCGTAAGTTCCTGCAGTTTGCGTTTTTTCCTGTATTTCATCTCTCCTCCACTTCCGCAGAGGAATTCTATAAACAGATTATAGCACAGGATTGTATCGCCTGCAAATATTTCCTTCTACAACTCATTTCTTGTTTCATGGTCTTATGACAAAACAAATGATTGTCATTTTATTCTTTGTTTTATATTTTAGTTATAGAATTCCTCTGCTGTTTATTGATTCTTTAGTTCTGCCAAACTCTAACATTTTTGATTCTGAAAATACGCCCGAACAGGCTTCATGATAATCACAGATAACCAACTCTACAAATCTGTAAAGTCAGTCTTCTGACAAATTCGTTGATAAATTACGTTTATATGACCAATACTATAGCCGCTTGTACAGTCGCCGCTTATACAAATTCGTGTACAAACTCCTCTACTGAATTGACTCTTGCAGCACACTTCAAATATTTGTTCAGTGTCACAGGATCCTTCTCACTCATGATACGCTCTTCCAGTTCATCGGAAACGGTTCCCAACTCCTGCAGCAACAAAAGAATACCCTCAGCTTTACCTTCCACTATACCTTCCGCTCTGCCCTCTGCGCGTTCATCCTTCAGCATTTCTTCCAAAATCATAAAACGCTCCTCCATTTTCCGACTGCTCTTAATCCCACAAATTGTGTCCTGCAGCCGCAGGATAAAACCATCGCCAAAATCCTTTGTGCTCTCCTCCGCGTCTGTTCTCACAAATTTCAGGAATCTCACCAGTGCCTCCGGCACATCCTCCCGATTCTCTCCCCTCGTATTCAGAAAAACCGTGGTGCTGCCGTCCCTCAGGCTCAGTCCCCGGTCTTCCATACAAAGATTCTGAAAAGTATACCGGTACTTCTTCTCTCCAAAAGGGTCAAAGTCACAAATAAATATAACATACGAATCCGAAAGCTCCGCATAATCCGCCCCGCTCAGCATCAGTTCCATGTCAATCTGACTGTGATAATACCGGGAACGTCTGCCCAGTTCCTGCTTTCTTGCAACCTGCATCTCCACATTATAGTGCGTATGCTCTTCATCCTCCGCATAGACATCCAGACGCACACCTTTATACTCGGGATGATATACGATGCTTTTCTCTTTGCTGACCTTTACCGTTCTGATGGGAATGTCCAGCACCAGTTCCAACAGCCTGCGGCAGTTCTCCTCGTCCGACATGACCGCGCCGAACATAAAATTGTCCCTGATCGTAAGTTCCTGTAGTTTCCGTTTTTTCCTGTGTTCCATCTCTCCTCCACTTCCGCAGAGGAATTCTATGAGCAGATTATAACACAGCCCCATACTATCTGTAAATCATGCCCTGTTAAACATTCAACCACATTTAACACATTTATACATTAAACCTAAACAGGATCACATCCCCGTCCTTCACCACATAGTCCTTGCCTTCCATCCCCACAAGGCCCTTCTCTCTTGCCGCCGCAAGGGAACCCTGCTCCAGCAGATCCTTATAATTGACCACCTCTGCCTTGATAAAGCCCCGCTCAAAATCAGAATGAATCTTACCTGCTGCCTGGGGCGCTTTCGTGCCGATCTTAATGGTCCAGGCCCGGGTCTCATCCTCCCCCGCAGTCAGAAAACTCATGAGTCCCAACAATTGATAACTGGCCGCAATCAGTTTGTCCAGACCGGATTTCTCAATTCCCATATCCTCCAGAAACATAGCCTTTTCTTCCTCTTCCAGTTCCGCGATCTCCTGCTCGATCTGTGCGCATACGACAAACACCTCGCTCTGTTCTCCCGCCGCGAACTCACGCACGGCAGCCACCATCTCATTGCCCGCTCCGTCGTCGGCAAGATCCTCCTCCGCCACGTTTGCGGCATAGATCACCGGCTTATAAGTCAAAAGATTATAAGAGCGCAGAAGTACCGCATCCTCTTCCTCCTCCACTTCCATGCTCTTTGCCATCTTACCGCTCTCCAGATGCTCTTTGATACGGGCAAGCAGCGCTTCCTCTCTTGCCAGAGTCTTGTCCATGCGGGCAGCCTTGGCTACCTTGGAGATTCTTCTCTCCAGAATCTCCAGATCGGAGAAGATCAATTCCAAATTGATGGTCTCAATATCACGCAGCGGATTCACACTGCCGTCCACATGCACCACATTTGTATCCTCAAAGCAACGCACCACATGCACGATGGCATCCACCTCGCGTATATTGCTCAGAAACTGATTGCCCAGGCCCTCGCCTTTGGAAGCTCCTTTCACAAGACCCGCAATATCCACAAATTCGATCACCGCAGGGGTCACCTTTTTGGAGTGATACATATCCCCCAAAAGTCTCAGGCGCTCATCAGGCACCGCTACCACACCCACATTGGGATCGATGGTGCAGAAGGGATAATTGGCGGATTCCGCTCCTGCCTTTGTCAATGAATTGAACAGCGTACTTTTTCCCACATTGGGCAGACCTATGATTCCCAGCTTCATTTTATCTTAATCTCCTTTTATCAAGAGCTATACTATCAATGCCCAGCAAGCTGAGCATTGATAGTATAGCATAGTAAGGCTCAAAAGTAAATCATTGGATTGATTCCCTGCGGTCTGTCTCTGCCCTTATGCTGCGTTAACGGTTGTTATTCTCCATAAATTTCTTTCCATTCTGTGCACGTTCTTTTACCAATGCTGTGATAATATACCAGCAGGACAAAGATTGCGGCAAGCGCAAGACACTTTCTGATCCTTCCGCCCCGTTTCGCCCATCCGACAAGCCGGGAGACAAGCTCTTTTTTCGTTTCTTCCGTCATGCCTCTCTTTCGGTCCGTAAAATACAGGAGCAGATAGGAGAAGCCCGCGATCATGGCAAGCGTGGCGTACAGCTCTATGGGCGCGGAGTCCCCGGTCTTGGGCTCACTGTCCTTTACAGAAGCCTGTTTCGTATCGTTCCCGCCGCCAATGTTATCATCGTCGCCGGCATCGTTATCATCATCTTCCCTGTTTCCCCCGCTACTGCCGCCGTTTGTCTTATCTTTATAAACAATTGCATAAGTGGAGAAACGGTCTGTCTCTATGGTAATGGTTTCAGCGCTGCTGTCCAAATCCTCCAAACGCTCCGTCTTGCCGTCATGTACCCGAATGACCGCGAACGTCCTTGTCTTCCTGCCGTTCGTATTTTTCAGGCTGTTTGGCACGGTAACGACAATTTTGATCTTCTTCGCCGTCTCGGTGATATCAGTGCGGTTCTCCCCGATCAGCTTATACAGATCAATATTCAAATACTGTCCCACACCAAAACCGTTTAACGCCTTTTTGATACTCTTTTTATCCGCGCTGCTCACGGTATTTCCCGCATCCTGCACTTCAAGGACGATCCTGACATTGGTTCCGTTCTGCACCTGCTGCTTTTCTTCCTCCGTCAGGAGCATATTTTCCAACTCTGCCGCAGGAGTGGAAATACTGGTTGCGGGAGCATTCGCTCCCGGCTTGACCTCCGGGGTAACGGTTCCCGACTCAATTCCCGTTGCAGGTGCAATGATATACCCACATACCGTACAGGTCTGGGGCGTCGTCGCTGTCGCCGCCGCTCCCGGTGTGTGAGGCTGGACGGTATCATGCGCATCACAGTTATGGCATTTATGGGCGTGTCCGTCCGCTTCTTTGTAGCTCCATGTGGTCTCGTCATAATCATGTCCTGTTTTGGAGATGACCACGCTGCTCTTGTCCGTGATCTCCTGCGTCCCTGCCGCGTCCGAGAACCACTTCCCGCAACCCCCTTCACCGCCGCAGACATAATATGCTTTATTGCCGTCCTCCGTGCAGGTGGCGGACTTGGCGGGCGTCTGGGTCAGGCTGTGGGTGTGTCCGATTGCCGGTGTAATGATATACCCGCACACTGTACAGGTCTGGGGCGTTGTCGCTGTTGCAGCCGCTCCCGGTGTGTGAGGCTGGACGGTATCATGCGCGTCGCAGTTTTGACATTCATGGGCATGTCCGTCCGCCCCCTTGTAGCTCCATGTGGTTCCATAGTCATGTCCTGTCCTGGAGATGACCACGCTGCTCTTGTCCGTGATCTCCTGTGTCCCCGCCGCGTCCGTGAACCACTTCCCACAGCCCCCTTCGCCACCGCAGACATAATATGCCTTGTTTCCATCCTCCGTGCAGGTGGCGGCTTTCGCGGGCGTCTGGGTCAGGCTGTGGGTGTGAGGTTTCACCGTAAGCTGAACCACATTACTTTTGTCCACAATGATATAATCCGAATTGTCACTGTGGAAATACTCACTGTAATCGTCTTTGTTATGACCTGTGACACTGACCGGATTCCCGTCCGTGGGCGCGATTTTGGTTGTCACGCCGATACTTGCGGAGCCGGACAGGGGGGTGTCAGTGTAAATCTCTATCGTCTGCCCGTCCTTAAGATAAACATTATTCTCTGCTCCGTCATAGGTATTGCCGCTGATCACGGCATCGCCGCCGACGATAAATGTACCCTTATAAATAGATACGCCGCTGCCCTCGTCACTGGTATTGCCGCTGATCTTACCGCCGCACATGCGGAATGTACCGTCGTCTACATATACGCCGCCGCCAAAATAGAACGCGCCGTTCCCGCTGATTTCGCCGCCGTACATCTCAAAAGTACCTATGTTACGAACACCGCCCCCATAGTTTGCTTTGGTATTGCCGCTGATCTTACCGCCATACATGTTGAAGGCGCCCTCATTCCAAACACCACCACTCGCTTCTCCGGTGATTTTCCCGCTGTTTTGGCAGTCATACAGATTCAGGGTGGCGGACACGGGAATTGTAATCAGTCTGGAAAGCTTTTTGTCCGATGCACTCGATATGCTGACGGTCATTCCGTTCAGGCAAAGTCTCGTCGTACCGTTCGGCACAATCCATGTCTCGGTAAGGGTCACATTCTCCGTCAGATAATAATTCCCCGCATCTGTGGGCAGGCTGTCCTTCTTTGTCCATGCGGTGAAGCTCACGTCGTCATGTTTGTGTTTCACTGGCAACTGTGCGATCGGCTTATCAATTGACACATTGTCTGTGGCTTTGTCTGCGCCTTCCCCACGGGAAATTGAGACGCTTCCCCTGATACTTCCCTCCGCGCTCTCCGTCGCCTCCGTCTTGGTGAACTCACCCACCGCCACAGTCACGCCCGCAAGGTCCTCATTCGTTTTTACCGCCTCGTCAAGAGCCGCGTCGATTGCGCTCTGAACACTCTCTTTTGTCGTGGTGTTTGTCGCCGTAATTCCCGCAAGCGCTTCCTCCACGATCTGCTTTGCAGCCGCCACTATTTTCCCATGGGACGGAAGCGTAACCGTGACTGTGCCATACTCGGAAATATATGCCTGCGAGCCGTCTTTGTCTTTGGTCGGCTCAACTTTATCTCCCACTGTCCAAAAAGCTGTATCTGTCAAAGCGGGGAGTGTTTTTGTCTCTTTATGCGAATTATCATTTTCGCAGACGCCCGCCGCCGTACCCCCTGCGGTCATGGTGGGAGTTTTTGTAATGCTCCAGGTATAATCATGTCCTGTCGCGCCAAGCTCTTTCGTATTCAAAACTTTTTTACAAACCGTGCATGTATAGGTCTCTGTCCCTTTTGAGGTACAGGTAGGCGCGGTTGTCACCGTGCCGCTGTCAGAAACGTGACCGTTTGCGGGAATCACCGTTTCCGCCTCCGATTTACCGTCATCGCATCGCGTACAGTAGCTTCCGCCTTTTACGCCCGCTTCCGTGCATGTCGCATCCTTATGTGCGACACTTCCTTCTTTGTTATGCCCCAATGCGGATTTTACAGGAATGCCTGTGATTTCCGTATTGCCGTCCGCGTCAGAAAACAGTTTGCCGCAGTCTTTATTCGTGCATTTCCAATATTCGCCCGTGCCGTCAGCCGTGCATGTGGCCGGAACCTCCGCACAGTGCGTAATCTTGTGCGGTCTGTAAATCTCCACGGTCTGTTCATTGCCATCGCCACTGGCGGCGGACTTGCGGAGCGCGAGACCACTTTTTACCAACGCGTCGGACGCCTCAAAATACTCGGAATAATCATCAGGGGCAACAACCGTAAAAGTGACAGGGGCAGCCTCGGTAATATTACCAGGAGAAGCATAGACTATGCCGTACTTGGCTGTCAGGCCGTTCACCGTGATTCTGCTGTTTTTCCCGACATTGATATCTCCCCCGCCGCCACTGATCGCAGGACTCCCCGATAAGGCAACGGAAGTACCACCGGAAATTGCTACACCTTTTCCAGAGGATCCCTGGGCGATAATCGTTCCTCCCGTAATGGTACCGACTGTATCAGAAGAAAACCACAATGCGCTGCCGCTGGATCTTGTATTTGTGACGGTACCGCCGCTCATAGTAAAACCTGTTGTTTTTGTTGTGTATATCTCCAAAGTAAAGCTGCCTGAAGAAGTCGCGCTGCCACTCTTAATGATAGCTTTGTTGTAGGCCTGAACATTGACAGCAACCCTTGTCGCTTCCAATGCTGCGCCGTCCAACGTAAATGTGCCTCCGGAAACGTAAACGGCGTCCCCTCCGGAGAACTTCCCGCCGTATAAGCTGGTTGTTCCACGGGAGATAAGCACATACTGCCCACTGTTTGTCAATCCGCCGCCGCCCACACAATCACAGACATTGAGTTTGCTATACGCAAGCAGTGAACCAATATTATTATTTGTCTTATTAAATGTGGAGGTAATCGTGTGCCCGTTAAAGCAAAGATTCACCTCGCCGTCGTTGTCAGAGATTCTGAGTACCCTGTCGATTGTGATATTCCCGGTCAGATAGTAGTTACCAGCGGATAAAGTATAGTAATCGAAGGGCACGCCGTTAATTGTATCAGAACCTCCCTCCCCGGCGGTTATGCTATCCTGCGTCAGCGCTGTCCACTCCACGTCCGTATGTGGCGCGTCACTGTGCCCGCAGCTCTCCCCACAGACGGGGTGCTTATGTGTTGCCGCTACCTGCAACATATTGGCAGCTCTTTCCATCGCCGCGATTTCCGGCAGCTCTGTGCCATCCTGCGAGTATTCTGACACGATCTCCCCCTCGCCGTCCTCTTCAGCGGCGCCGGCTCTCTCGTCCGTGCTCTCATACTGTCCGCCCGGCTCGTTCGCCAGTGCAGTCACCGACGCCGCATCCGACGTCATGCTAAATACCAGCACCGCCGCAAGCAGCACTGCAAGCATTCTCTGTAATAGACTGCCCCTTCCTTTTCTCATAATAATTTTACCTCCATCTGCTGTATTTTTACCAGGAACTGTTAAGCATCAAAATTACTTAACAGTTTCTGAATCCGCAAATTTATCCATGCCGCTTTCCATCCGGAAAGGCAGCGGTGGCAACCATAACGTCCAGAATAAACATCCCGTCCTTCGTGTAACAGAACATATCCCCCAAAAGCCTCTCCGCTGTCTCCTGTACCGCGGCAAGGCCATAACCGTGTCCGTCGCCATCCTTGTCCGTTAAGGGAAGCGTCCCCTTTTCCACACGCAGGCTGTCCCGACAGGTGTTCTTGATCCGTATCAACAGGTATTCCCTGTTATACTTCATGAATACAGCTGCCTCCCTTTTTCCTTTCTCCAGCTCCTTTAAGGCGTCGCAGGCATTTTCCAGCCCGTTTGAGAGAATCTGGCACAGCTCCATGTAGGGCAGTTCTTCCTCCCCGATCTGAATGTCATGGTGGAACACCGCACCCATTTCCTCAAATTTTCCTGAGAAGTGAATGAACACCGCATTGATGTATGGATTGGGACAGTAGAAATTTAACGGTGCGCCGGTCTGCGCCTCCACTCCTTTCAGGTAGGTCAGCGCCTCCTCCGTCTTCCCTTCCGCAAGGAGCCCCGAAAGGGTGGCGGTATATCCCTTCATGTCGTGTTTCATCTTTCGGATGCGCTGCTGATCCTCCAGCCGTGCCTCCAGCGAATTCTTCTGCTCCAGCAGCATCCGCTCGCTCTGCTGTTTGCGGAAGAACAGAAGCTGTCTGTACATCGCTGCAAGGATCGTGGCATAAGTCATGGGCATCAGCGCCATCACAAACAGGAACGCCAAAAGCTCCTGCGGGCGCTTCGTAACGATCACGGGGTAATTTGCCATGACCGCAAGCAGCAGATAATACAACGCCGTCATGCCCGCAAACATCCCCCATCCCCGTGCCGCCGACTCCTGTAATTCCCGATAGGGCTTCCTCAAAAACCGTACCGCCGCCCACTCGATCAACGGGAACAACACAAGCCGCCCGATGAACATGAGGATATATTTCTCTCCGCCAAAATAGAAATCCACGAGGTTCGTTACCACGATGATCCAGTAGGATACCGTATCCGCCAGACCAAAAGTAAAGAAAAACTACCCCTTCCTGTCCTCGGACATAAACCAGAAGAAAACAAAGCTCGGCAGCGTACAGGTCAGAAGAAACACCTTCCCCATAAGCTCCGTGCCATACAGTACAAGCCCCGCCACATTGAGCGCCACTAACGGCGCCATGAACATCCCCGTCAGGATAAAGGCCTTTTTCCTCGGATAGCGGGAGCGGTACAGCAGGACAAACAGAATCAGGATATGGAACAACGACCACAACACGGATAGATCCCTCAGTATTGTCATACTCATTCCACCCCCTCAAACAACAGTTCCTGATACCGCTCCCTGATTTTCTTATAATAACGTCTGGACACGGGAACCTTCTGCCCGTCTGCCGCAAGCACAAGCTCCGTGCCGGAAAGTCCCCGGACATGATACATGTTTACAATAAAACTCTGGTGGCAGCGCAGAAAAGCATCGCCACAGATCTGCCGCTCCAGATTGTCCAGCTTCCCGACGCTCTGCTGCACCCTGCCGTCCGTGCAGCAGATAGAGAGAACATGCTGCTGGCTGCTGATATATAAAATCTTCCCGTAGGGGATAGCGCCCTGTGCCCGCCTCCATGAATACTGCAGGGTTTTCTCCCCGTCCCGCAGGAACACTTTCCCCACTCTGTCAAGCAGCTTCCGCACTGCCTCCCTGTCCACAGGCTTGATCAGGTACTGGACGGCGTACAGGTCGTATGCTTCTCTGTAAAAATCATCGCTTGTGGACACAAAACACAAAACGGCTGTCTCGTCCACTGCTCTGAGTGCCTGTGCCAGCTCCAGTCCGTTCAGGGAGTTTTTCATAAATATATCTAACAGGTACAGGTCGTAATGCATCCCGCCCTGCCTGACTTCCGCAAGAAGGCTTTCGGCATTGTCAAATAACTTTACCTCCTGCCCTTCCAGCAGATCGCGAATGGCGCAGGCGTCCCGGCGGCTGTCATCACAGACAGCAATTCTCACAGGCATCGCTCCCTTCTTTATCAGATGGTTTCATTTCCTTTCGTGGATTCTCTGCTCATTTTTCTTTGCTATCTTCTATTCTGGGTACACTAAATGCATGATATCATGATATATATATTATATTTAATATCGTATCATATATTTTTCGATCTGTTTATGGCAATTTTGCATTTTAAACCGTCAATTTTGTATCGAAGCGTTTTGGGGTAAATTTTTGAAAAATCAGAAATGATAAACTTGAAACTGACACAAAAGAAACTACAAGAATAAATTATTTATAGATCACTTAATTTGATGGCTGTTTGACAGAATTCGAACTATAAGATTTATCGCAATTAATAAACAGCAAAAGCGGCACAAACAGTCAACAGTCAGGATTGCAGGGATTTACTCGTACCTTCTCCCCCGTCTTCCCAAAATAACAAATCCCGTGGTACTCCCCACCTTTGTACAATGCTGCGATGATTTCCCGCATTCTCTTGTCCAGCCGGTGATAACACAGCTTTCTCTCCCACGGCAGTCCCTGAATGTACTCCCGGTGTTTTTCCTCCCGGATCACATCAAGATGCAGCGGACTCTCCGCACCATCATATAAGCGCAATCCAAAATCACAGGAAACATAGGAAGCATCCTCACCGTTTTCCGTGCATTTTTGTTTTAAAAAAACTGCGATATCTATGTTGCCGTCCAGGCATGACTCGCGCCATATCATGCCTTTTTCTGCGGCAGAATGATCCGCGGGAATGACTACCCGCCGGAAACTCGGTTTCCCGTACCGGTCATAATCCCTCACATAAGTGACTGTTTCCCGCCCCATATCACTCCCCGGCTCCTCCATAAGCAGCACTCCGGTATCCAGCAGCCTCTGCCAGACCGCTTTCTGTACCCTTTCATACGAAGCAGGTACCGCCAATCGCTCCATGATCTCGCCGACTGTATATCCCAAATCCGTCAGATGACGAATTGCTCCGCCGCTTGCCGCCTCAAAGATAAAATCGGACAATGCGCTTTGAAAATACTTCTGATCCGACATGTCTTCCTCGCTTTGATCGCCGGCTGTATGGTCAATATCGTTTCTGCTCCCGCAGCTCCTCATACAACAGGCGATAGTTTTCATATCGCATCCGGGAAACATCTCCGCTCTCCACGGCATCCCGAACGCCGCACACAGGCTCACTCATATGGGAACATCCGGAAAATTTGCAGAATCTTTCCCATTGCGTAAACTCCGGATAAAAATCCGCCAGCGCCTCTTTGCGCAGATCAAAGAGCCCCAATGAGCTGAAGCCCGGCGTATCCAATATATAAGTATCCTCCGCCATGGCGATGAGCTCCGCATGGCGGGTGGTGTGTCTGCCCCGCTCGATCTTCTCACTGATGGCGCCGGTCTGCATCTGCAGTCTGTCCTGCAGTCTGTTCACCAGCGAGGACTTGCCCACACCGCTGGGGCCAGCCACCGTGGTGGTTTTCCCCAAAAGTTCCGAGCGCAGTTCGTCCACTCCCTGATTCAGGCTGGCGCTGACCAAAAAAGTGCGATAGCCGCATTGCTCGTAGATCCGGCGGTAGCGCTCACCGCTCCCGTCCCCATCCATATCCAGTTTGTTGAAGCAGATGATTACAGGCAGTCCCTGCTGTTCCATCATGATCAGGAATCTGTCCAGAAGATTAAAATTAGGCTGCGGTTTTACGATGGAGAAAATCACCATGGCCTGATCCACATTGGCCACCGCAGGACGGATAAGTTCGCTGTGTCTGGGGAGTATTCCGATGATATTGCCAAGCGCCTTCTCCTCGTCCAGCACAGTAAGCTCCACATCGTCTCCCACCAACGGCTTTTTGCGGTCTTTTCGGAAGACTCCCTTGGCCTTACACTCGTATACTCTGCCGGTTCCTTCTCCTCCTTCCGCATGGACATAATAGAAACCGGCGATTCCTCTGATAATCTTTCCCCTCATACTTTATTCCTGCACAAATTCGATTCTCCGGGTAAAGCTCTTCTCATCCGTAGTACCCGGCACATTCACGATTTCTCCCGTAACGGGATCCGTGGTAGTGGTTCCCGCCGTGGTGACTTTGTAGGTCATAGTGATCGTACCGCCCGGGGAGCTCAGCCCGTAATAATTTGCAGCTCTGGGGAAGCTTGAGGTTCTGGTATCCAGCAGCACCTCTCCGTCATCGGTCACCAGCTTGATACTCACCTCAGTGCCGGCGACATAATCCGGAGCCTCAGCAGTTGTGGGCGCTTCAATATTGGTATTACATCTGTAAGTGGCCTGCTCCGCTCCCATGCTCACCTTGATATCAACAGCGGTTCCCTCATCCACATACGTCCCGTGGGAGTAGCTCTGATAGCAGATATACCCCTCTGCCACTTCAGAGCTGTATACATAACTCACGCTGCCGATCGCCAGCCCCAGCTCTATGGCCTCAAAGGTGCCGTCTTCCTCGGTCAGCCCGATAAGATTTGGCATACGGATCTTTTTCTGCTCTTTTCCAAGGCTCACCGTCACTGTGATCACACTGCCCTTTGGCGCTTTGGTACCTCCTGCGGGAGACTGTGTGATGATAAGCCCTTTCTCAATCGTATCGGAATAGGCCTCGGCCTTATTCACCAGGAATCCAAGCCCGGTGAGCCGATTGGTGGCTTCCTCCAGAGTATAACCGGTTACCTCCCAGACCTCGACGCCCTGACTCCCGGCGCTGACGTAGAGGGTGACCGTGCTGCCTTTCTCCACCGCCTCTCCGACATTTATGCTGGTGCTGATCACCAGCCCCTCATCGATGGTATCGGACTCCTGATATTCCACCTCCGGAAGGATTCCCAGGGAATTCAGCGTATTTTTTGCATCCTCCAGATTCATTCCCTTTACATTGGGCATTTCCACGGTATCTGACTCGCCGCTGCTCTCCTCTCCGATAATAGGCCCCTCATTGCCCGGGAGGTTATTATTTTCAAACAGCTTGACAGCCAGGATGATAATGATGACGATAATGATGATACCGGCCACTACCGCCAGAATGGTGGTAATTCGCTCCATCTTGGGATCATAATCATAATCCTCCTCGTCGCCGTACTCCTCCCCGCCCTCATACATAGCCTCCGTATCCGAGAGCAGACGCATAGAGTCCTCTCTGGGCACATACTCTTCATTGTAGACAGAACGGTTTTTGATCTGCTCCATATCCCCTTCGCTGATAGCCCGGGTTCCGCCCTCCATATCCGGATCGGTAAATACGACAAAATTCTCATCCGGGTTCATCAGAGACTGTTTCAGATCCGCGATCAGCTCACCCATACTCTGGTAACGCCTGTCGGGGGACTTCTGACAGCATTTGAGCACAATGCTCTCCACGCTGGCCGGAATCTCCGGTACATACTCCTTGGGAGACGGCATCTCCTCCTGAATATGCTTGATGGCGATAGCCACCGTGGTCTCCCCGTTGAAGGGCACTCGTCCCGTGAGCATCTCGAACATGGTCACGCCCAGAGAATAAATATCGCTCTTCTCATCACTGTAGCCGCCTCTGGCCTGCTCCGGAGAAGTATAATGAACAGAACCCATGACATTGGACGTGATGGTGTTGCTGGTGGCAGCCTTGGCGATGCCGAAATCCGTCACCTTCACCTTGCCGTCCTTGGATATAATGATATTCTGAGGTTTGATATCTCTGTGAATGATATGATTATTGTGGGCGGCCTCAATGCCCATGCTCACCTGAATGGCGATACTTACGGCTTCCTTGTAGGAGAGTCTGGCCTTTTTCTCGATATACTTTTTGAGAGTGATTCCCTCCACAAGCTCCATCACGATATAATGAATCCCGTTTTCCTCACCCACGTCATAAACATTTACAATATTGGGATGTGCAAGACCGGCAGCCGCCTGAGCCTCCGTCTGAAACTTTGACACAAAGTTTGCATTCTCGGAAAACTCCTGCTTGAGCACCTTCACCGCCACAAAGCGATTCAGCTTGTGGCACTTCGCCTTATACACATCCGACATACCTCCGGTGCCGATCTTTTCAAGTATCTCATATCGTTCACCGATCATCATACCTATTTTAATCATACCGCTTTCCTTTTCTCAGATTTACGTCTATTTTACATCCTGCTGGATCAATACCACCGAGATATTGTCCTTGCCGCCGTTTTCATTGGCTGCCGCCACAAGCGCCTCGGCTTTCTCCACAATGTCTCTCGCTCCGCCGAGGATCATGCGGATCTCCTCATCCTCCAGCATATTGGTCAGGCCGTCGGTACACAACAGCACCAGATCGCCCTCCTCAAGCTCCACCGTAAAATAGTCCGCTTCCACCGACTCGCTGGCTCCTACCGCTCTGGTGATGATATTCTTGTCAGGATGGTTTCTGGCCTCCGCAGGTGAAATCGTCCCCATACGCACCATTTCCTCTACCAGCGAATGATCTCTGGTTATCTGGCGTATCCTGCTTCCTACCACATAGAGACGGCTGTCTCCCACATTTGCCACCTGAAGATATTTCCCGAAGCAGGTAGCTGCCACCACAGTGGTTCCCATGCCGTCCATGTCGGGCATCTGGGACGCCTTCCTGCGGATAAGCTCATTTGCCGCCGAGATGGCCTTCCCAAAGATCTTCACCGGGTTTTTCTCGAAGGAGGCTTCTATCTCCGAGATCATGGTCTCCACCGTCAGCTTGGAGGCATAATCTCCCGCATTATGTCCCCCCATGCCATCCGCCACGATAAACAGGTTTGGCAGACTGCCCACAGACGTTTCTGAGGTATATACATAATCCTGATTTACTTTTCTCTTTCTGCCAATATCGGTGATGGAAAATGTCTTGAGCACGTCTATTCCTCCCGAATGGGCGAGCCTGCGGCCCTCTCCTGAGTCAGCTCCTTACGCCGAAGCTGTCCGCACGCGCCGTCAATATCCCGTCCCATTTCCCTTCTTATAGTAACATTTATCTGTTTTTTTTCAAGCTTATTTTTAAAAGCTGTGATCCTGGCGGCCTCAGACTGCACAAAATCCCGCTCTTTTATGGGATTTACCGGAATCAGATTCACATGACAGCCAAGGGGCGCGGCAAGCGCCGCAAGCCCCGCCGCGTCCTGATCCGTGTCGTTTACTCCTCCCACCAGAGAATACTCAAAAGTGATCCTTCTTCCCGTCTTCTCGAAATAATAGCGGCAGGCTTCCATGAGCTCCTGAATAGAATAACGGTTGGCTATGGGCATGAGTTCCCGTCTCTTCTCATCCGTCACCGCATGAAGGGATAACGCCAGGGTAATCTGCAGTCTCTCCTCCGCCAGTCTTCGCATGTTGGGGACGATGCCACAGGTAGATACCGTGACATTGCGCTGGCTGATATGCAGTCCGTTTTCATCCGTGAGCATCCGTATAAATCTCAGAAGATTTTCGTAATTATCAAGGGGTTCGCCGGTTCCCATCACAACCACATTGGACACCCGCTCCCCCGTAAGCCTTGTGATAGCGTAAATCTGATCCAGCATCTCCGACGGAAGGAGGTTTCGCTCCAGCCCGTCCAGCGTGGAGGCACAGAACCGGCAGCCCATGCGGCATCCCACCTGTGAGGAGATACACACGGAATTTCCGTGCTTATAGCGCATCCACACACTCTCCACCAGATTGCCGTCATATAACGCAAACAAAAATTTTTTAGTCCCGTCTATGGCTGACTCCTGTACCCGCAAGGCCTCCAGCGCCGTATACCGGTAGCGCCCGGCGCACCGCTCCCGCAGCTCTTTCGAGAGATTCGTCATCTCTGCAAAGCTTCCGGCAAGCTTCACATGCATCCACTCGTACATCTGTCTGGCCCGAAAGGCCTTCTCCCCGCAGGCTGCAAGTTCCTCCGACAGTTCATCCAATGACAGGGACTTGATATCTGCTCTGTCACCCTGCTCTCCGCAGTCTGGCATAATAAAAGCCATCCGTCTCATCCTCCCCCGGCAAAAACTGCCGCTCCTCCTCCAATGTAAACGGAAAATTTTCCATGATCCATCGTACCATAGTTTCATTCTCCCCGGAATTGATGGTACAGGTACTGTACAGCAGCGCTCCGCCGGGCCTGACATACTGCCAGCAGTTCCTGATAATGCTGCGCTGCAGCTCCTCCAGCGCCAGAAGCTTTTCCGGAGTCACGCGATACTTGATATCCCTTTTCTTTCCCATGACGCCAAGCCCCGAACAGGGAACATCCGCCAGAACCACATCCGCCCTGCCCCGCAGGTCCTCGTCCGGCTGTGTGGCGTCATAGACCTCCACCTCCACATTTGTAAGACCCATACGCGCTGTATTCTCCGAGATCATCTCCGCCTTTTTGGCGGAAACATCCCTGGCCAGCACCCGGCCGCTTTTCCCCGTCTTCTCCGCCGCAAGTATACTTTTCCCTCCGGGCGCGGCACAGATATCCAGCACAAAATCTCCCGGCCTTATCCCCGCAGCTTCCACTGCCATGGCGGAGCTTGCATCCTGCACCACAAATTTCCCTTCCGCAAAGCCGGGCAGTTCTGCGATGTTCTCTGTATTTTCCACCAGATAGACGCCTGAGTGCAGAGAGCTTTGGCGCAGAACCGCGCCGCCCTGTTCCATCTCCATGAGGAGCTGCCTTTGCTGTTCTTTGGACATACATTCTGAAAAGCGCAGGGACACCGGGTGAATGGCCAACAATCCCTGTAATATCCCCTCCGTGCGCTCCATGCCATAGGCATCCGTCCAGAGCTGCACGATCCAGAGCGGCATAGAGTATTTCACAGACAGATAGTCCAGTGGAGCCTTCGCCCGATCCGGCATGGGGAGGTTCCCCTTCTGTCTGGCAATGCTTCTGAGTACGCCGTTTACAAAACCCTTTAAGCTGCCGAATTTCCGCTTCTGAGCCAGCTTGCAGGCCTCGTTGCACACCGCGCTGTCCGGCACATTGTCCATATAGAGAAGCTGATAGACGCTCATGCGCATCAGGCAGCGTATCAAAGGCTTCATCCTGCGCACGGGAACGCTGGAGGAGGCATCCAGATAAAAGTCCAGCTCTGTCTGCCTCTCGATGGTTCCTTCTGTCAGACGCTTGATAAAAGCCTTATCCCGCTCCTCCAGATAATCATATTTATCCAGCACCGCCCGAATCAGCCGATGGGACAGTTCCCCGCCGCGCTCTAATGTGAGCAGTGTATCTAACGCTATCTCTCTGGTATTTTCCGCCACGTCTCCCGTACCTTTCCATCAAATCTTCATTATGCCCGCACAGATGCCGATCCGTCAGGCTCAGTCATCCCTGCGTCTCCCGCCGCCAAACAAAAGCAGCAGTCTCAAAAGCTGTAAAATGGCCGCTGCTGCCGCTGCCACATAAGTCAGGGCCGCCGCCGTGAGAACCTTGCGGCAGCCGGCATTTTCCTGCTCCGAGAGCAGTCCATACTGCGAAACCTTTGCCACAGCTCTTCGGGATGCGTTAAACTCCACCGGAAGCGTCACAAGCTGAAACAGCACCGCCAGCACGAATGCCCAGATGCCGATCCGGATCAGCACCTGATTCCAGGAGAGAAGCATACCAAGCAAAATCAACGGCAGTCCCAGATTGCTGGCGATATTTACCACCGGCACCATGGCTGAACGGAGATTCAGAGGCGCATAGGCTTTTGCATGCTGGATCGCATGACCGCACTCATGTGCCGCCACGGCCACCGCCGTAACGGAAGCTCCGTGATACACATCATAAGACAGACGGACCGTATCGCTTCTGGGATCGTAATGATCGCCCTGCGCCGCCTGCAGGCACTCTATCTGCACCTGATAAAGTCCTTCGTTATTCAATATCCGTCTGGCCGCCTCCGCGCCGTTTATCCCGGTGGAAGCAGGCACTCTCTTGTATTTATTCATCGTGGAATTCACCAGCGCGCTGGCCGCCAGACAGATCACCATGCCAAGCAGCACCAGCCAATAGGTCGGATCAAAATACAGACCATATCCAAAAAACATTCTCACACCTCCTAAGCTCTAGCCCAGCACCTCGCCCGGTTCCAGCCTGACACCCAGCAGAAAATCCCGGGCGCTCATGCGCTTTTTCCCTTCCATCTGCAGCTCCAGCACACGCAGCGCACCCTGTCCGCAGGATATTAACAGCGAATCCTTATCTGTGCTCAAAACAGTCCCCGGCGTACTCTGCGGCATCTCCGTTCCTGCCCCGTCAGTTTCCACCGGCACTGCCCTCCATATTTTTAATTGTCTGCCATGATACGAAGTATAGGCGCTGGGCCATGGCGTCACTCCGCGTATCAGGCGGTCCAGTTCTACTACGCTCCTGGAGAAATCCAGACGTCCCATCCGCTTCTCAATCAAAGGCGCATGAGAGCTTTCCGCATCATCCTGCTTCTCGGGCACCAGCTTCCCTGCCTCCAGCAGCGCCAGCGCCTCCGTTATTGCCTCCCCACCCAGAACTGCCAGTTTGTCATGCAGACTCTCATAGGTATCCGTATCCTCTATGGGAATCTTCTTTTTATAGAGCATATCCCCTGTGTCGATGCCCGCATCCATCTGCATGATGGTAATTCCGGTCTCCTGCTCCCCGTCAATGATCACATGCTGTATGGGAGACGCTCCCCTGTACCTGGGAAGAAGGGATGCATGAATATTCAGACAGCCATACTTTGGCATATCCAATATCTCCTGAGAAAGAATCTGTCCAAAGGCCGCCACAATATACACGTCCGCCTCATATTTCCCAAGCTCCGCCACAGCCTCAGGCGTCCTGATCCGCCGCGGCTGAAGCACCGGAATCTGATGCTTTAAGGCGCACTCCTTCACCGGCGGCGGCTGAAGCTGTCCGCTGCGTCCCTTCGCCTTATCCGGCTGGGTCACAGCCAATGTAATCTCATGTCCCGCTTCCAGCAAGGCCTCCATAGCCCCCACTGCAAAATCCGGGGTTCCCATAAACACAATTTTCATCTGCCGCGCCTCCTGTCTCCTGTTCTAATCTTCCAGATCCTCTGCCGTTACATCCTGCAGTTCGCCCTCCACCTTCTCCACATACATATGCCCTTCCAGATGATCCAGCTCATGGCAGATGGCGCGGGCCAGAAGTTCCGTTCCCTCCACCTCATAGGGCTTCATATTCACATCCAGGGCCACGGCCTTCACATAATTTGGCCTTGTGACCACACCGCTCTTGCCGGGAAGGCTCAGACACCCTTCCGAACCGGTCTGCTCCCCGCTGCTCTCCACTATGCGGGGATTGATCATAATATAGGGGTCTTCCCCCGTCACGTCGATGACTACAATGCGCTTCAGGATACCAACCTGAGGGGCCGCAAGTCCCACTCCGTTAGCCTCATACATTGTCTCCAGCATGTCCTCGATCAATTCTTTTGTGCGGGGTGTCATCTCCGTCACTTCCTTGCACTTTTTGGTCAGTACCTCATCCCCGTATTCACGGATATTCCTGATGGCCATCTTCTTCCTCCTCCCGGGAGCCTGGGTCCCGGTTCTGTTATGATTTCTATATTTATCTTTATTGTTTTACCTGATACGGTTACAGACAATGCATGGGGTCAAAATCAAACTGCACCTGTGCGCTCCCGGTCTGCAGATTCAAAAGCAGCTCCTCCAGCCGGTCCTTGACCTGTACCAGCTCTCTGTAATTCTCATGCTTCACATAAAATACAAAGCGGTAGATATCGTTGATCCTGCCGATGGACGCCGCCGCAGGCCCCAGCACGGTCATACCCGTTCCCCGCACCGCATCCGCAAGCTTTCCGGCAAGCTCCGCTCCCGCAGTCTCCTCCCCGGCAAAAATCTGTACCGCCAGCATATGTGCCACAGGGGGATAACCGCCCATTTCCCGGTACAGAATCTCCTCCTGATAAAATCCCTCATAATCCTGTGCCGCCGCCCGGGTCACGGCATAATGCTCCGGCTGATAGGTCTGGATCACGGCCTCCCCGGCAAAGGCTCCTCTGCCGGCCCGGCCAACCGCCTGAGTCAGGAGCTGAAAGGTCCTCTCCCCGGCCCGGTAATCCGCCGCACTCAAAGACAGATCAGCCGCCAGAATACCCACCAGCGTGACCTTGGGAAAATCATGCCCCTTCACGATCATCTGCGTACCGATCAGCACATCCGCCTCCTCGTTGGCAAAAGCCGATAGAATCTTCTCATAACTGTCCTTCGTCTTCGTGGTGTCTCCGTCCATACGCAGCGTCCGCACCCCGGGCATCAATTCCTGCAGCTTCTCCTCAATCTGCTGGGTTCCCGCCCGAAATCCCAGAATATATCTGGAACCGCATTTCGGACAGAGCTTCGGTTTGGGTTGACTGTAACCGCAGTAATGGCAGACCAGCCGTCCGTCCCTGTGCTCCGAAAGAGACACGTCACAGTGGGGACATTTCATCACCTCTCCGCAGGCCCGGCAGGACACAAATCCGGCATAACCTCTGCGGTTTAAAAACAACATACTCTGCTGCCCCTTATCCCGTCTGTCAGCCAAAAGCTCCTGCAGCTTCAAACTGAATATGGAACGGTTTCCACTCTTTAATTCTTCCCGCAGATCCACAGTATAAACCGTGGGAAGGCTTCCTCCCGTCAGGCGTTCCTGAAGCGTAAAAAGCCTGTATTCTCCCCGCTTTGCCCGATAATAGGACTCCAGCGAGGGCGTTGCCGATCCCAACACCACACTGGCGCCATGGAGTCTTGCCACCTCCATGGCAGTCTCCCTGGCATGGTACTTGGGTGTGCTCTCACTCTTATAGCTCCCCTCATGCTCCTCGTCCATAACAATAAGCCCAATATTTGGAAACGGCGTGAACAGCGCGGATCTGGGCCCGATGATCACATCGATCTCTCCCCGCTTCGCCCGCTCACACTGATCATATTTTTCCCCGGCGGACAGCGTTGAATTCATGACGCTGACTCTGTCGCCGAAACGCCTGTAGAATCTCAGCAGGGTCTGATAAGTTAACGCAATCTCCGGAATGAGCACAATGGCCTGTCTGCCTCTTTTCAACACCTCCGCCACCAGCTCCATATAGACCTCTGTCTTGCCGCTGCCGGTGATGCCGTGTATCAGATAAGTTCCCGGCTGTCCTCTGTCAAAGTCCTCCAGCACCGAATCCACAATATGCCTCTGATTAGGGCTTAGCTGCCGCTTTCCGCCTCCCGTCTCCTCCGAAAGCCTCACCGGATTGCGAAACTGTTCGGTGGTCACAATCCGGATGGCTCCCTCTCTCACCAGACTGTTGACAGTACCTGAAGCCACATTTAATTTACCCGTGATCCACTCATAGGGTATCGCCCCTGCTTCATCCTCCCACTGCTCCAAAAGGGCCGTAAGCAGCCGGACTTTTGCCTGCTGCTTCTTCCGCAGGCATTCTCCAAGCAGAGAGCGGAGCTCCTCTCTGTTCATCAGCACCTCCACAAAACGTCTCTCCTGCTTCTTCACGGTCTTTCTGGCAGGAAGCACCGTCTTTAGTGCCTGTATCATAGTGGAACCGTAATTTAGCCGGATCCACGCCGCCAGCGCCACCATCCTGTCCGTGACATCCGCATCCTTTCTTGCGATCCCAAACAGCTCCTTGGTGCGGGCCGGATCAAATTTGCACTCCTCCCCCACCGCCAGCACATAACCCTTTAAACGCCTGTTCCCGTTTCCGAAGGGAACCTCCACACACATCCCCGGTTCCAGCCGGTCCCGCAGCGCAGGAGGTACCCGGTACTGAAACGGTTTATCCAATTTTTCCTGGGAAATATCTACTATAATATCCGCATACTGTTCCCGCACTGTCGTTCCTCTTACTATTGTTCTTCTTACTCTTATTCTTCCTGCCGCTTTTCTTCTTACGTTTATCGCTTACTGTTTTGCCTGCTGCTCCAGAATATCACGGATGATATCTCTCTCGTCCATGGGATATTTCACACCCTTTATCTCCTGATAATCTTCATGCCCCTTGCCCGCCAGAACCACGATATCCCCGGGCTCTCCATGGGCGATGACATAACGTATGGCCTCCCTGCGGTCACAGATCTCCACATATTTGCCATCCGTTTTGGCAATACCTGTCTTGATATCCTCAATAATATCCTGCGGCTCCTCGAAACGGGGATTATCTGAAGTAATGACCGTCAGATCCGCCAGCCGCCCGCTGACCTCACCCATCTCGAAACGTCTTGATCTGGCCCGGTTTCCTCCGCAGCCAAACAGGCACACCAGCCGATGGGGCCGGTACTCCCGAAGCGTCGTAAGCAGGCTCTCCAGCGCCATGGCGTTATGGGCATAATCAATCAAAAGCGTAAACTCTTCGCTCACCTTTACCATCTCAATCCGTCCCTTCACATGGGCGGCCAGAAGCGCCTTTTTGATATCCTC
This sequence comes from uncultured Lachnospiraceae bacterium, assembly GCA_947382415.1. Taxonomy (GTDB): domain Bacteria; phylum Bacillota; class Clostridia; order Lachnospirales; family Lachnospiraceae; genus Acetatifactor. The sequence goes on along the minus strand of CANCYO010000011.1, from coordinate 1,331 downwards.
CGCGTCCACCCGGAAATGTCTGCAGATTGCGATAGCCGTCAGGGCATTATACACACTGAAACGCCCCGGAGCAGGCACCTCCACATCATACCCCTCACCATCCGCAAAAGACACATGAAATGCCACTCCCAGCTCCCCGGGCTTGTGAACCAGATGCAGTCCCTCCGCCCGGATAGAACAATTCTCTCCCATGCCGAAGCTCTCCAGACTGCAGGTGTGTCCCTCCATGATCCGGTCAAAATGCACATCGTCCCCGTTTCCGATCCCCACCAGACACTGCCCAAACAACAGAGATTTGCAATGCAGATAATCCTCAAAATCCTTATGCTCATTGGGGCCGATATGATCCGGCTCCAGATTGGTGAATATTCCATAGTCAAAGACAAAGCCCTGTGTGCGGTGCAGCATCAGCGCCTGTGAGGAAACCTCCATCACCACCGCGTCCAGGCCCGCCTCCGCCATCTCGGCAAAGTATTCCTGAAGCAGATAAGACTCCGGCGTGGTATTGTTCGCGTGAATATGCTTATCCCCTATAATAATCTCAATGGTTCCGATGAGCCCCACCCGATAACCCGCATGCTCCAATATGGATTTCACCAGATAAGTGGATGTGGTCTTCCCCTTGGTACCGGTGATGCCGATGGTCTTAAGTTTCTCTGCGGGATGGCCAAACCATGCCGCAGAGACGAACGCCATGGCATAGCGCGTGTCCTCCACACGGATCACCGTCACGTCCAAATCCTCAAGCCCGGCCACATCCTCAGAGACGAGAAGCGCCGCAGCTCCCTGTCCCGCCGCCTCATATGCAAAATCATGTCCGTCAAAGTTCGCCCCCTGAATACAGATAAACAGACATCCCCGCTCCACTTTTCGGGAGTCATAGACCACTGCGCCCACGGCACGGTCCACCCTTCCCTGCACACATTCGTATCTGACTCCATCCAGCAGCTTTGACAACAACATTTCCCTTGATTCCATCCGGTCAATCCTTTCCTGCACAAATATACCCAATTATATGATACCTATTGTACTCCCTTTTGACAGTTTCTACCACTGTTTTTTTCAGCCCGAAAACCAAAATCGTAATTATCCAGTCTCAAAACATTATTATTGCTATAGTTGTTCCTCCATATCGGGGCAGGAGGTAGCGGAACAGGTTTGCAACCGGGGTACGGTTGGGTGTTTTCTAATAGTGCGGCTACACAATGCTGCCGGCTTCGGGTCGGTTCTGAAGTGCATCCATGCACTGCAGAACCTGAAATGCGCATCCGTGCGCATTTGCTCATGTGAGATAAAGAAGTAAAAGAAGTGTAAAAAATTTTGCCGTTCCC
>CANCYO010000010.1 GCA_947382415.1 uncultured Lachnospiraceae bacterium | reverse complement strand
AAACTGCAGCACGGAGGAGGTGACGGAAATACCTCTCTCCTTCTCAATCTCCATCCAGTCGGAGACCGCATGCCGCGCAGTGGCCTTCCCCTTTACGCTGCCCGCCAGATTGATGGCTCCGCCGTAGAGCAGAAATTTCTCGGTGAGGGTAGTCTTGCCCGCATCGGGGTGGGAAATGATGGCAAAAGTGCGCCGGCGGTTAATTTCTTCTGTATAGTTACCCAAAACAATATCCTCCTGATTGCATATCACAGCATACTCTCGCCGGCAAATTCCGGCGTAATTCCAAAATATTGTAACACAGTAGCCCCTATATCGGCAAATGTTTTTCTCGTGCCCAGATTCCGGGGCAAAATACCGGCCCCGTACATGACAAAGGGGGTGTGTTCTCTGGTATGGTCCGTGGTGGCGGTGTAAGCCGGATCGCAGCCGTGATCCGCAGTGATCATCAGCACATCCTCCGGTCTCATTTTTGCCAGCATTTCCGGAAGGCTTTCGTCAAACGCCGTCAGCGCCTTCGCATAGCCGTCCACATCCCGGCGATGCCCGTAGAGCATGTCATAGTCCACCAGATTAATAAAACACAGGCCTTCAAAATCCCTGTCCAGATATTCCAGCGTCCGCTGAATGCCCTCCGCATTGCCGGAGGTGTATACCGCCTCGGTGATTCCCTTTCCCGCAAAGATATCCTTAATCTTGCCCACGGCGATCACATCCCTGCCCGCCTGCTGTAACTGATCCAGCATGGTGACTCCGGGGGGCTCCATGGAAAAATCATGCCGGTGAGACGTGCGGGTAAACTGTCCTTTCTCACCCACAAAAGGGCGTGCGATGACGCGCCCCACACCGTGCCTGCCCGTCAGAATCCTACGGGCAATGCGGCAGTATTCATAAAGCTTTTCGGGAGGGATCAGTTCCTCGTGGGCAGCAATCTGGAAAACGCTGTCCGCGGAGGTGTAGACGATCAGATCCCCCGTGCGCAGATGCTCCTCGCCGTAATCGGCAATCACCTTGGTTCCCGAGTAAGGCCTGTTGCACAAAACGCCGCGCCCCGTCTGTTCCATAAAGGGCGCCAGCACTTCCTCCGGGAAACCGTCAGGATAGGTGGGCAGCGGACTGCCGGAATAAATCCCCGCGATCTCCCAATGTCCGATGGTGGTATCTTTCCCCTTAGAGGCCTCCCGCATACGGGCGACGGTGGCAGTGTGAGGCATCCGGTCCATTGGTCCCGCGTCTTTTGTCCCCGCTGCCACCCTTGCGCCCTCTATCTGGAAAAGCCCCATCTTCTGCATATTCGGCATGTGAAAATACGGACTCCCGGAGACACTGTAGAGTGTGTCCACACCGATATCTCCGTAATCAGCCGCATCCTCCATGGCTCCGATCCCAAAACTGTCAAGCACGATCAAAAATACTCTCTTCATGGTATCTCATTCCTTTCAGGCACTATGTATATTCAGCATACCACAAAAAACTATTCTACGACAGTGCTGATTACAATATTTTCCGCAGAGATACCTGTTTTGCGCTTCACGATATCTTCAATCTGTGCCCGTTGCACATCGGAGAGCTCCGCAGAGTTCACCACCACATCCACCATTTCGTCGGCAATGCTCACCACCACGCCGGAAAATCCCTTGGCCTCCAGCAATATCTCAGCGGCGGATTCCTTCTCCGCGATAACGGTCATCTCCACCATGCTGTCCACGGCGTCCTGCTTCTGTTCGTCGGTGAGCCCCTCGCTTCCGATGATCTGCATCAGTGTTTCTTTATTTTTAGCTCTTGTCTGCTCCTTCAGAAGTTTGGCATCGGACAGAACCGTCAAGCCGGCTGTGGAAGAAGTGAGCACAGCCTCTCCGGGAATCTCGCCCTCCTCGGGAGTGACTTCTGCCACCTGCATTCCGTCCTCCAGATAATCCTCCATGAGGACATCCACGTCAGTATCCAGGCTCTCGATCTCCGTGAGACCCGCAGACAGCAGATCCTCCTCCGACAGATCCAGCAGACCGTCCAGCTCCACATCGTTTTTCAGACTGCCGGCAGTATAATTCTCCGTGATAACCCCGGATGAATCCACAGCGTTTACCACATCCCCGTCATCCACCGTCAGATATTCCTCTTCCAGATTGGTCCCCGCAAACTGCAGATAACCAGCGATGGCGATCATGACAGCGAGTGCGGTAATCATTAGCTGATTTTTTTTGACTAAGTTTTTCACAGTGCTCTCCCTCTTTTTTTATTTATGGAAAGTCCTTTTCCATTTCATTGTATGAGCCCTGATGCGGATATATTACTTTGTGTTTTCCTGTCCCCGCCCATGGACACCACTTTCACCCGATGTGCCTCCACGCCAAAGAGCGCCTGGGCGATCTCCGTGATATTGCGGGCCACCGTGCCGTCCCCGGCGCCCTCCGCCACCACCAGAACTCCCTCCACCCTGGGATTTAAGGTCTTCACCACATAGGGCTCACTCTGCCCTCCGGAACCGCTCCTGTAGACAGTGCTGTCACCCATCTCAAACTGCGTCACCGTGCGGTTTCCCCCCTCACTGTCCTTCTCAATGGTGTTGGAGCGGACCGTGGGAGCGTCCTTCTCCACCACCAGCTCTTCAGAGGACTCAAAGGTGAGCATCACCTCCACTTTTCCCACCCCCTCCATGGCAGAGAGACGTGAAGCCAGCTTCTCCTCCTGCACAGCGGCATAATCCTCCGGGACCTCCGATTTCTCCACACTCTTCCCTGACACCTCCAGAGACTCTGCGGCCGGACCGTCCTCTCCCCGCAAACTGTCACTGATATTCAAAAGCGGAAGAGAATCCTCCTCCCCGTCCTCCTTCGTGGGCAGTGCGATGACAAACAAAAGGATCCCTGCTAACACCAGCACGACCAGATTATCTCTGCGAAACCATTTTTTCCACATATCACGCAGACTCCTGCTATTCTCCTCCGGCATCATCCGGCATCCCTCCTCTCCCCGATCTCTATCTTGTCCACGGGTGCGATCTGTATCGGCGACGGCTCCGGCAATTCACCTTCCGGCCCTTCTTCCGCAGCGTTCTCCAGCTCTCCTGCTGCCGCTGCGGTTTCCTGCTCTCTTGCCGCTGCGTTCTCCGCCACCCTGTTCTGCACCTCCTCCAAAGTCATCTGCTCCAGTATGCTCTCCCCCTCGGCATGGTTTCGTTCTATCTGTTCCCTGCTCTGCTCAAGCTGCTCCTCAAACCATGCCACGCGGGCCGCCAGACTCCGCTCTCCCTCCCCCGTAAAAAGTGTGCTTACAGGCAGGAAGAGCTGCATCAGGATCATGGCGCTCATCAGCATTTTCAAATACTTTTCATAAGAACCCTTGGGGCGCAGATGTACCAGCACCTGCGCACAGATAATAAAGATACCTGTCCTGCAAATGGTATTCATCAGAAAAGAATGCATGGCTAAAACCCCCTGTTGGTAGTGGTGGCCACGATGGCGATGGTGATGAGAAAAAGCATCATCGCCGTGCCCGTAACCTTAAAAAGCATCAGGCCCGCATCCCCGGTCCGGTTGGCGCAGGCAGTGATGCGTTTGTCGCTGACAATGCCCATGAAGGCCGCGGCTCCCTTTAAGAGCACGGCCATACAGAAAATCTTAAAAAGAGGCGAAGCGCACAGAAGGATCAGCAGCAACAGCAATACCAGGCCCACGCTGTTCTTGATGACCACCGCCGATCCCATCACCAGCTCCACCACGCCGTCCGCGGTATTGCCGATGCCCGGTATGGCGGAAACCGCCTTCTGCAAGGCCCCCTTTTTGACGGAATCCAGCACCGGGGACAACACCGACTGAAAGATACTCACGCCGGTCACCACGCCCACTGCAGCCTTAAGAATCCATCCCACCATCTTCTCGATAAATTCGATGAACAGGGTCAACTTCTCCTCGATCCAGATACCGTTTATCACTGCCAGCAGACAATAGCAGTAGATAAGCGGCACCACAATCCCAAGCAGAATCTGCTCCACCCCGTAGATCAAAAGCAAAAGCAGTTCATAATATCCGCCCGCCGTGATACTTCCCGTGGCCACTCCCACCGCCAGCAGATAGGTGGGCATCAAAAGCCGGATGAACAACACAATATTTTCCAATGCCTCCACAGCGGTGACGGCGGCCTGGGCAAAACACTTCAATAAAATTGCCGTCATGAGCAGATACATAAAGTAAAAGCTCAGATCCGCCACCTGATGCTTGTCAAATACCTCCACAAAATGACTCATCAGCGCGGAGACCACTCCCAGCACCAGAAGCCACACAAATATATTTTTCAGGCCGACGGTGGAGCCTGCCATATCCGCAAGACCAGCCTTAAAAAAATCCGTCAGCGCCCCGATGACGTCACCCTGCAGGAGCCTCTCCAAAAGCGCGGACAGTGAGAGGTCATACTGCGGAAACAACCTGTCCATCCCCTCCTGCAGCCCATCCAGACCATAGTCCGCCCAGATATCTTCCAGATTCATAAAACTCCCTCCCGAACCATGGCTCTCAGGCCAGTCCCTGCACCTGCTCGATCACCGCAAAGAGCACCGGAAGTCCCGCAAAAATCACCGCAAGCTTCCCCAATATCTCGATCTGGTCGGACACGGCGGCAAAGCCCGCGTCCTTGCAGATACCGGCGCTGAATTCGCAGATATAGGTAATGCCCAGGACCTTGACCAGGATAGAGAGATATCCCTGGGCGCTGCCCAGATATTTCTGCAATGCGCCAAACTGCTGCAGTACCGCTTCCACCTGCCTCAGCGAATAGCAAAAGATCAGAATACTGATACAAAATCCGATCAAAACTCCATATTCCTGTTTCTGGGCCTTGAACTGCACCGCCAGAAGGACCCCTGCGATTCCCAGCGCTCCCACCTTGATCATCTCCGCCATCTCTCTCCCCCTTCGCCGCCTGCTCTCTACAGTCTGTTCTCTACAGCCAACTCTCTCCTCACGCCTTCTTTGTCCGCTCACAGCGCAAACAATGCCTGAATCGTCACAAACAGCTCATATATGTACGGCACGATCCAGGAGAGCACCAGCACCAGTCCTGCCAGACTGACCAGAAAAGAATGCTCATCCCTGCCGCTGTGCTTTAATATCTGACTTAAGATAGTCACCAGGATACCCACTGCTGCAATTTTAAATATCAGACTTACTCCCATAGCTCCTCACATTCTCCGCTTCTATTTCCCCGCTTTTATTTTCCGGCTTCTGGTTCCCCGCTTGATGTCAAACAGGATCGATGGCGGAATTTACAGTAATATGATCAACAGAAGAAGCCCACTCATGGCTCCTAGTCCCACTGCCATCCGGCACTTCTCCCGCTGCTCCCGCTCCAGTGCCGCGATTCGCCCCGAAAGCTGTGAAAGTCCCTGTTCCAGGCGTTTTAACTGCATTGCGCCGTCCTGAAACCCCTGTCCCTGAAATGCCTGCAAAAAGAGCTCTCTGTCCTCCCGCTTTAACGGTAGCTCCTTCATAGCGGTCTCCATCCGGGTGCAAAACACCTCCTGAAAGGGAATGCCCCCTCCCGCCTCAAATTGAATCCGCCGCAGGCATTGGTCAAAGGGCCCGGGGAGGCGGGCCGCAAGCTGCCCGCAGCTCTCCGGAAGGGTGGCTTTGCCATATCGGATCTCGCTCATGAGCATCTCCAGAATCGACTCCAGTGTGCGCAGAGCCAAAACCCGTCCCACAAACTGTTCACGATACCACAGACCTAAGCCCAGACATCCTCCCACAATCATGATCCCTCCCAGAAAACGCACAGGCCGCCTCCTCCCCTTCATATACCCGCCGCACCACAGGCTGTCCACCCTGTTTTCCCAGCACGATCACACAATCAAAAAGCGCAGTCTGTCCAAGTTTCGGAAACCGGGCTGCCACATCCCCGATATCCGTCCCATGCACCGTAGCCAGAATCCTGCTGCCACAGGCTGCCGCCGCCCGCAGTGCCGCCACGTCCACATCATCCCCAAGCTCATCCACAGCGATGACCCGGGGCGACATGGAGCGCAAAAGCAGCATCATGCCCAATGCCTTGGGGCAGGCATCCAGCACATCCGTCCGGCTCCCCAGATCGTTCTGCGGCCTCCCCAGATAAGAGCCGGCAATTTCTGACCGCTCGTCCACCACTCCCACGCTCAGTCCCTCCCCGTAGGCATTTCCATCGGAAATGCGCCGCACCAGCTCCCGAAGAAGCGTGGTCTTACCGCATCCCGGAGGCGAGACGATCAGCGTGTTCAAAAGCCGTCCCCCCCGATAGACTCTGGGCAGGAGCGGCTCCGCCACACCGAAAATCTGATGGGTGATACGGATGTTGATATAGTGAATATATTTTATGGTGCGCAGCTTCCCGTCCGCCTCCAGCACAGCCTGTCCCGCCACCCCCACACGATGTCCTCCGGGCACTGTGATAAAACCCTGCCGAAGCTCGTCCTCAAAAGCATAGGGAGAGTCATGACAGATATGCATCAGAATCTCTTCCAGTTCCTGTTGTCCCGCCCTGTGTGCGCGATCGGCTTTGTCGGTAAAATTTCCCTGCTCGTCCAAAAAGCATTCACCCTCCGCTCGCTGTACCAGCACCGGCCGGCCGATGCGCAGCCGGATTTCCCGGATGCTCTCCCCGCTTCTGCAGACGTTATTCCAAAAATGCTGCCTGTCCCGCGGAAAAAGCTGTAACAGACTCTCCTGCATACTCAACCCTCCTCCATCCTCTTTCTCCATGTATATGAATCCACGCGCCAGATATGCCTGACAATTGTATAAAAAAAAGTACAAAAAAAAAGCTAAAAAGCTATAGACACAGAATCAAAAAAATGATATTCTTTAATCAGAAAACAGTAATCATTACTATTATTAATAAATTAATGGAGGGCAAAGTTATGACAAACACAGCACAAGTAGACAATCTCGTAAACCTTTTGGACGGATATGCCACCAAGGGCGGCCATCATCTGAATGTGAACGTACTCAACAGAGACACTCTGCTGGACGCACAGAAGCACCCTGAGAACTATCCCCAGCTTACCATCCGCGTGAGCGGCTACGCCGTAAACTTCATCAAGCTTACGCCCGAGCAGCAGGCCGATGTAATCAGCCGTACGTTCCACGAGGCCATCTAAGCCATTTAATGAGTCAATTTCATTACGAAGCGTTCTGAGTATCTGAAAAATTAAAAATTCAAAATGACATAAAAGGACCGGCCGCAGATTTAGCCATAAAGACTACTTCTGCAGCCGATCTTTTTTACACTTGGTACCGGTTATACTTAGTACCCATTATACTTAATACCAGTCATGCTTCTCACCGCGGTCCAGGGCATTGATCTGTTCCATCTCCTCCTCGGTCTTTTCAATGGCTGATAGTATCCGTAAAGAAATAGACACAATGCGCTTTGTCAACAAAAGAAACATTTGTCGATCCACTGGCTTCTGGATTGATAAATATCCAGTCCGGAAATTCTTTCTTTTTGCATGTCGTATCTTGCAATACGCTGTCACTATGATAGAATATATGTGGGTGTTACCAAAACGGGTAGCGGTTCGCCTTTTGCCAAGATGAGTACATTTTGAGAGCTTCCTGTATCGAAGGAGGGGATACATATGGAAAATAAAGCGGAAGGTAGGCACTATTGATGTTCGGAATGATTTTGGAACTTGCCGGTATTGCAGTGACGGTCATCAGCATCATCGTCACGATAATCAGTATCCGGCAGACCGAAAGAAATAAAAGACATCAAAAAAGCAACCGCCCCGACCAAAGTTAGGTTGCTTCTTTGATAACCATATAACCGAGGCGAACCGTTGCTTTATGGTAACACCTTTTTTCTATAAACTATGTTAGCACTTATCAGTGTTTCCGTCAACCGCTTTTTCACAATAGCCCCATTGGCATTATTACTGTAAGTGCCAATTCCGTATATGGGCATCTCATATCCGCTATTGAGCATAACAATTCTGGTCTCAAAATCAAAAGAACTATTTTCTGCCATGGCAGTCTCCTCTGGGTGGGCCTGCTTCCCGCTCATTTTAGATATTCTCCGAAAAATTGTTCCAGCTTATCAAAGGGAATGATATCCGTCCGGTCATACAGATCCGTGTGGACAGCGCCGGGGATAATGAGCAGCTCTTTGTTATCCCCTGTCAGCTTCTCATAGACGTCTTTGCTGAAATAACAGGAATGAGCCTTCTCGCCGTGCATCACCAGAACAGCACTGCGGATCTCGCCGGCATACTGCAGGATGGGCATGTTGAGGAAGGACAGCGCAGAAGTCACATTCCATCCGGCATTTGAGTTCAGAGACCGGACGTGATAACCGCGGCTGGTCTTGTAATAATCATAATAATCCCTGACAAAGTAAGGGGCGTCTGCCGGGAGCGGATCAGCCACACCGCCGGCAAGGGCATATTCGCCGTTTTTGTAATCCTCAGTCCGCTGGGCATTCAGTGCTTTGCGTTTCTCATAGCGGGCCTCCTCACTGTCCTCAGCATCAAAATATCCCTTTGCATTGACCCTGGTCATATCATACATGGTGGACGCAGCCGTGGCTTTGATCCTCGTGTCGATGGCCGCCGCATTGAGTGCCATACCTCCCCAGCCGCAGATGCCGATGATCCCGATTCTCTCCGGATCGACATTCTCCTGAACAGACAAAAAGTCCACCGCCGCCTGAAAGTCCTCCGTATTGATGTCCGGGGAAGCCACATATCTCGGTATGCCGCCGCTCTCTCCGGTAAAAGACGGGTCGAATGCCACCGTCAGAAAACCCCGCTCAGCCATGGCCTGTGCATACAGACCTGAGGCCTGCTCTTTCACCGCGCCGAACGGGCCGCACACCGCGATAGCCGCCATCCTGCCGGTTACTCCTTTCGGTTCATAGAGATCCGCCGCCAACGTGATGCCGTAACGGTTGTGAAACGTCACCTTGCGATGATTCACTTTTTCGCTCCCGGGGAATGTCTTATCCCACCCTGCTGTCAATTCAAGCTGCATCGTCTCAGTCATTTTATAATCCCTGCCTTTCTGCCTGTTCTGAATGAAAATCCTGCTTCTGTTCCTGTGTAGCTTTATTATATCCCGTTGACGTTTATCCATCTAATAGTTATAATTTATATCATGATATGAATTGTGAGAATATCACAGCATCTGTCATACCTATTGTAGGCTTTGATCTATCACAGGAGAAACGATATGGAATTGCGAACCATGAGATATTTTCTCGCAGTGGCGAGAGAGGAAAATATGACCCGTGCGGCCCAGATCCTGCATGTTACCCAGCCCACACTCTCAAAACAGTTAAAAGCCCTTGAAGACGAGCTGGGAAAGAAGCTTTTCACACGGCACAGCTTCAGTATACAGCTTACAGAGGAGGGACTCCTGCTGCGCAAGCGGGCGGAGGATCTCGTGCGGATGGCCGACAAGATCACGGCAGAATTTCTCACGCTGGATGACATTTTAGGCGGCGACATCTATTTCGGTCTGGCGGAAACCTACCAGATCAGACACCTCGCCTCCGCAATCAAGACCTTTAAAAACAGTTATCCGGATATGCACTATCACATAACCAGCGGCGACACAGAACAGGTAACGGAAAAACTGGACAAAGGAGTCATTGATTTTGCAGTGCTGGCCGATGAGCCAAATACCGGCAAATATCATTATCTGAAGTTTCCCGAGGCCGATCTGTGGGGCGCCATTATGCCCAGGGACTGCCCTCTGGCACAAAAAGAATCTGTCAGCGCAGAGGATCTGATGGATCTTCCGCTGTTTTGCTCGGAACAGGGATGGCGCCGCGATATCTCCAATTGGTGCGGCGGCAGGATAGAGAAACTGCATCTGGAGGGGTCCTTCCGCCTGTCCTATAACGGCTCCCTTTTTGTCAGAGAAGGCCTTGGCCTGCTCCTGACTCTGGAGCATCTCATCGACACAAGCCCTGACAGCGGGCTTGTATTCCGCCCACTGTCTCCCAGGCTCGAGACCAAAATATATTTAATCTGGAAAAAATATCAGGTTTTGACCCCGATTGCAGAGAAACTGCTTGAAATGTTAAAGTCTGACTTTTCAGAATACCGGTCAGACAGATTATGATACAATCCTTTATGCTACTTCCGCATATTACTCATTCCTGTGCCCGCAATGCCCGCCGCAGTGCTGACAATCCATACCGCACTGCAGGGACTTGCCGCTCCTTTTGTCCCGTATCATCTTTCTGATGATCAGCCCTACCACAACGCATAACAGTACTAACACAACTACCGTTCCGATGTTCATGCCCATACCTCCTTCACTGTAGTTAGTATAAACTAACCTCTGGCAAATGTCAAGAACCGATATAGGATTCGCCATAAACATCAAAACAGTATCAATATTTTTTTCGATAAATTTTTATTAATTTGTATGAGCAGAAAGCGAAACCTGCGCCGAAGCCCAAATAGGAATATATCCATATTTTGGGATCCCTGCGGGGTTCTGCCAGCCGCAGATTATCTTTATAATAGAGTTTGACAGTATTCTCCTCATGGATCGGATCAAGACCGCTCAGATTAAAAGCGTAGTAACGATCGTTCTCGTCGTAGTAACGGGCCATCTCCTGTCCATTGTACACATAGTATTCGGCCTCAATGCAGTTTCCATTATGTACAAGATTAAAGGAGTGGCTGTGGTGATAAACGGTGTAGGCCAGCACCAGCAGGGCGACGATCCAAAGCGTCCACCAGATTCTGGCATCAAAGCTTCTCTCCTCCTGTTCTGTTTCCATATGATGGTATCTTCCCATATGCAATCCTCCTGAATTGTGGAATATCAATCAAAATTATACTTTCGCGCTCTCTTTTATATCGTTTCCAGCCAGTTTTCGCAGAGCCTTTTCCATTCCCGCACCAAAGGAAGATGATCCCCCAGCCCAAATCCATGGCCGCCGCTCTTAAACAGATGAAGCTCCGCAGGAACTTTCGCCCGTCTTGCCGCCATATAAAACGAAACGCTGTTCTCTGCGGCTGTTCCCGTGTCATCGTCTGTCTCAAACACAAACACGGGAGGCATATTTTCCGTTACAAACTGATCTGTACTGTATTCCTCTAACAGCACTTTTTTCAAAAGCCACTCCTGCAGTTGTTCATTCGTCTCCTCTCCCCTGATCTGCAGCCTGTTTTCACGTGCAATCTGCTGTGCCGCCAGGTTGATCACAGGATAGCCCAGAACACAGAAATCCGGTCTCGCAGAAATATCGTCCGTATCGTCCGTTTTATCATAAACCGCTTTATCAAAACACGTCGCTGCCATCGACGCAAAATAGCCTCCCGCAGAAAATCCCACAACACCGATCTTATCGGAAGGATATCCCCATTTATCCGCATTCTGACGAACAATCCGGACTGCTCTCTGCGCATCCGCAAGCGTTATGTTTTGCAGATTCTTGTGTGGCGACAGGTTGAGGCCATCCGCCGTGGGACGCAGCGGAAGCCTTGGCTTCAAAACAAACGCCGTATAGCCTATCGACTGAAACCAGCGGGCAATTTCACTGCCCTCAAAGTTCATGACCAGCCGTTTAAAGTTGCCGCCCGGAATGATGATGACTGCCCCCCTGGCCTTTCCGTCCAAAAGATATGGATACAGTCCCGGCACAGATACGTTCTGAATGAGTTCCTTTCTGCGCCCGTCCGGCAGCTCCTCAAAAAAGTGCTCCTCCGTAAGCTTTACCTCTTCCGATCCCGGCGCTGCATTCTGAAACAATCTGATAAAATCTGCTTTTTCCATATTGATCAACTCCTCTTCTTAATCTTATTTTAAATAAAAAAAGGATAATTGCAATATTTATTTGGTTGAGTGCAGATAAAGCCATGCAGGTAAAGTTAATCGCAAATTAATTTGCCGCAACTCTATGAATGTGCTATACTAATCAATTATAACGATTGAAAAACATTGGTTGTAAATTAATATTGGTTGTAAATAAAGAAAGGTTAAAATAAAGAAAGGTCAAAATCATGAAGACAAACGAATCCGCAGAAAATTATCTGGAAACCATACTGGTGCTCAGCAGGCGAAATCCCGTGGTCCGCTCCGTGGATATCGCCGCAGAACTGGGTTTTAAAAAATCAAGCGTCAGCGTAGCCATGAAAAATCTGCGCGAGGCCAATCACATCACTGTGACCAGAGAAGGTTTTATTTATCTTACGGAATCCGGCAGGGAGATCGCCGAGATGATCTATGAGCGCCACGAGCTGCTCTCCTCCTGGCTGATAGCCCTGGGCGTTGACAAAACTGTGGCCACCGAGGATGCCTGCCGCATCGAGCATGACATCAGCAAGGAAAGCTTTGAGGCAATCAAAAGACATATCGGCGTCCAATGATTGCCCCACTTCCATTTACTTTGTATCTCTTTTTAATTTGTATCTCTTTCAGAAAATAAATTTTTACCAGGTATAAATATTGTGGTACAGGCGGTAATAATTGCCGCCTAATTCTTCCACCTGAATCTGAATCGCAAAATTCTTCAGCTTAAGCTTCTCAAGGCCTTCCTCCACATATCCCTTCTGATATGCCCCCGTCCCATATGCCTTCTCCACTTCCCGCAGCACATACTTGGGCACAATATTGTCGAAAGCCTTTTGTCCGCTGCCCTGATCCACCATCTGCTCCAGACAGTCCTCGTAATATTCCTTCATGGAACTCTCGACCATTCCCGCCGTAAGGCCTGCCGCCCCCAGATCGCAGGTGTCGCCGCCGGACACAGTCACTTTATTGCGGCTGCCCAGCCCGGCTCCGGGCTCCCAGGTCAAGGGCTCCTGAGGCTCGGGATTTAAGGTGATGCCTGCCACAGTGCCATTCCCCGGCACGGAACTGCCGTCTTCCCCGCTGTAGCCCTGACCGCAGGCGGGAAGATAGATGCTCAGACCCGTGCGCACATGTGTGCCAACGAAGTCCGCATCCGTCTTGTTGTAATAATCATAAGTGGAAGGATCCGTGTCGTCCCATGTGACGTCCACATTGCGGTACTCGCCGTCCACCGCCACGATATTCCATGCATGATCCTGTCCGGAATAACCCGTGCAGTAATAACAGGGAATCCCCAGTTCACGCAACAGATACTGAAATGCCTTGGAATACCCCGCGCAGACGGTATCCCCGTTCACCAAGGCGCTGTAAGCGCTCTGATTCATGGCCGCAGAGACAGCATAATCCGCCTTCTCCAGCAGCGCGTCGTGCACATATTCTTCCTTTTCCCTGTCGTCGCCAAACGAACGAGCCCTGACCAGTATCTTTTCAGCTTCCGCCGTAAACTCCGCCTTAGACTGCTCCAGATTCTGCGCCGTCCTGTTATAGCGCAGCGTCATTTCCACACAGATATCGTCAGAGCGGTACTTGCATGCATATGCGGGCTCCAGCCAGAATATCTCAGGATGGTCATTGCATACCGCCTCGAAGACATTTTTTAACTGGGCCGTGTTCACCTGCTCCACCGGCGCAAACGAAGTATTCAGCTCCAGCGCATTGGCATAAATCTGGCGGTAAAGATGCTGCATCCTGTCATTGAGCATGTGGTAATAAGGATAGAAACGGGCGTCAAAGCTGAGTCCATCCCCCGTAACCCCGGCTCCAAGCTGTGTGCCCAGAGCATCCGCCTGATCGTCTCCCAGCTCCTCACCGTCCCCGTTTACAGGCTCGTAGCCGTTCTTGCCGCTGACCTGATCCGGAAGCTTTAATGACCCCCGCAAAGGCGCAACATAGCCCGCGCTGCCCTCAGAGGCCAGCACACCCTCCGCAACACCGGAATCATTCCCGGGAACAACCGCGCCGTCCAGCCTGTTTACTCCTTCGCCATCCCCGGCAGACGCCTGCTTTCTCATGTATGCCTCAGGCCCTTCCTCCCCATAGAGCACGGTGGAAATTTTCTGCGTCAGATCCGGTGACAGCGCCAGAAACAGAACTCCGGCACAGCAGAACATGATTAAAAATATGATTGCATAAAAAAGTTTCTTCAGTAGTTTCATGTCTCCATTATACATCATTTCACACATATTTCAAGTAACTATTCCATCTGAGCGATCTGAGGTTTATTGGCTGAGGTTTATTGGCTGAGGTTTATTGCTTTTTACGGTATTTCATGCTATGCTTTCTGCAGAATATAAATGAATTCAAATTATAAATTTATTCAAAAATTACAAATGCATTCAATTCGAAAGGAAACATTATGGACGCTCAAAAGAAAGCCCCCTCGGATAAAACGCCCCTGAATAAGCAATCGCTTCTGATCGGAGCGGCATGTGTGATCCTGGCAGGACTGCTCATAGGCCTGATCGCTGTGATCTCAGAGAACAACAGGCTGCTTCGGGCCTCTTTGGAAACCGGGACGGATTCCACGCAATCTCAGAGAACACAACCGGCGCAGACAGACAATCACAATCCCGGCATTCCCGTGGGGGAAGATACATCTGCCGCGGCCGCCACATCCGGTCAAAATGGCACACCCGCAGACGACGATGCCTTCACGGTCACTTATTCTACGGGAAACAGCTGGACTGACGGAGACACCAGACTCTGCTCTCTGGAGCTGAGTCTGACCAACGGCTCTGACACGGCCGTGGAAGGCTGGAATCTGGTTCTCAAGGTAGACCAGCTCGTATCCGCCCAGGGGTGGGACGGAACCTGGTCCGTCCACGAGGATTATGTGACCATATCCAACGCCGAATACAACAAAACGATAGCCCCCGGAGCCAGCGTCGTGCTCGGCTGTAACATGGGAACCGGCACCGATTTCAACATCGTCTCCGCCACCTTAAACGGCGGCCGGTGCACCGTTGAGAAGGGAATCGTGAACCGGAATGCACAGGCTAACGGTCAAAACGGCCAGAATAATCTAAACGGCCAAAATCAGGGCCGGACCGTAGATGTGGACGCACTGTTAAAGCGCTCTGACACAGCCGTTCAGGGCGACGACTGGCTCTTTACGGACGGTAACAAAATTGTGGACAAGGACGGCAGGCAGGTATGGCTCACCGGCGTCAACTGGTTTGGCTACAACACCGGAACCAACACCTTCGACGGCCTCTGGAACAGCCAGCTGGTTCCCACGGTGAAGGGCATTGCCGACCACGGCTTTAATCTCATCCGCGTTCCCATGTCCGCGGAGCTCATCAACCAGTGGGCCGCGGGAGAATACCCCAAAGCCAATTACAACAATGCCTATAACGAAGAGTTGAACGCCATGAACTCCCTTGAGATTTTCGATTATTTCCTGGTGCTGGCAGAGGAGAACGGCATCAAGGTCATACCCGATATCCACAGCGCGGAGACCAATGCCTCCGGCCACAATGTCAATCTCTGGTACACAGACCGGGTATCGGTGGACGACTACTATGCCGCACTGGAGTGGATAGCTGAGCGCTACAAAGACAACGACACCATCATCGGCTATGATCTGAAAAACGAACCCCACGGCAAACCGAACGAAGGGCAAAACGCCGCCATCTGGAACAATTCCAAAGACGCAAACAACTGGAAATATGCGGCTGAGACCGCAGCGGCCAGAGTGCTGGCCAAAAATCCCAATGTGCTGATCCTTGTGGAGGGCACTGAAATATATCCCATCAAAAAAGGAGGCGATTACTCCTCCACCAATTCCGACGATTATTACTTTAACTGGTGGGGCGGCAATCTGAGAGCGGTGGCGGACTATCCCATCGATCTGGGTAAGTATCAGAACAAATTGGTGTATTCTCCCCACGATTACGGCCCCACGGTCTATGCCCAGCCCTGGTTTGAGAAGGACTACAATTATGACAGCCTCATGAAAGACTGCTGGTATGACAACTGGCTCTATATTCATGATCAGGGAACCGCACCTCTTTTGATCGGCGAGTGGGGCGGATTCATGCGGGAACCGAATCTGACCTGGATGACTTATATGAGACAATTGATCTCTGAATATCATCTGCACCACACCTTCTGGTGTCTCAATGCCAACTCCGGCGACACAGGAGGACTGCTGTTGGATGATTTCACCACCTGGGACAATGAGAAATATAACTTTGTCAAAGAAGTGCTCTGGCAGGAAAACGGAAAATTTGTGGGCTTGGATCACGCTATCCCTCTGGGTGAAAACGGTATCGCGCTAAAGGATGCAAAAGGGCTGTGACGGGAAATATTATGCCTCCAGATTAATCTCCCGTATTCTCCTGCGGAGGGGCAGAATATAATCGGGCGCAACAGACAGTTCATCCACGCCCATGCGCAAAAACTCCTCCGTAAGCTCCATGTCCGCCCCCAGTTCACCGCAGATTCCCACCCGGATTCCTTCCCGGTGAGCATTTTCCACTACTATGGAGATCATGCGCAGCACCGCCGGATGGTGAGCATCGAAAAAAGCGTCCATCCGGGGATTCTGCCTGTCGGCGGCAAGCGTATACTGGATCAGATCGTTGGTACCGATACTGAAAAAGTCCACTTCCTTCGCTAGTTCCCCGCTGATCATCACCGCCGCGGGAGTCTCGATCATGATGCCCTGCTCCGGCTCGCCAAAGGACGTCCGGCTCGCCGTCAGCTCCTCTTTGACCTCCGCCACAAGCTCCTGTATGCGCCTGACCTCCTCCACGCTGATGATCATGGGGTACATAATGGCAAGCTTTCCGAAGGCACTTGCGCGAAACAGCGCCCGAAGCTGTGTCTTAAACACATCCGGCCGCGTCAGACAGATGCGGATTCCGCGATAGCCCAGTGCCGGATTTTCCTCCGCCTCCAGACCAAAGTAATCACATTTTTTGTCCGCTCCGATATCCATGGTGCGAATAACCGCACATCTGCCCGCCATAGTCTCCGCCACGGTCTTATACACCTGAAACTGCTCTTCCTCCGTAGGAAAATCATCGCTCTCCAGATAGAGGAACTCACTGCGGAACAAACCGATGCCCTCCGCGTCGTTCTGCAGCGCCCCAGGCAAATCCTCTACATTTCCAATATTCGCATACAGCATCACTTTTCGACCGTCAAGGGTCACATTTTCCTTACCCTTGAGAGATTCAAGCATCTCCTTTCGAGCAGATTCGGCCTGCTGTTTCTCCCGCATCAGCGCCAGCAATTTCTCATCGGGCTCCACATAAAACCGCCCCTCCATGCCGTCCACAATCCCAAGCTTCCCATCGATCTCTTCCAGCGGGACATTGACACCGATCAGGGCGGGAATCCCCATGGTTCTGGCCAGAATTGCCGTGTGGGAATTGGTGGAGCCATGCACCGTCACAAAGGAGAGCACCTTGTCCTTGTCAAGCTGCACGGTCTCAGAGGGAGTCAGATCATCCGCGGCGATGATCACCGGCTCCTCTATCTGTACTGTCCCGGTACTGTCTCCGGTTAAAACAGCCAACAGCCGCTCAGAGATATCTTTCACATCCGCCGCCCTCTCCCGCATGTAATCGTCTTCCATTCCGGCAAACCTTGCGGCAAAACTGTCCCTGGTGGAAGCCACCGCATACTCGGCATTCACCTGCTGAGTGCGGACAATATGTTCCACTGATTCATTATAGTCCCCGTCCTCCAGCAGCATCTGATGAATCTCAAAGATGGCTGCATTTTCCGCACCTACCTCTTTAATGGCCCTGTGGTACAGACTCCGAAGCCGGGCGGCAGCCTCCGCCTTCGCCTGCTCATACCGCTCCAGCTCCTTATCGGGATCGTCGATTTTTTTACGTCTCACCGGACTCTCACATTTTTTAAGGACGTGAATCCTGCCGATAGCGATACCGCCATATACGCTTTTTCCGCTATATATCTTCATGCTGTCCGCTCCCATCTGCCTGTTCTCTACCGCTTTTCTCCGCTTATCTCCGTATGCCCTGCCAATCCGGCATAGAGCGCCTCAACCTCCGCCTTTGTACAGAACGTCTCAGAGAAAGCACTGGCGCTGCCGGCTGCAATTCCCATATAAAAGGCATGTTTATAATCCATCCGTTCCATCCATCCGGCCATAAAACCGGCCGCCATGGAATCTCCGGCTCCTACACCGTTGATCAGTTTTCCTTCAGGCGCAGGCTCCTGCCACACGCTTCCGTCCGCCGCCACCAGTACCGCGCCCTCTCCGGCCATGGAGATCAGCACATTCTGCGCTCCCATCTCCCGTAGTTTCTGTCCATACGGTATCGCCTCATTCCGGCTGTGCAATGCCACCCCGAAGATTTCCCCCAGCTCATGATGATTGGGTTTGACCAGAAAGGGCTGATATTCCAGCGCCTTCATCAGCAGATCCCCCGACGCGTCCACCACGACCGCCACGCCTCTGCCTGCAAGCCTTCTCATGATGACGCTGTAGATATCATCCGGCATGGAAACCGGAATACTGCCTGCCAGAAAAAGAGTATCTCCCTCCGCCAGCATATCCAGCCGTTTCATGAGCAGCTCCACCTCGTCCCCTCCAATCTCCGGCCCCAGGCCGTTGATCTCCGTCCCGTCGATGGATTTGAGTTTGACATTGATCCGGGAATTACCTCTTGGAACGGAGATAAAGTCTTCGCAGATGCCAAGCTCCCGCAGCCGCCTCCTGATCTCCCGCCCCACAAATCCGGCTGTGAATCCCAGCGCCGTGCTCCCGATACCCAGATTCTGCAATACGATCGATACATTGACGCCCTTTCCGCCCGGCAGCATCAGCTCAGAGGATGTACGATTGGTCAGACCCGGTCTGAAATTATCCACCGTTACGATATAATCCAACGAGGGATTAAAGGTCACCGTGTAAATCATATACTCACCCCCCTACGCTTTGGTTATAAGCATTATATCTACGGGACCATTCAAAAAGCCCTGAGATATCATTACCGGTTACAAAATATTCACACAGTGCAGGACAGCGGACAACTGCGCAGGGCGATATTTGACGCTGTGTCCGATGAGGGATGGCGGCCCGCGGTCCGGACGATGCAGAAATAATCAGGAGCCCACAATAGTTCCTCCGTTTGGATGCAATACCTGCCCTGTCATGTAACTTGAATCATCCGATGCGAGAAACACATAGCAGGGAGAAACTTCACAGGGCTGCCCGGCGCGACTTTATTTACCCGGATTCCCCTGATAAGCCGTAACGGAAGTCGTATTGACGATACTGCCGACTTTTTTCATATAAGGCGGCGCATACTGTATCAGATAAAAAACGAGAATACATTATTTCTGAATGTCAATTCCAACTGTTCATGCGAAATATCCAGAATACTCCTCTGAATGAACTGAACGGCATGGTTATTGACCAGAATATCCAATTTCCCGAAACTGTCGACCGTTCTGTCCACACAGTATTTTGCAAAGCCGGGGTCTTTTAAATCTCCGCATAAAAGCAGCGGCCTAATCCTTCCCGCCCGCCTTTTTCTTCGCCGTTTTCTCTGTCTTCTCGGCCTTCTCAGTCTTCTCTTTTTTCAGCTTCACGGTGTTGCCCACCACCTCAAGCTCCTTCATGCTGCGCAGGAAGCTGGAGATGCGTCCATAACCGTAATCACGGATATCCAGTCCGCTGTATTTGAGCAAAAGCTCGTCATATACGACGGACAGATTGTCAACCTTCCCGCCTTTCTTTTTGATCATGGCAATTATTTCCTGCTCGATCTGCTCTCTCTCAACCGAATGCCCCTTGCGCACAACATACTGCGCATTGCGCTTTACCAGCTCCAGATGGGGCATTTCTTCCTTGAAAAAGACGCTGAGCTTGGAATAGCCGTAGTTACGCACATCAAAATCCGGAAACTTTTTGCCCAGACGATCCCCCAGCTCTCCCAGATCCATCTCTTCGCTCTTGTCGTTTAAGATTGTCAATATGGCGTTTTCCAGCGTTTCTATGGGAGTGACGCTCTCGGCCTCGGCCTGTCCCGCCAGCACCTCCGCTTCCTCGTCCTCCTTGCCGGCCACTTTGATCAGATCCAGAAAGATAAATTTGTCACAGGCGTGAGTCAGCGCCAGCGGCGCCTTACTCTCCCCCATGCCCAGCACATATTTGCGCTCCTCCCGAAGCCGCATGGCAAGCCTGGTAAAATCACTGTCGCTGGTGATGAGACAGAAACCGTCCACTTTATCCTGATATAACAGATCCATGGCGTCGATCACCATGGCCATGTCCGTGCTGTTCTTGCCCACTGTGTAGGAAAACTGCTGTATGGGCTGAATCGAATACTCCAAAAGCACTGACTCCTTCCAGCCGTTGGACTTGGCCCAGTTGCCGTAAATCCTGCGGCACGGCGCATCATACCCGTTCTTGTCCAACTCGTCAAAAATGCTGGCCACATACTTTGCTCCCACATTCTCCGAGTCGATTAATACTGCCAAATGTTCCATCTGTTTTCCCCTCTCGTCCTATTCCGGACCTGTCTGCTGTTTTTGTTTTTAATCGCTTCCTGCCTCATTCGTTATAATCGATCTTCAGCGTCATGCCCTCCACGCAGACGCCGGGGCTTCTTGATATCCTGCAGCGCTGTGTTTCGGAGAGCCCGATGGTCTCGCCATCGTGCAGGATCACGTCTCCGTCGATGCAATAGCCTGCAATATTCATCAGAAAATCCTTTACAACATTGGGATCCTCCGCCGTTCCCAGAATCTCCATTTCGTCCATGCCGAAGCTGTTCATTCCGATCGTATAGACATGAAAACCATGCTCTGCGCGGAGAACGCCGAACCATACCAGTCCCAGAAGCGGGTACATATCCTGCTCGATAAACTCCTTCATGGCAAAATAGAACTCCGGCTGATACACCACACCGTTGGCGTAGACTCCAATGGCATTAGGCTGTTTGCACAGGGAGGCCGTCACTTTCACAAACAATTCCCCATCCATTTTCACATCCGCATGCTCTCCCAAAACCGTCACGATTATCTGCGCCTGGTGGGTTTTGGTCACCTCCACGGCATCCTTCCAGGTATAATTAAACGAGGCATTCTGCTCCGCCTCACCGCCCGGCACAGGCATGTCCAGATAACCGATGGCCAGCCGCTGACTTCCATAGTCAATAATCAATGCGTCGCAGTGATCTCCGCCCTCCCTGTCGCTGCCGTCTCCTTCGTCATAGTCCGGATGAATGTCCCAGTCTGCCTCCAGGTCCTGCTTGAATTTACCTTTATCCCAGGATTTGTCCGACAGCAGCACAAAGCCGCTGAAAATACCTTTTTGATTAGCGTATTCATGATTCTCCGCCCCAGCCTGTTTCGCCATTACCTTCCCCGCTTTCTTCTTTCTGCTTTTTTCTATCTGCTTTCTTCTATCTGCTTTCTTCTTTCCGTTTTCTACTATCCTCTCGCTTCTGTCTTCCTACGTCCCTCTTCCCGCGCTTACACCGTCACTTCCCCGGCCAGCACGCGCTTATAATCCTCCAGATTCCTGATCAGAAGCTCCGGCGTGTCCAGCTCGTAGGGACATTTGGTCTTACATTTCCCGCAGTGCAGGCAATTCTCTATTTTGGCCATCTCCGCCTGCATCTGCTCCGACAGCCAGTTGGCCGAAGGTGCCCGGCGCAGCATGAGAGACATGCGGGCACACTGATTGATCATGATTCCCGCCGGACAGGGCATGCAATAACCGCAGCCCCTGCAGAAATCTCCCGCGAGTTCTTCTTTCTCCCGCCGGATATACTCCTGCAGCTCGCCGTCATACTCAGGAGTCTCCTCCATATATTCCAGCCACTCCTCCAGCTCGGACATCCGCTGAATGCCCCAGATGGGCAGCACATTGTCAAACTGTGTCATAAATGCCATGGCGGCCCTGGAATTATGGATCAGACCGCCGGCCAGTCCCTTCATGGCGATAAATCCCATGTTTGCGGCTCTGCAGGCCTGCACCAGCTCCATCTCCCGCTCTGAAGAGAGATAGCTGAACGGAAACTGCAGCGTCTCATACAGTCCTGACTGCACACAGTCGAAAGCCACCTGAAGCTTGTGGGCGGTGACGCCGATATGGCGGATCAGCCCCTTGCGTTTTGCCTCCAGCATGCACTCATACATACCCGTTCCATCTCCCGGCGCATAGCACCGGTTGACGCAGTGGAACTGATAGATGTCGATATGGTCCGTGCGCAGATTGTGAAGCGTCGTATCCAACTGCTGCCAGAATTCCTCCGGAGTTCCCGCCATAGTCTTGCTGGCTATGATGACTTTGTCCCACATTCCGTCGAAGGCCTCGCCCAGCTTCTCCTCGCTGTCACTGTAGGCTCTGGCAGTGTCAAAGAAACGCATGCCGCCTTCATATGCCCTGTGCAGAATCTTCACCGCCGTCTCCTTATCCACCCGCTGAATCGGCAGCGCCCCGAAAGCATTCTGTACCGTGGTGATTCCTGTTGAACCCAATGTAATCTGTCTCATGATTGTTTATCCTCCCCGTGTTCCGGATTCCTGTCATAACAGGTTTTCCCATCCGCCTCCGTAATCGCTCTGATAACCCTGCAGGGATTGCCCACCGCCACGGAATTGTCGGGGATGTCTTTCACCACCACGCTTCCGCCGCCGATGACCACATTGCTGCCGATGGTGACACCCGGCATTACCTGCACACCCGCGCCGATCCACACATTATCCCCCACAGTGATGGGATAAGCATATTCCAGACCCTGATTCCTCCGCTCAAAATCTATCGGATGTCCGGCTGTGTGAAACCCACAGTCCGGAGCGATAAACACGTTGTCGCCAAAGACTACTTTTGCGCCGTCCAGGATCACCAGATTGTGATTGGCGTAAAAATTCTCTCCAATCTCAATATTGTAACCATAGTCGCACCAAAAGGGAGCCGTGATGCAGAAGCTGCCCTTGGTTCTCCCCAACAGCCGTCCCATGAGTTCCTTCTGCTTTTCCGTATCAGAAGGCTCTAATTGATTATAGGCATGGCACAAAGCCTTTGCCGCCTCCCGCTCCTTTATCAGAGTCTCGTCATAATTGGCGTCATAAAGCATCTGCCGCCCCATTTTCTCCCGTTCCGTCAGGGGCCCGGTCTCCGGCTGTACTGCCGGTGCTTCCGGTGCCGTCCCTGTTGCCTGTGCTGTCTGACCGGTCATATGTGCCGCCTCCTGAATCTTTTGCCTGCTGTCATCGCGCACCGCCTCTCTCAGCCTGCGGATATAGCTGTCAAACCCACATTCCCGTTCCCCGTAAGTCATCTGGAGATCATATTCCAGAGGAAGCCATGTGGAAATATCCGCCTCATTGTGCTGTATCAACGCCTCCAGCTTGTCCAGCGCTTTATAAAGCCTGGCCTCCGGGGTCTCCTGAGCCTCCATCTCCGCAAACAGGCCGCCAAGCTCCCCTCGATAAGGCGCAGGCAGACGCTCAAGCAGCTTCTCCACCGCATCCGCCTCCACGCTCCGGTGTGCGTCCGTCTTCTCAAAAGCCGGAATGTCTCCCGTCACCGCCTCGCCCATATCGTGAAACAGACACATCTGTATCACGCGATCGATATTCGTCTGCGGAAATTCATCCCGCACCAGATACGCCATCAGCGCCAGCCGCCAACTGTGCTCTGCCACACTCTCCTTCCGTCCCGAGGAGGTGTAAGAATGCCTTGTGTTACATTTTAAACGCTCCGCAAGCTTCAGAAAGTCCAGATAGCTTCTGATATCCATAACCTCAGTCCCCCGTTTTGCACTGTGAAAGGCTTTTCTCAAAACAATACCAATCCAGTCCATACAGGTCCGCCTCTCCAACCTTGTCAAAATCAAGCCTGCCATAGCTGCGCAGCGCCCGCTCATTGGTCTTGCTCACCAGAAAATGAATCCCTTTGCAGCCGCGCCTTCTCAGCTCATCCATGGCATAGAGGAGCATCTGTCTGGCAATTCCCTGATTCTGCCACTTTCGGCCCACCACCAGACGGGCTATCTCCCCGGCCGGAGCAAGAGCAGGCGTCCAGCAGGGCAGCCCGTCCACCTCCGCATCGCTGTCTATGGCAAAGGCGGAAATGATCTCCCCGTCTTTATTTCTGGCACAAAAAAGCGCATCTCTCTCAATATCCCTGCGGATATCCTCCTCAGTGGGATAATCCTCATTCCAAGCGCAGCCTTCCTCCCCGACAGCCGCCCGATACAGATTCATAACAGTCTCAAAATCCTCCTGCCGCACAAGAGTTATCTCCGATATCATTTTCCGCTCCTCCAATTCCGGCAATTTACCACATTATAGCACATATCCGCCTTCATATCCACGGTTATTATAAATTAAAACCGGCAAAGCCACAAGCGTTTGCTCATGGCATGATATCATAGATTACAAAACAAAAGCATCTGGATTGTTATTTTCCAAATGCTCCCCATACTCTTTCCAATTCATTTTTAAAATAAATCACCATGTGTTCCTGTTCTTGTCAGATATAAAATCAGTTCTCCTTTGTTAATTTCATAAATCAGTAGCCAATCCGGCGTTATATGACATTCTCTACATCCAATATAATCTCCACTGAGAGGATGATCTTTATTTTTTTCCGGTAATTGTTCACCCCTCGCCAATTTTTGAATAATATCTTCTATCAGTTTTATGTTATACCCCCTTTTAATTATCTTTTTATAATCTTTCTTAAAAGAAATGTGGTATTTAATCTTCAGCATTCAAGTCCTCCATTAATTCTTTCACTGAAGAAAAGGAACGACTTACATTTCTTCCGTGTCTTACATCATCAATGGCTCTGACGGTATCTGCATTAGGTACATCCATGGAAATTGCAAATGGTATTCTTTGTTCTCTCACAGCCTGTTTTGCTGATATTGTAAAAAAAGTGGTCATATCCATACCAAGATTAGAAACAAGTTCCTGTAACTGGGACTTTAAATCCTCATCCATTCTCATTGTTATATTGGTTGTTGCCATAATATCAGCTCCTTTCCTTACTCATTATATTATGCAAAAACCAATTCGTCAATACATTGCCTGTGCGTCGCACAATAAAAAATCCGTATAAAATATCGAGACATTTTCTTTACCGGGACACGATGCAATCGATCAGGCCAAACTCCAATGCCTCCTGCGCAGACAGATAATGATCCCTCTCTGTTGCAGCCTCAATCTCTTCTACAGTTTTCCCCGTGTTCTCAGCCAGTATTTTATTCAGTCTTTTTTTGCTCTGCTGGATATGATCGGATATGATCTGAATGTCCGTTGCCTGCCCCTGAGCGCCATTCCCGTG
Organism: uncultured Lachnospiraceae bacterium; assembly: GCA_947382415.1. Lineage (GTDB taxonomy): Bacteria > Bacillota > Clostridia > Lachnospirales > Lachnospiraceae > Acetatifactor. Next base: position 42,718 of record CANCYO010000010.1, on the reverse strand, counting down.
AATGGCCGGCTGATGTATCATAATCTCCGCATTGGGAAGCGCCATACGCTTTCCTTTTGTTCCGCCCGCCAGCAGAAAAGCCCCGAAACTGGCAGCCATACCGACACAGATCGTCGTGACATCACATTTGATATACTGCATGGTATCATAAATCGCAAAACCCGCCGATATGGAGCCACCCGGACTGTTTATATACAGTTGAATATCCTTTTGGGGGTCCTGAGCCTCCAGAAAAAGCATCTGCGCGATAACAGTACCTGCCGAGAGATCGCTCACTTCTTCTCCCAGAAATACGATTCTGTCAGCCAGAAGCCTGGAATAAATATCACAACTTCTCTCCCCTCCGGCTGTCTGCGTGATCACATAAGGTATCAGACTCATGCCGCCGCCCTCATTTCCATTCCGCTCTGTCCGGAACCAAACCTGTTTCTTCTCCTGTATTCCTGCGGGGTGTAACCATATGCACGGCGAAAAGCCTGCGTAAAGGCCTGTTGTGAGCCATAGCCCGCCTCCAACGCGATCTCAACGATGGGCTGCGCTGTTTCCTCCAGCTTTCCGGCCGCTTCTCTCAGCCGCCTGCCCTGAATATATTTGTGTAATGTCATACCTGTCTGATTCTTGAAAGTTCTGGCCAGATAATATTTTGAATAATTCAGTGCCCCGGCTATTTTCTCCAGCGTCAGCTCCTGATCCGAATTCTTCTCAATGTATAAAAGCACACTCTCTGTTATTCCCTTATCGCTCATATATGCCTTCTCCCTTTGATTAGTTTTATCAGATTATATCATTTGGGGCGAAGATCCGTCTTAATAAAAATTGCCCTTTCCACGATACCGGGCTATCCCCGGTCAGCCTGCGGAAAGTTCAGCACCCATCTGCATTCCGTCTGATAATAGATCAGCTTTGCCCGGATCTCCTGTTTCAGGATCGTCAAAGTACAGTCAAACTCCGTGGAAGGCAGTCCCGCGTACATTCTCTGTTCCTGAGAATGAACCTGTATCTGCCTGATGACACGAATCTCCCCGTCCTCGTCCTTTACCTTTAACAACAAAGGAATGATCTTACCCGAACTGGTAAACCAGCACTCGCATGCAATCTCCCTTTGTACTCCTCTCGCGGCGGCAGTCTGTGTCCGCCGGACATCCGTCCCCATCCCAAATACCATAAAAATTCCCTCATTTTCTCTCTTTGCCGTTTTCTCTCAGAAACGCGGCCCGTATGGCGGCATCCATCCCGTATCGCTCCCGGATATTATCCATCGCCACATCCGCTCCAAGCAGCTTCTCATAATCTCTTTCGTTAAAAAGCTCCATCTGTCTGGCAAAATCACTTTTACTCACCCCGCATGTATGCACCCCCAGATGCCGCACAGGCTCCCCGTTCCACAATTCCCCGAACAGACTGCAGGCGGCTTCATAAATTTCCGCCGTTACATTCGTAGGCTCCTTCAGCTTCCTCTGATGTGTCGCGGACGGAAAATAATCTTCCCCGCACAAACCTGCATACCGGATACAGACACTCACCACTTCAATCCTGACGCCATCGGCACGCAGTCTGATTCCCACAGTCTCCGCCAAAGCCAATAAAACCTTCCGGGCCGTCTGCAGATCCGATACATCATAAGGCGTGGTGGTGCTGTTTCCATATCCCTTATTTGCGGCAGGCTGCGGCAATACGGGGGAGATATCCATTCCATTGGCAAAGCCCCATATGATCTCTCCCTGCTTTTTCAAAAGACTTCTCAGCCAGACCGGATCGGCCGCCGCAAGCTCCCCTATGGTCCTGATCCCCACGGCAAAAAGCTTCCGCGCAGTGGCAGGCCCTACAAAGAACAGCTCCGACACCGGAAGCGGCCACATCTTCCGGGGTATCTCCTGCGGGTACAAGGTATGCACCCTATCCGGCTTCTCCAGATCAGACGCCATTTTGGCCAGAAGCTTATTTGTGGAAATGCCTATGTTTACGGTAAATCCCAATTCCTCCCTGATACGGTTCCTGATCCGGTCTGCCGTTTCCTCCGGATCGCCAAACAGATGACAGGTTGACGTCATATCCACAAATGCCTCGTCGATACTGTACTGCTCCACCACATCCGAATACCGGCGCAAAATCTTCATAAAAGCCATAGAGCATTTATCATATAATTGATAATCAGGCGGCGCCAGAATCAGACCCGGGCATTTCATCTTTGCCTCCGCTATGGTCTCGCCCGTCTTGATCCCGTACTTTTGGGCGGGAATGGACTTGGCGAGAATGATCCCGCGGCGCATGGCGATATCCCCGCCTATGGCGGACGCCGTCTCTCTCAGATCCAGATTCTCGCCGCAATGCTCCAGACGATAAACAGCCTCCCAGGACAGGAAGGCTGAATTCACATCAATATGAAAAATGATACTTCCAAACATGCGTTCACCCTCCAATCATCATTTTAGCAAACACACGTTTTGTTTACAACTGGAAATTTATTCCGGAAGCAGCGGGAACAGACCAAGCTGCTCATTCTCCGTCCTTCTCTTCAGCAAACCCGGCTTTTTGTGAAGCAGCTCGCCGGTTTTTCTTCTATCGCATATCCAGGGTACCACTTCATCCGGCTCCAGGATCAGAGGCATGCGGTCATGGACCGGACTCATGGATTCATTTGCCTCAGTGGTCAGGATCACAAAGCGCTCCTCATTCTGATAACGATCATAGATTCCCGCCATAAACAGCGCCGGCTGCTCCTCCCGGTAAAAAATATTTTTTTCTTTATTTGGGCTCCATTCATAAAACCGGGCCGCGGGTATCACGATCCTGCGCCGCTCCACACTCTCGCGAAACATCCTTTTCTCCCGCGCGGACTCGCTTCTGGCGTTAAAGATAACCTGCCTGTGCCCGAATCCCGGGAATCCCCACCGCTGCCATCTACAGCACAGGCCCTGATCTCCCATAGTCAGAATCGGCGCCGTTTCCGTGGGATGTATGTCCCCCGCCTGTAAGATCAGTTTGGCGCTGCGTTCTCTCCTCAGGTTCTCATCCACCTGCCGGACCAGCTTTTCTATCTCTCTGGCCGTGCTGTCATCCACATAATATCGTCCGCACATAAATCTCACTTCCCTTTAAAGATATCTTTGAATATATCTCTGAATATATTTCTGAACATATTTTCCCGCGCCCACAGCGATCATCCGTGACACAACTACAAGTATTATCCCGCGGCAAGCAGGTTCAAGTCAACAAAATAATGGAAATTCCCATGCGGGGATAAAATTTGACGAAATGTGCGTCAGATGTTAAACTAATCAGTAATACGCTTTTTATTTGGAGGAGATCGATATGGAACGAGAACGTCTGGGAAGCCGCCTTGGTTTTATCCTGCTCAGCGCAGGCTGTGCCATCGGTATCGGCAATGTCTGGAAATTTCCCTACATGGTGGGACAGTACGGCGGCGGAGCCTTTGTGCTCTGTTATCTGTTTTTTCTTGTTATTCTGGGAATCCCCGTGATGACCATTGAATTTTCACTGGGCCGCGCATCCCGTAAAAGTCCCGTTAAATTATATAATGCACTGGAAAAACCGGGCCAGAAATGGCATCTGCACGGGTATGCCGCCATGGCAGGCAACTACCTTCTCATGATGTTTTACACTACCGTGGCCGGCTGGATGCTCCATTACTTTTTTTACATGGCCGGCGGACGCTTTACGGATCAGGATGTGGAGGCCGTGGGCAGTATCTTTGACAATATGCTGGCTGATCCGTACGGAATGATCGGTTTCATGGTCATTGTCGTATTGCTGGGATTCGGCATCTGTTCCATAGGACTGCAGAACGGACTGGAAAAGGTCAGCAAATTTATGATGCTGGCGCTGTTGGCCATCATGGTGATCCTGGCAGTCAACAGCATTTTGCTGGAAGGCTCAGGCGACGGCCTTCGCTTTTATCTTCTTCCTGATTTTGCCCGGATGACAGAGCTTGGAATCGGCAGTGTGCTGCTGGGAGCCATGACGCAGGCTTTCTTTACGCTGAGTCTTGGAATCGGCGCCATGGCTATCTGGGGAAGCTATATCGGAAAGGAAAGAGCGCTCCTGGGAGAAGCCGTCAATGTAGGCGTACTGGACACCTTTGTGGCTTTTGTCTCCGGGCTTATTATCTTTCCGGCCTGCTTTGCCTACGGTGTCAGTCCTGACAGCGGCCCTGGCCTTATCTTTGTGACCCTGCCCAATATTTTTAATCATATGCCGGCAGGACGGCTCTGGGGAAGCCTGTTTTTTATCTTTATGTTTTTTGCCGCTTTCTCCACAGTTCTGGCGGTTTTTGAAAACATCATCTCCTGCTGTATGGATTTGTTCAAATGGACCAGAAAAAAGGCCTGTTATCTCAATGCAATTATCCTGATCGTGCTGTCCCTTCCCTGCGCCGCCGGATATAATCTGTTATCCGGTTTCCAGCCAAGAGGCGCCGGATCAACAGTGCTGGATCTGGAGGATTTTCTGGTCAGCAATCTGTTCCTGCCTCTTGGAAGTCTGATCTATGTAGTCTTTGCCACCAGCCGCTATGGCTGGGGCTGGGATAAGCTTATGGCTGAGGCCAATCAGGGAAAGGGATTAAAACTCGCCCGGTGGATGAGACTGTATATGACCTATGTATTGCCCGTCATTGTTTTGGTCGTGTTTCTGCTCAGTCTCTGACAGTTTCTGCCCGGTCTCTGACAGAACACCAAAAAGAGCTTATATCTGCCCCATCTGGGTCAGGTACATCTGCGCGTACTCTCCCTCCAGTGCCATAAGCTGCCGGTGGGTACCCTGCTCTTTTATCTCTCCGTCCCGAATCAGCAGAATCAGGTCCGAATCCCTTATCGTGGACAGGCGGTGGGCGATGAGAAAGGAAGTCCGCCCCCGGGTGATGGTCAGCATTGCCTGACGGATATGCTGTTCTGTCACCGTGTCCACGGAGCTGGTGGCCTCATCCAGGATCATGATGGGGGCCTGATCCAGCACTGCCCTGGCGATCGTCAACAACTGCCGCTCTCCCTGGCTCAGCTCTGCGCCGCCCTGATGCAGCACCGTCTCATACCCTTGCGGAAGTCTCCTGATAAAACCATCCGCCCCGGCAATCCCTGCCGCCTTCTCGATCTCTTCCATGGACACATGACCACGCGCACCGCCAGTCATATTGTCAGACTCTCCGTCACGCGCGCCGCCATGTCCATATCCGATATTTTCCCGCACGGAAACACCGAAAAGCGCCGTATCCTGAAGCACCACGCCAAAGGCTCTGCGCAACTCTCCCAGCCGGTACTCCCGCAGATCATGGCCATCCAGCAGAATGCTTCCCTCCTGCACATCATAAAACCGGGTGAGAAGATTGATCAGTGTCGTCTTCCCCGAACCTGTGGGCCCCACCACCGCCACTCTGGTACCCGCCGGAATCTCCAGATTGATATGCCGCAGAACCGGCTTATCCGGCCGGTAGCCGAAGGTCACATCGCAAAAGCTCACGGCTCCCCGCACTCCCACGGCGCTTCTTGCCCCGGCCGCGTCCTCCGGCTCGCAGGCCTCGTCCAGTATCTCTATGATACGCTCCGCCCCCGCTACCGCCGTCTGGAAATTGTTGTAAATATTTGCAATCTCCACAAAAGGCCGGGAAAACTGTCTGGAATACAATAAAAAGCTGGATATATCGCCCACGGTGAGCCTCCCTTTCAGAGCCATCACGCCGCTGGCAATGGCGATCAGCACATAGGTCAGATTATTGATCACATTCATCATGGGCATCAGGTAGCCGGAAGCAATCTGAGCCCTGGTAGCTACCTGGCAGAAAGCGTCGTTGTTCTCCATGAACTTTTCTGTCATTTCCCGCTCCTGACCGAAAGCCTTGACCATGTTGATCCCGGATATGCTCTCCTCCACCTGACCGTTAAGCTTTCCCAGGATAGCCTGCTGCTGCCCAAACAACACCTTCGTCCGCTTCGTCACGGCCCGGGTCAGCAAAAAGATCAGACACACTGCAAAGAGCGCGATGACAGTGAGCAGAGGACTCATGCAGACCATGACGCAGAAAATCCCCGTGATGGTGAATCCGTACATCATAAGCTGAGTCAGGGAATCCGATATGGTGACGCTGATATTGTCCACATCATTGGTCAGCCGGCTCATCAGCTCACCATGTTGTCTGGTGTCAAAAAAGGACAGCGGAAGCTTCTCCATATGACCAAACAGGCTGGTGCGGATATGCAGGATCATCCTCTGCCCGATTCCCGCCATCAGAAATTGCTGCAGGAACCGGATCAGCCAGTCTCCCAGATACAACGCCGCCAGAATTGCCAGCAGCCGTAAACCCGGTTCTCCGGCATCAATACAATTGACCGCCCGGCCGATGAAATACGGGGACAGAACAGCCGATCCCGATGCCAGAGCAGACAAAAACAGGATCCACCCCAATCCTCCCCGATGACCCTCAGTCAACTGCCACAGCCTGATCAACGTACCTTTCATATCCTTGGGCTTCACGGCCGGGATACCTCTCCCACGGCCCAATTGCGAGGGCGGTGTGTTCATATTCTTAACCATGAATGTTTCCTCCTTCTCCGGCTGCCGTTACCGTCAGACTGTCGTCTCCGATCTGAGAACGGTAAATGGCTCTGTAAGGCTCACAGTCTGCCATAAGCTCCTCATGAGAACCGAAACCGCATATCCTGCCGTCCTCCATACAGAGAATATGATCGGCCTTCATGACCGTGGATATCCTCTGGCTCACCAGCAGCACCGTCATGCCTGCGGACTCTCTGCGGATTCCCGCTAACACCTGCGCCTCGGTAGTGGCATCCAGCGCGCTGGTGCAATCGTCCAGAATCAATATCCGCGGTTTTTTCAGCAGGGCTCTGGCGATGGACAGCCGCTGCTTCTGGCCGCCGGAGAGATTGACCCCTCCCTGTCCCAGCAGCGTGTCGTACCCTTCCGGCATCTTCGCCACAAACTCTTCCGCACAGGCCGCCTCCGCCGCCCGGCGGATATCCTCCAGGGAAGCCTGCTTATCTCCCCAGCGCAGATTCTCCTGTATCGTGCCTGAGAAAAGCAGCGCTTTCTGTGGCGCTACGGCTATCATCTGCCTGAGCTTTGCCACGGGCATCTGCGTCACATCCCATCCCCCTGCCAGCACCTGACCCCGGGTGGCATCATAAAACCGTGGAACCAGATTCACCAATGTGGATTTGCCCGAACCGGTGGGCCCGATGATACCCACGGTCTCTCCCGCTTTAATCGAGAAGCTCGCATCACGCACCGCCGGGCGGGATGCGCCCGCATAAGAAAAAGTCACCTGCCGGAACACAATACTGCCCTCCAATGCCTGCATCTGTAAGGCTTCGCTCTCCTCCGCATCCCGCTGGGCCGGCGTCTCGCTCAGGATCTCCTGCACTCTGGCAGAGGATGCCGCAGCACGGACCGCGGAGTTTAAGATATTGGACACCATACCCAGCGAAAACAACACCTGTGTCATATAATTGACGCAGGCCATCAGCCGCCCGATCTCTCCCGCCGGTTCCCGCCCGGAAAGCCACAGCATCATCACAATTCCCGCGTTGACGGTCAGATTGATCAGCGGGCCAAATACAGCCATGACACGCATGGAAGAGATACCTGCCTCCGAAAACTGCCCTGAGGCATCCTCAAACTTCTCCCGCTCCTGATCCTCCGCCCGGAAAGCCTTGACCACCCGGACAGCGCTCAGGAATTCTCTGCTGACGCGGTTTAATTCATCCAGCTTTCTCTGCATTCTGTCAAACCGGGGATACCCCAGTTTCATATTGCCATAGATCAGCAGTCCGGCACAGATTAAGATTAACAGCATCAAAGGCAGCAGCCCGGGCATCTGGAGAATGATCAGAATCACCGCTCCGATACAGGTCACCGGAGCCTTCAGCATGATCCTCATGATACCGTTAATGAAGTTCTGCATCTGTGTCACATCGTTGGTGATTCTGGTGATGATGGATGCCGGCTGCAGCCGGTCAATATTCTCATAGGACAGGGTCTGTACCTTCTCATAGACAGCCAGCCTGATCTCTTTTCCGATGAGCTGTGAAGTCCTGCTGGCATAAATATTGCGCACCACGGCCCCCACAGCCCCCGTAGCGGTTATCCCCAGCATGATCAGACCATACCTGATGATCAGCCCCGGCTCCTGTCCTTTTACTCCCCTGTCCACAATATAGGACATAAACGTGGGCTGCAGCAGATCCGCAAACGTCTCCACGGTAAGAAATGCCACCGCCGTCTGAAACATGCCTGTGTGTTTTTTGATGTAATGAAGCATCAGTCTCATGGATCTCTCTCCTTATGTACTGCATTCAATGTACTGCATTCAATGTACTGCATTCAATGTACTGCATTCACAAACTTCAAAAGGAGATAGCCCATAAGGTATCTCCTTTTCATCAGTTTCTCATTGCATTCAATTGTCGGTTTCTCTGTTCATCCTCTATTATATTACCCATTGTGAGGCGGCATTGTCAATAACTATTTTGAATCAGAATAAACTTTAAAATGAAATTTGTCAGGAAACCCGAAGCGTCTGATCCGACACTGCCGTAACAATGGAATTCGGTTTTATCCAAAGCTCCGCCATTGTATTTTCCAGCCGTAGATTGACCCGTATATCATGACACGTCCTGTTGAGCAGCACAAGCGCAAGCCGTCCGTCGGGATTTAGAAATGCTGTCGCCTCCGGTTCATCCGAATAGCAGCTGAAGCCGATCCGCGTTGCTCCCGGCTTAATAAAATGTGTAAAATGCCATAAATAATCTGCAGTATTTCTCCTGATCAATGCTTTTTTATTTGTATCATACAAAAATGGCGCATCACAGAAATTCCCCACATGATTGGGCCCACCCAATTCATCGAGCACAATATTCCAGTCATAAAAACCGTTCATGCCGTGGTTCATATTGCCAATTATATCGTGTGCGTATTTTTGCGCGTTTTTCAGAACATCATCGGCTGCAAACTTACTGTATTCGATACAGGCCTCCGACAAGATCAGTTTCTTGTCCGGAAATCTGTCATGTATCATACCCAGCGCTTCAAAATGATCGCCGCTGTACCAGTGAAACGCAATCCCTGCCACCATATGGGAAGTCGTTTCATCTATGATTCCGCAGGCACGCTCATAGACGCGCTCCTTATTGTGATCCCATATAAACACCTCTATATTTTCCAACCCGTTTTGCTGTAATGCCGGCCACATATAGTCCCGCAAAAATTCTTTCTCCTGTTGGGTCGTATAGATACATGAATCCCATGTCTGTACTGCCTTCGGTTCATTCTGCAGACTGATGCGCCGCACCAGATAACCGCGTTTTTGATATTCTTTAATATACCGGCAGATATAATCTGCCCACACCTTTTTGTATTCCTGCTTTAACTCACCGCCATGGTTCCTGTCGCCATTATTTTTCATATATGCGGGCGGACTCCACGGCGTCAGCATGATCTCCAGTTTCCCGCCATATGCTTTCTGTGCATCATTCAACAGCGGGAAAATAGTCTGTTCCACTCTCTCCAGCTGAAAACTCTCAAACGCCTTATCTGTGTCCCTGGCCACTGCCTCATAATGTCCAAGCGAAAAATCACAGCTGTCAATGGGAACACGCACCATGCGATACCCCATCTGATCCGCCGAAAAATACTCCTGAAGCATTCGATCCTTCTGCTTCTGGTCCATCTGCCCATAAACATATCCCGCTGACTCCGTCAACGCTCCGCCAAAGCCTTCAAATATCTGATAGGTGACAGAAGGATACAGATTCAACAGGTAATTCTCCTCTCCGCCGTCCGGCAGCAAGGCCAGCTCCTTCTCTTCACGGCATCTCTCATTTTCTTTATAAAATGTACTGATAACTTTTAATTTTATCGGTTTCATGTATAGATTTTCAACCTCCTGTTCTGTTTACTGATTTAATCTGCGATACTCTGAGGGAGACTGCCCCTTAAGCTTCTTAAATACCTTTGAAAAGTATTTCTCATCCTTAAATCCCACCTTGTAGGCAATCTCATAAGTCTTCAGATAATTTTGCCGCAAATAAGTACAGGCATGCTCGATGCGGATCTCATTGAGATAATCCACAAAGCCTTTTGACAACTGTCTCTGAAAAAGCGTAGAGAGATACCCCGCGGATATGCCAACCCTCTGTGCCACATCCGCCAGCATGATATTCTCATAATAATGCTCTTCTACATATTCCCGTGCCAGATCTACCAAATGGTTTTTCTCACCCTCCGGCTCAGCATTGATATCCTTATGGGTCCCGAACAATTCATCCGCCGCCCGGTTCACCATCTGCAGAATTTCAGAGGAGCGCACCGGCTTGAGCAAATATTCCCTGGCGCCCAGACGCAATGCCTGCTGGCAATATCTAAATTCGTCATATCCGCTCAAAATCATCGTATACGGCAATATATCCGCACGTCTTGCTTCCTGCATCACTTCGATACCGTCCAGCAAAGGCATACAGACATCCAGGAACATGATATCCGGCTTATCCCGGAATATAATATCCAAAGCCTCCTGCCCGTTAGCTGCCACATATATTTTATCAAAACGGTCCGTATGCAGTTGTATATACTTTGCGATTCCATTTCGAATCGTGTCCTCATCATCCGCAATCAGTAATTTGATACCCATACTCTCCGGTCTCCTTTAATCCGCAGGGAACGGAAACCGTCACCTCAGTCCCTCTTCCCACCATGCTCTCAATGTGAAGTCTGTAATTCTCATGATATATAAGCTCGAGACGCTTCTTTACATTTTTGATGGCATATCCCCCAATGCGCTGGCTCGCATATTTCCGGCTATCCTCAATGTCCCAGACAGCCTCGAGCTGTTCCTCACTCATGCCGACACCCGTATCCTTAATCCGGAAAATCATACGGTCTGCTTCTTTCTTTCCGACAACAGACAAAGTAAAGCTGCCGTCAACCCTTTCAAATCCATGTACAATTGCATTCTCTACAAAAGGCTGCAGAATCAGTTTCGGTATCTCCTCCTCCAGGAGCGCTTCATCAAGCGATATCTGATATTCCAGACGCTTTCCGAATCGCATTCTCTGGATATGAAGGTAGCGCTCCAATAATTCCGCTTCCATCCGTACCGTCACAATACCGTTTCCTCTGTTCAAAACCAGCCGGAATAATTGGGAAAGCGAAAAAATATCCTCTGCAATCTCCTCATTTCCGGACTCCGTTGCTTTCCAGTACAAAGAGTCCAATGTATTATACAGAAAGTGAGGATTGATCTGGGCCTGAAGAGCATCCAGTTCGCTCTCCCTCTCTTTTAACGCCATCACATAATTTCTATTGATCAATTCTCTGATATCATCCACCATACTGTTAAAGCATGCCGAAGCTTCACCCACTTCGTCCTGAGTCATCACTTCTACCTTTTGGCTGAAGTCTCCCTTTTTAAATTTATCCATGGCAATGCGCAGCGTATGCAGCGGCTTGGAAACAATATTGGAAATCAACATCAGAACCGTATACATTCCGATCAGGAATCCGATCAATAACGCCAACGGCGCATAAATGATCGTGTTACTCAGATCCTTCCACCCCACCCTGCGCACAATCTTGTAGATGACTGTTCCTGTCTCCCTGTCACGGCACTGATAAATATTATAATTTCCCCGGGTACTGCTCTGAATCAGTTTCTTCCCCGCAGGCTGCAAACAACTCTCCGCGATAATCTCCGACACGATCTTATCCTCTATATTACCGCAGCGCACAAGCTCGGCGCCGTATTGGCTCAGCACTACTACCGACTCCTGACGGTCACTCAAAGAATTCTGACAAATTCCGTCAAACATCTCCGCTGATGATCCGATCACAAGATAGCCCAGTTTATTTTTCCGCGCCAGATCATAAATCTCACGATACATCACAATTTTATCGCTTTGGTTAAACTCATAGGTATCTGACTGATATCGTCCAACTCTCTGCCAGAGAAAGATTCCCTTTTCCTGCACTGCAAGTGCGTAAATCTCCTGCTGCCTCACCTGACCGATATCACTGATATAAGAAGAACGGTCAACGCATCTGAGATAAGGATTGACACCGTTTTCAGGATAAATGGCGACTGTTTTAATCTGACCGTCGATAGCTACCATATCCTGTATGATTCGCATCGGTGCATGATTCAGCCAGAGTCTGGCATCATGATTCAACTCATCCGTTTCGGACATAGTCAATATGTGCCTGATCTCTTCATTGATACTGATATAGGTACCCATCTCCACAATATTCTTCTGCAGCACACCGATACTGTCCGATACACCCTGCACACTCTGAATGCATCGATCCTCTTCACTCTGCATTGCCGACTGATAGTTATGAGCCAGGAGCAGGAAACTGATCAACAGCAAAATAGGCGTGATGATCATATAGCTGTAAAAAAACAGCTTCTGCCGAATACTCATCTTCATGATCCAATTCCTGATCCGCTTCATAACATCCCCCGTACTCTCTGCGCGCTTTACAGGAAATCATTTTATCCTTTCACTGCTCCCATTGCAACACCTTTCGTAATATGCTTATTTAAAAATATGTATACAATGACCGCAGGGGCTGCCGTCAGTGCCATGACCGCAAACTGAACCGCATAATTGGAAGAATACTCTCCGGTGAATTCCAACACGGAGAACGGCAGTGTCTTCCATGTCGGTGCGCTCAAATAAGTGCTTGCCATCATAAACTCATTCCAGTTATTCAGGAATGTCATGATCGCCACCGTTGCGATCGACGGTTTCAAAAGAGGCGTAATAATCTGGAATACGATCCGATATATCCCACATCCGTCCATGACTGCAGCCTCCTCCAATTCCTTTGGAATGGACTGGATGAAGCCCGTCATCAGAAACATTCCCTGGGGCAGGGAAAATGCCACATAGGGGATCAGCAATGCCCATATTGTATCTGTCATATGCAGTTCACTGTATATTTTGTAATTCGGGAGCAGTGTTGCATGAATGGGAATCATCATACCCATGACGAGCAATGTGCTGATCAGACCTCTTAATTTCCAGTGCATACGCTGACATGCAAAGGCCGCCATAATGGATATGACAACAACAAGGATGACGGCAAGCGAGTTAATAAGCAGACTGTTCTTCAAATAATGAAGGAAATTGCCGTCCACAAACGCCTTCACATAATTATCCCACCGTATTTTCTCCGGAATGATAAGCAGCCCATTCGTAAACATCTCATTACTGCTGCCGAGTGAAAAATCAATAAGCCAGATCAGCGGAAACAATTGAATAACCGCAACAACGATCAATACCATCCATAAAACGGCTTTACCAATTTTCTTACCCTTTCCCTTCATCTAAACACCTCTCTTCTAAGCATTCTGCCTATCCCTGAATATTGTGTTAAGCCCAACCGTCACCAGTACACAGATTATGATAAATACTACGCCGATCGCATTGCCGTATCCGTATTTGAACGCCTTAAAGGCCTGTTGATACAGATAGTTTGCTGCAAACTGTGTGCTGTTGTTCGGGCCGCCGTTTGTCAACAGATATACGGTCTCCATCTGCTTTAAGGCGGAAATGATGGCCATTGTCACATTGATCTGGATAACCGGCTTCATAAGCGGCAGTGTGATCCTGAAAAATGTCGTCCACCAGTTAGCTCCGTCGATAGCAGCCGCCTCATATAACACCGGATCAATATTTTTAATGCCGGTATAATAAATCAGCATTCCCCATCCAAACCCGTGCCAGATCAATACAAGCAGCACGGACCAAATAGCATTCTGCTGGGACAGCCAATTGATCTGCCCGCGATATCCGAACGCTCTCAACACATTATTCAGAAGTCCAAAGTCAGGATTATAGATAAATTTCCAGAGATAGGCAATGACTGCCACGGAGATAACATTGGGAATAAAATAAATACAGCGGAAAATTCCCTCTGCCTTTCCCTGCAGTTTGTCTAACACTGCGGCGACCAGAATTGCCAGCGGATGCTGTATACAGATAAAGCCAATGGCCAGCAGCAGCGAATTTTTCAGGGAACGTCCGAATGCACTGTCATGAAACAAATTCGCATAATTATCCCATCCGATCAAATGCGCCTGCCCCATTCCCGTATAATCCGTAAATCCATAATAAACGCTCAGACAAATCGGCGCCAGCACTGCGAATACAAAAACCAATATCCCCGGCAGGACAAGACTGAAAATTACCAGCTTGTTGCTATACAGTTTTTTCATAGAAAGCTCCTTCCACACAGCTATGCATCTTAACGAATCCATGAAGCAAGCGGAGGATGTTACAAAAGTAAATCTCTTTTGGAACATCCTCACACTGATCACTCATTCATTCAGCATTTATCTACATGCTGCACCGATTGCTTCAAGGAAATCTTCTACAGCTACAGAACCGTTGGACACCCCCTGAATCTCGCTTTCAATAGATGTCTTGAACGCCGACGGGCCGCAGTCATTGATCGGAGTTCCTGAAACGCTTGTCGCATTTTTCAAAATATCCATAACCTGTTTTTGCAGCTCTGTCTCACTGCCGGTCAGATATGCCGTCTGATCCTGTGCCGACATACCCACGCCATTTTCCCATCCGTACTTTGAAAGCTTATCCGGCTGATACATATAATTCAGAAATCTCACGGCCTCGTCCTTTACGGAAGAGCTTGCAGACACCGCATAGCCGCCTCCATTCCACGCTGCAATATCGTTTGCACCGCCTTTACCGCCATCTATCACCGGCATGGTAAACGCCCTGATATGATCGCGGATCTCGGGAGCAATATCCTCGTTCAATGCCATGGAACAGTCCCAGCTCCCCATACAATACATTGCGGCCCGGCCATTGGTAAACAGATTCATTGTTGTTCCGTAATCCTGAGAGTCATACCCCACCTGAAACATATCTGCCGCGGCAGAATCTGCCAAAATCTGTGTAGCCTTCTGAATCTCCGGCGCGGTAAAGTCACCTGTGGCCACAGCATTGCGAACGATATCCGCATAATCCGTCCCGGCAACCTTTACCAAAATATCAGTGAGGAAGCACGCCATAGGCCAACCGTCTCCTCCATCCATGGCGATGGGAGTAATTCCGGCTGCTTTAATATCTGCACACAGAGCTGTCAGTTCGTCATATGTAGCGGGAACTGCCCACCCGTTATCCTCAAACATCTTCTCATTATAGTAGAACAGCATTATATCCGTATTTCTGGGAAGGCCATACAATCTGCCATCCTTCTTGAAGCCCTCCAACGATCCTGCAATAAATCCATAGTCTGCATAATCGGCTTCGTTCAACTCTGCAAGCACACCCGCATCCAACACTTCATCCAGAAAAGCGGGCTGCCCCCAAATGCTGACAACATCCGGCATGCCATTCATCGCATACGCCTTGAACTTTGTCTTGTAGGCTTCCTCATCAAGCGCCTCAACTTCAATCGTGACATTCCGGTTTGCAGCCATGTACTCGTCAATGATCATCTGCTCTACCAGTCCCTGTCCGTTCTTACGGTCAGGAAGGTTGGAGAATAATTTAATTGTTACCGCCTCGTCTGAAGCTGCCGGCGAACTGTTTCCCGCGCCAGCAGCTTCACTGTCACCTGCCGCACTTTTCTGTGTGCCGCCTGCCGTCGATGCACTATTGCCCGAATTACCGCATCCCGCAAGCATTGTCGCCGCCAGGACTGCCGTGATCAACAATGAAATTATTTTTTTCTTCATCTCTTTATCCTCCCATCTCAAAATATTTTTTTGATGATTTGATTTTATCACCCGTAAAAATGTGTTTACAGATATCAAAATTTCAAAATGGTCGAAAATTTTTGAATTCTTTCATGCTGATATCAATTTACCGGAGCATGACACACATGATCCTTGCAGACATAGTAAGTGGTGCTGTCATTGAGCAGCGGATATGCTTTACTCTCTGAGACTATAGTCACATTAGCCAGAAGCGGAAGCCGCTCCTTTATTTTCTCCAGCTCTGAAGCATTTTTCAAGACGATCACAATACGCTCCGGGGGATTATCATACATCAGCTTCGCAAGCAAAAACATACTGTGTCCTGTCAAATATCCCTGCGCCTGATAGGACATATATTGAAGCTGCCTTTCCGCAAGCGCCTTATACTCCTGTTTCTCAGTCAATTGATACAGTCTTATCAGATTATAGGTCATTACGGAATTCCCGCTGGGAACCGCCCCGTCATAAGTCTCCTTGGGATTCATAAACAGCTCCGTGCGGCCCGGGTCGGAAAGATAAAATCCTCCGTTTTTATCACCGGCAAAGCGTTTTACCGCCTCCTGGCAGAACCGTTCCGCTTTTTCAAGATAATCACTGTCCAAGGTGGAATGATACAATTCTGTCAAAGCGGCGGTATAAAATGCATAATCATCCAGAAAACCGTTGGCCGAGCATTTACCCTCGCGCCAGCTTGTACAAAGGCCCTGACTCTGATTCAAATTCCTCTCGATAAACAACTGTGCATTCACCGCCGCCTGAAGATATTCCCGATTGCGCGAAACCCTGTAGAGTACAGACAGCCCGGCTATCATCATGGAATTCCAAGAGGTCAGTATCTTATCGTCAAGATGCAGCCTGAAACGGTCCCTGCGGTAATCGTACAGCTTTTGAAGCTCCTCCCTGAAACCGCCGCTCAGAGCATCATTCAGAGCGTCATCCGGATCGTCATTTTTCAGAAGGTTGGGAATATTTACCCCCTCAAAATTACCGCCCGCGGTAATATCAAAAGCCTGTGCAAACCGTTTTCCTTTTTTCATACCCAGTACAGCAGTCACTTCATCCGGTCTGAAAGTATAGTATTTTCCTTCCTCGCCCTCGCTGTCCGCATCCTGCGCGCTGTAAAATCCGCCGTCCGGAGCAGTCATTTCACGGAGCACATATTGTGCGGTCTTTTCCGCCGTATCCAGATAAAACCGGTTTTGAGTCACATCATAGACAGCCGCGTATGCCATGATCAGCAGCGCATTGTCATACAGCATTTTTTCAAAATGAGGCGCAAGAAAATACCGGTCCGTGGAATATCTGGAAAAACCAAATCCAATGTGGTCAAAGATACCGCCCTTTCGCATTTGTACAAGCGTCCTTTCGACCATTTCCAATACGTCCGGCCTGTCATTCTGCTCTGCATATAATGTCAGAAACAACAGATTGTGCGGCGCCGGAAACTTCGGCGCATTTCCGAATCCGCCGTATATGCTGTCATAGCTGTCCGAAAACAGTTTCACCGCCAGCTTTGGTAAATCCTCACAGACTGCCTGATTGTCTGTATCTGTATTTTTATTTGAATGTATATCCCCCGACCCGGCCTGCTTCAGATGCGAGATGATCTGGTCCGCTGAGCGCAAAAGCCCGCTGCGTCCGCTGTTCCACTGATCTGCCACCGCATACAGTACATGGGAAAATCCCGGCATCCCATACTGCGACCGCACGGGGAAATAGGTGCCTGCCAGAAACGGACGTTTATCCCATGTCATAAAAATACTCATGGGCCAGCCGCCGTTTCCGGTGAATGCCTGACAAACCGACATATACACACTGTCAATGTCGGGACGTTCCTCCCGGTCAACCTTTACAGCAATAAAATATCTGTTTAGTATCTCAGCCGTCGCAGTATTTTCAAAGCTCTCGTGCGCCATGACATGACACCAATGACAGGTACTGTAGCCGATACTCAGAAAAACGGGCTTGTCTTCCCTGCGGGCTCTTTCAAATGCTTCATCACACCACGGATACCAGTCCACGGGATTTTCCGCGTGCTGCAGCAGATACGGGCTTGTCTCATTTTTCAAACGATTGCTCATGCCATTCTCCTTTTCCTAAACCAAACTCTGATTTATTATACGAATGAGATTGGATATTATACAGAATGGCAATCCGTTATTGCCGGCACATTGTATTAACTGAAATCAACCGATCCACATACCATATTAAAAACCTGATCGGAATATAATTATGTATCATATCACTTCCAATGACGGAACCAAAATCGCCGTATACGACTACAATCCTCAGGGAAAAAGGACCGTCCTGCTCATTCACGGCTGGCCTCTGTCCCACCAGATATTCGAATATCAGATCAATCTGCTTACTGACTGCGGATATCGTGTGGTCGCGGTGGATTTAAGAGGTTTCGGCAGATCGGACTCTCCTGTATGCGGATATTGCTATGACCAAATGTCTGCCGATATCTTTCAGGTAATCCAAAAACTTTGTCTGAACAACTTCATTTTAGCCGGCTTTTCAATGGGAGGGGCCATTGCCTTAAGATACATGAATCGTTTCAATGGTTTCGGTGTATGCAGGCTGATCCTGCTTTCTGCCGCCGCTCCCTGCTTTGCGCAGCGTCCTGATTTTCCATATGGAAAGACCGTGCAGGAAGTAAATGACCTGATAAACCTTGCAGAAACCGACAGACCCGGGCTGTGTCTGGATTTCAGCAGACAACTCTTTGCATGTCCTCATTCAGACGCGGTAATCGACTGGTTCAAAGGTATCGCCCTGTCAGCATCAGGATTGGGAACCATAAAATGCGGTATCGCTCTGCGCGATGAAGACGGCCGGGCAGACCTCGGATGCGTTCATGTCCCCACTTACATCATTCATGGTGATAAAGATGTTATCGTTTCCGGTGAGCTTGCCAAGATACAGCATGCAGGCATCTGCGGTTCCACACTCATAACCCTGCCTGACAGCGGACACGGAATCATGTATGACCAGCTTAAAAAATTCAATTCGGTCTTTATGGATATTATCAGGAACTGCAGTAACTGATTTTGCATCCCATGCACATTAAAATTGCATTAAAGCAAAATAACAGAGCCGGGAACCTATTTTCAGATTCCCGGCTCATCTCTTTGGATGATAGCTTTTATTTCCTCTTCGACAGTTAAACCCATTGACAGTAATGCACCCAACAGTCGATGCAGAGCATATTGCTCATCATGCCTGGGCAGTTGGTCTGACAGACCGATCATAACAATATTCAGAAGATCAATCTGCCCTTTCCATTTATAACTTCCCACCAGCTTATCGTTTGTCAAATGCACATAGTTCATACAGTTCTCGTCCATGTTCATACATATCCAGATCGAGAAAACACGCTTTATATCATTATAACTGCTGTTTACAAAATCTCTTTCTTTCTGTGATGAAATCAGACGGCTTACATAAAAAATTGCTCTGTTTAAGAATTAATTTCCAAATTTTCCGAGTTAAGGCCCACTATTCGCTGTCCCTGCTGCCCTGCCATATTATTTGTCAGACCCGGCTCTACAGGAACTGCGCTGATATAAGGCTCTCCCTCAATAAAAGGCACGACATCCTGCGGATTCATTCCCGCGAACTCATCAATCGTATTGATCAATCTTTTTTATGGAGGCAACTACAAATCTGCCACTGATTTTACTCCTGCGCATATCTCTTATACAAAGCCACATGGTCATAGATGCAGCGCCATGAGCTGTGTGCTCCCGCAGTGGCGCACACATATCCTCTTCCGCTCCGGTCCACACCATAGCTTACCGCACAACTGTCTGACTCCTTCACATAGCCTGTCTTGGCGCAGACCACTTCTCCCCCGGTGTCCTTGTCCTCAATCCTGCGCAGAAACCAATTGGAAATCAGAATTCCCTCGGGATGCGCCTCTGTGGCAGATGTAGTATAGGTATGGGCGTTCAAAACTTCTCTGCACAACTCATTGTCCAAAGCCGCCTCCATGATCATGGCCATATCATAGACCGTACAGTGATGGTTCTCATCATACAGCCCTACGCAGTTGGTAAAGTGCGCTGTGTCAGAAAGGCCCAGCGCCTCCGCCTTCTCGTTCATCATCTCCACAAAAGCCTCGTGACTGCCCGCCGCATAAGTGGCCAATGCCACCGCGGCATCTCCCCCGGAGGGCAGAATCGTACCGTAAAAGAGATCCCGTACCGTCACAGTCTCTCCCACTGCAAAGCCTACGCTGCTACAATCGTTAGAATAGCTGTAGTCCGTAATATCAGTCGTCATCGTAAAAGTATCGTCCAGATCCGTCACATGCTCCGCTGCCACCAGCACCGTGAGCACTTTGGTCATGGATGCAGGACTGATCACCGTGCGATAATCCCTCTGTGCCAGAATATCACCTGTATCCAGATCAATAAACACTGCGTATTTACTGTTGACCTCTTCGGGCGGCGCCGCCGTCTGTGCTGTAGTGCGGGCGGCATACAACCTAGCAGATGCCGCAGCAGCCAGAGCGTTATTTCCTTCATCCCTGCCGTCCTGCTCACGCTGTTCGTCCTGTTTATTCTGCCCGCCATGCACGTTCTGTTCACTTTTCCCGCTCTGCCCGTTTTGTTCACTCCGGACATTCTGTTCACTCTGCCTGGTTTGATCCGCTGTCTTCAGTGCTGCCCTCATTGACTGCCCGGCAATATCCCCGATCGCATCCATTTGAGTCCGGGTCCGGGCATCTTCTCCGGCAAGCTGCTTTGATGACTGCGCCTCCGGCTCCCCTCCGCTAACGGTTTCTCCGCCCTTTTGTTGTTCAGGCTTGTCTGCTCCTTTCGCAGACATCACATGGACAAGCGAACCGACGCCAAGGGCAATCACAACCACCGCAGCCGGCAGGGCAATCCTGCATATTCTCTGCAGTCTCAGCCGCCTCTCTTTTTCCCGTTTCATTCTGTTTATACGCTCTCTCCTTTTGCGAATGCGTTCCTGTTCCTGCGCGTCAGACATCTCTGCTTCCAACACATCAGCATCAAACGACTCCACAACAAACGATTCCGCCTCTGCATCCGGTAAACCGATAGTTTCCTCTCTCACTGCTCTGTCTTTATCCATCCTGTTCTTTTCAACCTTTATCTCAAATAGTCCGCACCCTTATTCTGTGACATTTACGACATGAATATACTCTTTTCCATAATAATTGGCACAGGCCTTGTTCACCCAGATATAGCCGTCCTGATCCTGCAGATCCGTGTAGAGCATCGTCTCGGGGTATACGGACAGCGGAGCAAACTCCACCTGGGTGACAGTCTCGTCATGCAGTACCTCCAGCCGCTCCCGCCACTCAGCCGCATACTGCTGCGCCCAGCCCTGCCTCCAGTCACGGTAAGCTCTGTAGCTGGATATCTCCTTCAGATCAAAGGTATAGATCACTCCCGCCAGAATGATTCCCGCCACGGCGCAGTAAGGAATCAAAAATCTGCGCACAAAAGGCCCCGCGGCAGAAAATACCCTTTCCAAAAATGCGGGCCAGCTTTGCCGCCTCCTGCAAAGCCATCCCGTCCAATACCACACATTGCCCACCAGCCACACATGATAAGAATAGTACAGGATTGCCGCCACCCTGCCGCCTCCGGTGGTTCCGTCCACATAGAGATTGGATGTGATCTGAGACGCGTAAAGTCCAAAGGTAAATAAAGTAAAAATTCCCGGGAATCGAAACTCATACCGCATATTCTTCACAGCCAGCCACACAAAAGGCAGAATCACCAGAACCATCAGCAGTATTTTAACGTCCGTCCAGGACCAGATATTGGTAAAGGAGCGCCACAGCGACTGCAGCACTGCCACCAGAGCGTTTCCCGTAGTAGCGCCGCCAAAATTCCCCTCAAGTCGTTTGGCATTGCCGGGCGCCAGAATACAGGCCAGCAGACTCCCTCCCGTCAGTACCACCAGATACCAGGTTCGGCGCAGCAGCCGTCCAAACACAGCCCTGTCAAACCATTTTCCCGAAGCTGCCGCCTGCCCGCAAAACACCGGAAGCAAAGCATACGAACACAGCATAAATAAAAATGTGGACAAACTGGTGGAATAATTGTCTCCCCCCACTGCCACGGACAAAACACACGCCGCAGCGGCAGTCAGCCCGTATTTCCAGCCTTTTGTATTTCCCAGCCCCAGTTTTAAAAACAAAGCGGTCAAAATCATGGACAATCCGAACACAAAGGTATAGTTCACCGCTCCCGTATACCAATAAAAACTTTCCACCGCACTGGGAGTATAGAGTATCTGCAGGATCAATGTGGCGGCGGCCACCGGAAACCACAATCCCCGATTTTCGCGGCCCTCCCGGCACAACAGTCTGCCAAACAGTTCATGAAACAAAAAGAGCTCGCCCAAAATCAACCCGCCCAGCATCAGCCAGGCTACCACGGCATAATATTCCTCTCCCCAGATTCCCGGCTGCAGAGAGGCAAAGAACGCGTTCATAAACCTCCCCTCCCAGCCCACATAATATCTCGCCACCGTCTCAAAGGATATCCGCAGAACCGTCCCCACACCGCCACCCGCCTGCAAAGCTTTATAGGCGTCTCTCCCGTAGCTCCAGTCATCCGCCGACGGAAAATTGTATGCGCTGAGTATCAGAAGCGGCGCAGCCACGATACACAGCGCCAGGACAAAACAAATATTGATCAGAAGATATTGTCTGCCTTCTTTATTTTTGATTCCCTGATTTTTGATTCCCTCATTTTTCATTCCCGTTTTTTTCATCCATAGCATTTTCATCGGTATCAATCCTTCCCGGGCCTGAGGTCTGATAAAACCACCAGGCCGCCCAGAGCGGCAGCGCCGCCATCACAGGCATCATGTAGCGCAGATATCCGTTTACAGGGGAGACCAGACAGATGAGCAGCACCACAAATTCCGGCGCCAGAACGCACAGCTCCCTGCGTTTCCCCCGGGCAAGCATTCCCGCCGCGGCTCCCAAAAGCAGCCAGGTATAGATACCACAGCCGTAAAATAATGACAACACCGGCATCTTCTCCACAGTGTATACAGTATGTCTCAAAAACTCCCGCAGCACACCGTTTTTCACGGTAAATTCCATGTCCAGATGACCGTCCTGCCAATGCTCGGAGTTGCCGATATAGGTCACGGTCAGATAGTCCCCGTGATTGGGACAATCCGGGTAAAAATAGCCGTAAATCTGGTTCAGAAACGCCTGAACATAAGTGTCGGGATGCCGTCCAAACTGCGCCGCCCACACCCGGAAATACTCTTTCAGATATGTCCGGTCAGGCGCATCCGTAAAATTTGCCTTCACAGGATCGGAGATATCAGGCTTATATCTGTCTGCAATCTCGGACAGCTCCACCTCAAAACCTTTTTCGAGGATTGCCGCCTCTTCCTGTGTCACATCTTCAAAATGATCCCGAAGATACCGGGCCGTCTGCTGCAGCGGCACCGAGAGCATCTCCCCCGCAGGCCCTCTGCCGATGCCCGCAAGCGGCATATAGATTCCCTCCTCCACCACCAGCAGACCCACACAGACACAAAGCCCCAGTACAAATACCCTCCAATACCTGCGATAACACAAAAGCGCCGCAGCCAGGGTCAGAACAATCACATATCTCCCGTCGTTTCGCGAGAGCGCCATACCGCCCACGCCAAGCGCCATCAATCCATACTGCCGCCAGGTAATCCTGCCTGTCCGCCCGGATTCTGTCTGTCCGATGCCCGTCCGCCCGGTGCCTGCCTGTCCGCCCAAAGCTCCCGACGGACTCTCCCCACAGGCCAGCACCTCCGCAAGCACTGTCACAAACAGCACGAAGGAAATATAATAGGGACTGTCCTTCACCATAGTAAACCCCCAGATCTGAAAATAGGGAAAGACACCCCAGAAAATCAATGCCATCCAACGAAACAAAACAGGACTGTGAAGCCGCCTCATCACGGCCAGCACATAAGAAAACACAAGACTTTGCGCCAGAAACTGCGGAAAAGTATAGAAAAATAAGCCTACGGAATCCGAGTGAAACAACCGGCGCCCGAACATCACACACCCGGCCATATAGTCAGATATGAACACCGGGTGATAGCTTGTCTGCTCCGTCACCCCCATAGCCATCCAAAGCTGTCCGTGGGCGTCCCACTGAAGCGTCCCCGGACAGAATGCAATAATCCATGGCAGACCTGTCACAAGCAGAAACAGAAGCGGCCCCAAAAAAGGATGTTCCTCAAACAAAATCCGGCCCGCCCTGCTCTGTGCCCCGGCACACAGCCATTCCTGCTTTTTCTCGAACACCATGCCTGTGAACAGGATCACATTTTTGTAGAAAAAATAATAGCCCAGCATGACGAACACTGCCAACAAAAACTGATTTCCGAACAAAAAGATACAGTCCCAGGAATCGGTTTTGTAATAACTGATGCCAAATACCGTACAGACGGCAAAAAATGCCGAGAGTCCGCTGACCCGGGGATTCCTCTGCCGATCCCGCACCAGATAAAAGATCAGACCGGTTCCCATCGCCAGAAGACAGCATTCCATCCCCCGGCCGTCCAGATTCTCTAACACTGTAAATATATATTTTGCAAGAGGCACATCCGTCACATAACCGGTCAGAATCATGGAGAGGGAGCCGCCTGCCAGAGCCCATACGGCAATGAATGTCTTTATGATCACCCTCCTGAGTTCCTTCATGCGACTCCTCCATACTGTCTTCCGGTTTCAAATCGTAATTACTGCAGCTGTCCCTCAAGCACTCTGGCAGTCTCGGCCACAGCCTGTCCGATTCCCGCGGGGTTCTTGCCGCCTGCCTGCGCCATATTGGGGCGTCCGCCTCCGCCTCCGCCTACCAGTGCGGCAATTCCCTTGATGAGATTTCCTGCGTGGGCTCCGGCCTTCACCGCGCCGTCCGTGGCCATGGCAACCAGATTCACCCTGCCCTCCTGCTCGGACAGGAGCACCACAACGCCCTCTCCCAGTTTCTCCTTGAGCTGATCTCCCAGCTCTCTCAGACCATTCATGTCTACGCCGTTCACACTTGCGGCAAGGAGCTTCACGCCCTTCACCTCTGTCACCTGATCCATCACATCACCCAGAGCGTCCCTGGCAGCCTTGCTCTTTAAGGACTCGTTCTCAGAAGCAAGCGCCTTCATATCTGCCATGAGATGTTCGCATTTCTCCACGATGGCCCCCGGGGTGGTCTTAAGCACTTTTGCGACATTCTCCAGCGTCTGCTCCAGACCGCGGTAATAGGCAAACACACCGTTTCCGGTCAGGGCCTCAATACGTCTCACGCCTGCCGCCACACCGTTCTCGGAGAGAATCTTGAAAGCGGTTATGGACGCCGTGTTACTCACATGCGTACCGCCGCAGAACTCCACGGAAAAATCGCCCATGCGTACCACGCGCACGGTATCGCCGTATTTCTCGCCAAAAAGCTGCATAGCCCCCGTCTTTTTGGCGTCCTCGATATTCATCACATCCGTGACCACAGGGATGGCCTCCGCAATCTTCTCATTCACAAGCCGCTCTACCCGCTCCAGCTCCTCCGCCGTCATGGCCTGAAAATGGCTGAAGTCAAAGCGCAGCCTCTCTCCGTCCACATAGGAACCGTTCTGCTCTACATGGCTGCCCAGAACCTCCCTGAGCGCCTTCTGCAGAAGGTGCGTGGCCGAATGGTTTCTGCAGGTGTCTGCGCGCTGTGTCTCATTCACGGTGAGCGTGGCCGTATCTCCCACTTTGATCATACCCTTTGTCACCACGCCGATATGTCCTACCTTACCGCCCAGAAGCTTTACGGTATCTTTCACCTCAAAGCTGCCGTCCGCAGTGGTGATCACGCCTGTGTCGGCATTCTGGCCGCCCATGGTGGCATAAAAGGGCGTCTCCTCCACGATGACGGTTCCCACCTGCCCGTCTGTGAGAGCCTCCACCAGCTCTGTCTCCGTGGTGAGCACCGTCACCTTTGAATTGTGCTGCAGCCTGTCATAACCCACAAACGCCGTGGTGATGGCAGGGTCTATAGACTCGTACACTGTGACGTCCGCGCCCATGTAATTAGTAGTCTTTCTGGCCTTTCTGGCCTTGGTCTTCTGCTTCTCCATGCACAGGGCAAATCCCGCCTGATCGATGGTAAAGCCCTTCTCCCCCAGGATTTCCTCCGTCAGATCCATGGGAAAGCCATAGGTGTCGTAAAGTTTAAACGCATTCTCGCCGGAAAGCTCCTTCACGCCGTTTTGTGCCATCTCTTCCTCCATCTGCGCCAGAATGCTTAAGCCCTGGTCGATGGTTCTGTCAAATTTATTTTCCTCCTGAGTGAGCACTGTCAGGATAAACTCCTTCTTTTCTTCCAGTTCAGGATATCCGTCCTTACACTCGTCGATGACGGTGCGGCTCAGCTCGGCCAGAAATTTCCCCTGAATGCCCAGAAGCCTTCCATGTCTTGCCGCCCGGCGGATCAGACGGCGCAGCACATATCCCCTGCCCTCGTTGGATGGCATGATGCCGTCGCTGATCATGAAAGTGGAGGAACGGATATGATCCGTAATAAGCCGCACAGAGACATTTGTCTGACGGGCAGAATCGTCCGCGGTCTCATCCTCCTGATAAGTCACTCCGGCAATCTCGCAGATGCGGTCCCGGATGGCTTTCATGGTGTCGATGTCGAACACGGAGTCCACATCCTGCACCACCACCGCCAGTCTCTCAAGCCCCATTCCGGTGTCGATATTCTTCTGGACAAGTTCCGTGTAATGGCCCTTTCCGTCGCTCTCAAACTGTGTGAACACATTGTTCCACACTTCCATAAAGCGGTCGCAGTCGCAGCCCACCTTACAGTCGGGCTTTCCGCAGCCGTATTTCTCGCCTCTGTCATAATAGATCTCGGAACAGGGACCGCAGGGGCCTGCGCCATGTTCCCAGAAATTATCGCATGCACCGTTCTCATCCCGGTAAAAACGGGTGATTTTCTCTGCGGGAACACCAATCTCCTTCGTCCAGATATCAAAGGCCTCGTCGTCCTCGCAATAAATGGAAGGATAAAGCCGCTCCGGCTCCATGCCCACATGCTCGGTCAGGAATTCCCAGCTCCAGCGGATCGCTTCGTGCTTGAAATAGTCTCCGAAGGAAAAGTTGCCCAGCATCTCAAAGAGGGTCAGATGTCTTGCGGTCTTGCCCACATTCTCGATATCTCCGGTGCGCACACATTTCTGACAGGTGGTCACACGGCGGCGGGGCGGAATCTCCTGCCCTGTAAAATAAGGCTTTAAGGGAGCCATGCCGGAGTTGATGATCAGCAGACTGTTGTCATTGTGCGGCACCAGCGAAAAGCTCTTCATCTTCAAGTGCTCCTTGCTCTCAAAAAAGTCCAGATACATTCTTCTCAGTTCATTTACGCCACGTTTCTGCATTGCTTTATCCTCCTAATCGTCCTCATCCTCCAGGACGTCATTCAATTCCTCTCTGGTCTCCCGGATCTCGTCATGGTCGCCTCTCTTCAGAGCCGCCTCAAAGGCCGTGATATAGCGGTCAAGCCGCTGCCTGCGCTCCCCCAGAGCCTCCTCATACATACGCTCCGCCCGAAGCAGCACCAGACGGTTTTCCTCAAAATCTCTGGGCTGGATCTTCAGATACGCCAGCTCCTCCATGCGCTTTTTGATCTCCTCCTCCGTCATCTGATTATCCTGTCCCTTGATGATCATCTTCTTGGTGATCCCCGTGGAGACCACCCGGACCTCCACCTCCAGAAGGGAGTTGATATCGTAAGTGTAAGTCACATCCACGGATTCGCTGCCCTTGGGTCCTTTGGGCACCTCGATCTCCAGCTCACCCAGATACAGATTGTTTCTGGCAAAGCGGCTCTCCCCCTGCAACACCCGCACCCGCACGGAGGTCTGATTATCCCGGGCCGTGTAGAGCCGCTCGGTGTGGCTGGCCGGGATCACCGTATTGCGCTCGATGATGGGACAGAATCTCCCGTCCTCAAACTTGCCCTCGTCATACTCCACCACCACTTCGGTTCCCAGCGTAAAGGAACACACATCGGTCAAAATGACCTCCTTGACCTCCTCACGTCTCTCCTTCATGGCAGCCTGCACAGCGGCACCCAGCGCCACCGTCTCATCCGGATTGAGCTTCGTGTCGGGAAACTTGCGGAACAGACGGATCAGGAAATCCCTCACAATAGAAAGCCTGGTTGCGCCGCCGATCAACAGCACCTCATCAATATCGGAAAGCTTTAGACCTGCATCCGCCAGACTCTTTTTCACCGGCTCCCTGATCTTCATGAGAAGCTCCTCACAGGCCTCCTCGTATTCTTTTGCTGTGATCACCGCCTCTTTGAGTTCTTCTTTGTACAGGAAGCTCATGCTGACTGAGGACTCGTCGTTTATGGCGCGCTTCGCCTTCTCCGCCGCTTTCAGCAGACGCACCTGCTCCTTCTCCGAGAGCGCCGATACCTGCAGCTTGGTCTTCTGCAAAAACAGCTTTGCCATCTCCTGGGTGAAATCCTCGCCCCCAAGGTAATTGTCCCCGGCTACGGCGCGCACCTCGAGAATATTGTGATACAGCTCCAGCACGGACACATCGAAGGTTCCCCCTCCCAGATCAAATACCAGAAAGCGGGTGTCCTGATTCCTGTCATATAAGCCGTAAGCCACCGCGGCGGCCGTGGGCTCCGAGATCATGCGCTCCACCTTTAAGCCCGCCAGCTCTCCGGCGCGCTTGGTGGCCTTTCTGCGCTTGTCGTCAAAATATGCGGGCACACTGATGACCGCCTCGGTCACCTCCTCCCCCAGATAGACCTCCGCATCCTCCTTCAGCGCGCGCAGCACCATGCTGGAGAGTTCCTCGGGTTTGAATAAATGACCGCTGAGATTGTAGGTGCGCTCCGTTCCCATGCTGCGCTTAAAAGTCTGTGCCACTGAGGACGGATAGAGGCTCATGCGCTCTCTGGCCGTCTCGCCCACATATACATTGCCCTCCTCATCCACGCTCACCACGGAGGGCGTCAGATTTTTCCCCAGTCTGTTGGGGATGATCTTGGGACCCTCCTCCGTAAAATACGCCACCAGACTGTTGGTAGTACCCAAATCTATTCCTACTATCATGCTCATACTCCTGCGTTAATTAATTCCTTTCATTCGATCCGATCACGGCCTGTATCGCCAGCATGTACTCATCAAAAGGCTGTACCTCCAGATTATGTGCAAGGCGCTCCAGCGCCTCCTCTTTCCTGCCCTGCCTGATAAGAAGCAATATCCGCATACCCTCCAGTTCCTGACACAGCGGCATCAGACAGTAACCGCAGATCGTGCAGCCGCTCTCCCTGTCCAGTATCTCCTGCAGTTTGTCATCGGAGGCCGTGTAATAATTGGCCAGAAACTCTCTGGTGAGCTTCGCCTTGGGACGGTCATAATCCTCGTCCACCGCCCGGAAGGAAGCCTTATTCATCCAGAGCTTCAGCTTCGCCGCATACTTCTTTCCCAGCTTATCGTCTCCAAAAAGGATCGCGGCAAATACCATGTCCTCCAATCCCTCCCTGGAACCGGAGCCGTCCCGCAGTTCTCCCAGATGAATATGCTTTTCCAAAAGAGCCAGCGCCGTTTTGCCGTCTCCCTCCTGCAAAGCCTGCCATGCGGCCCGGTCACAGTAATCTATGGCCTCCTCGTCCACTTTCTTCCTGCGGACGCTCTTGGGCATCAGCGCCGAAAAAGGAGATATGGTCTTCTGCTGTTTCTGATTCCACTCCTCCAGCACCCGGCGCATCTGTTCCCTGTCCCGCGCGGTGTGATAGACGTTAAACAGACTGCGGTAATAACCGTCATAGAAGGTACCGTCCTCTTTGCGGTAGAACGCGGCGATTTTCTCAGCCGCCTCCTCAGTCCTTCCCAGACGGGCCAGACACTCCGCCATATTGCGCAGATGTCCGCCGTCCTTCCCCGCGGTCTTGTCATAATAGCGAAACCACGCGAGGGCCTGTTCATTGTCACCCAGCATCATATAGATTCTGGCCATATGATAATACAGCACGGCCGTCCACTCCAGATCTCCGTAGAGAATCGCTTTCTTAATGCTCACCAGCGCGCGCTCATAATCCCCCTGAAGCACATAAATATGACTCATGCTGTTGTGGATGTAAGGATTGGCCGGCTCGTCGGCCAGCGCCTTCTCATAATCCTCCAGCGCCTTCTCCATCTGCCTGCCGCTCTTGTGAAAAGATGCTCTTCTCCTCAGCATATAAGCCCCCGGATACCAGTAGAGATACTCTGTGATCACGGGCAGTCCCGTCTCATAATAGAGCATCTCCCCCTCCTCCAGCTTATCCTGAAACTTTTTCTGGAATTCATCCAGCCGTCTGTTCAGGACCTCCACCTCAGGGGGCTTCTTTGTCATCCGATACCGATACGCCTCAAGATAAGGGCTTTCGATTTTATTCTGCTCAGCCTCCGCCAGAAGCTCCTTCAGAGCATCCATCTCCTCCAGATCCAGATACACTCTTCCCAGATGCTCATACGCCCGGATATACCCCGGGAAGTTCTGAATACAGATGCGGGCATTCTGCACCACGCCTCCGGCTTCCCACTGCCTGCGGTAGACCTCCATAGCGGTGGCCGCAGCCGCATACACATGGTATTCCTCTATCATGCGGGATGTGAGGGCCAGACTCTTGTCATACTCCTCCATCTCCATGTAAATCTGAGCCTTCTCCAGCCAGAGACCGATGTCTCTGGGCGTTCCCGTCTCAACGGCCTCGATCTCTTCTATCGCTTTCTCAAAATACTCTTTTTCCTTAAATCCAAGAGCCTTATAGCACTGCATACGGATCATATGGGCCTGCCGAATGCGGTCCTGATCCTTCTCCTTTTCCTCCTCGTCCTCATCAGACAGGATCTTCTCCTGCAGCAGCTTCTCCCAGATTTCCGCCATATAAACGGCGTCCTCATACTCGGCCTCCTCCACAAACAGTTTGGCCAGAAGACCGTTATACTCCGCCTCTTTCTCAGCGGTAACCGACTTCTCAATCTCCGTGGCAAGGCGTATTCCTCTGCTGGTCTTGCCGTCCTGCAGATAGCACCAGCAAAGCTCCAGCCCGGACTCCCAATCCTTCTCCTCCCGAAAACGCCGCTCCATATCCCGCTCCAGCTTTGCGTTGACTTTGGTCAGAAGCTCCATAAAGGAATCGTCGGCTCCGGAGGAAAGCACCGACTCCGCGCACTTTTTGGCCTCCGTGTACTCTCCCCTGTCATAATACCACTCGGTGAGACGCACATTGGCCATATAATGCCTGTCGTTCTCCGCCTTGAGTCCCAGATAGATCTCTGCGGCTCCGTCCCGGTCCTCCAGCTTCCACAACAGCTCTGCCGTATTGTAGCACACCATGGAATTCTTCGGATATTTATCCAGAAGCGACTTCATAAAAGCCTTCGCCTCATCCTTTTTATCCTGGGCATAGAGAAGATTCCCGCGGCAGATTTCCATAGCCGGATGATAAATATGAAGTCCTGAAGCCTCCTCCAGAAGCTTTGCGGCCTCCTCCGGCCGCTCCTCCTGCAGGGCCTGCCAGCACTTGTCATAATAGCTGATGAACAGGTCATAATCCGCGTCATCCGCCCCCTCAAAGAGCTCAAACTCCACATCCTCGCCCCGCTCACAGCGGCTCACCACAAAATTGATAAAATCTGCGGGAAAGGACTCTCTGAGTCTGTCCGCATCTGCGGTCAGATTCATCTTCTCATCCAAAAGCTTCCAGACAGCGCTGGGCAGCCGGAAGTGATCCATCAGGTAACGCAGCAGCTTCCAGCGACAGTTCTCCTCTTCCTCCAGCGCCATAAAGATATCATCGTCAAAAAGAGCCTTCCAGCGCTCCAGATCCCGGCGGGACCGGATATTTGCATAGATATCCGCCACCTTATCCACCCAGACTCCGGAGGGTGAGGTATCCTGTTCTGCCTGTTCTCCTTCCTCCTCGCCGGAACGCTTTGCGTAGACGCATGCCTCCTCGTAGGCCGTGCGCAGGCGCTTAAATCCCTCCGGGTCGTCCTCGGGATTGGTGACGGCCAGCTTATCCCTGTATGCATTTTTGATCATTCGCTCATCCTTTGTGGGCTCTATCCCCAGGACGAGAAAGCATTCAGTCCTCTCCATACACAAAACCTCTCACGATTAGTCGAAAGGAGAGCAGAAAGAACTCTCTGCTCCCCGGCATTACTTAAAATACAAATTTATCCGCAAAGTATGCGTCCAGCTCGGTGATCGCAATTCTCTCCTGTTCCATGGAATCTCTGAAACGCACTGTAACACAGCCGTCCGTCTCGGAATCAAAGTCATAGGTCACACAGAAAGGCGTCCCGATCTCGTCCTGACGGCGGTATCTCTTGCCGATATTTCCTCTGTCGTCAAACTCGCAGTTATACTTCTTTGATAAATCCATAAAGATCTTCTCTGCGCCCTCGTTCAGCTTTTTGGACAAAGGCAGCACACCGATCTTCACGGGAGCCAGCGCCGGATGGAAACGCAGCACGGTTCTCATATCACCGCCCTCCAGCTCTTCCTCGTCGTAAGCGGAGCAGAGGAACGCCAGCACTACGCGGTCCGCCCCCAGAGAAGGTTCGATCACATAGGGAATGTACTTCTCGCTGGTCTCATCGTCAAAATAGCTCATATCCTCCCCGGAGGTGTTGGCATGCTGGGTCAGATCATAATCGGTTCTGTCCGCAATTCCCCACAGCTCTCCCCAGTCAAAGGGAAACTTAAACTCAATATCCGTAGTACCCTTGCTGTAAAAGCAAAGCTCCTCAGGAGAGTGATCACGCAGACGGATCTCGTCCTCTTTAATACCCAGCGACAACAGCCAGTCGCGGCAGAAACCTCTCCAATACCCAAACCACTCCATATCAGTCCCGGGCTTACAGAAGAACTCCAGCTCCATCTGCTCAAACTCTCTGGTGCGAAAGGTGAAGTTGCCGGGGCTGATCTCATTTCTGAAAGATTTTCCGATCTGGCCGATGCCGAAGGGAAGCTTCTTTCTGGAGGTTCTCTGCACATTTTTAAAATTCACAAAAATACCCTGTGCGGTCTCGGGTCTTAAGTAAATCGTGCTCTTGGCATCCTCAGTCACACCCTGAAAGGTCTTGAACATCAGATTAAACTGACGGATATCCGTAAAATTATGTTTGCCGCAGGTGGGACAGGGAATCTGTTTTTCCTCAATAAAATCCCGCATCTGTTCCTGACTCCAGCCGTCCACGCTCCCGTCCAGAGCAATCTGTTGCTCCAGACAATAGTCCTCGATGAGTTTGTCGGCCCGGAAACGCTCATGACATTCCTTACAATCCATCAAAGGATCCGAGAAACCGCCCAGATGGCCGCTGGCCACCCATGTCTGGGGATTCATCAGAATCGCGCAGTCCACACCCACATTGTGGGGATTCTCCTGCACAAATTTCTGCCACCATGCCTTCTTTACATTATTCTTAAGCTCCACACCCAGATTGCCGTAATCCCAGGTATTGGCCAGTCCTCCGTAGATCTCCGAGCCGGGATATACAAACCCTCTCGCCTTTGCAAGCGCAACGATCTTGTCTAATGTCTTCTCCATCTCTTTCGCCTCCTCTATTTATCAAGCACAATGATAACCGGATATTCCTCGGGCATCACGCGCGCAGTTCCTATACTTCCGTCCTCAAGCGTCTCGGCGCTCTCGCTGATATAGGCCACTTTATAAGGACAGTATACTCTCGTCACTTCCGTCAACAGAACCACATGCTTTTTCGCCATATTGGCCGCGCTCAGCTCTTTGGACACAATACTGTTCTTTCCCCTGGTATCATAGAGCATCTGATTGAGCTCCTCAAAATGATAACCGGCCTTTTCGGCCTCCTCCACAGTCCCGTAAAAAAAACGGCTGCCGGTGTAATCCTGATAGGTGGACGCACTGTCATAGCTGTAACTCACAAGCACCGACTGCCCCCCGCTCTCCGGAACCTGAACTCCCTTCAGCTCAACAAGAGCGCTCTGTCCGGTCTGATTCGCCGTGTTGTAAGCGGCAACCTCCTCCTGCGCCATCTTTTTCAGGTCATTCAGATCATAATAATCCCTGTCAAAAACCCCTGCAATGTAGGAAGTAATACTGCCTTCCCTGTCAATGATCAGGCTCGCCTCCGTCACGGTGTCCGGTATCTTCGCCACGCCGCAGCCGGCGAACATGAGCAGACAGAGCATCAAACCCGCTATTTGTTTTCGATTATGTAATTCTCTCATCTGCAATCCCTCATCTAAGATCCCTCGTCAAACACCCGCTGCCTTCTGCCTGTTCCCGCACAGACTCTATCAAATTTTAACACAGAGTTTTGAGTATTTCAAGACTTTTGAAAGTATGATCCCGAAAGCGCTTGCCATAATCGGAAGCCACCTGCTCAAGCTCTGCCAGAACCTCCGGCGTCACCGTGAAGGTATAGAGCTTTTCCACCGGACTCTCGGCGATATACCGCAGCGCATAGACGGTGGATTCCTGCAATTTGCAATCCGGCGGCACTCCGGGAAACTCCCCGTTTACGGCGATTGCCTTCAGCTCAAAAACACATTTCACCAGAGGATTGGGAAGGGAATCCGCCCCCAGCGCCCGAAGGGACTGATACAAAAGCTTCAGCAGCTCTCTCTCATCGTTATTCTCTCTGGAATAGTAGTCTGCCACCTCAGTAAAATACATGCCGTAGTACGCGCCCACATAATCGGTCATCAGATTCTCAAAATAATTGGATATCTCCGCCTCCGTCACCGTGTAGGAATTCTTCCCCGCATAGATTCTGAAGGTTCCGAAGGCAAAGAGATTCGTAGCCGCAGCCAGACGGTTTCCCGGCTTTCTGGCCCCTCTGGCAAAGGCGGAAATCTTCCCCCGCTCTCTGGTGAGTATACAGACCCGTCTGTCATACTCTCCCGCGGGGGACTGTTTTAAGATCATTCCTGTCACCTGTATGAATTCCTGCATACTCCCGTGTCCATCCCTCTTCGATCCGAGGCGCCGTCCTTCGACACGCCCGAAAATGTTTCCTGATAATCGGACTTGCAGCCAGCGACCTTTTCATCTCCGGGCCGCTGGCTGTAGTTTGCTTTATATGATAAATAATCCTCGATCCTGCCGGTATTTTCAAATTCTTTCCAATAATCCCATGTGTGCATCAGCGCTTCCCCCTATCTGTTCCGTATGTCTGATAGGGTCTGCAAAACAGGTTGATTTTATTCCCGCCTCATGCCGTCACTTGGGTTATATCCAAAATTTTTCAGCAGAAAATCGCTGTCTCTCCAGTCCTTCTTCACCTTCACCCAGAGCTGCAGATTTACCTGCATTTCCAGCAGATCCTCAATCTCAGGCCTTGCTTTTGAGCCTATTTTTTTGAGCATCTGTCCGCCTTTTCCGATAACGATGCCCTTGTGGGACTCACGCTCACACACAATGGTTGCTTCGATATGGCAGATTTTACCATTCTCCTTCATGCTCTCCACACTGACAGCGATCCCGTGCGGAATCTCCTCCTCCAGAAGCCTTAGAGCCTTCTCCCGGATGAGCTCCGCCACAATCTGTCTCATGGGCTGGTCGGTGACTGTGTCCTCGTCATAAAAGGGCTGCCCCTCCGGCAGGTAATCCACGATGCATTTCACCAGTTCCTCCGTGTTGTCCCCTTTCAGAGCCGACACCGGCACGATCTCCTGAAAATCCAGCTCCCTGCGGTAAGTGTCGATAAAGGTCAGCACCTCCTCCCGCTTTACCGTATCGGTCTTGTTGATCACCAAAATCACCGGCGTCTTCGTCTTCTTAAGCTGTTCGATGATATGCCGCTCCCCCGCGCCGATATAGGTGGTGGGTTCCACCAGCCAGAGGATCACATCCACCTCGTTTAAAGTGTGCTCCGCCACATTCACCATATAATTTCCCAGCTTATTCTTGGCCTTGTGGATGCCGGGGGTATCCAGAAACACGATCTGGGCGTTCTCCAGCGTCAATACGGTCTGTATGCGGTTTCTGGTGGTCTGGGGCTTATTGGAGGTAATGGCGATCTTCTGCCCGATGAGACGATTCATCAGGGTGGATTTCCCTACATTGGGCCTTCCGATCAAAGTCACAAAACCGGATCTGTATGCGGTATCTTCTTTCATAATACTCTCACTTTTCTACTTTTGTTGTTCGCCGGGCGCAGCGGGCCCGGAAAAGACCGGTGCAGCGCCTGCGTTCTGAGTGGCGGCGTTCTGAGCTGCGGCGCGCTTTGCAGCCTGTTTCTTCCTGTTTCGGCGGATGATCAGTTTGATCACAAGAACGATGATCAGGATTACGATAGCCCACACTGCCAGATAGGGGATATGCACCACGATCCAGATAAAGAAGTCCACGAAGCCGTCCTTCACATCCTCCAGGCTGTCCAGGAATCCGCCGGAGAGTCTCTCCCATGCGGTCTCTTCCTCCACGGGCGTGAACTCCTGCACCTCACGAATACTCATATTGACTGTGGCAAAATCCACTTTGTTGTCATAGGTGCGAAGCTGGGAAGCCATGCTCTCAAGCTGGTAACGCACGTTTGACATCCGGTCTTCCAGCGTGATGATATCCTCCAGAGTTTCCGCCCGCTCCAAAAAGGACTGCAGGCGCTCCAGCTCCGTTTCCAGCGCTTTCTTTCTGCTCTCCATATCCACATAGGATAAGGTCACGTCCTCCACATTCTCGTTGCGGCTGATCACATTGCCCGCCGCGGATACCGCGTCCACAAAACCGCCAAGCTGCTTCTGGGGAATGCGCACGGTGAGATTCGAGGTCCTTGTGGTCTCCCGGCCGGAATACCTGCTGCCGTTGTAGGTGTTCATATTCTCTATGTAACCCCCGAGCTGTTCCACCTGCGCTTCTATAGAGGCCAGAAGCCCGTCAAACTCCTGGGTCTCCACCTCCAGATTTACTGTTTTGATCAGCTTTCTCGTGTCATAATAAGCAGAATTGTCCTGCTGTCCGGAAGGAGCCGTACTGCCTGACTTGTTCATGGCAGAGTCCGCCGTCATGCCCTCTGAAACCATTTCCATATCCGCGGATTCATAGCCGTACTCTACCTGCTCTGTGGAATAACTCGCCCCGTTTTGCGCGGCACGGGGTTCCGCCGAGGGAACACCCTTGCCGTCCAGACTGCTGCCGCAGCCCGCAAATCCCAGCACAACCGCCGCCGAAAGCCCGGCAGCCAGCCATCTTGCGCTTAAAGTTTTGATCATACTTAATTTACTGATTCTGTTGATTTTCATAATACTCCCTCCTTCTCGCCTGCCTCTGTAAATGATATTGCCGACAGCCATTCATACCATATCAGACGCCGCTTACGCGAAAAGGTTCTCGAGTTTCATGAAAATTTCTCCATCGGCTTTTAATTTTCCGGCATTACCCACCACACACAGAAAATCATCTTCCATGAAAGCTCGGATATAATCGGCCAGAGCGCGGATATCCTCCGCCTGAGCCGAGAGGATCGCGTCCCTCTCCCTCTGCAAAAATTCCAGATCCAGCCCCGTCATATAGGCGCTCAGACCATACAGGCCTTTTGCCGCGGGAGTCATGGGCATATCCAGATCACTGATTGCGCCGATAATATAACGGGTCATGGTAGACTCGTCCGCCTCATAGCGAGCGACTGCATCCGCCGCCCTCTCATAGACTTCCAATGTCTTAGCCAGATTGGGGTCTCTGTAAGATACAAAATAACTCTCCCCTGTCCGTCCAAAGCTGCACATACAGCCGTATGCGCCGCCCTTAACCCGGACATTCGTCCACAGGTATTCATAGCCCATCATTACCTTCAGCACCCGCAGCGCCCCTGTGTAGGCAAGACCCTTGTCCGCGAAATTTCCCGCGCGGCACACATACTGAACCTGTCCCGCCGTCATGAATCCCTCGTTTTTGCGCTGGGGATCAGGGCGGTATGTCTCCTTTATCACATCACAGGCGTACAGTTTTTGCTTCAAATCCTCCACAGGCGCCTCCAGCTTCTCCAGAGCCGCCCTGTCTCCCACAAAGTCCACCATGAGATTCTCGGGCCTGAAGATCATCCTGGCCAGTGTCTGCAGCTTCCCGGTCAGATCGCTCTTCTCCTCCTCAAAATGCTCATCCAACCGCGCGATCAGCCGGTAAAAGGGTATGCCTGAGAGTTCTTCGCTCAAGCGCCCGGACACGCTGCCGTAGGACAGCGCCCTGCCCGCCGCCACACTGTGGCCTCCGGACATCATCTGTGCCTGCATACGGGACTTTCCCTCCGCCAGAATCTCCTTCAGGCGCTTCTCATCGGTAAAATCACTGGTGAGCATGATCTCCTGCATCAGCGCTATGGCCTGCGCCAGATTCTCATAAAAGACCTTGGTCTTTAATTCCAGCGTCACCCTGCAGGCGTCCGGATCGTCGATGCGGCTGTAGGCATTGTTCACCGCCGCCATACCGCCAGTGACCAGATTCATCTCGTTAAACAAATCTCCGTATTGATAATTCTGGGTATTTAAGAGTCCGAGGCAGCCCTTTAACAGCCCCACATAGGGGAAGTATTCCCCGGGGATCTCATCCAGCCTGAAAATCAGCCGCAGATAACCGATGCCGTTGGTAGCCAGCTCATGATACAAAAGAAGCGTATCGCCCAGCCTGCGCTCCTCCGCCACCGGGGCAGCAGCCTCCTTCTTCAGATCCTCTCTGGCAAGCATCGGAAGCTTCGCCAGGTCCTCCGGAGCGTCCTCCGTCTCCTGAAACAGCCTCAGTCTCTCCTCCAGGTCAGAAACCGCTTTCACCTCGTCCTCGGACATGGCGGCCAGCTTCTCCGCAAGCTTCTGTGCAGTCTCCATCTCCCGCTGTTCCTGCAGACCCTCCACCGGCTTTAAGATCACCACGCTGCTGTGACCGTTCTCCAATAAATAGCGCTTTACCAGTTCCTCAAACCAGCCGCTGTCCACCCGCTCCCTGAGCGTTTTAAAAATTTCTGTCAGCTCCAGATAAGCAAAGGGCCTGTCCTCGTCATAAAGCCAGCCGTCCAGCATCTGCAGTCCGTACATCAGCCCCTTGGGATAAGACCCGAAGTCTGCCTCCCTGTATTTGAATTCGTAATAATTCAATGCCGCCAGAAGCGCCTTTTTATCAAACCCCTCAGAAACGATACGCTCCAGCACTTCCCGCACTACATCCATAAATTCCGATTGCTTATCCAGAGAGGTTCCCTTTGCGATCACACTGAACCAGGGCTGGCGGATGCCATTGTCCCAGATACTGTACACATCCCTTCCGATGCCCCGCTCCACCAGCGTCTGCTTCAGAGGCGCTCCGGGCGCGGAACACAGGGCGTAATCCAGCACCTGAAATGCGGTACACAGCTCCGTATCCGTGCTCTCTCCCACGGAATAGTTGACGGAGAGATACGTATTTTCCTCCGCATCCTCCCCCTCGTTCAGCGGATATTCTTTGATCACCACTGTGGAAGCGCAGCCGTCCTCAGGCTCCTTCCCAATCTCAGAATCGATCTCAAGCGCATCAAAATCAGACAGATAATGCTCGTCAATAAACGCAAGCCGCTCCGCCATATCCATATCCCCGTAGAGGTAGATATAACTGTTGGAGGGATGATAATATTTTCTGTGAAAATCAAGAAACTCCTCATAGCCAAGTTCAGGAATGACGTCAGGATCTCCCCCGGACTCCACGCCATAGGCAGTATGGGGATACAGAGAATTCATGACTGCCGTCTCCAACACATCATCCGCGGAGGAATAGACCCCCTTCATCTCGTTATAGACCACCCCGTTTATGGTCAGTTTCCCGTCCTCTCCCAGCTCATAGTGCCAGCCCTCCTGGCGGAATATTGCTTCCTTCTGATAGATATTGGGATAAAACACCGCATCCAGATACACATGCATCAGATTCTGAAAATCCTTTTGATTGCAGCTTGCCACGGGATAAAGGGTTTTATCGGGATAAGTCATGGCGTTTAGAAACGTATTCAGAGAACCCTTCACCAGCTCCACAAAAGGGTCCTTTACCGGAAACTCTCTGGAGCCGCAGAGCACAGAATGCTCCAAAATGTGCGGCACACCGGTGGAGTCTGAGGGCGGTGTGCGAAAACCGATATAAAACACCTTGTTCTCGTCGTCATTCGCAAGCAGAGCCACCCTTGCTCCGGTCTTCCTGTGCCGCAGCAGCACACTCATGCTCCCGATGTCCGCAATCTCCCTCTGTTCGATGATCTCATAGGCGGAAAGCTTCTCCAGCCCTTCCGCTCCCATATAGTTCCTGTTATCCATATTGATTCCCATACCTCCCCGGATCGTCATTCTCAAAAGCCCATCAGCGCCAGCTTGCTCAGCACCAGCTCCTGCACCACCAGCCCCCTCTGTTCCTTCTCTTCCACAGACAGCTTCACAAGCTGCTCCACAGGCAGAAGCTTTGTGGTGTAGGCCTGTCTTTCCTTTCCACCAAACCCCTTTTTCGTCTGTATCAGATTAACCTTCACCCGGGCCTTGAGCTGCCTGTAAATCTTTACCAGAAAGCTCTTTTCGTCCAGATAATACAGATGGGACTCCAGCGTATCTTCCTCATCCGCTTCCGGCAGAATATATCGTTCCACCAAAAGCTGGAATTTAAACGGAACCGTCTCCGTCTCCAGAAGTTCGCCAAATGTATATTTACTGCCGATATACAGGGTGGACACATCCTGCATACAATATTTATAATCCTCATAAACCGTCTGATTCATCCGTCAAATCCTCAATCTGAAACCCTGACATCCGCATGGCCTCCCGGATGCGTTTCTCACTCATACCCGTCTCCCGGGCAAGCTCCTCCACCGTCACCTTCCGGCGAAGCTCCTGTGCCATGGCCCGGGCCGAGTCCGCCACTTTGTTCACATGCTCAGCCGCTTTCTGATCCACCTTTTTATTCTCCGCATTTTCAGCGATAAATTCTTCCATGGCGTCCATCATCATCCGGGCCAGCATTCCCTGAGCCTCCCCGGGATGCTCCAGACTGCCCAGCATCCCCACGCCGAACGCCAGCGCCACATTGCCCTCACCGATCAGATCCTCCAGAAATACTCCCTGCCCGGCGTAGAGCTTCGCGATCTCCGCCACATCCTTCAGGTAGACCTCCGTAAGCTTCTGCTGCGCCTTAACATTCCCCGCCATTGCCGAGATTGTACAGGCCTCAATCTGCCCCGGCGTAAGCTCGGGAAGGGCGGCAAGCTCGTCCAGATAATCCTGCAGATAATCCCGCTCCTCCTGAGTGAGATAATCCTCCGGGTCCAACGGCTGTCCGATGCCCACCTTATGCTGAATCAGATAATCATATACCAACTGAAGCTGCTCATCGCTCAGGGCAAGCTCCTCAAAGGCCTCCCGCACCTGTTCCTCACTGACACAGTTTCCCTGTTCTCCCGCCAGTTTTCGGATGCGCTCCAGCGTCTGCGCAAATAAAATCTCCCGCTCCATGCCCTCTCCCCTCGTAATAATTCATGTCATTTTCAGACTTTATGCTCATGTGTAAACAAATGCTGGGAGCAATACTCGTAGTTGCCCGCGCATTTGGAGCAATAGCGAAACTCCAGTGTGGGATCGTCCAGTTCGGTCCTGCCGCAGATACAGCATTTGTGCCCGGACTGCTTCACACCCTCCCGCACCTGATGCTGAAAATGAACTTTCCGCCTGATCTGTTTGGGATTTAAATAGGACAGTCTGCGGCTCCTGATCCAGAAGATCAGGAAATTGACCAGAGACGCCCCCACGGCCACCATGCTGAACCAGTAGGCCGGATGGATCAAAAGTCCCGCCATAAAACTCTGCACCATATCGATCACCAGCATCACACCGTAAATGATGCCCAGCCACTTCACCTTCACCGGAATCACAAACATCAGAAGCACCTGATGCTCGGGATATGTGAGGGCATAAGCCAGGAAAATGGACATATTGATGTAATAGGTGCTGAAAAATCCCGCTCCCAGAGAGAAGAAATACGATACTCCCTGCATCTCAAGCCATGGTCCAAACAAAAGAAAACACACGCCCATGCACAGAATGCTGGCGACGACGGTGATCAGCATACCGCCGAAGATATAGACATTATAGCGGTAGGTTCCCCATGTACGCTCCAGGCTGGTGCCGATGCTGTAATAAAAAAACAGCATGATCAGCGTAAAAACGCTCAGATCCGCCGGCGGGCTGATGATCCAGGTGAACACACGCCAGATCTGGCCGTGCAGGATCTGCCATGGATCCAGTGTCAGATAACTCATAAATTTAGGATTTACGAGGGAGATGACATAGCCTGCAACATAACACATCACCAAAATCAAAGACAGATTGGGGATGGCATATTTGCCGAACCTCCGCTCAAAATTACTGATACCATTATTTTTCCGCATCATATTTCACGCCCTTTATTTTATATTATATTCTTTCATACTTTTGGTATTGGATGACTTCCAAAAATTGCTAACCCAAAATTGCAAATATGAATTTATTTTAACATGAGCCATTACATAAGTAAACAAAGCAAATCCTTTTTTAGAAATTTTTTATCTTCCCATATGGATTCTTTAATATTTTGTTCGTTGCAATTTGATATTGTTTAGCGTATAATGACTGAGAATGTCATTTTGAGTCACATTATTAAGGAAGGATGTTTTTATGAATTATTCCAACGATCATGCAGCTCTTGGTATTGACATCGGTTCCACCACTGTCAAGATTGCAATTTTAGATAATAAGAACAACATTTTGTTTTCCGATTACAGACGGCATTACGCCAATATCCGGGAGACCTTGTCCGCACTTTTACAGGAAGCCTACAACACACTGGGTAATCTCTCCCTGCATCCCATGATCACCGGCTCCGGCGGTCTGACGCTGGCAAACCATCTTGGAGTTCCCTTCACAGATCGGAAGAGCACACGTCTGAACTCCAGTCACGCACGGACATC
>CANCYO010000009.1 GCA_947382415.1 uncultured Lachnospiraceae bacterium | reverse complement strand
ATAAGCGTGAATTTGACCGATACTTTTCTTGCACAATTTACGCGCTTAATTCTACGATTGGAATGGTACTGCTGCTTGTTATGGCTCTGCTGCTCCTGTTTATCAGTCCGGAAACATTAGCGCAGCAAAGCGGCATAACCGGTCTCAGTCAAATGCTGCGGCGGGTGCTTCCGTTAGTTATTGCAGTATTTATTACAATGACCTCTACCGCGTCTGCATCTTTGTCCTTAGAAGGAAAAAACCGTTGGATCATGTGTTCCGTACCTGTACGGGCTATTGATATATTCAATTCAAAGATAGCGGTAAATCTAACCGTAATCTGTCCGTTTGCGTTGATAAGTGCCGTTTTGTTAGGATTTAAAATGGGTGTTTCTATGCCACAGACTGTTTTGTTATGTATCGTTCCAGCGGTTTATGCCTGTTTTATATCCGTTTTAGGAATGTATATGAATGTGAAATTTCCAAAGTATGATTGGCCAAGTGAGTATTACGCTATAAAGGGAGGTGCAATTTCTGTTCTGGCGACAATGGGAATTGGTATGTTAAGCAGTTTAGTACCGCTATTCATTTGCATAGCTTTTCAGAATATCAGCAGTTTGGTAATGGTGGTAACTTCTATTTTGCTGTTGGCATTTTCTTTCATACTGTATAGGCATATGCAACGGTATCATCTTTATGAGATATGAAAACAGTGGCGATATCTATGGAGATATCGCCATGTTTGCTTTTATATACTTGTTGATGTTTCTTAGCACACCGTCAAAAAAAGTCCTACTCCCCCTCAATCACTCTCCGAATTGCCGTAATCTCGTCAAAATCCGCCTCGGAAACACAGATCCCCTCACCGGGATATGCGTGAACGATAAAACCGTCGCCCAGATAAATCGCCACATGGGAAGGATTATCATAAAAAAGCAGATCGCCCTCCCTGGCATTTTCCAGACCATCCACCTCGCTGCCCTGCTGCCGCTGCCTGGCCGCAGAATGCGCCAGACTGACGCCAAACTGCGCGAACACGCTCTCCGTAAATCCCGAGCAGTCAGTCCCGTCCGTCAGGCTGTTTCCACCCCATTGATAAGGATTCCCTACATACTGCAGGGCAGCATTTGCCACCAACGCCCCTGTCTCCGAATCCACTATCTGTATGCCGACACCCGTATACGTCTCAGGATGCAATTTCTCCTGGGAAATCTCCTTCTCTCTGATTCCCAGATTCGCCAGATATTCCGCCGCCTTCTGAGGATTGGCCCTGGCAACGTCGATGGGCAGTTCAAACAGAGCGTTCAATCCCGCATACTCTGCATTTCTGGAAATTTTTCCGGTAGCCCTATCATAATGGTAGGCCTCCGCTCTGTAAAAGGGACTATCCGAGACACACAGATACAGATCGTGATCCGCAAACAGCTCCACATTGTCGCACTCCACAAGTCGGTACAGCACATTATCCACAACGGCTTCACAATAACCGCCGTGCATTGTCGCCGCATTGTACATCACGGGAGAATACCCGCCGATCAGCGGTGATACAAAAAACTCCGATGCCCTATATGCACCATCAGAGTCATCCGGCATGGCAGCGCCATCGGA
The DNA here is from genome assembly GCA_947382415.1 of uncultured Lachnospiraceae bacterium. Lineage (GTDB taxonomy): Bacteria > Bacillota > Clostridia > Lachnospirales > Lachnospiraceae > Acetatifactor. Next base: position 68,057 of record CANCYO010000009.1, on the reverse strand, counting down.
ACATGCGATCGCTACAGCCGCATAACTTCTGTCCAAACACAGTTCACCGTCTCCCAAACGCTGAAATTTTGACAAACCTTCTCCGGAGACAATGCCCAGCAGCGTTACATCATAACCGCCATAACTCTGAACTTCATTGATCTGCAATGCCCCCTCGCTCCGAAATGCATCCGCAAGCGCATCATCGCCCATACGCTCCGCAAGCTCCCCGGGCGTCAGGTAATGCCAGGCTCCATATGCGGTGATCGAGCACATGCACAATATCGCAGCCACCGCAAGTCCCGCCGGAAAGCGTCGCTTTCCCCCCCGCCGGTCTCCGCTCCAATCTCCATTCCGATCTCCGCTTTGTTCTCTCCTGTATCTCTCATCCGCCCGATCAAGGATTGTCTGATTTAATCGGGCAGCCGGTTCCTCCGCAGGCATAAGCGCCTGTTTCAACAGTCCCTCCCATTCATTTTCCCACTCAGTCCCACATTCATTTCCCCATCCGATTCTCCGTTTAATTCTCCATTCTGCTTTTTCATTCCGTTTTTTCATCGTCTTTTTCATCCCAGACACCCTCCAGCTCTTTTTTTAATAATTTCCTCGCCTGATACAATCTGCTCAGCACAGTTCCCCTGGGAAGCTTCATCACTGCCGCGATCTGCGTTGTGGATAATTCTTCCATATAAAAGAGAAGCACCACCGCTCTGAGCCGCTGTGGCAGTGCATGCACGGCACTCCGCACAGCCTCCGCCAACTCCCTGCCAATTATCTGCTCTTCAGGAGACACAGCCGCCGTCCCATCTCCTTCCACGTCCTTCTCATCCTCCATTGGGCGCATGTCCGCGATCCGCTTCCGCCACGCAAACTTCCGCTTTCGATTCTGCCAGATATGTACGGCAACGGAGAGCAGATAACTCTTGGGATTATTCTCGTAATCGATCCTGTCGCTCAATTCCACCGCCGACAGAAAAGTGTCCTGATACAGCTCCTCAGCCTCCTGCCGGTTTCCTGTGAGATGCCGGCAAAACGAATAAATCGCTTTTCCGTGTTCTTCAATACATTTTTCCAATTGCTGTCTTGTCATTTTCTTACCCTCTCATCTCTATATGGTAATAACTCTCCGGATGATTCACAAGAAAAATAAACAGATAACTGAAAACTCCGGCAATGCCGTATTGCCGGAGTCACGTTAGAATCTATATTCAATTCCGCGGATACCCCTCCCGCAGTCCCATCTGAATCTCATTGTGAAGCCTGTCAAGACAATATGTCTCCTTATGCTGCAAATCGATCAACTGCAGAATTTCCTCATCCGTAAGTTCCCGCTCCGGAAAAAAGTAAGACCCGGTCTCCACACAGACGGCAATCCCGGTTCCATCATATTCCATCGGCGTCTGAATCACGGTCATGTCCTCCGCCGCAAATACTCCGTCCTGCTCGTAACGATGCGTAAGCTCCTCATAACGGCTTTCCTCAACCTCCGACATCTCCCTGTTATAGCCACCGCTGACATCACATGCAGTGCTGCATAATGTCAGATACACTGCATCCACCTCTTCATCGTTCAGCGCCGCCATGCGGCTCTGCCAGTCAGAACCGCTGGTGATTCTCTCTTCATTCTGTTTATAAATGCTGTAGACCACCTTGTGCTGCATATCTATAATCTCCAGTAATTCCTCATCGCTTAACTCTCTGTCCGGCAGATATACAGTGGAGGTTGTAATATCCAGCGCAGCCTCCTTCCCTGTATACGTATCAGCGCCCTGCAGATAAGGAATCCGGTTCTTGGGGAACAGGCCGTTTTTCTCATAGGCTTCCTTCAGCACTTCATACCGTGCGCGCTCCTGCTCTGTATAATTCCTGCTCAGTACGACGGTTTCTCCTGCCGCGGCAATATCATAATATTCCTCCATGACCTCCCTGTCCATATCCTGCATCCGCTGCTTATACAGATTCATCATGTTTACAGCAGAAACCGATATCCCGCACAGAAGCAGGCAGAGAACACAGGCCACGGCAAGCCTTGGCAGCCGCAGCACCGTCCTTTTGCGCTCTGTCACCTGCCGCTCTGTCACCTCCCGTTCTGCCCTCCGGCGCCCTAAAGAGCAAGGCTCCTCCAGCCGGTCCAGCGCATCCAGCACCGCATTATGCACCACCTCCGGAACTTCCCCGTAAATCTCTTTTTCAAGTCTCCTGCCCGTTCTTTTCTCCAACATTTATATGACCTCCTCCAATCTCTTTTTCAACACCGCTTTACCCCGGAAGAGACGATTCCTGACATTGGCCTCGGACAGCCCCAAAATCTCTCCGATCTCCTTAACGGAATATCCCTCAATCTGCTGAAGCACAATCGGCATTCTGTACTTATCCTCCAACTGCACCAACTCCGTCATAACCGGAGAGTCTTCCCACTCTTCTGCCACGGCGGCATCCCAGCCCGGATATTCGTCCAAAGCCACATACCGCTGCGCATATCTGAGTATTCCATAACACTCATTGATCACAATGCGCGTCAGCCATGTCTTAAAATAACGTGGTTCCCGCAGCATATCCAGCTTCTGATATGCTTTCAGGATTCCGCTCTGTATGGCGTCCGCACAATCTTCATCATTGTGCAGAATAGACTTGGCCACGCGGTACAGAGAGCCCTCCGCCGCCAAAACCTGTCTACTGAATTCTTCCTTATCCATTTCGCATCCCTGATCCTTTCCGAAGTATATTCTGTCCCGGAATTCCGTTCATAAATTAGATGTATGTCTCCCATAAAATATCTCACACTATAAAAAAATTTTCTACCATCAGAAATACACTTTAAAAAAACCACAAAATAAAAAGTCCTGTGAACCGAAGCCCACAAGACTTTTTGTATGCATTATACCGATATCCGCCCTATTTCTTTTCCTCAGTTTTCCTGTTTACCTTCCGAGTTTCCAGCTTCCTCCTAAATTTCTATTTTCCCCCTGATTTTCCGCCCGCTACCAGTCTGATGATACCTGCGACGGCTCCCCACAGAACGCCGGCCACAGGCCATACTACCCATGTATAGCCCCAGTCCCCGCTGCGAAAAGACCACCACAGATAAATTGCAACCACCACACACCAATAGATGCTGGCCACCGGAGCCGTCTTACGGTTAAAACTTTTATTCTCAGCCGTATATTCTCCCATCTGGAGCAGCTTGTCAAATCCCCCGCGGATGATTCCCGCCCATACAAAGAGATATACCGCCCCTGCCACTACCACAAGCAGGACGGCTGTACAGACCACCTCCGCCATCTCTCCGGCCTCGCTCATTCCCGCAAAACACAGTGGCAGTACCGCCAGTATACACATCCCCACGCCCACGGCGATGCAGACTGCGAAGGTACTCATAAAGCCCTCCTTGCGCTTGGTGACCACGCCCTCCACGCCATATCCCGGCATGATCTTCTCCGTCTCCAGATATGTGTACTTCTCATAATGCATTCCCTGCAGGATAAAGATGACCACAGCCACCGTCACCATCACCAAAAGCACCACAAGCCCGACTCCCGCCGCAACTTCTTCCGAGACGCGAAGTCTGCCTGTCTCAGCCAGGCCCGCCAGCAGAATCAGCGCCACCGGCGAGAGAATGCACAAGGATACGCCCAGCCCGATCATACGGGCAAATTCCCGCGTCCTCTCCAGAAAGGTTTCCGCCTCTTCCACATTCACCACGCGCCCGCTTTTTTCCTCGACTCCCGCCGCGATCCCGGCTCCGGCCTCCAGCTCCTCATTCTCTTCCTTCAGCAGATAATCCGTGCTCACCCCGAACAGTGTGCTGAGCTTAATAATTTTGTCCAGATCCGGTATCGCCGCCCCGCTCTCCCATTTGGACACAGACTGTCTGGAAATATTCAGCCGCTCCGCCAGCTCCTCCTGCGACCATCCGTTCTGTTTCCTCAGCATAATGACTTTGTCCGCCAATATCATCTTCTCATCCTCACTTTCACTTTCCAATATTTGGTCCAATTAAATCATTTATGTTCGTCATGACTCGTTTATCATAGCAAAAAAATGATTGACAAACCACCAATCAGAGTGTATTTTTTGTCAACCGGCGGTTGCAATGCCCAAAATATCACGTTTTTCAGCCTCCTGCAGCGCACATAAATTCAAAAAATCCCGCAGACAAACTGTTTCAGTCATCTGCGGGATGATCGCTTTTCAGAAGAGATAGTTTTCGGAAAAATAAATTATACGATACCCTGAGCCGTCATGGCCTCGGCAACTTTCAAAAATCCTGCAATGTTGGCGCCTGCCACATAATTGCCCTCCATGCCATATTTCTTTGCGGCATCGTCAAGGCTGTGGAAGATGTTCACCATGATATTCTGAAGCTTGGAGTCAACCTCCTCGAAGGTCCAGGAAAGTCTCTCGCTGTTCTGGCTCATCTCCAGAGCGGAGGTGGCAACGCCGCCTGCATTTGCAGCCTTGCCGGGACAGAACAGAACGCCGTTCTGCTGCAGATACTCGGTAGCCTCCATGGTGGTAGGCATATTAGCGCCCTCGGCAACAGCAATACAGCCGTTTGCCACCAGAGCCTTTGCATCCTCCAGGCCAAGCTCATTCTGAGTCGCGCAGGGAAGCGCCACATCACATTTCACAGTCCATACGCCCTTGCCCTCGTGATACTCAGCGGAAGGTCTTGCAGCAGCGTACTCGGTCAGTCTCGCGCGCTTAACCTCCTTGATCTCCTTGAGCAGAGCCACATCAATACCCTCGGAATCATAGATCCAGCCGGTGGAATCAGAGCAGGTAACAGGCTTTGCGCCAAGCTGCTGCGCCTTCTGAATCGCATAGATGGCCACATTGCCCGCACCGGAGACCACAACCGTCTTGCCGGCGATATCCTTGCCATTGCATTTTAACATTTCCTCTGTCAGGTAGAGCAGACCATAACCGGTAGCCTCGGTTCTCGCAAGAGATCCACCGTAGGAAAGACCTTTTCCGGTGAGAACGCCCTCATACAGACCGGTCAGTCTCTTGTACTGACCATACATATAGCCGATCTCTCTGGCGCCAGTGCCGATATCGCCTGCGGGAACATCAGTATCTGCGCCGATATATTTGTGAAGCTCTGTGATAAAGCTCTGGCAGAAGGCCATCACCTCTCTGTCAGACTTACCCTTGGGATCAAAGTCGGAACCGCCCTTGCCGCCGCCGATGGGAAGTCCGGTGAGGGAATTCTTGAATATCTGCTCAAATCCCAGAAACTTGATAATACCCAGATTTACGGAAGGATGAAGTCTCAGACCACCCTTGTAAGGCCCGATGGCAGAATTGAACTGCACACGGAAACCGTTGTTTACCTGAACCTGTCCCTTGTCATCCACCCAGGGCACACGGAACAAAAGCTGTCTCTCGGGAGTCACCAGACGCTCAAGCAGCGCATCCTTGCGATATGCCTCCTCATTTGCCTCGATCACGACTCTCAGAGATTCCAAAACCTCTTTTACTGCCTGATGAAACTCGGGCTGTGCGGGATTCTTTGCTACGACTAAATCAAAGACCTCATCAACATATGACATTTTTTATGTCCTCCTTTAAAATAGTGTGAATATGTTACAGGAACACAGACATCGGATATGGCTTTCCCCTTCCACAAGAAGCCGCCATACCGACTGTTCAGGCGTATACATAAGTATAGGACAGAGTTGTCCTATAGCTCAGACACCTTTGTCCTACATTTGCTATTATATACCATCTTTCCAAATTACACAACACACTTTATTCCATTAAATTGCAAAAGTTTTATACCCGTTTTTCATGCAGTTTGCACAAATTTTATACATGTATACAATTCAAAGCAATCGCCGCCTGCCCTAAAGATAATTTTTCAGGGTGGTTATATTCCTCTGATCAAAGTCCATCAGCTCCTGCGCCAGAGAACGGGGCTTATCCCCCGCTTCCTCATTGTGTTTTAAAACCTTTTCCATCTCCAGCACACCATTATTGCGCTCCCTGATCATCAATTCTGCGATATGCCCTGTGCTGGTATTCAAAAGCGTATTGTACTGGATACCCGTACGCTGGACCATATCTGTGAGCTGATTCGCCCGATAAGGTTCCGCTTTGGCATCCAGCAGGGCCTGCATGGCCTTTCCCCTTAGATTCGCATACTGCAGGGACTGTCTGGATATCTGAAACGACAGCTCCTTGTCATACACCTTGTCCGACAACAGGTCAAGCGCCTTGATGGCCGTCTCGGCATTGCGCTGAATTTCACGATAAACTGCTACTTCCTGAGATTTCATGACTATACCTCCCGTATATCCGCACCGATCATTGGAATCTCAGTCTATTTTGCGCAGCAGACAAAATTTTATACGATTACTTTTACATTACTTATACAATTACTTATACAATTGCATATAATACGTTTACTGCTGTTCTACAAATTCTGCTTTTACATAGCCGACCTGACCGCCGAATTTAATCTTGCACCACTCGCCTTCCACCGCGATCAGCTCCGCTGTATCACCGCCCACAAGCGTCCCCAGCTTAGCCGCGTTCTGATCAGCCGCAGCCCTCACATTGACATTGGTAGTCGCTTTCACGCTTCCCACCGTCTGCTGGCCCTCAGCGCTCTCCTCCACCTGAAGAAATTCGGATTTGATATAACCTTCCTTATTCTCATACAGCACCTTGGACCATCCGTTTTCACGCTGCTCCAGAAGCTGAAGCCTGGTTCCGCCGCTCACCTTGCCCAGCCTGTCCGCCTGCTCACTGTCAGAGCTTCTCACATTCACGGTGGTGGTTGCCGAAGCATACACTGACCCCTGCGGCTCCTCGGGCTGGGACTCTCCGCCCTCCTGACCTCCCACGGGATCGTTCCCCTCAGGGTCATTGTCAGATACGCCTGCAGCGTCAGCCTGCATCTGGGACCATTTTACACCGACAGTCATATTGACCTGCGCCATAACTTCCTCAGGATAATCCGCAAGCTCCGGATACTGCTCCTTGAAGGCGTCATACTCCGCAATGACATGATTATTGAACTCCACCACGTCGGCCTGAGCACACAGCTTACTGGTATAATCATTCAGCTCATTGCTGAAATTGGCGCGCTTGATATACAGGGAACCGTCATCTGCGGTACACACATAATGGGAAGTGTATCCCGGGAATTCCTCCTCGTGATTGGCGAAGGTCATCCGGTAATATACATAAACGATGGTCTCGCCTTCGTTCATGCCCTTCTTGGTATAAATCTCCAGCGCCGGATAGTATTCAATATAATTGGCCTTCTCCTGAAAGGACAACAGGTCCAGATCCGATATCTCATCGCACAGAGATTTCAGCGTATCCAGGTCGCCGGTAGCCTGCGCATTGTAAAAGCTGTAGATCAACTCGCTGATGGCGCTATCCTCATTGGGCACCAGCGGCACATCCCCTACATCTTCAGGCGGAGTCTCCGAAGAAGAGCTCTGTTCCGGCACAATATCCTGCACTCTGCGGTTGCCGGCCGCTCCCAGCGCGATTGAGACGACGATAGCCACTGCGGCCACCATGATCACCGGGAAGGCGACCTTACTGTTCTTAATCAGGTAGTCGCGCAACATGCGCAGTTTATCTTTCCACATAAAAAATCCTCTCAAAAATCAGGGTTAAAAATCTGCAAAAAAAATCAGGGTGATGTAAAATGCATCCGACAGGAATCGAACCTGCATTAAAGGCGTCGGAGGCCTCCGTTCTATCCATTAGACTACGGATGCAAATTGTTACAATTTTGTTACATCACCCTGATTATAATATCACAAAAATTTTATCCTGTCTACCTTGAATTCACAAAATCTCACATTTATTTGCAATCCGCCATTTTCTGTCACTTGCAGTCTGCTATCTCTACGCGGTTTTTCAGGCGGTCATAAAAATAAAGATTGTCGGACAGAATCTCCTCCGGCTCCACCTGTGTGCCATTGACCTCCCGGATCATATCGCGCAGATACTGCTCATCCTCCACCTCGCTCTCCGGCAGAATCAGAATCTCATGGACGGAGCTGGGCAGAATATAAAGGTTTTCTCCCGCCTCCTCCGCCAGTGTGCCAAGCACCCCGGGATAGATCATACAGGTGGCCCCGTAAACCCGCTGGGCATTGCAAAGTACCCGCATAGGCACACTCTCTGCCACCTCCTCTTCACCGGGACAATCGCTCTGCGTCTCCCGCGCCTCCCATTCCTCCCAGGGCAGCGCCTCCGACAGCAGTTCCTCCATCCGGTGGATCTCCCATGGATATAAACGCTCCGTGTTCTCCCCTGCAAGCTTCATAAGAGTCTCCACCGAACAGCCCCACATCTCCATATGACTGTTATAGATCAGAATGGACCCGGTACCCAGGGCATCACTCTGATAAGCATAGAAAAAGCAGATGCTCAGATCCAGAAAATCAATATGCGGAATCCGCTCCAGAAGCACACGGTTACGATTCCGGTTGACTATCCTGTAGCAGATATCGGAACGAACTCTCTCAAACTCTCTGAAAAAACTCATGTCGATATTACCCGCAGGCATATCGCTTCTGTATATTTCCAAAATTTTACTCACTATCACCGACAGCGGTACTCCTCCCGCAAATGCCTCCAAAAATGAATTCAAATAAATGGTAGGAGAGATGTTCCGCTTACCGGTCAGGATGATCAGCCCCTGCAAAATCACGCCATTATTCTTCATGATCTCCTGGAGCTTTACCTGACAGCTCTCCCCCAACTCTTCCGACACCGCCGCGCTCACCAGTTCCGCGAACTTCCTGATATCCATACAAACTGCTTCATTTCTAATATTATTCATTTTTTCATGATCCATTGTTTTTTCACCCGTCCGTATTTACGGACTTTTTCCTTTCTTCTCGACTTCTCCGGTAATTTTTGTACACAAAAAAGACAATGGAAGCTCTCGAAAGAAAGCTTGTCCATTGTCTTACATTACATCTGCAAAAAAGACAGCGCCGCGGCTTATACGCGGGACAGATATTCGCCTGTTCTGGTGTCGATCTTGATCTTGTCGCCCTGGTCTACAAACAGAGGAACATTGACCACTGCTCCGGTCTCAACCGTGGCGGGCTTGGTGGCACCGGTAGCGGTATCGCCCTTAAAGCCGGGCTCCGTGTCCGTGATCTCCAGCTCTACAAACAGAGGAGGCTCAACGGAGAACACACTGCCGTTGTGAGAGCAGACCTTACACATCTCGTTCTCTTTCACAAACTTCAGCGCATCGCCCACGGTCTCGCCGTTTAAAGCGACCTGATCATAACTCTCGGTGTCCATAAAATAATACAGATCGCCGTCAGAATACAAATACTGCATATCTTTTCTGTCAATACGCGCCTGAGGGCACTTCTCGGTGGGACGGAAGGTCTTCTCCACAACGCCGCCGCTCTTGATGTTTTTCAGCTTTGTGCGGACGAAGGCTGCGCCCTTTCCGGGTTTTACGTGCTGGAATTCTATAATCTGGTACACATTGTTATCGTACTCAATAGTAATACCATTTCTGAAATCACCTGCAGAAATCATAATATATTCCTCCTAAAATTTTCGCGATATAATTCCTTAACATTCTAATATAAAAAAATCCCCATTTCAACTGTTTTTTGGAAAAAAACAGGAAAATCTGAAAAAAGTATCAAATAATGCCCAAAATAAAGTCGATGGCCTGCAGATAACCGTCCAGCCCCTGCCCATAGATCTGGTGATCACAGGCGTCTTTCGTCACGGAAACCTTGCGGAACTCCTCCCGCTTCGTAATATCCGAAATATGAATCTCTACCTTCGGTACCGTGATGCTGGCCAGAGCGTCCCGGATGGCATAGCTGTAATGGGTATAGGCGCCCGGATTGATCACGATCCCTTCCGTGCCGTCAAAATAAGCCTCCTGAATGCGGTCTATGATGGTGCCCTCGTGATTGGACTGAAACACGGTGATACTGTTCCCGCTCTCTTTTGCCTTTTTCTCTATCATATCCAGCAGATACTGATAATCCTGTGTTCCATAGACGCTTTTCTCCCGAATGCCCAGAAAATTCAGATTCGGTCCATTGATCACCAAAAGTTTTTTCACGTTTTCTCTCCCTTCCATGCGGCTGTGATCTGCTCCAGAATCTCTTCCATGGAACAATCGTCCACATCCACCGTCACATCCGCACACTCCTCATATGCGGCTCGCCGCTCTTCCAGAAGCGCCCGGATGCGCTCCAGCGGGTTTTCGCACTGCAAAAGAGGCCTTGTGGCATCTCCCTGAAGCCTATTATATAGAGTCTCCGGCACCGCCCGCAGATACACCACCATGCCGCAGCGCTTTAATAAGGCTCTGTTCTCCCGCCGCACAGGCGTACCTCCGCCCACGGATAAGATACGCTGTGTAACCGTATCCCGAATCTCCTCCAGCAGCTCCGTCTCCATTCTGCGGAAAACCTCCTCGCCGTCCCTGTCGAATATCTCGCTGACGCTCATGCCCTGACGTCTCTCGATCCATTTGTCCGTGTCCTCCACCGGCATGCGCAGTCTATAGGAAAGCTTCAGGCCCACGGTGGTCTTACCGCTCCCCATAAAGCCGATGAGAACGATATTGTCTCCTCTTTTGTTCATTTCCAGGTCTCCTCCATGGCGGCAAACACACGGTCCGCATCTTCCTCAGACACCCTGCTGCCCGTCCAGAGCTCATAGGCGATGACTCCCTGATAGAGCAGCATTTTCGCGCCGTTCATGGCCCGCCCTCCCTGCTCTTCCACCAGCTTCATAAAACGGGTTCTGGCCGGATTAAAGATCAGATCGTAACCCGTGTGCAGCTTTTGATAAAAAGCCTTATCCGCAATCACCACATCATCGTCATTGGGATGCATCCCCACGCTGGTGGCCTGAATGGCCAGATAGCGCTCTCCCTCCGGAAGCGCTTCATGGTCTTCATACCTCATGGCAGACACAAGCTCCCGCCCCGCCATTGCATTGACCTCATCCGCGATGCGCCGGGCCTTATCCAAGGTACGGTTCATCATAATAACGCCTGCCGCTCCCTTCTCGGCCAAAAGCACCGCAACCGCCCGGGCGACCCCGCCGGCGCCCAGTATCAGAACCTTCTCCCCCTCAATCCGCACACCGTCGGCACACAGGGCGCGGTACAGCCCCGGCATATCCGTATTATAGCCCCGAAATCCGCCTTCCATGCGCACCAGAGTATTCACCGCGCCGATCTTTGCCGCCAGCGGGTCGATCTCCTTCAGAAAAGGTATCACATCGCTCTTATAGGGCACCGTCACATTGGTTCCCAGCAGATTCAGGGCATAAGCCCCCTTCACAGCCGCCTCCAACTGCCCCGCTTCCACCCTGAGCGGCACATAACACAGCTTCCGGTCCGTGAGCTCCGCCAGCATATTATGGAGCAGCGGCGAGAGCGTGTGTTCCACGGGATTGCCTATGAGCCCGCAGGTGCGGGTATAACCGTCTATCATCTTCATCTGGCACTTCCTCCCCGTTTTCCATTGCGATGATAAAAATACAATACAATCCGCTCCAGAAAGCGTTTCAGGACAATCTGGATCTCCTCCCTGGGATGGATGGGTTTCGTTAAAAAAGTGTAGATTCCTGCCTTTCTGGCTCCCCAGATGTCCGTGAACAATTGGTCGCCCACAAAGACCGTAGTTCCCATGTCAGTTCCCATCCGCTCCATGGCGCGCTCATAACCGGCCCGTCCCGGCTTTCCCGCCTTATGGATATAAGCGCTGCCCACAGCGTCCCCAAAGCTTTTCACCCGGGGCTCCTTATTGTTGGACAGCAGCACCGTGGCAAAACCCATATCCCGCAGCGCCGCAAATAATTCCACCGCCTGCCTTGTCGCCGGTGCCCCATGTGTCGTCAGCGTATTGTCAATGTCAAAAATCACGCCCCGATAGCCCTGCTTATATAATCCCGCATAGTCTATGTCATAGGCGCTGTCCGCCTCGCAATCGGGATAAAACCTCTCAAACATACACCTTTCCTCTCCCGCCTGTCCGCTTCAGGACCCGCCGCTCACAGCAGGCCGCTCTCCGCCGCTGCCCGATAATAGGTGGCAAGCGGGATCATGCACTGGGCAAATCCCTTGCTGCTGGCATTGCCCACGATCACCGCATCACCCACAATCTTTTTGGCCCCCACAGCCCCGGGTGCCGCGCCGGCAATGGTCTTTTTAAAGGTTCCGATTCCGGGCCTTAAATATTCCGCGTTCCCCGAAAGCTCATAGGCGATGGCAAGGGCCTCCAACAGCAGCGTATTCTGCCCCAGTCTGTTCAGGCTGGGCAATTCCTTATAATAAAAGCAGCCCCAATCTTCCACATAACAATTCTCAATCAGATCATCCACTGCCCGCAGCATCATTTCTTTTAACTCCGGCCTGGGAAACTGCCTGTAATAGCGCATCACACTGCCGATGGCCACAGAGATCATAAAGCCCACCCGGATAACCGTATTGTCCGTATAGGGCGCAAGCCAGTCCCCATACTGTTCCTCCCAGACCTCAAAATCCCGAAGGATCCTGTCGCACTTTGAGAGCCATTTTTCATCCCAGGTCTCCACATAGAGCGCCGTCAGCGTACGCAGTGCCCATCCGGTCTCTCTGGCATTGGCCTCACCAACATGAGCGTACATGGGCGTCTCCAACAAACGCATCACATTGTCCCCGATACCAAGAGCCGTCTCCAGCCCTCTCTCATCTCCGGTGAAATGATAATAGTCCAGAAGTCCTTCCACCCACTCATGGGAACACACCATGACGCCGTCTATACAATGTCCCCCCGTGTGCTCCCACTGGCCGCCCACATACAGCGGATTAGAGTGATAATGACACACGTCCACATCCATCCAGTGACTGCAGGAGGCAATATTATAGTCCAGAAACCTCCTGATTCCCGTGCGCACATACAAAAGCGCGCAGGCATGGGGATAGTCATACTCATTGTTACACCATACAAGCGCTCCGCCGCCCCGGCCCTGATTGGTGTAGCCCGCATCATAGGAATCCCCGAAATTCAGCATACCGTAAGCGCGGCAATGTCCGTCCGCCCGCTCGATCAGATACTTCTCCACATCGACATCCTTTTTGTCGGCAAATACATCCAGCCAGACGCCGGAAGCTCTGTGCGTCTCAGGAGACAGATAAGGCCTGTCGGGCATCTGATAGATCAGACTGCGATTGTCGATCTCGGCAAGGCTCTCCCCTGCATCGTGGAAATGCAACAGGAATCTCTGCTCTCTGGACATGCCGGTCTGCATGACCACCTTCTCCATATGCTCCGGCACCAGCATCACGCTCAGGCCGCCGTCATCCGCCTGCACTGCCTTAGGATAATTCTGCTGCGCCTGAAAGATCGTGGCACACACACCGCCTTCCCTGTCCGTGCAGTCCGCAAAAAAGGTTCCGTAAAACACCTCCGCAAAATGCTCATTGGCCTCGCGGATCAGCCATTTGGAATCCACCGCCCGGTTCACGGCCGTGCCGTCCCTGCCCACAAAAAAGTCCGTCTTGTAATTCGAGCTGCCCGCACAGGTCCGAATCCCACTCACAGGCGCTCTGTCCTCTATCTGCTCCAGCTCACCCACCCCTCTGGCATGAAATACCGGTCCATCCCCAAACTCCGGCGCATCCAACAGATCGCCGCAGCCTGTGGAATCCAGCTTCTCCTCCAGCACCATGGGCATAAAACCACGGGAAACGGCATCCGGTGTCCTTTTGAGATAAAAGACCAAAGAAGCCACATGCAGCGCGGCATCCGAGGTATTGATAATCCGATAGGAAATCTCCACCCAGGGCTTCCCCGCCCATGCGGTGAGCTTTAACTCAAAGTCAATCCGCGAGGGTTCGCTTCCCGCGTCTCCATCCGCATTTACATTGCTGCCCTTTGCCTTTAAAATGGCACATACCGGCCCCGCCTCGGCCACCTGCCATTCGCCCACACGCATCCGGTACCCGGTTCCGGCGCCGTCCTGCAGAAGCGGCCCCACAAACTGCTCCCGGGCGTAAATGCGACCCAGCGCATTCAATCGTTCAAAAATACCGCTGCCGTTATGTTCCACCCGAAAGGAAAATTCCCGGCCTTCCTCACCGCAGGCAGTCTGCACGGTGATACCTGCGCTGTCCGAATGAACCTGCACAGCCGGGCCGCCCGGTACATTTGCAGTTTTGCCGGCCTCAGCTTTACCTGCCACATTCTCTACTCCGTACAGATCGCACTGCAGCACCGTCCTCCTGTTTCCCGGCAGATCGGCCAGAAAACGCAGAAACAGAAAGCGCACGGACCCGTCTTTATGGCGGGAAGTGATCTTTGTCTGAAGCGGCAGCGCCCTGCCCTCCTGATACACGCGCACCCTGTCCGCATCACGCAGTTCTCCCTCTTTTACCGGAACAGCGACAAAGCAGGGCTCCTCTATTCTGTCATAACGATACAATTTATCCACGAAAATATCAATCATTGAGACGCCTCCTGTTTTTGTATTAATATGACTCGCAATTGGTATGACTCACATGAACTTATTAGAACTCATATTTGGAATACCACGCCTGCCGCAGCTCCGATCAGAAACCAGAGAGCGGGATGAAACCGATTCAGTTTTTTTATCTGAAGCAGTGCAAATACCAGCACTGCTATCAGTATGGAGCCCACTGCCGGCGCGGTTTTTCCGTCCGTCTCCACAAAAAGAGACACTCTGCACAAATTAAACACAGCCGCCCCGATCAAAGCCGTCACCGCGGGACGGATTCCCCGGAACGCCCCCTGCACATACCGGTTTTGATTAAAATTGTCAAGAAATCTGGCAATTATGATAATGATGATCACACTGGGCAGTACCAGTCCGAAAGAAGAGAGCAGGCCTCCAGTCACTCCCATAGCCTGATATCCCGCATAAGTGGACATATTCAGTCCCAAAGGACCCGGCGTGGATTCGCTGATTGCAATCATATCCGTCAGCTGCTCCATGGTATACCACGGCTTATTCTCCGCCAATTCCATCAAAAAAGGCAATGTAGCCGGGCCGCCGCCCACGGCAAAAGCACCTATTTTAAAAAACTCCCAGAAAAGCTCCCAGATTGTTTCCATCATGTATCGTCCTCCCTGCTGCGCCTTCCAAGGCGCTCCGAGAGGATACCCACCACGGCCGATGCCACCACGATCCCGATAGTCGGCAGCTTCGTGAACAGACAGACTGCCAGTACAATGCCGCAGATCACACAGGTAAACACATCCGTCAGACTCTTTCTCGCCAGATTGATAACCGTATTCAACATCAGGGCACAGACGATTCCCCTGACACCCATCAGTGCATGCTGCAGCCACACACTGTCCATGAAATTCTCCAGGCAGGCAGCAATAAGCGTGATGATGACAAGTGAGGGTGTCACCATACCCAGAGTGGCAATGATGCCCCCTGCCACGCCCCGTTTACGGTAACCCACAAACGTGGCCGTGTTTACCGCGATAATTCCCGGTGTACACTGACCAATGGCATAGCAGTCCAAAAGCTCATCCTCGGTAAGCCACTTTTTCTTCTCCACCAGCTCATACTTCAACATGGGCAGCATTGCCAGCCCGCCGCCGAAAGTAAGGCCGCCAATCCGGAAAAACGCCACATACAATTGCCACAGAATCCTCTGGTTGTCCATGAAAACATGCTCCTTCTTATCCGGTCTGCTGCATCTGCCTCTCACCGGACAACTTATTTCTATTCTACCAAACTTTCTATTAAATGGGAATCATTTTCTTGGCTTTTTTACTCTGTGAATCAAATTTGTATTGCTCGCGTATTATACGCATGGTAAAGTAAATATGCTCAGTTAAGAAACCCAGATAAGAAACTCAGTTATAAATGTTCAGTTATAAAAGCACTCAACACAAACTGTCAGGAGACTCTATGGAAATCAGATATATTACGGCGGAAGACGACTCACTTGAGATAAGCCGGATTTACGAAAAAAGCTGGAAGCATGCCTATCGGAATATAATACCGCAAGGCTTTCTTGACAATATACCTGCCGGAAAATGGGCCCATAATATCAGGGCAGCCGGAATAAATACACTCATCCTGCTGGAAAACGGTTCCGCTGTCGGCACAGCCAGCTTCAGCAGATCTTCCTGAATACATGGGAAAAGGCTATGGCAGCCAACTCCTCAATCAATGCGTTGAGGAGTTAAAGCTGCTTGGATTTTGCAATATTCTTCTACGGGTACTTGAGGATAACCTGAAAGCGAGAAATTTTTATGAAAAAAACGGTTTTGCTTTTTCCGGCGAGTACTTTCAGGATAATATTGGCGGAAAGGAATTGAGAGAAATGCTGTATATATATCAAAAGGGGGAACATCATCGTTAATCTTTCAGCCGCTTCACCCTCCCGGCGACATTCTCATTAAATTCTTCATCCGAAAACTTAGGATCCCTTGTGTCCATCCATATCTTGCAGGGAAGCTCTCCGCATTTTCCGCAATCGTGCAGCGCTTTATCATTTCTGACACAGGCATAAATCGGACATGCCTTTCCTTCCGGAGCATGAAAAACTTTCCCCTCACAGGCATTGCAGCCATTGCACATTTTCCCGAAACAGTAACACGCGCTGCAGTCCGTTCCGCATACGCTGATGTCTGCTCTTTCGGATTTCAGATACTCTTCATACCAGACGTGTACCAATTCCACAGGGTGCTGAACCAATTTCGCAGCCTCTTCTACACTTTTGCCCTTTTGAAACTGTCTGCAAGCCACCGAATACATACTTTCCGAGACTTCGATCAGATGCCTGTCCGGATCAAAAATATGGATTCCCTGCTGCAGCCATGGATAGGTTTTAGGTTCATGAAGTCTCTCAACCTGAGGAAATGTGTTCAGCAGCTCCATAAATTTTTGAAAATCGTCCGTCTCAAAATATAACTCCATCGCATTGGAACCATATCGAAGCGTGTCCTTTGAGAAACCTGCAATCTGGTCTAAGTCCTCCTGAAGCACCAACCCGCAGGTCAGAGTTTTATTTTTGCCCAGATCAACGACAACCTCCTGTTCAAATAAATCTCTGTAAAATGTCAATGATCTGTTTATGTCCCGCACTGCGATCAGCGTATTGCAATATTTTACCATGAATCCCGATCCTCCATCACTTTCTATTTTGATTCAAATAGATTGTATCAAAATTATGCAAGAATCTCTTGTATATTTTCGACATTTGAATTTCCGGCATTTCCATGAGCCATAAACTTTGCGCTGCATATATCCATGGAATGATAACGCCTGAATTCATGTAACAGATGAGCCTGATCGGTATACCCGTATTTCTCAACCGCATTCAACAGCGTAAACCCCGGTTCAAACAGAATGTCCTTCCACAGGAACTGATAACGAATCAGATTGCTCAGTTTCTTGGGCGTTATACCGACATATTCATGAAACAGACGCTCCAACTGCCGGCTGCACACAAAAGACTCCTTTGCCAGATCGGACATTTTCAATGCGCCTCTGTGCAAAAGAATCGTATAGATCGTATTTTCTATGATTTGATTCTTTTTTGCATTCTGTGCCCGGGCAAGCAAAAGCTTTTCTGTATAAGCAGCCTTTTCCTGCAGCGTTTTCATATCGAACAATACCGGCCGGACCGCCTTATCCAATCCCTCAAATCTCGAAGCGGCCTCAGAATGTTCATTGAGTGTAGATTTTAAAGAGTCATTTGCGAATGCATATGCGGCCCACGCATAAAAGCGGATGGCAAACACCGATACCAGATGCCCCGGCCTGCCGCTGCCGTGAACGTAAAAACTGCGATCGTTGATCCCGCAGAAGCCTCCCGTGACAGTATTATCCGTGTAATCGATCCGATAAATAAGATCAACACAGGTATCAGGAATCACAATTGTGGAAGCATGCTCTCCCGCCGCCTGTATAACCGGCTGTTTTGTTCCCCAAAAGCATCTGATACAGGACTGCAGACGCCTGTCCGGCACTATCTCTGTATAAAAAGCATTCTTTTTAAAGGGAGTCGCCGTCAACGGACAATATGTCGCCTGCTTTATCATCTGCATCCTTCTCCTCTTTAAACTTTGTTAATCATTTACCCTTCATTGATGCTTACACTTCATTGATGTTTACACTTCATTGATCGTTCCCACACCGTTTATCTCCTGCAGAATACGCAGATATTCATCCTTATGAATGCCCTTGGGTATCTTAAATGTGGTTACGATCTGGAAATACTGTCCTTTTGCCTTCGGCTTATCCACCACAAAAGTATCTATAAAACAGTGATCCTCCTTCAATTTCCGGGAGATCAGCGTAATCTCATGCCCCGTCGCCGCTTCAATATAGAGCGTCATATATCGGGAATGCCTGTAAACTCTGTTCTCTATGTACGGAACCAAATGCACACCCACAAGCCAGAGCCCGGTCAATATCACCGCACCGTCGATAAAGCCGATTCCCACCGCAAGACCTATGCAGGCACAGGTCCAGATACTCGCGGCAGATGTAAGCCCCTTGATCTGATGCCCGGACACAAGGATAGAGCCCGCACCCAAAAATCCCACACCACTGATAACCTGCGCGGCAATCCTTGAGATATCAAGCCGTTCCGGATAAAGCGCCTCGAGATATTGTTCCAGGAGCATGACCATCGTAGCGCCAAGGCATACGGTAATGGTGGTTTTTGCACCACCGCCCCGTCTTTTTGCGCCCCTGTCAATTCCTATTATCATGCCGATCACCAGAGATATGATCATTCTGATAAGAATATTGCCCCATGTCCAATCAGAAAACAGAAGTGTAAACATATTGTTTTCTCCTCAATTTATGTTTGATCTTCATTAACCAGTTTCATATTCATTCATCTGCCTGATCTTCATTCTTCGTTGAAAACTTTTCTGTTCCCCGCTATAATAAAGCTGTGCCCTGTTTCAGAATCGCGGAGGGTCGTACAAACGACTCAGAAAGGTGTTTTTATGGCTTTTATGTCTATCATGCTTATGTTGTTGGCCTCGCTGGCGTTCATCGGACTTGCCCTCGGTTTTTTATTTCTGGTCGGAATGATTTTTCTGATCCTGGGACTTGTCATTCGGCGCAAACCTAAATACGCCGGGAAAAAATCACCTATTGTCTGCATCGTTATAGGCGTGATTTTTCTCATCCCGCCAATCGGCGCGGCGATTCTCATCGAGATCAATATGATCGCGTCACTTTTTTCCGGCCTTTCCCCAAACTCGAGTTTTGAGAACGTGACCGACGGATGGCGAAGCGGGAAATACGTCGGGGACACCCGTGCATGCGAGGAGGCGATCGAAAATCTTCTGGACTTTGCCGACGCGGGAGACCGTGATTCGTTTGAGAAAATGTTTGCCCCCAGGATTCAGGAGCGTGAAGATTTTCAAACCGTGGTTGACGGCTTTTTCCGCACCTACCCGAAGGGCCTGTCCCTTTGCGATCTTGAAGGCGGCATCGGCCCCTCACGCGGCAGCATAAATCACGGCGTACGCGTCGAGCATACAAGTGCATCTTACACCTGCTTTCTCGACGGGGAATGGTATTATATCGGGCTCGGTCTTTGCTACAGGCACACAGAATCTCCCGAAGAGGTAGGCGTTACCTTTTTCTGTATCGAAAATCTTGAGGCGAATGCCGTCGATCGCGAATACGGCGAGGACGAATTTCTCTCCTGCGAGATCAGGGATGCCAACGACGTTTGTGCCCGGCTAATCAAAGGACGGGGATATCTGTTTACCCCGACTCCGGATCGCACCATTACAACGGCAGAGATGCAAACATATCTGGCACAGTACGACGATCTGGACGATCTTTCCGACCGGATCGGTGAGCCGAACGTCACAAAACCTGTTTACAATGCCACGGGCGACGATTATTATTACGAACTTGTTCCGGAAGACGGTGAACCGCGCTACGCTTATATCTGCGCTGATCCGATTACAGGAGAGATTTATTATACCTATATATGCTCAGATCTTGACAGGGTTGGGGATTGAATCAGGAGGCACACCGTCTCCACCCCGCTCGTCCAGGGAAACTGGTCCACCGCCACGGCGCGCTCCACCGTATAACCATTTCCCAGAAACACCTCCAGATCCCTCACCAGACTGGTGGGCTTACAGGAAATATACACGATGCGTTCCACACCATACGCAATAATCTTGGGCAATGCCTTGGGATGGATGCCGTCCCGGGGCGGATCCAGAATGATCACATCCGGCTTGTCCTCCACCTCGTCCAATACCTTCAGCACATCCCCTGCGATAAATTCACAGTTATCCAATCCGTTTTCCGCCGCGCTCCTCCTTGCGGCCTCAACGGCCTCCTCAACGATCTCCACGCCGATGACTCTGCCTGCAACAGGGGCCATAAGCTGCGCGATGGTGCCCGTTCCGCTGTAGAGATCAAAAACAGTCCTGTCCTCTCCCCCCAAGTCTCCCACATAGCTGCGGGCAGTCTCATAGAGTACCTCCGCACTGTGGGAATTTGTCTGAAAAAATGAAAAAACCGATATCTTAAACCGAAGCCCCAGAAGCTCCTCATAAAAATAATCCTGTCCATATAGAATATCCATGCGGTCGCTTTGCACCACATCGGCCACGGCGTCATTCACAATATGTAAGATACCCGCAAACCTTCCCTGAAGCCGTCCTTCCCGCTCCAGCGAAAGCAGCGTCTCCTGAAAGCCGTCTATCAAAGTTTCCTCCGTCAGTCCGCACTCCTCCGGCCGATTCTGCGCCTCCGTCAATCCGCTCTCATCCGCCCCCCTGTCGGCATGAGCCGCGAATTCTCCGCCAATACAGTCCCCGGCCCAGGGCGTCTGCGAACTGGTCACCAGCGCCACCAGAATCTCCCCCGTGCGCGAAGCTTTCCGCACCAGCAGATGTCTCAGATATCCCTCATGGCTCAGCCTATGAAAAAAACGCACCTGCCTGTGGGCAAAATAGTCCCGCACAGTCTTCAGGATCAGACGATAATCCCCATCCACAATGCGGCAGTCCTCCACCGTCACCAGATCGTAAAAGCTGCCCCGCTTGTGCATGCCAAGCGCCAGCGGGCCTCCTTTATAAGAATCCCCAAAGGAAAACTCCATCTTATTGCGGTACTCATAGACGGCAGGACTGCCCTTGATACCCTCATACTGCCAAGCATCCTGTCTGCCCGTGAGAACCCCGTCCAAAAGCCGTTTGACCTGCGCCTCCTTCAGTTTTAACTGCTCTTCATAGGAGAGCGACAGATAAGTACATCCGCCGCACAAGCCAAAATGGGAACACGGATGTCCGGTCTCCAAAGGCGATGTCTCCAACACCTCCAGAAGCCGTCCTTCCGCCTTCCCTCTGCGTACTTTATTGACAGAAAAACGAATTCTCTGACCGGGCAGGCACATCTTTACAACAGCGGTCTCCTCTCCCACACGCACGATTCCCTTGCCGGGAAAGTCCACACGCTCCACAATACCCTCATATACCTGTCCTTTTTTCATAGAGTTAATTCACTCCCTCGTCCTCGAAGAAGTCCTCTTCATCCTCAAAATCATCCTCGAAATCATCGTCAAAATCCTCCAGATAATCAGGATGGAAATAACGATATACGGCATAGCCTACTGCGGCCGCGGCAGCCAGAGCGCCAATGATGGCCAGAACCCAGAGAATCGCATCACATCTCTGCTTCTTCTCCTCCTCTTCCTTCTTTCTGCCAAGCAGTTCGTTGAGCTTAAACTCATTTGCCATCTCCAGCGCCTTTTCCAACTTATCCATGTCGATACCTTCCTTTCTCCTTAGGTGGTCTTTCTATAGCATATCACATTCCCGTTAAAATTACTACAACCTTTTTAATTTTGCGAAAGACGCGTACATGATTTTCTGCCCGGCCGAATCAAACTCCACCGTAACCTTGTAATCTCTGGGCTCCTTCACGATATTTTTGACGGTTCCTTCGCCGTATTTCACATGGCGCACTCTGTCCCCCGCGTCATAGTCCGGCTCTTCGGGGGCATTGTCCTGCAGTCCCTTCTGAATGCCCGCGATCCGGTTCAGATTACCGATTCCCTGCGCGATATAAGGCTTGTCCCGCTTGGGAGTAATGCGGGGACGCACGATGGCGCGCTGCCTTGCGCCGCTGCCATCCGAAAAACCCGCGCCGCCGGTTCCGGCCAGGCCGGTTCCAGCCAATCCGCTTCCCGCCGCTCCATTCCCCGTCAGTTCTCCCAGTCCAAGCTTCTCATAAACCTCCGAGGCCCGCCTGGAGCCGGGAACGGTATTGTCCATCAGCGCCGATGGAATCTCCCGCACAAAACGGCTTACCGGATTATACTGGGTCTCTCCCCGCACCATGCGCATCCGGGCATAACTCAATGTCAGCTCCTCTTTCGCCCTGGTGATCCCCACATAGGCAAGCCTGCGCTCCTCCTCCATTTCCTCGGGAGAATCCGCCTTAATGGTCATATAGCTCGGAAAAAGTCCGTCCTCCATCCCGGCCAGATACACCGCTGAAAACTCCAGTCCCTTTGCGGAATGGAGCGTCATCAGAAACACCCGGTTATCCCCGTCCTCCACATTGTCGATGTCCGCCACCAGCGCGATCTCTTCCAGAAATTCCGACAGAGAAACCTCTTCGTGAGTCTCCTCATAGCTCACCGCCTTGGTGATCAGCTCGTCCAGATTGGACAGCCTGTCCTCCGCGGACTCCTCATCCTGATTCCTCAGGTACTCTGCATAATCCGTGTGCTCAATCACCGCCTGTATCAGCCCCGCGATACCATAGGTCTCCTGACCGCTGCGCAGAACCTGAATCAAATTGACAAATCCTCTGACTTTGGCAGCCGCCTTGCCCAGACCCTGAATATCGTCCGCCATACACATGGCGTCATAGAGACTCAAGTCCCGCATCTGGGCATAATCCGCAAGCTTCTCCACGGTTGCTGCGCCAATGCTCCTCTTGGGTACATTGATGATACGGCGCAACGCCACCTCATCCTGTCCGTTGTCAATGGTTTTCAAATAAGCCAGAATATCCTTGATCTCCGCTCTGGCATAGAAATTCACGCCGCCCACTACCGTGTAGGGAATCCCCTCCACCACCATACGCTCCTCCAGCAGACGGGACTGGGCGTTTGTCCGGTAAAGCACGGCGCAGTCACGGTAATCCACGCTCCCCTCCCGCACTCTGTGCCGGATATCGTCGGCGATATACTCCGCCTCTTCATAGGCATTGTCAAACTGCCTCAAATGAATCCTGCTGCCTGCCCCTTTATCAGTCCACAGGGCCTTATCCTTGCGCCCCACATTATTTTTGATCACCGCGTTGGCCGCATCCAGAATATTCTGTGTGGAACGGTAATTCTGCTCCAGCTTGATGACCCGGGCCTCGGGATAGTGCAGCTCAAAATCCAGAATATTTCGGATATTAGCCCCCCGGAATTTATAGATGGACTGATCGTCGTCCCCCACCACACACAGATCGCGATACCGGTCCGCAAGCAGTTGGATCAGCGCAAACTGCGCCAGATTGGTATCCTGATACTCATCCACCATGATATAGCGGAACCGCTCCTGATAGGATTCCAGCACCTCGGGACAGGCCTTAAAAAGCTCCACCGTCTTTACGATTATATCGTCAAAATCCAATGCATTGCTTTTTTTGAGCGTATCCTGATACTCTCTGTAAGCTTTGGCCACCACCTGCTTATGATAGTCTCCCACCGCGGAGAGCTCATACTCCCGCACGTCCACCAGATTATCCTTCGCCGAAGAGATGGCGCTCAAAAGACTCCGCTCCTTGTAAGCTTTCGTGTCGATGTTCAGGCGCTTGCACACATCCTTCATCACCGTCTTCTGATCGTCGGTATCATAAATGGTGAAAGAATTGCCATAACCGATCCGGTCTATATACCTGCGCAGGATCCGCACACAGGTGGAGTGAAAGGTGCTGACCCAGATCTGATCCGCACCGAATCCCACGAGATGATCCACTCTCTCCCGCATCTCTCTGGCAGCCTTATTGGTAAACGTGATGGCCAGTATATTCCACGGCTTAACCCCCATCTCGTCGATGAGATAGGCAATTCTGTGCGTCAGCGCTCTGGTCTTGCCGCTCCCTGCTCCCGCCAGCATCAAAAGCGGCCCCTCTGTGTGATAGACGGCCTCCTTCTGCTCCGTATTCAAAGTATCGTATATGCTCATACTAACTCCTTCTCCACATGCCGTACCCCGGAATTAAACTCTGCCAAAAAGGTTCTGAAGTCCCCGATGCTCATGGGCTTCGCATAATAAAAACCCTGCACCAGATCGCAGTCCGCCATTTTCATCCAGTCCAACTGCTCCTCAGTCTCCACACCCTCGGCCAGTACCGTAAAGCCAAGACGCTTTAACATCTTGGTGAGATACTGTATCACCGTCAGGCCCCGCTCGTCCCGCTTGGCATTATTCAAAAACAGTCTGTCCAGCTTAATGGTATCTGCCGAAATCTTTGCCAGCATATTCAGCGAGGAATAGCCGCTTCCAAAATCATCCACAGAAACCTCAACGCCCTCTCCGCGAAGGCGGTTCATATTGTTGTCCACCGTGCTCAGATCCGCCATAAACACAGATTCCGTCACTTCCGCCTCCAGCAGGCTCCCCGGAATGTGATGCTCCTCCAGGCGTCTCAGAATGCTGGGCACAAAATTCTCAAACTCGTTGTTCCTTCTGGAGAAATTCACGGAGACCGGCACTACCGCCTCCCCTGCGGCTATGGCCTCCTCCAGATACTCCAGCACCTGATCCAGCACCGCAAAATCGATCTTGGTGATATAACCGTTCTTCTCCGCAATACCGATAAACTCCTCCGGCATCACCCTGCTGCCGTCGGGTCTTAGCCAGCGCACCAATGCCTCTGCCCCTTCTATCTTACCGGTCTTCAGGCTTACCTTGGGCTGCAGATACGCATAGAACTCTCCGTTCTTCAGGCCCTTCAATATATTGGAATTAATATTTTTTACCCGTTCCTGCTCCTGCCTGAGACTCTCCGTGTAGACCTTCACCATGGTCTCCACCTTCTGCTCTTTACACTTTTTTCGCGCTGCATTGGCGTTATCCACCATTGCGCTCACACTAAATTCTTCCTTTTCCACCGCATAAATGCCGGAGGCCAGCACCAGATTGGTCAGCGGATATTCCCTGTTGCACAGCTCCGCAAAAGATACGGTAAACTCCCGATAGCCCGCCCGGACTTCCTCCAACGTCATCCCTCTCACTAGCCCTATGAAATGATCGGAACTCACCCGGCTGAAAAGGCCACAATCTCCATACCGCGCCGTCAAAGCGTCAGCAAAACGCTTCAGAATCTCGTCCCCCATCTCATAACCGTATATCTCATTATAATACTGAAAACCGGAAAAATCCGTGGAAATGCAGCAGAGCTCTCCGTTTCCATAGTGTTCCAGATAATCGTTGGCGCTGGAGATAAAGCGATGATACACCGGAAGCCCCGTCAGCCTGTCATAGTTCAACTGCAGATCCATGGTGCGCCGCCTCTCGGCCTCCCGCTGCAGCATACGCCGTCTGTAAAAGATCTGATTGGCAATCCGCACCAGAGTGCTCTTCATACGCACCCAGTCCCGCTCTTTTCGTCTGTCGGAAAACACAATACTGCCGCTGTAATCACGCACGGAAGTGGAGAGCACCACAAAGGCGGACTTCGCCTGCTCCATCTCCACACCCTTCATCCTCTTTGCCCGATAGGCAATACAGCCGTCCGGATCTGTCAGACGGCTCAGATGGTTCCACTCATAGACCCCTTCCTCATACATTCTCTGTGCAAACTCAGTTTTCTCCACCTGACTCCACTGATAGAGAATGCGGTTTGTGCCGTCCGTATGTTCCACGCATACCATATCATCCAGATCGTAAAAGCTGCAGGTCCGCTCACTGATCATCTTGAGAGCCGCCGTGATATCCGGCACATTTTCCAGAAGCTCCATACAGAACAATACAAGCTCTTCCTCTGTGCGGATCAGCGTGGTCTCCTCATCCACAAAATCCTCCTCGACATCCCGGGGTAAATATCCGGACTTTGGAAGGCTGCAGTCTAAGGGCACCTCCAGAATTTTAAAATGCCCTTTATACCCGTTTTTCACTTTATAAAGCGCGCAATCCGCCCACTGAAACACCACATTATAGTCGTTTCGCTCCGGCCCCGTCAGAGCCGCGCCAATACTGCAGGAGATCGTCTGTCTCATCTTATCGTCGCCAAAACGGTTTGACATAAAGTGATTCACAGCCTGCAGCCTTTGTTCCAGCTCCTCTCTGTCCACATCCTCCACATAGGCCAGAAACTCATCGCCGCCGAAGCGTCCCTTCACCGCATTTGGAAACTGACGCTCCAGTTCCTCTGCAAAGGAACGGATCACCGCATCTCCGAAAAAATGCCCGTTGACATCGTTGATCTGTTTAAAATTATCTATATCACAGATGATCAGATATGCGCTCTGTCCCGCCTGAAGCTTTGACAGCCGCTCCTCCACCCGCTTCTGTACGGCAGTGTGATTGAGCAGCCCTGTCATGGAATCCTTGTACGATCGCTCCCTAAGCTCCTCCTCCCGCTTTCTCCGGCTGGTGATGTCGAAGAGAACGACGATCGCCCCATCAGCCTGACCCGCCGCATTGCGGTAAGGACAGATACGAAACAGGATGACCACGCCCTCATGCACGATCTCCCGCTCCAACTCCATGTTCTGAGATACACAGCGCTCCACATCCTCTCTCCAGTCGTCATATTCCGTCAAAAAGGATATCTCGTCAAATTTCTTCCCCACATCCTGCATGGTAATCTGTGTGTGCTCACACATTAAGTTCGTCACCCGGCGCACCCGCAGCCCGCTGTCCAGATAGAGAGCCCCGATCTCCGCGTTAGCCAGCAGATTGTCCAGATCCAGACTGTTCTGAACCCCTTCGCCTTCGTTCTGCCCCTTCGTCATTTCCCTGTTGTCTTCAAACATGCTACACCTCTGTTATACTTCCTTCACTGCGCAAAACTGCCAGACACGGATATTGAACTCCACCACCGGCGTGTCACAATAGATACAGGTCTTCGCCCCAAGGCCCGGCAACGGCGCACCGCAGTTGGGACAGTTTAAGCCCAGACCGGAATCTCCCAGGTTCTCCACCGTATCCCTGTCCTGAATATATACCAGCTCCACATTATACCTGGCCTGTTCCTTCAGATCCTTCCGGCCTGACACCACTTTTGTGCCCTGCCCGACATAATGAATATATTCCACGGAAGACTGCATCACCACGCTGCAGCGTCCCTTTTCTCTCCTATATTGGCTGATCTCCGTCCTGTGTATATGGATTCGCTGAAAATGCTCTGCACACTCTCTGTTTCTGAGCATCTGGATCCTCATGCCGAGACTTTCCCTGAGCTCCTCCGTCCCTTCCGTGAGCAATGAGGCATTGACAGCATCGATGCTGCGCAGATACGAAGTCAGCACATTTTCCGCCCTTGTCTTCATCTCATCATAATGAAATTCCGGAAAATCCCGCATGATCTGCGGCAGATAAAGGCTGGTGGCGGAAGCTATTGATTTGGGCGTTCCGGCGTTCTCCATCTCAATCTTCCTGAGCCCCTCCGCCGGATTCTCTGTCCCGAACAACAGCCGGGAATAAGAAGTAACGGTATTATGTACTTTTCTGTAGATCAGATATATACCGATTCCCACTGTCAGAACCAGCGCCAGAACAAGACTCAAAGCAACAATAAGTCCGATTACATCCGCATTCACCTGTGTCTCTCATTCCTTCCTGCCAGACTTTTTCACATTCGGACAGCCGTCTCTATCTTCTATCGTTCTCGTCAAAGATATCGCCGCACTCAGGGCAGAACTTGGGGGGATTTGCCGGGTCCTCCGGCTCCCACCCGCATTTATCGCATTTATACATAGGGGCGCCTTCGGGCTTCTTTGCTCCGCACTCGGAACAGAATTTGCCCTGATTTACCGCGCCGCAGCTACAGGTCCATCCTGCCGAAGCCGGTTTGGGCTGTCCGCACTCCGCACAGAACTTTCCGCGGTTGTCTGTCTTGCCGCAGCCGCATACCCACCCCAGCACGGGAGGCTGCATCTTATTCTGTCCATTCATCCGGTTTTGCTGATTGGTCTGCCGGTTCTGCGCATTCATCTGCTGATTCTGCGCGTTCATCTGATACAGCGCGTTGGCATCCATGCCGCCTGCCATATTCGCCATATTCATTCCGGCAAAGGCCATCATGGGACCGGCAGATTCATTGGAAGCCGCGGCTCTCATCGCATCAGCCTGGGCTGCAGTCAGCGTCGCAGCCGCCATGCCTGGATTGGTCAAAACCGCCGTCCTCTGCATCTCATTGATCATCTTCCGGTCTTCCTCGGGGATAGAGGGCGGATTCATGGTCATGCTCACCACCTGAATGCCCCGAAGCTGCGTCCACTTGTCGGACAACTCCTCATTCAGGAAATCAACCAGTTCGGTAATATGTCCGGGGATCTCGCTGGGACGCACACCGATAGCGCTCACTTTGGCTAACGCCGGCTGAAGCGCAGTGAGCATCTCAGACTTCATAATGCCCGTGAGTTCAGAGCGGGGAAAACTGTCCTTCTTGTTGCCGGCCACGTTCTTGTAAAACAACAGGGGATCCACCAGTTTATAAGTATATTCGCCGTTGCAGCGAAGCACCGTGTCGATATCCAGGCCGATCTTATTGTCCACCACCCGAAAGGGAATGGGCGTCGCCGTGCCATAGAGATTCCCCTTGATCTCTTTTATGTTAAAGAAATAGACCCGCTGATCCTTCATGGTATCTCCGCCGGCGGTAAAACGCCGCACCAGCGTCCTGAAGGTTTCCGTCACGCTGGCACCCAGGCTGCCGGAGAAAATGCTGGGCTCCGAGGAAGTGTCAAAGACAAACTCACCGGGATCCGCACTGAACTCCACAATGCCGCCCTGATCCACGATGACCATACACTGCCCCTCATTCACAGCAATGATGGAACCGTTGGAGATAATATTGTCCACACCTTTATTATTGCCGTTCGTGCGCTTCTGTCCCTTTACCATCAATACATCATCGGAGAGCGAATCACAATAAAAGTACTCTCTCCACTGATCTGCCAGCATACTGCTCACGGCATCCTTTGCGGCTCTGATCAATCCCATATCTGCATATCCTCCGTTATATTTATTTCTGGCGTCCCAAATTGACTCTCAGTATATTTTAGCAAATTTCAGGGATTCTCTCAACTGTTTTCATAAGATTCTTTACAATTTATCCATGCGGTCATCAAAAAGCTGCAGAGCCGGTCAGGCGCCTGCGCCCCGCTCTGCAGCTTTAAGCCGTTTAATCAGACTGACAAAATAATGATTTAATCGTTTACTTCTTTGCCGCTTTGGTGGCAAACTCTGTGTTCACCAGATCCGCATAGGGCACCTTCTCGCCCAAAACCTTAAACTCGATCAGGATATTCTGCAACAGATCGAAGCTTTCCTCGGCAAATACCAGATCGCCCTTCCAAGTGTCCTGAGCATGATAACGCTCCACGATTTTGGTGAGCGTTTCCGGATCTGTCTCCTCAAACTGCGGAGCAATAACCTTTGCAATCTCCTCCGGCGTATGCTCATTGACATAATCCATTCCCTTCTGGAGTGCATCAGTAAACGCCTGAATTGTCTCCGGGTTATCCTCGATATAGCTCTTCTTAGCAGAAAAGGAGGTATAGGGAACATATCCCGAGTCCTCGCCCAGGGAAGCCACCACATAGCCGTCGCCTTTTTGCTCCAACAGGGTCGCATGTGGCTCAAACTCAACCGTAAAGTCCCCCTGCCCGCCTGAGAAAGCCGCCGCGGTGGATCCGAAATCAATACTCTGATCGATACTTAAGTCCGCCGACGGGTCAATATTGTTTTTCAGGAGAATATACTCAAAAACCATCTCCGGCATTCCGCCTGCCCTGCCGCCCAGCACATTGTGGCCTTTGAGCATCTCCCAGTCAAAGTCCTCGATGGGCTCTCTGGCGACCAGGAAATTTCCCGCGCGCTGAGTCAACTGCGCAAAATTCACCACATAGTCCTCCGTGCCCCCCGCATAGGTATACACGCTGCTCTCACAGCCCATAAAACCGATATCCGCCTCGTCTGTGAGCACGGCGGTCATCGTCTTATCGGCTCCGAATCCCGTCACAAGCTCCAGCTCGATGCCGTTGTCGGCAAAATATCCCTCCTCAATGGCCACATACATGGGCGCATAGAAGATAGAATGGGCCACCTCGTTGAGCACCACTTTGGTCTTACCGTCAGCGCCCTTCCCCTTCGCCCCGCAGCCGGCAAAAGCGGCTGTAAACATGGCCAGACTAAGACACAGCGCCAGCAGTTTCATGCACTTTTTCATAACACATATTCCTCCACACAGTTTGATTCCTATGGATTTATGTTATGAGTGCATAAAAATAAGGTGCCTGTCCTGACGCAGGCACCTGCTTCACCGCTTATAGATTAGCCTTGATCTTCTCGATCATCTCCGCATACTCTTCATCGCTCAGATATGTTTTCCCGGGATTCATCTGGAAGGTGCCTCCCCACTCGTCGCCGCCCTCGTATTTCGGGCACAGATGCATGTGCAGATGACAGCCTGTATCGCCGTATGCGCCATAGTTGAGCTTATCGGGATGAAATGCCGCATGAATCGCCTTCGCCGCGCGGTTCACATCCGCAAAGAAACGATTGCGCTCCTCCTCGCTGATATCCACGATCTCACTCACATGATCCTTATAAGCCACAATACATCTTCCGGGCTTGGACTGTTCCTTAAACAGAATCAGGCTGGAGACATCCAGCTCACAGATAAAGATTCCGAACTTCTCCAAAAGCTCTCCTCTCATACAGTAACCGCAATTTGCATCTTTCATTCTGTACTCCCATCCGTCCGCCTTATCCCGCGGACCCGTTATTCTCACAGGCCAAAACCGCCGCGTCAGCCTATGCGTTTCTGCTTATGGTTCTGCCGCCTTATCCCTATTGTATTCCCCGCAGGCAGATTTTGCAAGCACTTCAGATATCTATATTCACCAATTGCCCGATACGCTCCGGCTTGTCATTGAGGATCAGCTCCTCCGGAAAATCCGCCTCTTTTATCATCTCCAGAGCAGGCCCAAACTGTCCTATCGTGTAGCAGATATGGCTGTCAGACCCCAGCAGCACCGGAGCCCCGTATTTTGCACAGGTATTTAAGAGTGTCCTGATATTCTCCCGGCCGCCCTGCCTTGCGCTCTGAGGATTCAGCGAAGCATTGTTCAGCTCCAGAACAACCTGCGCTTCTCTGGCCGCCCGGACAAGTTCCTCATAATCCAAAGGATACCGGGAATCATCGGGATGCCCCAGAATCTTCACATAAGGGTTCTGCATGGCCCTTATGGAAGCCATGGTATTTTCCCTGCGGCTCCCCGGAGTCACGCAGGCTACATGCATGCTGGCGATCACATAATCCATTTTCTCCAGCAGTCTCTCCTCCAGATCCAGCCGGCCCTCATAATCCATGATATTGGCCTCTGTGCCGCACAACAGACGCAATGTTCCATATTGTCTCGGAATGCATCTGTAATTGCCAAAAAACCAGGGATTCGGCCCTCCCAGAATAGACGGCCCGTGTTCGCTCAGACCCAGAAAAAGGAGGCCTGCCCCAATGGCCGCCTCAATATTTTCCTTCAGGGTACTGTACCCATGACCGCAGGATACGGTATGCGTGTGCAGATCCATACAGATGTTCATGATCTGTTTGTCTCCCTCCCGGCTTTTGCCTCCTTTGATGATTTTGCATCCGCCTTCGACGTCCCCTGCATCTCTTTGCTCAGTTCATCCACCATCTTCTCGATAATCTGTTTTTTCATATAGACGTCAAAACTCAATAAGCAAATAAAAGAAAACTTCCTGAGAAACTCACGGCTCTCGTCGGGGGCATCCCCGAATGTCTCCTCTGCCAGCTTAAACTTCTCCACCACATCCGCCTTCAGCCTCTCGATCTCCCCCTTTTCCATGCTGAAAGCCTCTCTGTAGACACTCTCCAGATTAAATTCTTTTCCGTTCTGAAAAAACTGTTCTGTGATAGGGCGCAGCAAAGTCTGAATATCATTGATGGACATAATGCCCTTGTAATAATAAATAAAAATCAGGAGCAGCACATGTTCCTTGGAATATTTTTTCTTCACAGGGGGCGGCAGCAGATCATTTTTGGCATAATTGTTGATCATCGTCTTGGTAAGAATCTTGTCCTCCCCCGGGTTGCGCACCCCGGCCCGCAGCCTGCTGTCCATAAAAGTAGTCACCTGATCCATATACAGATCAATATTCGGTATGTCTGAGGGATTGATATACTCTATCCGGTCCAGGCTCTCCAATATACTGTTCAATAAATCTTCCGTATTGATCGTCAATTTGTCTCCTCCCCGGGCGCGCAGAAAACATCCGCCCCCGCAGAATAATCTCTATTAAAATACAGTATATAGTATTCAAAACTACATATCAACTGTTTTTTATATTTTCGTGCCATTTTCATAAATTTTTCCTGATACTTTTTCTATTTACTTTATGAATGCAGTGTGTTAAAATGTGCTATAGATTTACTGGGTAAAGGAGAGCCTCATATGAATAAAAAAATCAGAACCGAAGCCGTGGATGCTCTGTTTGACGCAGTCCTGAATCTAAAGACCCGTGAGGAATGTTACAATTTTTTCGAGGATCTGTGTACGGTAAACGAACTGCTCTCCCTCTCTCAGCGGTTTGAGGTGGCTTCCATGCTGAGAGATCACAAAACCTATCTGGAGATTGCGGAGAAAACCGGAGCCTCTACAGCCACCATCAGCCGTGTAAACCGCTCTCTCAACTACGGAAACGACGGCTATGCGCTGGTATTTGAACGGCTCGGAAAATGATCCGCAGCAAAGACAGACAAAAGAGCCGCAGCTCGCCCGATCTCTCACGGCCTGCTGCGGCTCTGAAATTCTATATGTATATCTGATCAATCTATATTCTCATCCATATACTCTCATCCCGAAAACTAATTCGCGCTGTTTTTCGCAGCATCTTCCTGCGCCGCATTTCTCGCCTGAACGGCACTGCGCTCCTGCAGCTCTTTATTTTCCGCCTCCTGCAGCTCCTTCAACGCCTCGGCAAGCGCAGCCTTGGCAGACTTTTTGCTCTCCTTCACCGCCCTTGCAGACTTGGATTTAGCCTGTCTGTCAGGAACGGTCTGATGCATATTACATCTCCCCTGGAAAATCGCATTCTCATCGATAACGATCACAGAGGTGGTGATATCTCCCAGTACCTTTGCCGTGCCGGTGAGCTCAATCCTGTCAGTTATCTCCAAATTGCCCAGAATACCTCCGCCCACCACTGCGGCGGCCGCGGTGACATT
The DNA here is from genome assembly GCA_947382415.1 of uncultured Lachnospiraceae bacterium. GTDB lineage: Bacteria > Bacillota > Clostridia > Lachnospirales > Lachnospiraceae > Acetatifactor. Next base: position 34,664 of record CANCYO010000009.1, on the reverse strand, counting down.
GCCGTTGATGGCGCCGGTGGCGCCCACGATCAATGTTCCTCCCACAGTCACATTTCCGTCTACGCATCCGTCAATTCTTGCGGAACCCTGCGCCGTGAAATCACCGTCGAGACTCACGCCATTTCCAATCAACGCTGTAAGCTTTACCTCAGTATTTTTTTTATCCAACATATGACTCCCTCCTTAGCCGCTGATAGCCAACATTTCCATAGGACTGATGTACTCCCCGTCCTTCATCATTTGATAACCGACTTTTTCGTGCCCTTCCCCGATCACATACAGGGCAGTCCCCCCCACTACGGTATCCCCGTTCTTCACCTGAGGGTCTCCGCCGTTTCTGTAGATCGTGACATAGCCGTTTCCATGATCCACCTGAATACTATGTCCGTACTCGCCGTCATCACTGACTGCCGTCACCGTTCCTCTGGCCGTAGACACCACCATAATTCCCGCGGATGCCGTGAAAACACAGATTGGCTTATCGTCGGTCAATTCCTCCATGGATGCAGATCCGTTCAGCGGAAATTCCGTGGGCAGACTCTGTTGTTCCAACTGTCCCAGCAGTTCACTCTCGCTCTTGGTCTTCTGACTGACTGTCTCGCTCAAAATCTGTACCGTCTCGTTCAGTCCGGCGATCTCTGTCTCCAGACTCAGCTTATCCGCCTCCAGTGCGGCGTTCGCCTCTTCCAGACGCTGTATCTGGGCAAGCTGCTCTTCACTCCTGCCGGAAACCGCCTCCCATATCTTCTCCTCATATACGATATAACCCAGCAAAGCGCCAATGACAACACAAAGCACCACAACAAGCACCCAGAGACTCTTTGACCTGATGCGAAACTGCTTCACACCGGCGTCCGTCGCATTGGATGTAACAAGAACAACATGGCTTATTCTGTGCTTATGTTTGTCGCGTAACATGAAAAGTCACCTCCGGTAAACTTCATTATTGTACCACAGGTGACTCTCCACAGCAACATTTTCTTAATATTTTTGTAATATTTCCCCAAAAAAGCATGTTTTTCCATGCCATAGCCATGGACAGAAACCGTCGTTTTTGTCTAAAATGCATAAATTTCTCGAAAACCGCCTAAACCTTCAGCGCCATATCCCCCTCGGCAATCAGGCCCTTTTTGCGCATGAGCTCAGAGATTAACAGGCTGAGGGCGCCGGGCAGGACAAAGTGCATAAGCAGGATCAGCCCCAGCGCCATCACCGCGCTCATGCCGTCCGCCCGCATGGAGCCGTAGGCTGCAAACTGTCCCACAAATCCTGCAGAACCCATACCGGATCCCACCGGTGTACTGGTCATACGCAATACTGCCGCGGATACAGGGCCCAGCACCGCGCTGGACAGGATCGCCGGCAGCCAGATCAAAGGCTTCCTCACGATATTGGGCACCTGCAGCATGGAAGTGCCGACGCCCTGGGCGATCAGTCCTCCCACCTTGTTCTCACGATAGCTTGCCACGGCAAAACCCACCATATTGCAGCAGCATCCCACCGTCGCGGCTCCTGCCGCAAGACCGCTCAGACTCATGGAGACACCGATGGCGGCAGAGCTGATGGGCAGCGTCAGGATCATTCCCATCAACACAGAGACCACCATTCCTCCAACCACAGGATGCTGTTCCACATTGACATTGACCAATGCTCCCAGCCATCCCATGAAGGCCGTGATGGGAGGCCCCATAATAAATCCTGCGGCAGCTCCTGACAGAATTGCCACTAAGGGCGTCACCAGAATATCCACCTTGGTCTTACCCGCCACCAGATGCCCGATGCGGATTGCCACTATCGCCGCGATAAATGCCCCCAAAGGCTCCCCAGGCCTGCCCAGCGCATAGGCCTCCATAGCCGTCACCCCCGGAAAGGCGCCGATCATGCCTGCCACAGCGGCAGACACTGTCACCAACGGCCCCTCCTTGAACTTGCAGGCCACTCCCACACCGATACCCGCGCCGGTGACTGTCTTCGCCACATTGCTGACTGCAGTCAGATAAGCGCCCAGGCTGCCGCCGATCAGACTGCCAAGCTGCGCGATGATGGTCCCGATGATCAGTGTGGAAAAGAGCCCCAGCGCCATGCCGCTCAAACCGTCAATAAATATTTCCTGTAACCACTTCTTACATTTCTCTTTAAAAGTGCCCGATTTTTCTTTGCTCAACTTGCCTCTCCTTTTGCGTTTCTTTATTGTCTTGTCATATGTATTGTCAATACACTAACACACAAATCTGCAAAAAGCAACGGCAAATTTAAAATCTTTTGACAAACTTCAGCACATCCTCCCAACAAAGAGCTCCGCCAAAGAGATCCAGCGCGCTTCCGATGGAGACATGCAGCCTGTCATGCCCCAGATCTCTCAAAACCTGCAGATCCTCCATGCTGTGGACGCCTCCCGCATAAGTGACGGAAAGGCCGCTCCACGCACCCAGAAGCCCTGCCAGCTCCCGCTCGATTCCCTCACACTTTCCTTCCACATCCACCGCATGAATCAAAAATTCGTCGCAGTAAACCGAGAGCCTGTCCAAAAGCGCGTCGCACACCCTCTCCTGTGTCAGTCTCTGCCACCGGTCTGTCACGATCAGATAGCCCTCCGCCGTCTTTCTACAGCTCAGATCCAGCACCAGATGCTCCTTCCCCACTGCCCGCACCATCTTCTCAAGCCGGTCATAGCGAATGACGCCGCCGGCAAAAACATAAGATGTCACGATCACATGGCTGGCTCCCGCCCGCAGATAATCCTCCCCGTTGTCAGGCGTGATTCCGCCGCCGATCTGAAGCCCGCCCGGGTAAGCGGCAAGAGCTTCCATAGCCTGTCTGCGGGTCGCATCATAATACTCGCTGTCCGCACTGTTGAGGAGAATGATGTGACCGCCTTTGAGACCTGCATTTTTATATAAATTGGCAAAAAATGCCGCATCCTTCTCCGAGACAAAATTCTCTCTGGCCTGATCGCCTGCATCTCTTAGACTATTGCCCACAATCTGTTTTACTTTTCCGTTATGAATATCAATGCATGGACGAAATTCCATATTTTACCTCATTTCTTTGGACTTGTTTCTCCCATTCGCGACCATGTATAAAAAACCGATTCCCGTACATAATAAACACAAGCCCCACAGTTTTGAATTTCAGGAGGCGAGAATGGAGGATATTATGAAGAAAAAAATTTTAGTTCTCGGACTTGTGATGGCCTTCATTTGTACGGCAGCAGCATGTTCCAGAGACAATCAGAGCAACAATTCCGGCAGTATGGCCGGAAATGGTGCTCAGACTGAATCTTCCGGCCAGAATAACGCCGGAAATAACGGCGCGGGCAACACAGACAATGCGCTCAACAACGCCACAAACAATCCTGCCGGCGACGCAAACGGCAACGATGCCGGAAATGCAGTGGGCGGCGTCATAGACGACGCCGTAAACGGTGTGACAGACCTGGTGGACGATCTGGTTGGAAACGACAACAATAACAACACAAACAATAACAACGCAGGCACAAACGCCACAGGTAATAACACCACCACCGGTAATACCACCACAGGCACGAACGGAACAAACGGAACAAATGGGAATGGAAGCAATGCAAATGGAAGCAATGCAAACACAGCCAATGGCACGAACAATAATGTGACCGGCAGCAACACCAACAGCGCCGGCAGAACCACAAACCGCTCTGTGTCCCGATAAAGTCATACGGATAAACGGGCAAAGGCCGGTCTCACACAAAGGGGAGTACCTTCTCACAGGCCTCCCCTTTTCAGCGCTCCTGTTTCATTAATCACATTCTTCATTCCTCCATAATCGAACCGTCTCTGTATGCCTCCAGTAGTTCTTCCAGATAATGGATATTTTCTCTGATATCCACACCGACATCCGTGTCCGCCACACGCTTTCTGTGCGGAAAAGTCTCTACCTCGATGGTATCCGATATAATATCCGACTCTCTCAGGATAGCGGCCTTTGTGGATTCAAAAAGCTCATGGGCCACCAGACGCATACCTCTGGAATTACATACCAGCGTGTATCCGGCGATTCCCGTCTTCTTGTGATAGGCTTTGGAAAAACCGCCGTCGATGACCAGAAGCCTGCCGCCGCATTTAATGGGAGATTCTCCGTGAATCTGCTCCACAGGCACATGCCCGTTGATGATGTGGGCGCCCTCGGAGTCAAGGCCAAATTCTTCCAATATTTTGTTTACAATGTCCTCCCTCTCATAGAGGGTATAATAACTGTTCTTTTGTTCAACATGCGTTCTGCTGTCGGCCACAAAATAGCGTTCAAACGTGGTCATCCTGGTCTTGCCATACACCGGAGAGCCGGCGCCGCACCAAATATACCAGAGCATATCCTGCCCGGCCATGCGCTCTGAGCTGTCCTTGGCATAATATCCCCTTCTGGCATAGTGCTCCAGAACATCATAGAGCGCCTTTCCGGAATACTCTCTGCCAAAAATTTCCACTTCCTGAAAGCTTCCGTCCTCATTCAGGGGAACGCAGCCATGGTAGAGCAGATTGCCATTATAGAGTTTGTACATTCCGCCCTTTGCATACAGGAAACGCACATGTCTCTGCAATTTTTCACAACGCATAAAAGCATGCTGAAGCCGAAGCATCAGACGGCTTTCCTCCTCAGACAATTCGTAAGGCCTGTCCGGATCCACCGTGGGAAAATCCACATCCCGCATGGCATATATCTCATCGCCGATGCGCACGGTTTTTTGCGCGTAATCGATCTTATCCAGAAGCATCCGGTCCTCCATATGGAACTCCGGATGACGCATGATAAACTGTCCCTCCAGCTTAAACTGTATCATCGTCATCGCCTTGTGCATCCCGGTATCCAGACGCAGATCCTTGGTGTTGTAATCCGTGTTGTATCTGATGGCAAACGCGCTGCAGTCCGTGTCCCCATAGGTCTCCAGCACAAAGGTGGCCAGCGGCACCAGATTGATGCCATACCCCTCCTCCAGCACGGACAGACTTCCATACCGTGCTGACAGACGGATGACATTTGCGATACACAACAGGCTGCCCGCGGCAGCCCCCATCCAGACAATATCATGATTGCCCCACTGCACGTCCACAGAGTGATAGTTGCAGAGGGTATCCATGATAATATGCGGACCCGGTCCTCTGTCATAGATATCCCCTACAATATGCAGATGGTCGATGACCAGCCGCTGAATCAGATGGCAGAGCGCCACAATAAACTGGGGAGCTCTGCCAATACGGATAATCGTGTGGAGAATCTCGTTGTAATAGGCCTCTTTGTCCTGAATCTCCTCCTTCTCCGTGATCAGTTCCTCAATGACATAGGCAAACTCCTCCGGCAGAGCCTTACGCACCTTGGAGCGGGTATACTTGGAGGAGACGCGCTTGATCACCTGCACCAGTCTGTGCAGCGAGATCCTGTACCAGTCTTCCAGATTCTCCTCCTCTTTCTCCGCGATTTCCAGCTTTTCCTCCGGGTAATAAATCAGCGTGGCCAGACTCTTTTTGTCCTTATTGCTGATGGTGTTGCCGAACTCCTCGTCTATCTTTCTGCGCACGGATCCGGAACCGTTTTTCAACACATGCTGAAACTGCTCATACTCCCCATGGATATCCGTGAGAAAATGTTCCGTCCCCTTGGGCAGGTTCAAAATCGACTGAAGATTGATGATCTCCGTTGAAGCCGCCCCGATATTTTTATATTGACGGGATAAGGTTTTTAAAAATTTCAGGTCCTGCCGCTCCATAGTAAGTCTCCTCTGCCGCGCCGCCGAACTCCTCCGGCTAACCAATCACATCGGACATATCGTACATTCCCGCAGGCTTTCCCGCCAGAAACTTGGCCGCCTGCACGGCGCCTTTACCGAATACCGCCTTGGAGTAGGCCGTGTGGGAAAATGTGATCACCTCGTCTGCCCCGGCAAAGATCACATCGTGATCGCCCACGATGGTCCCTCCTCTCACGGCGCTGATGCCGATCTCCTTTTTGGGGCGCCGCTCTCTGCGCACACTCCTGTCATAGACATACTCATACTCGCCGTTCAATTCCCCGTTGATGGAATCCGCCAAGGCAAGCGCCGTCCCGCTGGGAGCATCCAGCTTCAGATTATGGTGTTTCTCCACGATCTCGATATCAAAACCCGCAGGCGCAAGCACACCGGCAGCCTCCTTCAGCATTTTCAACAGCAGATTGATCCCCAGGGACATGTTTGCCGACTTTAAGACCGCCACCTGACCTGCCGCCTCCTTCACTCTGCCGAGCTGCTCCTCACTCAGGCCTGTGGTACAGAGCACACAGGGAAGTTTTTTATCCACGCAGTACGCAAGCATTGCGTCCACCGCGGGAGCCGCGGAAAAATCGATGAGACAGTCCGCCTCCACATCACACTCCGCAATATTCGTAAACACAGGGTAGGGATTGTGACCGTCGTCTCTGGCGTCGATTCCGGCCACCAGCTCCGCTTCCCCGTCGGCGGCAATCAGAGAGCTGATGGTCTGCCCCATCTTACCGTTACAACCGTGCATAATGATTCTTATCATAACAAGCTTCCCTTCTTTTATTTATTTCCCTTTATCTTCATTTATCTCTATTCATCTCTTCAGTTTCAATATTACTGATATAAAATTACTGCCATAAACCTCAAAGGATTCCATAATCTTTCATGGCCTTTTCCAGACGGGCGGCATTGCCCTCCTCCATCTCGGACAGCGGCATACGAAGAGATCCTGCCTCCATACCCATGAGATTCAGCGCCTTCTTCACAGGGATTGGATTCACCTCGCAGAACAGGGCGTTGCACAGATCCAGAGCCGCAAGCTGCATCCTGCGGCTGCCCTCCACATCCCCGTCCAAAAACTTCCGGCAGATCTCATGGGTCTGTCTGGGAGCCACATTGGAGAGTACAGAAATGACACCCACACCGCCCAGCGCCATGATCGGCACAATCTGATCGTCATTGCCGGAATAAATATCCACACAGCCGTGTGAAATGGCGGCGAGATGGGCAATCTGGCTGATATTGCCGCTGGCCTCCTTGACGCCCAGGATATTGTCCACATCTTTGCACAGACGTACCACCGTCTCCGGCAGAATATTGCAGCCCGTGCGGCTGGGCACATTGTAAAGAATTATGGGAATCTTTACGGACTCGGCTATGGTCTTGAAATGTGCGTAAAGGCCGTTCTGGGTCGCCTTATTATAATAGGGCGTCACCACCAACAGACCATCCGCCCCGTACTTTTCAGCCTCGGTGGAGAGATAAACCGCCGTCTCCGTACAGTTAGAACCCGTTCCCGCCACAACGGGAATCCTGCCCGCCACCTTGTCAATACAGTATCTGATGGTCTCGAGATGCTCCTCATGGGTGAGGGTGGACGCCTCTCCGGTAGTTCCGCAGACAATGATCGCGTCCGTGCCGTTGGCGATCTGAAACTCTATAAGCTCCCCAAACTTCTCGTAATTGACTGCTCCGTCCGCCTTCATGGGAGTCACGATCGCAACACCCGCGCCTGTAAAAATTGCCATAACTCTTCCTCCTTATGATTTGCATAGTAAATTTTACATAAGTAAATGCCGACACATAAAATGCGCCGGCAAATTTTACAATTTATCCTCTGATAGCGCACCATCCTGACCGGATGACAGTCATGTGGTTATTCACCCCATGCCCAAGACTCGACTGCAAGGACGTCTCATCTTTCGGCGTGTTCCCCTTTCTTCCTTCCTCCCCTGCGCCTGCCGCATCGGAAGAAATACTCTTGAAAAACGCAACCTCTATCGTTATTACCTATCTTATTAATCAATATAGCATCTTCATCCGCCTCTGTCAACGGATTTCCTGGGTATTTTTATGATAATTTCTGTGTATTTCCCCTGAATCTTTTTCATTTTGAGGCCATTCCGCCAACCGTATCTCAGTAAACCTTAAATTTCACGGTCTCAATTTTGGAAACCTCATCCGCAAGCATACAGACATCATCGCTCAGATTGATCCCCGTGAGGATCACATCCGTAGCTCCGCGGTATTCCAACAGGTTTTTCAGATCATCCGCCTGAAGGATCCCCTTTTCCACAAGTCCCAGCACTTCGTCCAGAATCAACAGATCACACTCGCCGGTGCACAGCACTTTCTTCGCATAGGCAATACCGTTTCTGATATTACCGATCTCCTCCTGCTTGCGCTCATCCGACAATTTCTCATAATTCTCATCGGACTTCTCAAATCGAAACAGCTTGATCTCCGGTTCCATTCTGCGCAGGAAACCTGAGTCCTGAAGGCCTCTTCCCTTCAAAAACTGAATCAGCACCACACTGCCTCCCGCCACCGCGGTCTGAACCGCTCTTCCCAGAGCCGCCGGAGACTTGCCTCTCCCGTCGCCGGAATAAATATAAACTCTTCCCTTTTCCATATCCTACCTCCATACCTGAAGCCTGACAACTTTACTCTTCACCGGTAGTCTCCCGCTCAAGCAGGTCTCAGTATAACACAAAATCCAAAAATTGGCAACTTTCGGTAATGTCAGGCTGTCATACGCCTTTGCGGCAGGATCGCCCACAGGCTGTCACGCCTCGCTGGGGCACAGGGAATCATCTGACAAAAAGGAATCCTCCTTGTCCTCATCACCCATAAGTTCCAGCTTGCTCACAGAAACCTCAAAGGCCACACGCTTCTCCACATGTTCCTCATCCAGCTTCTTCATATATTCTCTGCTCTGAATGCGTCCCCAGATCGCGCAGCGCTCACCCACTTTGAAGTTGTTGGCATAACGGGCGTTGCGTCCCCAGCAGATGCAGGGTATGTAATCGGATTTGCCATAGGGACGGTTCACCGCCAGCAGAAGATCCGCAATCTCTCTCCCCAAAGGCGTCTTTCTGTAAATTGGCTCCTTACAGATATACCCGTCCAGATAGATCTGATTGGTCTTGGCGCTCTCCTCGACCTCTTCCACAAACTCCACCTCTCTGGCGAAGACCGACAGCACCAGTCTGTTCTTTCTCTCCTCGTGCCGATTGTAGGAACGGAACTGCCCGTTCACGCAGATCAGCCTTCCGCTGTAATCCTCGTTTACATCCAAAAGCCTCTCGGACACCATCACCGGAATCACGTCAAAGCTCTCGCTGAGTCTCTGCACCTTCACATCGACCATGTAAAACCCTTCTCCGAAGATTTCATGGCTGTAGGAAAATCTGCTTACCACTTCTCCCATCACCGTTACCTGATTGTTTTCAATTACCTTATCTGTCATATCAGTTCTCCCTTCTTACACCTTTTGTAACGTATTTACTATGACATTATATTTATACTATATCTCACCGCAAAATAACACCCTTTTTCATCGCGCACCCTCGCCAAATTCCACATAGATTCGCCTCTTTGGTACACAATATATTGTGTCTGTCCGTCCTAAAGCCCCCAGAAAACAGCTTTTTCTTGCATCAATAAAAAAATAGTGCTATACTGAAACGGTTTGATCGCGGGATTATTTTTTAGTCGACAATTATCGACAATTTCGACCGCGAACCAAAAATTTACACGAAATTTCACCTTTGAGCCGTTAACGCGGCGGAATGAGAGGAATTATGAAACAAAAAAGAGAAGACGTCAGAAACATTGCCATCATCGCCCATGTAGACCATGGAAAAACCACGCTGGTGGACGAACTGCTCAAACAAAGCGGCGTATTCCGTGAAAATCAGGAGGTGGCGGAGCGCGTCATGGACTCCAACGACATCGAGCGCGAGCGCGGCATCACCATTCTGTCCAAAAATACCGCTGTGACCTATAAAAATACGAAGATAAATATTATCGACACTCCGGGACACGCCGACTTTGGCGGCGAGGTAGAGCGCGTGTTGAAGATGGTGAACGGCGTAGTCCTGGTGGTGGATGCCTTCGAGGGAGCCATGCCCCAGACCAAGTTCGTACTGAAAAAAGCATTGGAGTTAAAACTCCCTGTCATTGTCTGCATCAACAAGATCGACCGCCCTGAGGCAAGGCCCGACGAGGTGGTGGACGAAGTGCTGGAGCTGTTTCTGGAGCTGGACGCAGACGATTCCCAGTTAGACTGCCCATTTGTGTTTGCCTCAGCCAAATCCGGCGTCGCCTCCCTGGACGCAGGGGAACCCGGCAACAGTATGGAACCTCTGTTTGAGACCATCCTTGACTATATCCCCGCCCCCGAGGGCGATCCAGAGGCCGGCACCCAGGTACTCATCAGCACCATAGACTATAATGAATATGTGGGACGCATCGGCGTGGGAAAAGTTGACAATGGTGTCATACGGGTGAATCAGGACGTGGTAATCTGCAATCATCACGAGCCTGACAAACAGGTAAAAGTGAAAGTCAGCAAGCTCTATGAGTTTGACGGCCTGAACAAAGCAGAGGTAAAAGAAGCCTCCATCGGCTCCATCGTGGCGATTTCCGGCATTGCGGACATCCACATCGGAGATACCCTCTGCTCTGTTGAAAACCCAGCCCCCATCCCCTTCCAGAAAATCAGCGAGCCCACTATCGCCATGCAGTTTATGGTAAACGACTCTCCTCTTGCCGGGCAGGAAGGCAAGTTTGTCACCAGCCGTCATCTGCGGGACAGACTGTTTCGCGAATTAAACACAGACGTATCCCTGCGGGTGGAGGAGACCGGGCAGGCCGACAGTTTTAAAGTGTCCGGCCGGGGTGAACTGCATCTGTCCGTTCTGATCGAGAATATGCGCCGTGAAGGCTTTGAATTCGCGGTGAGCAAAGCCGAAGTTTTGTATAAAGAAGACGAAAACGGCCATAAGCTTGAACCCATGGAACTGGCTTACATTGATGTTCCAAACGAATATGCCGGGGCCGTCATCGAGAAACTGGGACAGAGAAAGGGAGAGCTGCGCAATATGGGCAGTATTTCCGGCGGTGTCTACACACGCCTGGAATTCTCAATTCCGGCCAGAGGCCTCATCGGCTACCGCGGAGAATTCCTCACCGATACCAAGGGCAATGGCATCTTAAACACCGTCTTTGACGGCTATGCACCTTATAAGGGCGAGATTCAATACCGCAGGCTGGGCTCCCTGATTGCCTTCGAGGCAGGAGAAGCCATCACCTACGGACTCTATAACGCACAGGAACGCGGCATCCTCTTTATCGGCCCGGGCGAAAAGGTATACTCCGGCATGGTGGTAGGCCAGACCGGACGCAGCGAGGACATTGAGATCAATGTCTGCAAAAAAAAGCAGCTCACCAACACCCGTTCCTCCTCTGCCGACGAAGCCCTGAGGCTCACTCCTCCCAAAATCCTGTCACTGGAACAGGCGCTGGACTTTATCGACACCGACGAGCTTCTGGAGATCACCCCGGAACATCTGCGCATCCGCAAAAAGATTCTGGATCCCACCATGCGCAAACGCGCCGGAATGAAAAAATAAAAAAAGAAGCTGCCGCATCACAAATTTTCATTCATGCGGCAGCTTCCTTTATTATGCTATGTCAAGTCGTGTCTTAATTCGACGCATTTCTGTTTCAAGTACACTCACACGAATAGCAAGCATTTCTTTTTCGTTGTCAATCTTCAATGCCTCATGCAGATTTCTTGATAAATCAAGATGCCCTTCTGCCACACGCTGGATATTAACACGAATCTCATTCTCAAGTGTCAGTTTCATATCCGCAACACTTGTTTCAATATTCGTTATGCGCTGCTTCATATCCTGCATGTCGGACTTCATATCCTGTATTTCGGACTTCATTCCCTGCATGTCGGACTTCATATCCTGTATTTCGGACTTCATTCCCTGCATGTCCGTTTTCAGACCCTGTATTTCGGAAATAATCAGATTAAGCTTTTCACTGTCTGTCATATCATCACTCCCCATTGTGAATGTCAGTGTTACCAAAATTGTCGTGTCAGTATTATATCACAGCCCAGATATAATGTCCAGTCACCAACTGCTTTTCCTGAGCCGCTAAGCGGCAGCCCCGCTTTTAATCTGCGCCAGTACCACAGCCACAAACATCAGAGCACAGCCAAGAAGCTCCCTGCCCGTAAGGCTCTGCTTCAAAATAAGCTGCCCCGCCAGCACAGAGACCACAGATTCCAAGCTTAAGATCATGGATGCCACCGTGGGATTCGTATTCTTCTGCCCCAGAATCTGAAGTGTATAAGCCACACCACAGGACATAATGCCGGCGTATAAAATCGGCACTGCCGCTCCTGCAAGCGCTTCCATGTGCACCTGTTCAAACAACAACATGGGAATTCCGGACAACACGCCGCAGGTAAAAAACTGGACGCAGCTCAGCGCCACGCCATTCACCAGCGGTGCAAAATGATCCACCACCAGAATATGCACTGCGAAGACAGCGGCGCACAAAAGCATAAGCAAATCCCCCCGGCCCACTGTGAACTGTCCGTCAATACAGAGAAAATACAGCCCTGCCACCGCAAAAAGAAGCCCTGCCCACACAAGCCTTCCTACCTTTTTATGTAGAAACAAACCGAAAATCGGCACTAAAACAATATAGAGCGCTGTGATAAATCCGGCCTTTCCAACAGAGGTGTAACGGATACCCTGCTGTTGCAGATTGGACGCAAGACCCAGCACCACTCCACAGCAGATGCCGCCTTTAAACAAAGCCTGATTACGTTTCCAAAAGTTCCCCTGCCCTTCACTCTTTCGCATCAAAAGACCGGGCAAAAGCACGATACCGCCCAGAAGGCTGCGGACACAGTTGAAGGTAAAGCCTCCCACATATTCCATCCCGGCGCTCTGCGCCACAAAAGAGACACCCCAGATTACCGCCGCAGAAAACAAAAATAAAAAATTCCTTTTATTCATGCCCTATATCTGTTGCGCCTGACTGATAAAGCGCACAAACTCCTCTCTGGTGAGAGGCCTGGAATAATAAAAGCCCTGAATATACTCACACTCCATATCTGAGAACTGTTTTGCCATCTGTTCTGTCTCTATTCCCTCCACAACGACCTTCATCTGCATATCCTTGATCATCCTGACCGTATTGCGCGCCACGATCTCCAGCCGGGGATTCGCCTCCAGATCCGTGAAAGTCTTATCCAGCTTTACGATATTTAAGGGAAGCGTGGCCACCCGCTTTATATTGGAATAGCCCGTCCCGAAATCGTCCAGAGAAAAAGGAATACCCGCCGCCGCCAGAACACGGATATTTTCAGACATTATATTCTGAGAGTCCACAGCCGCCGTCTCCGTGATCTCCAGATTGATCTGATCCGGACGCACATGATACTTCCCCAAAAGCTCCAGAATTTCACTGGCCAGATTGTTCCGCATACACTGGGCAACCGACAGATTCACCTCGATGTAATCCATTCCCAGCCTCTGAAACTCCTCGCTGGCGATAAAGCGGCAGACCTCCTCCAGCACAAAGGCCCCGATCTGATGGATGACGCCGTTCTTTTCTGCCACAGGGATAAAAAGCTCCGGAGAAATATGCCCGTATTCCTCATCGTTGAGCCGAAGCAGCGCTTCCGCCGAGGCAAAACGCTTTTCGGATACAGAATAAATAGGCTGATAGTACACGCTCATGCCCTCGTTGGTCATGGCATTCTCAATAATATTCTCAAGATCCTTGATGATATAACGGCCATCGTTCAGAATCTCCTCCGCATAAAACACCTCTCCCGCTCTCTGATTTTCTTCAAATTCATTACTGAAGGCAAATATGCTCCGCAGATCGCACAAATCCTCGGGACAGCGGAGGATACAGAGATTTGACTGCAGGTTGATATCCATATCCTGCATATAGATATCCCTGGCCAGCATCGAGCAAAGAGTCCTTGCCGCGCCGTCCAGCCTCTGAAAATTCTCCTTTCCCACCATCAGACAAAATCTGCCTCTGTCCAGATAATAGGGATCCGCCTTGGGCAGCTCCGTCCGGCAGATCTGCGCGATCCGCTCCGCCACCAGATTCATGAGTTCCTGCGTACTCATATACCCCAGAGCATCCAGTAAAAACCGGTAATTCAGAATATTGATCAGCAGAATCCTGAAAGGACGTTTATTGTAGACAGCCTGCTCTACATCTGTGACATAGGCCGTAGGCTTTCCGAAACCCGTGGCGGAATCCGTGCGCTCCTCCGGTTTCTGCACCATGAGAAGGATAAACAGGATCCCCACCGTGTGGGCAAACATCTCGATACGCATACGGGGATTGACTGTCTGTATGCACAGTGCGGCCACCATCAGCGGAAACACCGCCAACATGGACAAGAACTGCCCTCTGGCAAACAATCTGCGGCACCGCAGGGCATAGATGACGCCCAGCCCGATATAAAACGCCACCACCACATAGAGCGCCCCATACCAAAGCCCCCTGACATACCGGCCGCTTTCATCAATATAAAAAATCATATGGGAAACGGGCGTGGTGAGTATCATTTCCAACACACAGGCAAAAGGCGCGATCAGAATCAGTTGAACCCAAATATTGTCCCTGAGTTTATACATATTGTCAGTGAGACATGCAAGATAGATGACATAGACCGGCACGGACAGATTATGTAAGATCAGATAGCCACCGTGGGCCACATATTTCTCCAACACATTGGCCCCTGCACCATTGTCCAGATGCACTGCCAGAATATCAAAAATGACGCTGCACAAAACCACCATCAGAAGATTCCAGAAATATCTGTTTCTCCTGCCCCGCAGCATACGGCGCGACAAGAGTACCACTGTCAGCACCACCAATATGACCAAAGCACAATAATTAAAGTAATTCAGTTTGTCCATTTATCCCCCACCATTTTATCCTGTCTGCACATTATCTATCTTATCAATTTCTGTGTGCGTTTGCAATATTTGTCGAACGAAAATATAAGTGTATGCAAAATAAGCGGCCGTATATAATGCGGATAACGCCACAAGATCATAATCTCTGTGAAACAGGTAACAGGAATATGTGACTATTCCTGTCAGAAATGCCGGAAGAATGGCCACCGCGTAGCGATGTTCAAAAAACAGGACAAGAATCAACAGAATATCCAGCATATACCCATATCTTTCGTGCATCTCCGGCAGAAACAGCACACAGGTCCAGACGCTCCACGCTGCCACCAGCAAAAAACAGTTCGTGCGATACAGAGAAATCTTCTTGTGCATTAAATACAGCAGGCCTATGCCTAAAACAGCTATGATCACATAAAATATCACGCTTGAGACCGCCTCATAAGCCTCCCACTTGTTTCCGAAAAAGACTAAAAAGCTTGGAAAATTAATATACAGACCGGCCCATGCCCCCTTCTGGCCCATATAAATCTGAAACGGCTCTAAAAGAGAATGCCGGCTCAACGTGCCGGGCAAAGCCAGTATATAGAATGTCGCCACTGAAATCAGGTAATGCAGGATACTGTAGCGCTTTTCAATCACATAATAGATCAGAAGAAACGGAAGGATAAACATTGCCTGCAGTTTAAAGGCGACGGCAATCCCCAACATGGCGAACGCAGTCTTTCTCCTGTCCTTTAACAACAGATAAAGTGTCAGTATGACAAAAAAAGTATAAATAGCGTCACATTGACCCCAGAAGGAAGAATTCATCAGTACGGTCGGGAAAAAGAGAACGACTCCGTAAGCCATCACCGGAAGCGTGATATCCTTTTTTTCACCCAGCTCGTATACCATCAGTCCGACTAGTGCGGCCAGCAAGAAATCAAACAGCATCGAAAACCCTTTAAATAAAAAAATGGGATTGATTCCCTCCACATAAGTCATGAGGGCAATGCATATTTGATAGGTGATATTGTAGGTTCCTACCTGCTGCTTCAACATACTCAGACCGCCGCCGGCTTTTATCTCATTAAACCAGGGCAGCAGATAAAATTCCATATCCGCCGAACAAAACCCCCTGACCTGAAATCTCGCTATTGCCGCCAACAGGGTAATAATGACACAAAAGACAACAATTCTGTTTTTAATGATAAAATTCAAAATATTACGCTCCAGCCGGCTCATATTACACCACCATTTATCATAAAAATTTCATAAATAAATTTTACGGTAAAACCGTATCAAAGTCAACCTGTGATACCGGCTTTTATCCGTTAAGTAAGCGACAAAGTAAAACTGTCGGCTAAACCAAAAACTGATTATGCAGAAAGGTGAAGACCTGACCGAAAAGGCGCAGCAGGAAACCCGCTGCGCCCACACTATTTTTGTATTTGTAATACCCCAATTTTTTACAGGAGATCAGATTTATTGCCTACATTTAAAAACCGATGCATGTACCCTTTAATGTTGCTCCGGTAATGTTATTCTTGCCGTTTTTGGAAGTGCAGTCCTGAATGATCGCCTTTCCGAAAGTAACCTCATATCCCAGCGCCGAAGGTGTGCCCTTAAGCGGCCAGTTGTAATTCTTGCCCTTGTTGGAATCGGCAACACAGTTTTTCATGGTGACAACGCCATTCTGATTGTTTCTGTCAAACCCGTTCTTCAGGTTTCCAACTGCGCTGCAGCCGATCAGCTCATGGTTGAGGGGATCAAGATGCGCCTTCACGCCGCTGGTCTTGTTGTCCACGCCGCCCATCTTAAATCCGTTTCCATCGCCTTTGATACCGTTACAATTTCCATTGTAATTCGCCTTACAATTCACAAGCTTTACTGCGCCGTGTGCGGCGTAGCAGTCCCAGCCGTCGTCACTGTTGTACTCTGCCACACAATTCTCAAAGTAATTGCCCTCACCAGAGTGAAGCTTCACTGCAAAACCGTCCGCATTCTCGCCTGTGGCATCTGCATTGTGATGGGAAGTACAGCTATAGAACTTATTGTACGCGCCGCCGTTGGAAACCTGGAAACCGGCATCCTTGTCGTAACAGCATACCACATTTTTGAAGGTGTTGTTGGAACCGCTGATAAAGATGCCGTTATCGGACGCGTTTTTCACCGTTATATTCTGAATCGTGCTTCCGTTACCGGAGATCGTGATGCCTCTGCCGGAGCTTCCGGAAGTCTGAGAAAAGTCTATGGTCGCATTGTTTTTACCGGAAATATGTACGCCTGCGGGAAGAGAAATCTTATCTGATTTAACAGTTCCGTCAATGACGATAGTAGTTCCGCTCTTTGCGCTCTTGACAGCCGACGCAAGGCTTGTTCCACCGTTTTTAACTACGATCTGGGTTCCGCTGGTAGTGCCCGAAGAGCTGCCGGAGTCGCCTGTACTGCCGGAACCGCTTGTGTCGCCCGAAGAACCAGTGGAGCTTGAGTCAACCTGAATCTTGTACAGATTGATGCCGCTGCCTGCTGAATAGAGATATACATATCCCGCGGAACCGGTATATTTATATGTTTTCAGCGAAGCGCTTGAAGCTGCTGACATGGTGCCTAACTTATTTCCTTTGGAATCAGCTACCACCAAAGTTCTTGTGGTGCTTCCAGAGCTTCTCAAAACAACCTTGATTGTGCTTGCTCCCGATACAGGTACCTTGACGGAACGATAAGATGTTGAACCCGCACCGCCCAGAGCCAGAGTATGAGTATAATTAATTGAATCAACCGTTACCGACTCTGCCTTTACATTCATAGTCTTGGAACTTGTCGCAACCAGAGTCAAGCCATCAACAGTTACATTTGAAGAAATAGTGCCGAGACTTTTAAAACCGGTGTTTTTGAAATTCCATGATACAGACGCCGCCGATACACTGGTATGGTTGCTCAATACAAGAACAAACGCCATACAAAATGCCAATACCCCAGAAGCAACTTTTTTCATCTTTTTGTTCAAAACAAAACCTCCTCTTTAACAATTTTTATAAAAATCTCCTGCAGTATACACTTTATCATACTTTTTACGATTCCGAAATACACAATAATTCCAAATATTTCATATACTTTTTGTATAATTTGCACTACTGCGCTTTTCTTTTCCCATTTCCGGTCCAATGTCTGGTATTTTCGGGAGATCATAGGCATCCTTTGGCACACATACTTTACATCCTGATCAGTTTTTCTGCATCATTCATGATATCCCGTAATGATACTGACTCCATTTTTCTTTCCATGGCCCGCTGGATTTCCTCCAGCCTTACATCTAAAAGCGCATGGATATTCTTACCTACAGGGCACTTCCGGTCAGGGTTCTCATGAAAGTGAAACAACTGTCCCCCATCCACACATTCCACGGCATTGTATACATCCAATAATGTTATCTCATCCAATGGTCTTGCTATTTCCGTCCCGCCGCTTCCCCTTTTAACACTGATCAATCCGGCTCTTTTAAGCTGCTGTAACAGCCGTCTTATAACCACCGGATTCACATTCACACTCGACGCAAGGAATTCACTTGTGACTTTATAATCATTTTTAAATGTCTCAATACAAATGAGAACATGCACAGCAATCGTAAATCTGCTCGATATCTGCATACTGCACCTCCATCCTCTTAATCGGCCGAAAGAGAATCTTTACCCCGCCGCAAATTTATTGTGATTCTTCCGCCTTTTTCACCACTTTTTATCTGCATTCTACTTTTTGCATATTTATTGAATTATATAATATCATTGGTAAATTAACAATATGAACTTTGGCTTATTCGGTTTCCCTAAACAAGCCGATCGGGCGGCTGCGCGGTTTGTGACGCGCGGCCGGATAAAAAAACGCAGTCGGGAACAAACTCCCGATTGCGTTTTTTCCATGCAAGCCCGTATGAATCTATCTCAATGTTCCAGCATATTTTCAATAAAAATCCCATAACCTCTGGTGCTGTCCTGTACCAACACATGCGTCACCGCGCCCACAAACTTGCCGTTCTGTATGATCGGCGCACCGCTCATGCCCTGGACGATTCCTCCGGTGATTCGCAAGAGCTCCGGATCCGTGACTGTGAGCTCGATCCCCCGGTTGATATTGTCGTGATCCAGATGGATGCCGGTTATTTTGATATCATAATATTTGGGTTCTCCGTCCACAGCACAGAGTATCTGGGCATCGCCCTTGACGATCTCCTGTTTCAGACCGATAGGCAGAGGCTCATTCTCTGTAAGCTGCAGGGCTTTCTGATTACAGCACCCGAAAATACCTTCCGTGCCGTTATAATTGATATCGCCCAGAATATTCTCATCCGAGTACACGATCATGCCGGTCATCTCGCCGGGATTGCCCGCAGCCCCCTTTTGAATGGAGATAATTTCCGTGCGATAGAGTGTGCCGTCATACATATCCATCAGGGCGCTGGTATCCACATCGTTGATGCCATGTCCCAGCGCTCCGAAATTACCCTCGCAGTCAATGTAAGTCATGGTGCCCACGCCTTGGGTGCTGTCTCTGACCCATGTGCCTATCTTATATGCCCCGTTGGCGTCTCTGACAGGCTTCACCTGCAGATCGATCTCCTCCCCCCGCCGTTCCACGGTAACAATCTGGGGATCCCCATTGCATTCTTCGATCCCCCGAATAAAGCTTTCCTTATCCGTTATGGTCACACCGTTCAGTTTGCACACATAATCTCCTGACTGCAGAATGTGCTTCGCAGGAGAGTGTTTCTGTCCGTCCTGTCCCTGAAAGGAACCCACGCCCACCACCAGTACGCCGTCAGACTCCATATAAATTCCCACGGGAATCCCCACGGGAATCAGCTCCTGATCCTCTATGACCCGGATGCCCACCTGCTTAAAGGGCAGAAAACCGAACAGCTTCACCTCCATGGCGTAGTCGTCCGTACCGCCCGTCTTAAGCGTTACCGGCTCGCTCAGATCTATTGTGACAGCGCCCTTTGGAATATTGCTCTCCCCCTGGGCTCCCACACTGACCAGCTCGCCCTTTGCGGGCACTCCCAGATGAAACATTTCCTCCTCATCCGCCCGCACATGTATGACAGAAGGGATACTGCTGTCCACAAGATAATAGCCATATCCCGCAAGCGCCGCACAACTCAGAAACAGAGCCACGCACAGGCTGATACGGTAAATACGGTGCCGCCGCACCTGTCTGCGCCAGTTCTGCAGAAAAATCACCGTATCGCCGCCCGCCTGCTCCTTGACTCTGTCCTTATCCTTATCGCCAAATCTCATAACTGTCCATCTCGCTTTCCCGTTGCATTTTCTGCTTCTAGTATGCGAGATTTTCTGAAATTTATTTGAAGTTTTCGTATATCAATTCATTTCATTTACTTAATTCAATACATCCTTAATTCGTTACATTCTCTTTCACATAAATCTGCACACGGTTCTGGATGATGGCAGCCACATCCTCTGCAGTCTTCTGACCGGAAAAATAGCTTCCCAGCTCCTCGTTGATGATATTCATCACCACATTGTCTTCAAAGGGAACCGCATCAGCAGACTCCACAAGGGCGATCACTTCTTTAAGCTGACTCTGATCCAGCGGAGGCACAACCTGATTCAGGGTGAGATCGTACTCCACTCTCTCACCGTTCTCATCCGTGTAGTAAGGCCGCCGGGTCTCCTCCACGGCCCATTCCTCAAATATCTGTCTGTTTACAGGCAGGCTGCTCTCCAGACTTTTCTGATACTCGTCCGTCAGATAATACCTTGCAAAATCCCAGGCGCCGTCCAGGTGATCTGAACCGGCTGAAAGCGTCATCAGATTTTGGGCGCAGATCAGGGCTTTTGAACCGCTCCCTTCCGTTTTCCCGGAAACGGAAGGGAATCCCACAAACGTGTAGTCTCCTCCCAGATATCCGTTTAACCGATAAAACAGTCGCTCATCCACCTGCTGAGAAAAACTCCAGATATGTAATTCCATCAGAAGCGTCCGGTTCTTGAGATACTGCTGCTCATATTCTCCTTCTCCGCTCTGTCCCGCCCAGCTTCTCTCCTCCGGCAGGGCATAGGCATACTCCATCATTTTGATAAATTCCGGAGAGTCAAAGGCACATTTCCCGGTTTTGACATCAATAAAATCGTTTCCGCAATATCTCATGACCGTTTCCATAAAGGCGTTTCTGCTCAGCCCGTCCAAAAGCCTGGCATTCGGGCCCATTCCGTCAAGCGCCTCCATCATTCTTTCCATGGACCAGCCGTCTCCATCCCCTACAAGGGAAGATTTTGCCGCCATGGTGAACACAGTAAAAGAAGGTACTACATACATCAATTTACCGTCCACGGAATAAGCGTCAAACACATTTTCAAGAAACTCTGTCCGGGACAGCTCCTCATCTTCCTCTATCAGCGCCCCCACATCTGCCATTAATCCCTTTGCAAGATAGCTCTCAATGGGAATCCTGTTCCCTCCGGAAACTGAGTTCCCATCGGGGAGGCTCTCCGCCATGAGAATATCCGGCATGTCACCGGAGACAATGGCAAGATTCAGGTCGTCGCAGGATTCGTACTCCCTGATCACTACCCGGTAATCGTCATTTTCCCGATTATACTGAATCACGCGTTTTCTGATGCCGGCATTGACAGTAAGCCCTCCCAACACAACCACTGTCCTGTCGGGAATCTCTTCCGGCTTCACATATTCAAAGATTCCCGCTTTCAATTCCCGCGTATAATCTTCCCGATAAAACATAAAAAAACTTGTCTCGTCCAACATCAGCAGAAAACAGGTCTCGGTAATGTTCCGGTCTGAATTGACATAGTTCATCTTCAGGCGGATTTGTTCATCGCCCATATCACAGGCAAAGACCCCGTCTCTGTCCGCATATACCAGATCGCTGTCAATACCTGCCGCAAAGACAGTGCTACCCAAAGAAACGGCCGAAAGCTCCGCAGGAAGCCGGACAGTCTCCCCCAGCGTATCTGTCTGCAGGTCATATCGGATCAGACTTAAGCCCTGCTGCGCATCCCTGCACAACAGCAGGAAGTCGCCGTCCCCTCTGGGAAGCAGTCTCCGACAGTTCCCCAGAGCCGTGGCTGTGGCCCCGGATAATTTTTCCCGATCCGCCCCGGACACACTGCCATCCCGCCCCACAGGAAGCCTGTAGGCGGCGTCGCCGCCGGTCAAAAGAAGCTCCAGAGAGCCGTCTGCCCCAGGCAAAACCGCCCAGACGCTCAATTCCTCTGTGTTATCCTCCCACGGCTCAATCTGCCACAAAAGGCTGCCGTCCGCATCCCAGCAGCACACATACTGATGCCTCTCATCCCTGTACTGCTCCGTGAGCTCATTGATATAGGACTCATTGTACTCACACAGGGCATATACTCTGCCATCCCTGCCGACGGCAAAATCACTGTAGCGCACATCCCGCTGCCTCCACACATTTGGATCCGGTTCCTCTGAAACTTCTTCCACCCCGTGGTCTTCTGCGGGCTCCAGAAACGCCTTCTGCTGATTGTTTTCACTCTCATCCACGGAAAAAACATAATATTTGTCTCCGTTATCCCAGTCAAACAGCTTCATCACCGCGTAAATCCTGCCGTCAAGACGGACTGCGCACTCTACGCTGCCGCTTCCGTCATCCGGCATCTCAGGAATTTCGACTTCACTGACACGGTAGACATGCTCCTTTGCCAGCGCCGCATTGGCATTGTCGGCAGGAGTGGCAGAGCTTGTGCTTTCTTCCTTTACAGCTCCTGTCTCCCCACGCTGCGCCGTACTGTCGCCGCAGGCGCACAAATAAACGACAAGCGTCAGCACAAGTCCGACGCTCAGTATTTTTGCCGTTAATCTATTAAAAATATTATTTTTATCTTTTGTTTCATAGATCATATCCGTTTTCATTCATCTGCTTTCCTATTTATTTCTTCTGGTTCAGCGCCTGCTCCCGCAGCTCTCTGGCGTTGGAGAGAGCTGCCTGCGTAAGCGTGTCGCTGCCTAAAAGCCTTGCCAGCTCCGCAAGTTCTTCCTCCCCTTCCACCTGCCTGATATCCGTGATGGTACGGTCACTCGTACTGTTTTTCTCAATGACAAAGTGAGCGTCCGCCATGGCTGCGATCTGGGGCAGATGGGTGATACAGATGACCTGGTGGGCAGAACTCACCGCATTCAACTGACCCGCGACCTTCCACGCCGTCCTGCCGCTGATACCCACATCGATCTCGTCAAAGATCAGGGTGTCGATCTCATCCCTGCCCGCCAGCACCGTCTTGATGGCCAGCATCACTCTGGAGAGCTCGCCGCCGCTTGCCACCTGCCCCAAAGGCTTCATAGCTTCTCCCGGATTGGTGGAGATCATAAACTCCACATCATCATAGCCCCGGGCTGTGACCGGGCCCTCCGGCCGGACTGCCGTCTCAAACTGCACCGTGGGAAAATTGAGCTGCTGCAGAGCCTGCGTGAGTTCCTCCGTGAGCCTGCGGGCATGTTCCCTGCGCACCGCCGAAAGCTTGCTGCAGTCCTCCATTAACATTCGTTTCGCCTCAGAGAGCTCCTCTTTAAGCCTCTGTATATAGCTGTCATAATCCGACAGTTTTTCCAAAAGAGCCTGTCTGGATTCTCCGTAGGCCATTATCTCCTGTATGGAATTGCCGTATTTTCCCTTCAGACGGTTGAGCGTGTTGAGCCGCTCTTCCACCCGGGCAAACTCCTCCCCGTCAAACTCACAGTCAGCGATATACTCTGCGATATCGCGATTGTAATCCGCAAGCAGGCTGTCCACCTCCGAAAGCTGAGTCTCCAGCTCCGCCAGACGTTCGTCATACATAGTCACCGTGCCAAGAGTCCGAAGCGCTCTGCTCAGGGAAGCGCCCGCTCCGCCCTCGCCGTCGGTTCCCGAATAGCGATAGCTCTCAGCCAGACTCTCACTGATCTTACGGCTGTTGCTCATGCGGCGGTAGAGCTGTTCCAGCTCCTCATCCTCGCCCTCCCGCAGATGAGCCTCGTCAATCTCTTTCCACTCAAATTCTGCCAGGGACTTTTCTCTCTCCATGGCCGTCTCGTCCATGGACTCTTCTGCCAGCTCCCGCTCCAGTCTGCGGCAGGTCTCATAGCCCTCGGCCACCGCCCGGACTTTTGCTTCACAGGCCTCCCCGCAATAGGCGTCCAGGATCTCCAGATGTTTCTTTTTGTGCAGCAGGGACTGATGCTCATGCTGTCCGTGAATATCCAGAAGAACCTCAGCCAGCTCCTTCACCTGTCTGGCCGTCACCGTCTCCCCGTTAATCTTACAGACGCTCCTGCCCGGCTGCATCCTGCGGCTGATAATGACAGAACCGTCCTCCGGCTCCAGATCAAGCTTCGCCAGCCTCCCGGCGACGTCACTGCCCTCACAGGAAAAGACCAGTTCCACCAGCGCGCTCTCCGCGCCCTCCCTGAGCATATCCTTCTCGAACTTGGCCCCCAGAGCCAGATTCACGGAACCGATCAGCAGCGATTTGCCCGCTCCGGTCTCTCCGGTGAGAATATTCAGCCCCGGGGCAAACTCCACCTCCGTCTCCTCCATCAGAGCCAGATTTTTTACATGTAACCTTTGTAACATAGCACTCTCCTTCTGTACCTTCTCCAAAGCACATCTGGAATTATCTGTCCAACATTGCCTGTATTTTATAAATCAGCGTCCCCGCATCCTCCTCGGTGCGGGAAGCCACCATAATGGTGTCGTCCCCTGCGATACAGCCCAAAATCTCATCGAATTCCATGGCGTCCAACGCAGCCGCCACAGCCATGGCCATGCCGGACACCGTCCTGACCACCACCAGATTCTGTGCCTTGTCCATAGATACAAAACCCTCTCTGAGCACATGGATATACCGTCTCTCCACCATGGCCACATTTCTGTCGGCAATGGCATACTTCTGTCCGCCATGTCCGTCGGGAATCTTGGAGAGTCTCAGATCTCTGATATCTCTGGACACGGTGGCCTGAGTCACATAAAACCCGGCCTCCCTCAAACAGTCCGCCAGTTCTTCCTGTGTCTCCACATCCTGCTTCGCTATGATCTCCACGATTTTCTGATGTCTGCTTCTCTTCATACAACTCTCCGCTGTCAATTTTCCGCTGCCCGCCTGCTTATTCGCTGAATTTTTTGTGCAGCACTTCCATAAAGCTCACTTGGTTCAGCCTTAGAAACTCCGTGATCTTTTCCGACTGCACAATGCGGATCCTGTCGCCTGTACACATGGAAATCTTGTGGCTGCCGTCAAAATTGGCCTCCACCGTCTGCTTTCTGCCCTCCCTGCCCGTGGGAATCTCAATCTCGATCACATCCTCAGGTGCAAGCACGATACTCCTGTGATTCAGGGAATGGGGACAGATGGCTGTGAGCATCAAAAGTTTTGCATTTGGCTCCACCAGAGGCCCTCCGGCGGAGAGACTGTAACTGGAGGAACCGGTGGGCGTGGCCACGATCATACCGTCCGCCTTGTAGCGGTGCAGAAACTGTCCGTTCACATAAATGTCCATCCAGAGCATCTGAATGGAGCCTCTTCTGGAGATTACAATATCGTTCAGCGCCCAGCCTTCCTCCCACTGTTTGCCGCAGTGGAAATCCACTTTGCCGTTCAGCATCATGCGGGATTCCTTGGTGTACTCCCCGGCGATCAGCTTATCCAGAGACTCCTCCAGATTGGAGGGCTCGATCTCCGTCATATAACCCAGAGTGCCCAGATTCACACCGATAATTGGAATAAAGAGCTTCTTGGTCTCCCGGGCAGCCTGCAGCACCGTGCCGTCCCCACCCAGCACGATCATGCAGTCCACGTCTTTGGGGATATTCCGCGCTTCCTCCGACAGCTCCGTGTTGTCCGCCGTCCAGTCAGACTCCTTGATGAGCAGCGTCACCTTCTGGCCCCTGCACTCCAGATATCCTTTGATCTGATTGGTGGAGCGCAGCTCCTTATCTTTATTTTTGTTGGTATAGATCAGAAAATGCTTCATATGTAACCTCCCCGCCACAGCGTTTCTCTACAGTTTATGCGACTGCTCCACGATCTCGTCAATCTTTTTTCCCCATTCCTGTATTCGGGAAATGCCGCTTCCTGCCTCTGTGATCTCCTTCAGCAGCTCTTCGGCCTCATGTTCCGTAAGCTCCTGAATCTTATCAGGAATCTCTTCCTCTCTGCGGATATGCAGCAGATATTCCAGATTGCCCTCGGGCCCTTTTATGGGCGAGTGCTCCAGATGCAGCACCCGAAAGCCGATGCTGTCCGCAAAATCCATGATCTTGCAAATGACTTCCCGATGCGTTTCCGGCTCCCGAACCACGCCGTTTTTCCCCACCTTCTCCCGCCCGGCCTCAAACTGAGGCTTGATCAGGCAGACCATCTCCCCGCCGGGCTTTAAAAGCTTTCTCGCCGGTATCAGAATCTTGGTGAGCGAGATAAAAGAGACGTCCACGCTGGCAAAGTCCAGATCGTCGTCAATGTCCGCCCGGGTGAGATAGCGGAAATTGGTCTGCTCCATGCATACCACCCGCGGATCGTTCCGGAGCTTCCAGGCAAGCTGCCCATGCCCCACATCCACCGAGTAGACTTTTGCCGCGCCGTTTTGCAGCATACAGTCCGTAAAGCCCCCGGTGGAAGCCCCGATATCCATACAGACACAGCCCTCCAGGGCAAAGCCCCACTGCTCCATGGCCTTTTCCAGCTTGAAACCGCCCCGGCTCACATATTTCTGGCCCGCGTCCCGCACCTCCAGCGCAATCTTCGACACATCGAAAGCTGTGCCCGCCTTGTCCTCCTTCTGCCCGTTGACAAATACCTTTCCGGACATGATGATGGCCTTGGCCTTCTCTCTGGAGGGCGCGTAGCCCTGATTTACCAAAATAACGTCCAAACGCTCCTTCATAGCATTCTCGCAGCTCCTTTACAGCGCCTCCGTGATCCGCTTTACGATACTGGCGGCGTCCACGCCGACCTCCTCCCGCAGAAGCTCCACATTTCCGTGTTCGATGTAGGCGTCCGGCAGCGTGACGCAGATGCATTCGCAGTCCGTGGGCATAACGTGATTGTCATGAAGGCAGTTTTTCACCCGCTCCCCATAACCGCCGCTGGCCACATTCTCCTCCATGGTAACGATCAGTCTGTGTCCGGCAGCCGCCTCCAGAACAGCAGCCTCGTCGATGGGCTTCACAAACCGTCCGTTGATGAGACTGACGCAGTGCCCCAGCTCTTTCAGGCGGTCCCGCACCGTCTCTGCGGTCTTTACCATACTGCCCACCGCAAACAGGGCGATCTCAGACTCCCTGTAGATCCACTCCGCCTTCCCGTATTCGATAGAAGCGCGAAACTCTTTTAATCCGGAGTAGGCCGTCCCTCTGGGATAGCGAAGCGCGATAGGCCCCTCGAAGGAGACGGCAAATTTCAGCATATCGGACAGCTCCCATTTGTTTTTGGGCGCCATCACATTCATATTGGGAATACCGCACAAATATGTAAAATCAAAAATCCCCTGATGGGTCTCCCCGTCGCTGCCCACCAGCCCCGCCCGGTCGATGGCAAACACCACGGGCAGATTCTGCAGGCATACATCATGGAGAATCTGGTCATAGCCTCTCTGCAGGAAGGAAGAATACACCGCCACAATGGGCCGCAGACCGCCCGCCGCAAGTCCGGCGGCGAAAGTCACCGCATGCTCTTCCGCAATCCCCACGTCAAAGAACCGCTCCGGGTACATATTGTGAAAGCGCTTTAAGCCCGTGCCGTCAGGCATGGCCGCGGTGATGGCCACGATCTTCTCGTCCCTCTGCCCAAGCTTACACATCACCGTGGAGAAGATGTCCGTGTAATTGGCGGTGGTTCTGGGATGTGAGGGAATACCCGTCTCGATATCAAAGGGCTCCGCGCCGTGGAATCTGGCGGGATGCCTCTCCGCGGGCCCATAACCCTTCCCCTTCTCGGTCAGCGCGTGGATCAGCACACAGCCCTTCACACGTCCGGCCTCCCTGATCACCTTCACCATCCCGTCTATGTCATGTCCGTCCACCGGCCCCAGATAGGTGATGCCCATATCCTCGAAAAACATCCCCGGAATTACAAGTTGTTTAAAGCTCGACTTCGCACGGCGGAGCTTTTTCACCATATTATCTCCGCCCCGGGTGCCGGAAAGAGCATTGTAGATTCCCTCTTTCAGATCCAGATATCCCGTGGCCGTGCGGATATTGTTCAGATACTTGGACACGCCGCCCACATTCTCGGAGATAGACATATTGTTGTCATTGAGGATAATGATGAAATTCGTCTCAAGCTTGGCCGCGTTGTTCAACGCCTCATAGGCCATGCCCCCCGTGAGGGAGCCGTCCCCGATGACGGACACCACCGTGTGCTTCTCCCCCTTGATGTCCCGGGCCTTCACCAGACCCAGACCCGCGGAGATAGAGGTGGAGCTGTGCCCTGTGTCAAAAGCGTCGTAATCGCTCTCACGGCGCTTGGGGAAACCGCTCATGCCGTGGAACTGGCGCAGTCCGTCAAAGCCGTCCTTTCGCCCGGTGAGGAGTTTATGCGTGTAGGACTGATGCCCCACGTCCCAGATGATCTTATCCTCCGGCAGATTTAAGGACAGATGCAGCGCCATGGTCAGCTCCACGGCACCCAGGTTGGAGCCCAGATGCCCTCCGGTGACGCTGATCTTCTCGATCAGGAACTGCCGGATCTCCTGCGCCAGCGCCTTGTACTCACTCTTGTCTATCTTTTTGATATCATTTGGATTTTCTATTCTCTCAAGCAACATGGCAATCTCCTGTCCGCGTCCGTCAATGGTTCAGCCGCGGCTTTAGCTGCGTCTGTCAATCAGATATCTCACCAGCGTCTCCAGAAAACCGTGGTCTCCGGGAAGCTCCTGCAAAATGGCAATGGCTTCATTGGAGAGTCTCGCAACCTCCGCTCCGGACCGCTCCAGACCGTGTATCGTCGCATAGGTCTGCTTGCCGTTTGCGGCGTCACTCCCCACGGGCTTTCCGAGTTCCGCGCTGTCTCCCACGATATCCAGGATATCGTCCTGTATCTGAAAAGCCATACCGATGTCCATGGCACAGCGGGTAAGCGCCTCCTGCTGCTCTGCAGAAGCCCCGGCGAGTATCGCGCCGATGACCATGGAAGCCTCGATGAGGGCGCCTGTCTTGTTCCCGTAGATATATTCGATCTGATCCCCTGTGAGAGGCTGCGTCTGCTGCTCCGCCGCCATGTCGGCCACCTGACCGCCGATCATTCCATGGACGCCCGCATTGTGTGCCAGCACCTTCAGGGCCCGGCCCGCCTGCCGGGACTGCTCTGTCGTCTCACATACCTCCAGCACCGCCAGCGCCGTCTCAAAGGCCGCGTTCAGCAGCGCATCCCCGGTCAGGATCCCCATGGCGTCGCCGTACACCGCCCAGGTGGTTTTTCGTCCTCTGCGGTACTCGTCATTGTCCATGGCAGGCAGATCGTCATGCACCAGCGAATAGGTGTGAATCATCTCCATCGCCGCCATAAAGGGCTCGATCAACTGCGTTTTGCTGCCGCCAAACATCCGGTAAGTCTCCTGCATCAGCATGGGACGCAGCCGCTTTCCGCCCGCCATCAGGCTGTAGCTCATGGCCTCCGCAATCACCTTCTGTTCATCACATACGGGTCTGAAGACATATCTCTCCAGCATCCTGTCGATGGCCGCCGCCCGCTCCTTCATATTTTCCTGAAACGCCTTATCTGCCGTCTTGTTTTCCGTCACGCTTCAAACTCCTCCAGTCCGCCGTCCTCCGCAAGCTTCAATACCTTTTTTTCCACCCGGTCTATCTGCTCGTTGCAGTTTTTTAACAGATGCATTCCCTGGCTGTATGCGGCAAAGGCCTCTTCAAGAGAAATATCTTCCTCCTCCAGACGCTCTATAATCTCCTCCAGCCGGGCAAACTGTTCCTCCAAAGTAAGGCCCTGCTCCGTCTGCTGCCTGCCTGCATCCTTCTGCTGCTTCTGTTGCTTCTGTCCCTTCTGTTCCGTTTTTGCTGCCATACTCTCCTCCATCTCAGAACCCGGATTCCGCCCTGACCTCTGTCACCCGGGCGGCGATGCTGCCGTCCTGCACCCGAACCGTGAGCTGCTGTCCCGGGCAGACTCCCTGCACAGACCGGATATTTTGTCCCTGTTCATCCTCCACATAGGAGAAACCGCTCCTTAGCTTGTCCAGAGGCGAAAGTCCCCGCATCCTCTCGATATAAAGTTCCAGTTCATGACGTTTTCTGCCAAGAATCCGCTCCATATGCTCCTGAAGCTGTTCCTCCAGCCGCAGGCCCTCCTGCCGTCTGGCCCGGATCCGGCTCACGGGACTGCCGTATCGCAGCGCCATGGCACATCTGTCAAGCCGCATACGCTCCTCGCCGATCCGCCGTCTTATCAGACGCTGTAACTGTTCCTTCGCGCCCTCCATGGAACCCAATATCTCCCGGATGTCCGCCACCGCAAGCTCAGCCGCCGCAGAGGGCGTGGGTGCGCGCAGATCCGACACAAAATCAATGATGGTGGTGTCCGTCTCATGTCCCACCGCAGATATAATGGGCACGGAACAGTCGAATACCGCCTGTGCCACCATACGCTCGTTAAAAGCCCACAGATCCTCGATAGAGCCGCCGCCTCGGCCCACGATCATCACATCCACTCCCAGCCGCTCCAGCGCCCGGATGCCTCCCACGACGCTCTCCGCCGCGGCCTCTCCCTGCACGATGGCCGGATAGAGAATGATCTGCACATAGGGATTGCGCCTTGTGGCGATCTGAATGATATCCCGCACCGCAGCGCCCGTATCGGCAGTCACCACCCCCAGCGTCCTGATATATTTGGGGATGGGCTGCTTGTATTCCGGAGCGAACATCCCGCACTCCGCAAGCTCCGCCTTCAACTGCTCAAACCGCTCATAGAGAAGCCCCGCTCCGTCCAGCACAATCTGTTTCGCATAAAGCTGGTATTTGCCGTCCCGCTCGTACACATCCACGGAACCGCCCACCACCACCTGCTGCCCCTCCGCCAGACGAAAGGAAAGGCCCGAGCGCTGCGAGGCGAACATGACACAGTTCACCACGCCCCTGGAATCCTTTAACGTAAAATAAATATGTCCAGAGGAGTGATATTTGCAGTTGCTGACCTCTCCTTTTACAAAGAGGGACTGCAAAAGATAGTCCTGCGTGAACATATTTTTTACATAGGCATTTAATTGTCCCACTGTATAGACATTACGAATTGCTCTCACCCGATTTCAAAATCTTTGCCAAAATTGCATTGACAAACCCGCCGGAGGTATCCGAACCATACTGTTTGGCGATGGCCACCGCCTCGTCGATGGCGACAGAGCCCGGTATATCCTCGTCAAAGAGGAGCTCATATGCGCCCAAACGCAGCACTGCCAGCTCCACCCGTCCCATACGGGAGGTATCCCAGCCCTCGGTATTTTCGTTGATAATCCTGTCCAATTCCGACAGCTTTTCCAGAATCCTGCCACAACGCCCGGTGATATAGGCTCCGTTGCGTCCGCCCATGACATGACCGGTATCTTCCGCAGGTATATCCTCCGTAAAAAGCCGCTTCTGCTCCTCCATCTCCTGCGCGGAATAAAAATCCGCCCGGAACAAAAGCCGGAACACCTGCTCTCTCAGCTCGTGTCGTCCCATCATAATCGTTTGTTCCTTTATTTATCCTTCTTCATGCTCACGCCTGCGATCCTGATATTGACGCTCTCGCAAACCAGGCCGGTCATATTCTCGATGGCGCTCTTCACCTTGTTCTGCACCTGCTGGCAGGTGGCAGGGATATTGTAGCCATAATCCATGGTCACTGCCAGATCCACATTCACACAGCCTTCCTTCACGGATACGCGGACGCCCTTGGTAAGCTTCTTCATACCTACTTTGGAAATCAGTTCATTGGTGATATTGCCCGCCATGGAGCTCACGCCGTTCACCTCGGTAGCTGCCAGCGATGCGATCATCGCCACCACATCATCCGCGATCTGCACGGCTCCCACATTCTCATCAGCCTTGAGTACCACAGTGTTCTGATCGATTGCCTTTTCCATTCTGTCTCCTCCGTTTCCTGCCTTACATATGGATTTATTATACCACAGCTACCTCCCACTTGTCACCATAAAAAATGTCAGTGTGAGCTGCCTGTCATTGTTACTGTAGACAAAGGAATTGATTCCCGTCCCCGCCAGATAGTCGAAGATCTCCCGGCGGTCCAGAAGCGCTTCATACATGGTCCTGTAACAGACTTCATCCGCACAGCGCAGGGCGATACACAGATTCCCCTGCCCCAGCCTGCGCTCCACCAGCTCCTCCAGCTTTTGCTTATCATAACTTTCAAACAGGGCATTCTCCCGGACATAATAATTGTCCGCTTCCGCGGTGCATTCAGGCATGGGCTCCGCCTCGTCAAGAATGTGCGTCCTGAGAAGCTGGTCCGTGGTGATGCACAGATAGTCATAGCTTATTTCCGGCAGATCATCCCCCATGGGGCTTTCCTCCTGCCCCGTTTCCTGATCGGTACTCTGATAGGAGATATCCCCCCAGGTGGCGTCCACATAATAGTAATCTCCGTCCGCCTTCACCAGATTCCAGGCATGACCTTCCCCGGTATCCCGTACTTTTCCCTGCACCAGAGCGCACTCTATGCCCATGCGGTTCATCAGATACTGGAAGGCCTTGGCATATCCCTGACAGACGGAAGCCCGCCCGACAAAAACGGAATAAATATTCTGGTTTTCACTGGCCTCAAGATCATAGTCCGTCTCATAGATCAAAGTCTCATAAACATACCTGATCTTCTCATAGTCGTCCGTATCCCGGGGCGCCTCCGCAAGCAGCTCATCCACAGACTGCTCGATCTGACGCCTGCGCTCCACCGCCGTGTCCCAGTCCTGATTGTAAGTGCCGGTAAACTCAATGGCGACGGTCTTAAGCCCCCATGTGAACTTGGTATAACTGTATCCTTCCACATAAAACAGCTCCGGATGGTCGCTTAACACACTCTGGAAAATTTTGTCCACCCTGCTCTCATCCAGTCCGGCCTTGATCCCCTTGTCGGACAGCTTGACCTTATCCGACATGGTTCCCATGGCCTGAGCCATGTCCCGGTACCAGAGCTGCTCGCTCTCGCTGAGATTGGAGTATGCGTAAGCGCCGCTCACTTCATTCAGAAGACTGCCGTTCTCAGGGAGCTCCCAGGGCACGGCTTCCCCGGCATCCCCTGAGGACACTTCGGCATCTCCCGCAGACACCACAAGCTTCGCCTGCCTCTCCAGCTCCTCCAGCAAAAGCCGTCTCTCATTTGAGTCCTGGGACACCACCTGCTCCCCGGGCTGCCACAAAAGCCATTCCGGCGAGCACCCCGAGGCGCCAAGTACCGCACAGATCATAAAACCTGCCATCCATATGCTTTTGTAACAACTATTTCCGGGTTCGCGTTTTCCCATACCTTATCTGCATTTCCTCCCTGTGTTAATTTTTTCCAAATTCGGTGAGCACCAGTCCCTCATTTCTGTCCAGAGTCATGCCCACGCTCCAGGAATTGATAAAGAGCAGGAGAGGATTCCCCCTCATGTCTCTCACTTTTTTCATATCAGAGGTCCCCACCAGTCTGGCCACGTCGATCTCATCCTTGTTTGCGATCCAGCGGATGTGCTCATAGGGGAGATTCTCCAGCCGGATCTCCACATTGTACTCGTTCTCCAGCCGGTATTTCAGGACATCGAACTGCAGCACGCCCACCACGCCCACAATGATCTCCTCCATACCGGAATTGAGCTCCTGAAAGATCTGGATGGCTCCCTCCTGGGCGATCTGCTCGATCCCCTTCACAAACTGTTTCCTCTTCATGGTGTCGATCTGGCGCACTCTGGCGAAATGCTCCGGGGCAAAGGTGGGAATCCCCTCGTACTGAAATTTCTCCTTGGGCATACACAGCGTGTCCCCGATGGAAAAGATACCCGGATCGAAGACCCCTATGATATCCCCCGCGTAAGCCTCGCTCAGAATCTTCCGCTCGTCCGCCATGATCTGCTGGGGCTGGGAGAGACGCATCACCTTGTTGCCCTGCACATGGCGCACTTCCATATTGGCGTCGAACCTGCCGGAGCAGATGCGCATGAAGGCGATCCTGTCCCGGTGGGCCTTGTTCATATTGGCCTGAATCTTGAAGACAAAGGCGGAAAACTCCCGCTCCGCGGGTTCAATGACGCCAATGTCAGATTTTCTGGGCAGCGGCGTTGTGGTCATGTTCAGAAAATGCTTCAGGAAAATTTCCACGCCAAAATTGGTCAGCGCAGAACCGAAGCACACGGGGGTAAGCTGTCCTGCCCGCACCTGCTCCAGATCAAATTCCGCGCTGGCCCCGTCCAGAAGCTCGATCTCTCCAAGCAGCCTGTCCGCCGCCTCGCCTCCCAAAAGGCTCCGAAGCTGATCCTCATCCTCCACGGGAATCTCCGTAGCTCTTCCTTCCTTTGTGCCCTTCTCGGTATCGGAATAGGCGATCACGCATTTTTTCTCACGGTCATAGACCCCCTGAAAAGCCTTGCCCGATCCTATGGGCCAGTTCACGGGGCAGGTGGCGATCCCCAGTTCCTTCTCGATATCGTCCAGAAGCTCAAAGGTGTCGTTGGCGTCCCTGTCCATTTTGTTGATAAAAGTAAAGATCGGTATCCCTCTCATGCCGCAGACCTTAAACAGCTTTCTGGTCTGGGCCTCAACGCCCTTTGAGGCGTCGATGACCATAACCGCCGAATCCGCCGCCATCAGTGTGCGGTAAGTGTCCTCCGAGAAATCCTGATGCCCCGGCGTGTCCAAAATGTTGATACAATATCCGTCATATTCAAACTGCAGCACGGAGGAGGTGACGGAAATACCTCTCTCCTTCTCAATCTCCATC
>CANCYO010000008.1 GCA_947382415.1 uncultured Lachnospiraceae bacterium | reverse complement strand
TGGCAGGCGAAATACTTCAAAAGTTTATCAATTATCATGTCAGAATTGCCATTTACGGAGATTACTCACGGTATACGAGTAAACCATTAAAAGATTTTATTTATGAGTCCAATAATGGCAATGACTTCTTTTTTGTGTCAACCAAAGAAGAAGCAATTCAGAAATTGACAGAAACACAATAACAATATCGTGCAAATTCCAGTTACATATTTTCTTATTCCAGCTTCCAGCCAGGCGTTTGTTGAAAATTGTTTGTTTTGTGGTAAAATATCTATGTATCTATTGAATTTGGAGCATGATATATATGATAAATTTGAGTGTTTGTGGGAATTGATGTAAGAAAAGAATGAAAGGGTATCATTGGATGTATCGGTTAGATTGTGCGTAGTGTGGGAGAGTTGAGTGATGTAAAATAGAAAACTCCCTTTTCGGAATTGTGTACCCATTGAGAAATAGATTCGGATTTGGCGGAGGTAGTTGTTATGTATTATTCTTATGTTATGGGAGTAGGAAATGGAATTCATGCTTTGAGCGATAGCGGATTTATAATTGAAAAATTTGGTAACAATTATGGTGTTGCGTTTCCAAAAGAAAAAGCAGGCGAATGGGAACGGTTTATAAGCCGATATCTGGAGCCGGGCTATTGGAATGAGTACCTTTCTGATGATGGTGTCATCTTCTTATTTCATCTTGAAGATGGGTTAAAAAGATATGACGTAAAAGATTATAAGAATGATGAAGTCTTATCTTTGTGCGAAAAACTTTGCGAGTGCAAATTCAAATCAATAAAAGATATGTTAAAGGAAAATCATTATTATAGTGATAAGATAAATTAAAGGCAGAATCAATATCGTTTTATGGAGGCAGAGTATGGGCGTTTTGTCGAATTTGGAACCGCAGAAGGTATTTTACTATTTTGAGGAGATCACCAAAATCCCGCATGGTTCGGGCAATGTAGGGCAGATCAGCGATTATCTTGTGGAGTTTGCCAGAAGCAGGAATCTGGAGGTCATTCAGGACGAGCTGAAAAATGTGATCATTTTCAAGGAGGCAACTCCGGGCTATGAGGCAGAGCCTGCGGTGATCCTGCAGGGCCATATGGATATGGTGGCAGTGAAGGAACCAAACTGTCCGAAGGATATGAAGACGGAGGGGCTGCAGGTGGCAATAGACGGGGATTTTGTCTATGCGGAGCACACCAGTCTGGGCGGAGATGACGGCATTGCGGTGGCCTATGCGCTGGCGCTTCTGGACGCAGAGGATATTCCGCATCCAAGGCTGGAGGTGGTCATCACCGTAGATGAAGAGGTTGGGATGGACGGCGCCAGAGAAATCGATCTGTCCATGCTGAAGGGCAATCGTCTTGTGAATCTCGATTCCGAGGAGGAAGGCGTCTTCCTGACAGGCTGTGCGGGCGGCGCGCGGGTAAACTGCCGCCTGCCCTTAAAAAAGGAGTCCGGTACAGGGACGGTGTGCAGACTTTATATAGGCGGACTGCTGGGAGGGCATTCCGGGGAGGAGATCCAGAAGGAGCGCGGCAATTCCAATATGCTGTTCGGCAGGGTGCTGCGTAATCTGAGCCGGTTCTGGACGGTGCGGCTTATCCGTGTGGAGGGCGGTCTGGCGGACAATGCGATCCCGAGAGAGACCAAAGCGGAGCTTTTGTTTTCCGGGGACTTTGGGGATAGCCGGAGAGATTCGGAGGGTCAGATCGGGTCAGCCGGGCTGCAAGCTTCGTGGGCGCAGGATTTGCAGGAGCGGCTGGAACAGCTCAAAACGGAAATAGCGGCGGAGCTTGCCACAAAGGATCCGGGATTTGAGATGCGCTGGGAGTTTGAGAATGGCGGGGAGGTTTTGGCGCTGTCTGCGGAGGACACCTGCAGGGCTGGAGCCATGCTGGCGGCTCTGCCAAACGGCGTACAGAGCATGAGCGCGGATATGCCGGGATTGGTGGAGACTTCTTTGAATCTCGGTATTTTGAAGCTGGATGAGAATGGGCTTAACGCTGAGTTTTCCGTGCGCAGCAGTCTGGAGAGCGCGAAGGACGCGCTGATCGGGAAGCTGGACGCAGTCACGGAGCTGGCGGGGGGCAGTGTCTCGGTGAGCGGAGCATACCCCGGCTGGAAATACCGTGCGGATTCACCCCTGCGGGATAAAATGATCCGGGTCTATGGGGAAATGTACGGCCGGGAGCCCAGAGTGAAGGCCATACACGCGGGGCTTGAGTGTGGGCTTTTGGGCAGTAAGATCCGGAATCTGGACTGTGTGTCCATCGGGCCGGATATGCAGGCGATTCATACGACAGAGGAGAGATTGAGTATTTCTTCCACAGGGCGGGTATGGGAGTACCTGCTGCGTTTTCTGGCCCAAAAGGAGGGGGTATAGCCATGATTTTATTTCAATGCGATTACAACGAGGGTGCGCACCCCAGGGTATTGGAGCGTCTGGTGCAGACCAATCCGGAGCAGACTGTGGGATACGGCGAGGATGCATATTGTCTGGAGGCGGCAGATAAGATCCGCAAAGCCTGCGGGGACGGAAGTCTGGCCGTTCATTTTCTGGTGGGCGGCACCCAGACCAATATGACGGTCATCGACGCGGCGCTGCGGTCTCATCAGGGAGTGCTCTGTGCGGCCACAGGCCATATCAATGTCCATGAGACGGGAGCGGTGGAGTCCTGCGGTCACAAGGTGTTGGAACTGCCCGAAAAGGACGGAAAGATCACGGCGGCCCAGGTGGAGCATGCCTGCACGGAGCACAGGGAGAATGGCAGTTTTGAGCATATGGTACAGCCTAAAATGGTATACATATCAAATCCCACAGAGCTGGGAACCATCTACAGCAAAGATGAGCTCTCGGCGCTCTATGAAGTGTGCCAAAAGTATGGCCTGTATCTGTTTCTGGACGGCGCCCGTCTGGGCTATGGCCTTGCGGCTTCGGACAACGATCTGACGCTGGCGGATATCGCCCGGTATACGGATGTGTTTTATATCGGCGGAACCAAGGTGGGCGCATTGTTTGG
Source organism: uncultured Lachnospiraceae bacterium (assembly GCA_947382415.1). GTDB lineage: Bacteria > Bacillota > Clostridia > Lachnospirales > Lachnospiraceae > Acetatifactor. The sequence continues at coordinate 68,399 of CANCYO010000008.1, read as the reverse complement.
CGAGGCGGTGGTCATCAGCCGTGAGGAGCTGAAAGAGGATTTTCGATACCTGATCAAGCAGAAGGGCGGTATGCTGGCAAAGGGACGTCTGTTGGGACTGCAGTTCGACGCGCTGTTTACGGACGGTCTCTATCTGGAGATTGCTTCCCATGCAACGGTTCTTGCGGAGAAGCTGAGAGAGGCCTTTCTGAACAAGGGCTATGAACTGGTGGCGCCCAATCATACCAATCAGATCTTTGTGGTCATGCCGGATGCGCATCTGGACGTACTGGGTGAGCATTTTGGGTTTTCTTATGATCACAGGGTGGACGCGGAACACAGCGTGGTTCGTTTCTGCACAAGCTGGGCTACGCCGGAGGGCAATGTGGATGCTCTGATCGCCATGATTGAGGGACTATGAGGAGATTGTATGAAAAATTTCAACAATTTTCAAAAAAACTATTGATTTTTTGAAAGACACAGGTTATAATACTGCTTGTGCTTCGGGGTGTGGCTCAGCTTGGTTAGAGCGCCGTCTTAGGGAGGCGGAGGTCGCGAGTTCGAATCCCGCCACTCCGATGAATATGGGAACGCCAAAACATTGATTTGCAGTGCTTTGGCGTTCTTTCTATACTATCATAACTATCATATGACTATCACATGTGTTTTTGTGTATTTGCGGCTTAAATACAAATAATATCGCGTGATCAATTAATCAATGAAGCATATTGACGTACGGAAAGACGTACATTATAATACGATTGAGAGGAGTTGATACCATGATTGCAATCAGCGTAACAAAGGCAAGAGAAAAGATATATCAGATACTGGCCGATGTGAATAATACCAGCCAGCCAATTACAATCACGAACAATAGAGGGAAAAATGGCGTTCTTATATCAGAGGAGGATTGGAATGCCATTCAGGAAACTTTGTATTTGAATTCCATACAGGGTATGACAGAAAGTATTATTGAAGCAGGAAGAGAGCCGTTGGAAGAATGTCCCGTATATGTTCAGGATGAGGAGTGGTAAATGTATATCATCAGATTCAGCAGGCAGGCGGTTAAAGATAAAAGACTGTTAAAAGGTGCGGGATTGGATTTGAAAGCTAAAAATCTGTTAAATATTATGGCTGATAACCCTTTTCAAAATCCGCTGCCATATGAGGCATTGGTAGGAAATTTAAGCGGTTTCTACTCCAGAAGGATTAATATTCAGCACAGATTGGTTTATCAGGTATATAATGAGCCGGTCGCTATTGACGGAACAGAATACGAAGGAACAATAAAAATTGTCCGTATGTGGTCGCATTATGATGCTGTAAATAAGTAGATTGGAAGAATTTTTCCGAAAAAGAATATGATGAAAGAGTATATGATTTGTGAGGCAGAAGAGGCTTTCCCCGTAGAAATTATTTATTCGCGGAGAAAATCTCTGGGTCTGCAGATAAAGAGCGACGGCAGAGTCTATGCCCGGGTGCCTGCGGGGACGGCGGACGAGGTGGTGCGGTATTTTATCGAGAAGCATACGGCGTGGATCCTGAGGAAGCGGAGCAGGCTGGTCAGTGCGCCGCAGGGGCAGGTCACACGGCTCCCGGAAGTGACCACCGAGGCTGGAAAACGGCAGATCAGGCGTCTTGTGACGCAGAGGGTGGCCTATTATGCCGGTCTCATGGGAGTGGCCTACGGGCGCATCTCCATGCGCAATCAAAAGACCAGATGGGGAAGCTGCAGCAGTGACGGGAATCTGAATTTTAACTGCAGGCTGCTTTTTGTTCCCGTGGAGCTGGTGGACTATGTGGTGGTACATGAGCTGGCGCACAGAAGACATATGGATCATTCTCCGGCGTTCTGGCAGGAGGTGGAGCGCTATCTGCCGGACTATCGGGAGCGCAGGGAAAAATTAAAACAGTATGGCATAGAATGACATGGAAAGACACAGAGCGATATAGAATGACGGAGGTCTTAATATACAGGTATGAGTGAGAAAATCTGTTCTGTGTCCGCAAAATGCGGCGGATGCAGATGGGTGAATAAACCCTATGAGGAACAATTGCAGGAGAAGCAGAAACGCTTTGCCAGGCTGATGGCTCCCTATTGTAAGCCGGAGCCCATGATCGGCATGGAACATCCGGCTCATTACCGCAACAAGGTACATGCGGTGTTCGGGGAGGACAGGAGGCATCGTGTCATTTCCGGAATCTATGAGGCCGCCAGCCACCGCATTGTGCCGGTGGACAACTGTTATATCGAAAATGAGAAGGCTGACGCTATCATTGTCAGTATCAGAAAGCTTTTGCCCTCATTTAAGATACGGCCGTACAATGAGGATACGGGATACGGTTTGCTGCGCCATGTGCTGGTCCGCACGGCCCATGCCACGGGACAGATCATGGTGGTTTTGGTTCTGGCTTCGCCCATATTGCCCTCCAAAAATAATTTTGTGAAGGCGCTCAGAAAGGAACACCCGGAGATCACAACGATTGTTGTCAACGTAAATGGCCGGGGTACCAGCATGGTTCTGGGGGAGAGAGAACAGATCATTTACGGAAAGGGTTACATAGAGGATGTGCTCTGCGGGAAGACCTTTCGCATTTCGCCTAAGTCTTTCTACCAGGTCAATCCGGTGCAGACAGAAAAACTTTACGAAAAAGCGCTGGAATATGCGCAGCTTTCAGGCAGGGAGACTGTGCTGGACGCCTATTGCGGTACGGGGACCATCGGAATCATCGCGGCGGAACAGGCGGGCAGCGTCATCGGCGTGGAATCAAACGCCGACGCGGTACGGGACGCGCGTGTCAACGCCAAGAGAAACGGTGTGGAAAATATCCGGTTTTATCAAAATGATGCGGGTAAGTTCCTGACAGATCTGGCTGCGCAGGGCAATGTGGATGTGCTGTTGATGGACCCGCCCCGGGCGGGGAGCGACGAGGCGTTTTTGAGTTCGGTGGTCCGGCTTGGACCGTCGAGGGTGGTCTATGTGTCCTGCAATCCCGAGACGCTGATCCGGGATATCAAGTATCTGAAAAAGCATGGCTATCAGGTCAGAAGGGCGGTGGGGGTAGATATGTTTCCCTTCACGGAGGCCACGGAGGCTGTCTGCCTCTTGGAGAAGTGCGCTAAAAAATAAAGCTTGCCCTGAGCATTTCATAGTGTTATAGTATACAATAAAAGGAAGAGAGCGGATATGATTGAAGAATTCCTGAACCAAAGGTGGGTTGAAATTTTCATAGATTCTTTCTGGAAGATCCTGCTGCCGGGACTGAAGCTTACCATTCCCCTGACGGCGATTTCTTTTGTATTTGCGCTTATGATCGCGGTGCTTGTGGCGCTGATCCAGTTTGCAAATGTGCGGGTGTTGAAACAGATTGCGCGTTTTTATGTGTGGGTGATCCGGGGAACGCCGATTCTGGTGCAGCTCTTTGTGGTATTTTACGGACTGCCGAGTCTGGGCATTTTGCTGGAGCCTTTTCCGGCGGCGGTGATCGTATTTTCCATCAACGAGGGCGCCTATGCCTCGGAGACTATCCGGGCGGCATTGGAATCCGTGCCCAAGGGGCAGATAGAGGCCGGATATTGCGTGGGGATGTCGTGGATGCAGATCATGTGGAGGATTGTGCTTCCCCAGGCGCTGCGCATTGCGTTTCCGCCCCTGTCCAATTCCCTGATCGGACTTCTGAAGGAGACTTCTCTGGCGGCGAATATCACTGTGGCGGAGATGTTTATGTCCACCCAGAGGATTGTTGCCAGAACCTATGAACCGCTGCTGCTCTATCTGGAGGTGGGATTCATCTATCTGATGTTCTGCACGATATTGACCGGAGTTCAGCGGGCGGGAGAAAAGCGGCTGCGGACTTATGGCCGTCAGCCCATGCAGAAGCAGGCGGCCGGGCGCAGGAGACTGCGGGTATGAGCGCGATCAGGGAGGAGGATGCCATGTTAGAGGTCAGAGGTTTGCGCAAGTCCTTTGGCGGTCTTTTGGTGCTGCGGGACGTTGATCTGGATGTAAATAAGGGAGATGTGGTGGCGATTCTGGGACCCAGCGGTTCGGGCAAGACCACGCTGCTGCGCTGTCTGAACTTTCTGGAGACGGCGGATGCGGGGGATTATATCTTTGACGGAGAGCGCTTTGCCATGGGGAAGATGTCCAGAAGGGATATCGCCCGGATCCGCAGGAAGACGGGATTTGTGTTCCAGAGCTTTAATCTGTTCAGCAATAAGACGGCGCTGCAGAATGTGACGGAAGGCCTGATCGTCGCGGAAAAGAAGAAGCGGCAGGAGGCGGAGGAGATCGGAAGGCTCATGCTGAATAAGGTGGGACTTTCCGACAGGGAGGACTATTATCCCCATCAGCTCTCCGGAGGCCAGCAACAGCGTGTGGCCATTGCCAGGGCGCTTGCCGCCAGTCCGGAGATCATTTTTTTTGACGAACCGACTTCAGCGCTGGACCCTGAACTCACAGGGGAGGTGCTTCAGGTGATGCGCGGGCTGGCCGACGAGGGAATGACCATGCTGGTGGTGACCCATGAGATCGCTTTTGCGAGGCAGGTGTCCAGCCGCGTGATCTTCATGGACGGAGGCGTGGTATTGGAGACAGGAGCCAGCAGTGATTTTTTTGACGTCCCAAGGGAGGATAGGAGCAGAGAATTTCTGCGCACTCTTCAGGAGCGCGGGACGTGAAACCGGATTTGCTGTTTTGTGATATTCAGCAGATTTTATATGATGCAATATGATATCTGCCATTATGGAGGAAAGAGGAGAAGAGATGAAGAAGTGGAATTGGAAGAAATATGTGGTTTTGCTGACTGTTCTGGGAGCATTTGCACTTGCTGGCTGCGGCGGCAAAGCCCCCGGAAACGATGCCTCTTCGGGAGCAGGCGGGGAGAAGGATCAGCTTGCCCGAATTCAGGAAGCCGGGGAGATCACAGTGGCCATGGAGGGAACCTGGGCGCCCTGGACTTATCATGACGAAAACGATGAGCTTGTGGGCTTTGATGTGGAGGTCGCACAGAAGATTGCGGAAAAACTCGGCGTAAAGGCAGTCTTTGTGGAGGGCGAGTGGGATGGCCTTCTGGCCGGACTGGACGCAGGGCGTTATGATATTATGGTGAACGGCGTGGAGTATACAGAGGAGCGGGCACAAAAGTATGATTTTTCCGAACCTTACGGTTATATCAAGACTGCCATCATTGTTAATGGCGACAACACGGATATTCAATCCTTTGAGGATCTGAACGGCAAGACCACCGCAAACACGATTTCCAGCACCTATGCGCAGCTTGCGGAGAGCTACGGGGCCACCGCCACGGGAGTGGACGATCTGAATCAAACCATCGAGCTTTTGCTGCAGGGCAGGATCGACGCCACGCTGAATGCGGAGGTGACTTTTTATGACTATATGAATGTACACCCGGAGGCTGATCTGAAGGTGGCCGCGCTGACGGAGGAGGCGTCCCATGTTTGCATTCCTCTGCGCAGCGGAGAGGATTCCCGGAGTCTGCGGGAAGCGGTGAATCAGGCCATTGCCGAACTCAGGGAGGAAGGCGTACTGAGTGAGATATCGGTTAAGTATTTCGGGACGAATATCACAGGTTAGAGTTTAAGGCAGACTTGGGTAGTCGAGTAAAATAAGAGAAAGAAAGAGCTGTGCCGGACTGTTACATGACCGGTGCAGCTCTTTCATTATGGTTCATTTATTGATTTGCCAGTGCCAGAAGATCTGCCAGCATCTTGGGCAGCTCCGTATCCATGTTTTCATCTGAGAACTGGCAGGTGCCCACTTTTCTGTGTCCGCCGCCGTTGTACTTGAGCATCAGGCTTCCCACGTCCACATTGGAGGTTTTATTCAAAATGCTGTATCCCACTGCGGCAGAGCAGCCCTGCCCGCCGCGTCCGCTCACGATCCAGGCGGAGATATTCTGCTCCGGATACATGCTGTAGATCAGAAAACGGTTGCCGGAGTAGATGGGATTCACGCCTCTTAAGTCGGAGATGATGACATTGCCCTCCACGCGTGTGTACTGCTTTACCATTTCCATGAATTTCTCGGTCTGTTCATTGTAGACAGAGATGCGTTCCTTTACGTCGGGAAGGTTCAGGATATCGTCGGTACTCATGGTGCGGCAGGCGTCTATCAACTGTTCCATGAGCTGATAGTTGGAGATGGTAAAATCGCGCCATCTGCCGAGTCCGGTTCTGGGATCCATGAGAAAACCGATCAGAATCCACCCTTCAGGATGCTGGATCTCGTCTATTGTGAGATTGCCGGAGTCCACTTTGTCGACGGCCACCATCATCTCGTCAAACTGGGGAAAGCGTTCCTTCCCTCCGTAATACTCATAAATGATACGCGCACAGGAGGGGGTGATGCGGCTCTCGCCCTTATATTTGCCGGCGAGCTGCAGCCTCTCATGTTCGCTGGAGTGATGGTCAAACCAAAGCCCGCAGCCCTCTACATAAGGGACATTGGCCAGACAGTCATCCTCTGTGACCTCCACAAGGCCATCCTGCAGATCCTTGGGATGTGCGAATTTCCAGTGGTCGATAATGCCGGCCTCCTTCAGAAGAGCGCCACATGCAAGACCATCAAAGTCTGAACGTGTAATTAATCTCATGACAATCTCCTTTATATGTACTTTTATCTCATTCTTAAACAATGAAAATGGAGATAATGGGATTCGAACCCACGACCTCTTGCATGCCATGCAAGCGCTCTCCCAACTGAGCTATACCCCCATGTGAGTTGGACGATCTGTTTTGGATGCCTTCCATATAGATGATAATCTGAGAATCCGAACAAAATTATTATATCACAGCTATGTCTAAAATGGAAGGAAAAAAAGAAAAGCGAAAAAAAGAAAAGTGAAAAAAAGAAAAAGCGAGATTGCGGAAAAAAATGGTTGACAAATACTTTTATAATGATATAATTTGAAAAGCAAAGTAATTGATTTTAAAATCAAAATATTTTAAAAGAAAAGTATATGGAGAGTGGAGAACCATTATGATCGGAAAAATACTGGGGACGGGTTCCTGTGTACCCGCGCAGAGCTGGGATAACTATAAACTCTCTGAAATGGTGGATACCAATGATGAGTGGATCAGAGAACGCACAGGAATCGTTACACGCCATGTGGCGGAACACGGGGAGTCCACCGTTTCGCTGGCAGCAGGCGCCGGGAGAGCTGCTCTGGAGAATGCGGGACTGGAGGCTGCGGCGGTGGATCTGATCATAGTGGCTACGGTCTCGCCCCAAAATCTTGTTCCCTGTACGGCCTGTCAGGTTCAGGAGGCGCTGGGAGCCGGGGCGGCGACCTGTTTTGACTTAAACGGCGCATGCACGGGGTTTCTGCTGGCCCTGAACACGGCGCAGGCCTATCTGGCGCAGGGGCTCTACCATACGGCTCTGATCATAGGGGCCGAATGTCTCTCCAATCTGACGGATTGGAAGGACAGATCCACCTGTATCCTGTTTGGAGACGGCGCGGGTGCGGCAGTGCTTCAGGCACAGCCGGAGGGACGTTATGCTCAGGTGACGCATTCCGAGGGAGAGCGGGGAGCGGTGCTCACCTGTGCCAGCCGGAATCGCAGAACTTCTGCGGAGGATCGGGAACCGCATCCTTTTCTGCGCATGGACGGCGGCGAAGTGTTTAAATTTGCGGTGTCAAGAGTTCCCCGTGTGATCACAGAGCTTCTGGAACAGGAAGCGGTGGCTCCTGCGGAAATCGATTACTTTGTGCTGCACCAGGCCAATGCCCGCATAGTGGGCGCGGTGGCAAAACGGCTGGGAGGAGATCCGGAGCGGTTTCCCCAGAATATAGCGGAGTACGGTAATACCTCATCTGCAAGTATACCGATTCTGCTGGATGAGTTAAACCGGGCCGGAAAGCTTCGGCGTGGCATGAAGCTTGTGCTGGCCGGTTTTGGCGGAGGACTCTCCTACGGGGCGAGCCTCATCGTCTGGTAATCGTATGTAAAGAATTAAAGTATTTAAAACGAAAAGGAGAACAGAACATGTTAGACAAGATTAAAGAAATCGTAGCGGAATCACTGGGAGTTGATCAGGCAACCCTGACGGCGGAGACTTCTTTTCAGGAGGATCTGAACGCGGATTCACTGGATCTGTTTGAGCTGGTCATGGCTTTGGAGGAGGCCACAGGTGTGGAAATCCCCTCCGAGGAACTGCCCAATATCAAGACGCTTGGGGATGTGGAAAAATATTTGAACGCATAGAATTGCATGTATAGAACCAAACGCAAAAAGAGAGGAAGCGCGTATGAACACAGAAATCACCAAATTGTTGGGGATCGAGTATCCCATTATACAGGGCGGTATGGCCTGGGTGGCGGAGCATCATCTGGCGGCAGCAGTCAGTGAGGCCGGAGGACTGGGCCTTATCGGAGCTGCCAACGCACCTGCGGACTGGGTACGCGAACAGATCCGTGCGGCCAGAAAGCTGACAGATAAACCCTTCGGCGTCAATATCATGCTCATGAGTCCTTATGCAGAAGATGTGGCAAAGGTTGTGGTGGAGGAGGGCGTCTCTGTCGTTACCACCGGGGCCGGAAATCCTGAGAAGTATATGGAGCAGTGGAAAGCTGCCGGAATCAAGGTGATTCCCGTGGTGGCATCCGTGGCGCTGGCAAAGCGTCTGGAGCGCAGCGGCGTTGACGCCGTGGTGGCCGAGGGCACGGAGGCAGGCGGGCATATCGGTGAGCTCACCACCATGGTTCTGGTGCCCCAGGTGGCAGATGCCGTACAGATTCCTGTCATTGCGGCCGGCGGTATCGCGGACGGCAGGGGCGTAGCGGCGGCGTTTATGCTGGGAGCGTCGGGCTGTCAGCTGGGAACGCGCTTTGTGGCCACCAGGGAAGCCGTGGTACATGAGCGTTATAAAGAGTACATATTAAAAGCCAAGGATATCGACACCAAGGTGACGGGCCGCAGCACCGGCCATCCCGTGAGATGCCTGCGCAATCAGATGACCAGAGAGTATCTGCGCATCGAGGCGGAGGGCGTGGATTTTGAGAAGCTGGAGCTTATGACTGTGGGCGGGCTTCGGCGTGCCGTGGTGGAGGGAGACGTGGAGAATGGAAATGTCATGGCGGGTCAGTGTGCCGGAATGATCAGAGAAGTTCTTACCTGCCGGGAGGTTATAGAGAAGCTCATGAACGAGGCGGGAGCGGTATTGTCGAAGACCAAAGTTGATTTTAATGTCGGTTCTGACGCCGTCTGAACGGCAAAACAGGAGGAAATATGGGTAAGATTGCGTTTATGTTTCCGGGCCAGGGCGCTCAAAAGGCGGGCATGGGGCTTGATTTTTACAAAGAGTATGCCTCGGCCCGGGAGATATATGAGAAAGCTACCGCATGGCTTGGCATGGATGTGAAAGCGCTTTGTTTTGAGGAAAATGACAGACTGAATCAGACACAGTATACACAGGCAGCCATGGTGACCACTTCCATGGCTATGGAGCGGGTAATCGAGGAGCATGGACTGCATCCTGACATCACTGCGGGCCTGAGTCTGGGTGAATACTGTGCGATTGCCACAGCGGGAGCCATAAGTCTTCAGGATGCCATTGTGACAGTGAGGAAAAGAGGTCTTCTCATGGAGGAGGCCGTGCCCGCGGGGCAGGGAGGAATGGCCGCGGTGCTTGGCATGGATGCGGGAGTCATCGAGCAGATTCTGGAGCCGATTGCAAAGGTGAGCATTGCGAATTACAATTGTCCCGGGCAGATCGTGATCACCGGTATGCGTCAGGCGCTGGATGCCGCCATGGAAGCTCTGAAAGCAGCCGGGGCAAAGCGGGTTGTGGAGCTGACAGTCAGCGGTCCCTTCCACTCGGAGATGCTTGCGGAGGCAGGGAGGAAGCTTGCGGCGGAATTGGAACATGTGGAGCTTAAGAGCCTGAATATTCCGTATGTCACAAATGTGACCGGGGAGGCAGTGCAGGATATCGCCCAGATCAAGGCGCTCCTGGCCAGACAGATCTCTTCTCCCGTTAAGTGGCAGCAGAGTGTGGAAAACATGATCGCAGAGGGCGTCGATACCTTTGTGGAGATCGGTCCCGGGAGGACGCTCACCGGTTTTATGAAAAAGATAAACCGGGATGTGACGGTCTACAATATCGAGACGGTTGCGGACCTGAATGAGGTTCTGAAAAAAACGGGCGCCGGAGCGTGACGATCATGCCGTTCTGGCGGCGGAATGTGAGGAAATATATGAAAAAGGAATCGGGAACGGACAGAAAAGTGGCTATCATCACCGGCGCCTCCCGGGGAATCGGAAGGGCCATCGCACACAGACTTGCGGCGGAGGGAATTCTGGTGGTGGTCAATTACAGCGGTTCTGCCGATGCGGCGAAAGCGGTGTGCCGGGAGATCGAGGAGGCAACGGAGGGCGCGGAGGCCATAAGCTATGGCTGTGATGTCAGCAATTTTGGAGCCTGTGAGGCTTTTTTCAGGGAAATCATCGGAAGATACGGACGGCTGGATATTCTGGTCAACAATGCGGGGATCACCAGAGACGGACTGCTAATGGCTATGTCTGAAGCGGATTTTGCCAGGGTGCTGGACGTCAATCTCAAGGGCTCTTTCCTTTGTATCAGACAGGCTGCGAGACAGATGCTGAAGCAGAGGGGCGGCAGGATCGTCAATATCTCCTCCGTGGTAGGGCTGCACGGCAATGCAGGGCAAGCTAATTATGCGGCTTCCAAGGCGGGGATCATCGGTCTGACCAAGAGTGCGGCCAAGGAGCTGGGCTCCCGGGGCATTACGGTAAACGCCGTGGCTCCCGGATTTATAGACACGGATATGACGGGGCAGCTCTCCGAGAAAGTGCGGGCGGATGCGGCTGCAGCCATTCCGCTGGGACATTTCGGGAGACCGGAGGATGTGGCGGACGCTGTGGCGTTTCTGGTGTCGGAACAGGCCTCCTACATCACCGGACAGGTGCTTGGTGTGGACGGCGGCATGAGTATGTGACAGGAATTTAGCGGAGTTGAGTGCCCGCTGAGGCGGGCAGATGGGAGTTGGCATGAAAAGACGAGTTGTGGTGACGGGAATGGGGGCTGTGACTCCCCTTGGAAATGATGTGGAAACCTTTTGGAATGCGGTGAAGCAGGGGAAGGTGGGCATAGACCGGATCACGCGGTTTGACACTGCGGATTATAAGGTGAAGCTTGCCGCTGAGGTAAAGGATTTTGACCCGGGTAAGTATCTGGATTCCAGATCGGCCAGAAGGATGGAACTGTTTTCCCAGTATGCGGTGGCGGCGGCTCTGTCTGCCATGGAGGATGCCGGAATCAGCATGGAGCAGGAGGACCCGTTCCGGGTGGGCGTGATCGTGGGCTCCGGTGTGGGCAGTCTGCAGGCTACGGAGACGGCTGTGTTGAAATTAAATGAAAAAGGCCCCTCCAGAGTGGATCCCCTGCTGGTTCCCAAGATGATCGCCAATATGGCGGCAGGCAATGTATCCATTGCCACCGGGGCAAGGGGCAAATGTACCAATGTGGTGACAGCCTGCGCTACAGGAACCCATTGTATCGGCGATGCGTTTCGGGCCATCGCGTACAATGACGCGGATGTGATGTTTGCAGGAGGAACGGAGGCGGCCATCTGTCCCATCGGTGTAGCCGGGTTTATGGCGCTGACAGCGCTGACCGCCAGCGAGGATCCGGAGCGGGCCTCCATTCCCTTTGACAAGGACAGAGGCGGATTTGTCATGGGAGAGGGAGCGGGCGTCGTGGTCCTGGAGGAGCTGGAACATGCCCGGCGCAGAGGCGCACGTATTTTAGCCGAGATTGTAGGTTATGGCGCCACCGGAGACGCCTATCATATCACTTCCCCCTCGGAGGACGGAAGCGGCGCGGCCAGAGCCATGACAGACGCCATGGCGGAGGCGGGCATCGCGCCGGGGGATGTGGATTATATCAATGCTCACGGCACCGGCACACATCACAATGATCTGTTTGAGACAAGAGCCATCAAAGCGGCCTTCGGGGATGCAGCCTATACTCTTAAGATCAATTCCACCAAGTCCATGATCGGTCATCTTCTGGGTGCGGCCGGCGGCGTGGAGTTCATAGTCTGTGTCAAGAGCATTCAGGATGGCTTTATCCACCGCACCGCTGGTACACAGGAGACGGAGGAGGAGCTGGATCTGGACTATGTGTTGGGCGCTCCGGTGATTCAGGATGTCAACTATGCCATGAGCAATTCTCTCGGGTTCGGCGGACACAACGCGTCGATTCTTGTGAAAAAGTATATGGAAACGGAATAAATGAAATAGGAAGAAAACGCTGGGTGAAGGGAGAGAATGTATAAAATGGATAAGCAGGAGATATCGGAAAGGCAGGAAACGCTGGGAATGTCGGGAATGCTGGAATACGAACAGATCATCGGGCTGATCGATCATGTGGCTGCTTCAGGGCTGAGCTCTTTCAAATATGAGACGGAGGGACTGAAGCTGTCCATGAGGGGCAGACAGCCTGCTGCCGCTTCTGTCTCTTTGGCGGATGCGTCTCAGGGGAATATCCAGACTGCTGCGGTTCCGGTTGGGAAAGTTCCTTTTGCGGCGGAGGCTGGACTCGGTACAGACGGGGAGAGTGCAGCCGGTCAGAATATGGTTCAGGCCGGGGACAAGATCGTCACATCTCCTCTGGTGGGTACCTTTTATGCCGCTCCTGCCGAGGGAGCAGACCCTTATGTCAGCGTGGGAGATCAGGTGAAAAAGGGACAGGTGCTCGCTATCGTGGAAGCCATGAAGCTGATGAACGAGATCGAGAGTGATTATGACGGTGTGGTGAAAAAAATTCTGGTACAGGACGGGGAGCCGGTGGAGTACGGACAGCCGCTGTTTTGTCTGGAATAACAGAAGAGGCCGCACAGGCGGCAGACAGGAGTTTTATGAATGCATTGAATGTAAAGCAGATAGAGGAGATCATCCCTCACAGGCATCCCTTTTTATTGTTGGACGGCATCGAGGATTATGTGCCGGGGGAGTATGCCATCGGATACAAATGTGTGACCTTCCGGGAAGATTTTTTTGCGGGACATTTCCCACAGGAGCCGGTGATGCCCGGTGTGCTGATCGTGGAGGCGCTGGCGCAGGCAGGGGCTGTGGCTATTTTATCCGTGCCGGAGAACGCGGGGAAGATCGCGTATTTCGGCGGTGTGGACAACTGCCGCTTCAAGGGGAAAGTAGTACCCGGGGACAGACTGCGCTTAGAGACCAGGATCATCAGACAAAAGGGTCCGGTGGGCGTCGGCGAGGCGAAGGCATTTGTGGGTGAGAAGCTGGTGGTGAAGGCAGAGCTGACTTTTGCCGTGGGATAAGTCAAAGAATTCTCTCAAAGGATCGATAGGAGTGAAGACAGAGCATGATTCGTAAGTTATTGATCGCCAACCGCGGTGAGATCGCGGTGCGGATTATCAGAGCGTGCAGGGAATTGGGAATCGAGACGGTTGCAGTGTACTCCGAGGCGGATGCGGGAAGCCTCCATTCGGAGCTTGCGGACGAGGCGGTGTGTATTGGGCCCGGGCCTTCCGCGGACAGCTATCTCAATATGGAGAGAATCATGAGCGCAGCCATGATCACCGGGGCGGACGCCATTCATCCCGGATACGGATTCCTGTCGGAGAATGCGCGGTTTGCGGAATTCTGCGAGCGGTGCAGCATGACGTTTGTGGGGCCGCCCTCTCAGGTGATCGCCGATCTGGGCAATAAGCAGGCGGCCAGGAATACCATGGTGGCTGCGGGAGTTCCTGTGATTCCCGGCACGGATCATCCCGTGCGGGAGGTGAAGGAAGGCCTTGCTTTGGCTGCGGACATCGGTTATCCCGTCATTGTGAAGGCAGTGTTGGGCGGCGGGGGTAAAGGCATGCGGACGGCTTTCTCGGAGGAGGAGTTCGAGAAGGCTTTTCTCACGGCCCAGAAAGAAGCTCAGGCGGCCTTTGGCGACGACAATATGTATCTGGAACATTTTGTGGAGCATCCCAGGCATATTGAATTCCAGATTCTGGCCGATAACGAGGGCAATGTGGTACATCTGGGGGAGCGCGACTGTTCGGTTCAGAGAAAGCATCAGAAGATGATCGAGGAGTCTCCTTCGCCGGCAGTCTCATGTGAGCTTCGGGAGAAGATGGGTGAGACCGCGGTGCGCGCGGCACGGGCGGCGCACTATGTCAGTGCGGGCACCATCGAGTTTTTGCTGGAGGGCGACGGGAGATTTTATTTTATGGAGATGAATACCCGCATTCAGGTGGAGCATCCGGTGACTGAGTGGGTGACGGATGTGGATCTTATCAAAGAACAGATTCGGATTGCGGCGGGTATGCCTTTGAGCATCCGTCAGGAGGACGTGCAGATCAAGGGCCATGCCATTGAGTGCCGGATCAATGCTGAGAATCCGCAGAAGAACTTCCGTCCGTCCCCGGGGCGTATCTCCACCCTGCATCTGCCCGGAGGGCAGGGAATCCGTGTGGACACGGGGATCTACAGCGGCTATCAGATACCGCCCTACTATGATTCCATGCTGGCAAAGCTCATCGTACACGGCGAGGACAGACCCAGAGCTATCGCCAAAATGCTCAGCGCCATGGGCGAGGTGATCATCGGCGGCGTGGACACCAATGTGGATTATCAGTTTGCGATTCTGAGCGATGCGGACTATCAGGCGGGCAATGTAAATGTGGATTTTTTAAAAGATCATGAAATCGGCGGTGTGAAGATTGAAGAGTAATCATTTATTTAAGAAGACAGCAAAATATATCCCTCTGGGAGAGCGCGGAGAGAGTGCGCCGGAGGTTCCTGAGGGACTTTTGCGCAGATGCAATGCCTGCAAGGCGGCGGTATTTGTGGAGGAGGTTGTGGCGGGGGCCTATATCTGTCCCCGCTGCGGCAATTATTTCCGCGTTCCCGCTTATGCCAGACTGACACAGATTGCGGATGAGGGAAGCTTCGAGGAGTGGGATGCGGAGCTTGCGGGTGCCAATCCCCTGCACTATAAAGGATATGGGGAGAAGGTGCGGGAGCTGCAGGAGCGCACGGGACTGCGTGAGGCCGTTGTGACCGGACGGGCTGGGATCGGGGGTATTACCGCGGTGCTGGGGGTCATGGACGGACGTTTTCTCATGGCCAGTATGGGCGAGTGCGTGGGTGAGAAGATCACCAGAGCCATTGAGCGGGCCACAAAAGAGCGTCTGCCGGTGATCCTGTTTACCTGTTCCGGAGGAGCCAGAATGCAGGAGGGGATCATTTCTCTCATGCAGATGGCAAAGACTGCTGCCGCCGTGAGAAAACACAGTGAGGCGGGGCTTTTATATATTACGGTGCTGACGGACCCCACCACGGGGGGAGTGACTGCCAGTTTTGCCATGCTGGGGGATATCATCCTGGCGGAGCCGGGAGCGCTGATCGGTTTTGCCGGGCCCCGAGTGATCGAGCAGACGATCCGGCAGAAGCTTCCCAAGGATTTTCAGCGCGCGGAATTTTTATTGGAACACGGCTTTCTGGATGCCATCGTGGAGCGGGGGCAGATGCGTGAGTATCTGGCAAAACTGCTGGAACTGCACTGTGGCGAAACTAAAAAAACTTATGAAAATGTATTTTGTAAAAACTTAAATATGTCACAAAAAAACACTGGACAGGACAGCGGGTCGGAAGGTATGATATACGGAGAATCTTCCGCATCGGTACATGCATGGGAACATGTGCAGCTTGCGCGGGATAAGAGACGTCCTGTGGGGCATGATTATATAGAGAAACTTTTCCCTGATTTTGTGGAATTTCACGGAGACCGGTATCTGCGCGACGATCCGGCCGTCATCGGCGGAATCGCCACTTTTCGGGGTATGCCTGTGACGGTGATCGCTCAGGAGAAGGGTGAGGGCACCAAGGGCTGTATCGCCAGAAATTTCGGCATGGTCTCTCCCGACGGTTACCGCAAATCCATGAGACTGGTGAGACAGGCGGAGAAGTTTGGGAGGCCCGTGATCTTTTTTGTGGATACGCCGGGAGCTTTCTGCGGCATGGAGGCCGAGGAGCAGGGACAGGGCGAGGCCATTGCCCGCAATATCTGCGATCTGTTCGGCGTCAGAGTGCCGCTGCTCTCTGTCGTGATCGGAGAGGGCGGCAGCGGAGGAGCGCTGGCCTTTGCGGTGGCGGATCAGGTCTGGATGCTGGAACACTCGGTATATTCCGTGCTGTCTCCGGAAGGATTTGCCTCTATATTATGGAAGGACGGCTCCAGAGCCAGGGAGGCGGCAGCGCTGATGAAGCTGACGGCCCGGGATCTGTACCGGCTGGGGATTGTGGAGCGTGTGGTACAGGAGGAGGGAACCTTCCCGAAGCGGGAGGGCTTCTCCCGAGAGACCATGGACGGAGTGCTGACACAGCTTGCGCAGGGCATTGAAGAATTTATGATACAGTACGGAAATCTCGACGAGGAGGAGCTGTTGGCACAGCGTTATCAGAGATTCCGTAAATATTGAGGATGGTGAGAGGTTGATGGACAGCCGGGAAGTATTTAACGATGTATTGGTACATCTCTTTAATGAGATCATGCGTCTGGAGGAGGATGTGATCATCACGGACGAGTACAGCGATATCACGAACAATGAAATGCATGTGATCGACGCGGTGGGGCCTGAGGGCGGCAATATGTCCGCCGTGGCCGCAAAGCTGCGCATCACGGTGGGGTCTCTTACCACGTCCATGAACGGTTTGGTGCTGAAGGGCTATGTGGAGAGACAGCGCAGCGAGGAGGACCGCCGGGTGGTAAATGTGAGGCTGACAGACAAGGGACTTAAGGCCTATGAGCAGCACAGAAAATACCATATGCAAATGGTCGATGCCATGATGCGCACCATGGATGAGGAGGAGATTCCGATCCTGGCTAAGGCGCTCACGGGTTTGAAGGACTTTTTCTATCAATACAAGAGAGAAATGTAGAGAACTGCAGAAGAAAATAAAAACGAAACGAGAAATACAGACAGTCTGTGTTTCTCGTTTCGTTTTTATTGTTTACAAATTATTGGCCGTTTGGAAAAATTTAGTTGACAAATAATAAATAATAAATTATTATACTAATAACGGAACTGCAACTATTTTACAGAAACTAAAATCAAAATCAGCAAGGAGAGGAGAACAGCTATGAGAAACCTGTTAAAAAGCGTAACAAAGTGTTTTTTGGCATCTTTGATGATCGCAGCATTTTTTATGAATGTTCAAACCGTCGCGGCGCAGGAGTATGCAACAGATGAGTATGCAACGGATGAGTTTGAAACGGATGAAGTGTTGCGGGAGTATATGGAAAAGAAGGCTGCGGGGGCGGAGGTTTATCTTTTGACGGATGACGAGGGGAATCTGCTCGGTTATTATGAACCGGCTGTAAAAGGGGAAGACAATTCTGTGATGCCGAGGTATAAGGCCAATGTAAACTGGACATTAGAGGCCCGCAGTTACGGCCGTGGCGATAATGTTTATACATTGGGCGGGGGAAGCAAAATAGAAGTCAATATCGCTCAGGATACTGAGGGTGCAAGCTGTATTGAATTATATAATACAAAAACGGATGAGTATACTGTGCTCCAGACCACAGAAACCACCAACGGCTGGAATGGAACGATAATCCTTAAAAGTATATTCCCGTCAGGAACATACAGTTTTTCCATTCACAATAAATCGAGTAAAACCATAACATACACGGGATATTACATAGTATGATCCGGCAGTATAGAGATATCTTAAGAGGAGGGAGTTATGAATAAGAAAAAAATATTTGTGTTTTTGGGTCTGGCAGTCATAGCTGTTTTGGGTGTCGGGATCGGCTTTTTTATGATCAACGATCAGGAGCAGTCTATTGCCGCTGAACCGGGTCAGCAGGAGGGTATGGTACAGGAGTCAGAGGATATGGTTGAGATTCGGGAGAATCTGGAAGACGATGTTGCGATTTTTGTACCGAACTGACGATAGCTGAAAACAATGAGCCCCGCAGACCGAATGTGTAAAGCATGGTCTGCGGGGCTTTTAAATATTCAGAGGCGGATAACAGAACCATTTCTTTTGGTAGCATTTACTAAAATTTTTCATAAATTGTAAGTTTTATGGTAGAATTGCTCAGGAGTTTGTGTTATACTTAAAATACTTTCATGAAAATCACAATTGGCGGAATGCGGACTGATGAGAGCGTACAGACGGTTTCCGTCAAGGAAAGAGAGGCGTAAGGTGGAACTTAGAACAGCAGTATCCCCAAGAGATGTGAAACATTATACCACAGAGCGTCTGAGAGAAGAGTTTCTGATCCAGAATCTTTTCGTGCCCGGCGAGATCAAGCTGGTATACAGCCACATTGACAGAATCATCACAGGTGCGGCAGTGCCGGCAGCGCCCATTAAGCTGACGGCAGGAGACGAGCTTCGGGCCGAGTATTTCTGTCAGAGAAGAGAGCTGGGCGTCATCAACATCGGCGGCGCAGGTACGATCACCGTTGACGGGAAGACGTACAAGGTCGGCTTTAAGGAGGGTATGTATATCGGAATGGGTTCCAGGGACATTGTCTTTGAGAGCGATGATTCCGCAAATCCCGCAAAATTTTATCTGAATTCTGCTCCTGCACACAGAACCTGCCCCACAGTGCTCATCAAGCCTGAGGGTACTCCCGAGGAGGGCGTGGTGATCGTGAAGGATGAGAATAAAGTGGAACTTGGCTCCCTGGAGGACGCCAACCACAGAGTCATCTGCAAGTACATTCTCCCCGGACAGGTGGAGAGCTGTCAGCTCGAGATGGGTATGACCAAGCTGGAGCCCGGCAGTGTGTGGAACACGATGCCCTGTCATACGCATGACAGACGTATGGAGGTTTATCTGTACTTTGAGATGCCCGAGGACGCTTTTGTGATGCACTATATGGGCGAGCCTCAGGAAACCCGCCATATTGTCATGAGAAACGAGGAGGCAGTGATCTCCCCCAGCTGGTCCATCCACTCGGGATGCGGCTCCAGAGCCTATACCTTCATCTGGGGTATGGTGGGTGAGAATCAGGACTTCGACGACATGGACGGCGTGGCCATGAAAGATCTGATGTAAAAAGATCTGATGCAGTAAGCAAATTTTTAAAAAGAAAAGGAGAGATAACATGAGCAATTTCACTAATTTCAGCCTGGAGGGCAAAGTGGCACTGGTTACCGGTGCATCCTACGGTATTGGTTTTGCCATTGCTTCCGCATATGCAGAGGCAGGAGCAACCATCTGCTTTAACGATCTTGCGCAGGACAAGCTGGAGAAGGGTCTTGCCGCATATGCAGAGAAAGGTATCAAGGCACATGGTTATGTGTGTGATGTTACCGATGAGGATGCCGTAAATGCCATGGTGGCACAGATCGAGAAGGAGGTTGGCGTGATCGATATCCTGGTGAACAACGCAGGTATCATCAAGCGTATCCCCATGACCGAGATGAGCGCCGCTGAGTTCAGACAGGTAGTTGATGTTGACCTGAACGCTCCTTTCATTGTTTCCAAGGCAGTTATTCCTTCCATGATCAAGAAGGGCGGCGGAAAGATCATCAACATCTGCTCCATGATGTCCGAGCTTGGCCGTGAGACCGTATCTGCATACGCTGCAGGTAAGGGTGGTCTGAAGATGCTGACCAAGAATATCTGTGCAGAGTACGCTCAGTACAATATTCAGTGCAACGGCATTGGACCCGGCTACATCGCTACCCCTCAGACAGCGCCTCTTCGCGAGAAACAGGCAGATGGCAGCAGACATCCTTTCGACGAGTTTATCTGTGCGAGAACTCCCGCAGGCAGATGGCTTGATCCTGAGGAACTCACCGGTCCTGCAGTATTCCTGGCATCCAGCGCTTCCGATGCGGTAAACGGTCATATCCTCTATGTTGACGGCGGTATTCTTGCTTATATCGGAAAGCAGCCCAGCTAAGGACGAAAAGAATTAATGCTTCGCATTTTCCGCGGAGAAAAAAGTATCAATCAGCAGAAAGGTTTGTGAATATGAAGATTGCATTGATCAATGAAAACAGTCAGGCTGGGAAGAATGAGATGATCTGTGCCACTTTGAAAAAGGTGGTGGAGCCCATGGGGCATGAGGTGTTTAACTATGGCATGTGCGGTGCCGAGGATCCCAACTCCCTCACCTATGTGCAGAACGGTATCTTGGCAGCGGTACTGCTCAACTCCGGCGCGGCGGATTATGTGATCACCGGCTGCGGCACCGGCGAGGGTGCCATGCTTGCCTGCAATTCCTTCCCCAGGGTGCTTTGCGGGCATATCGAGTCTCCCCTTGACGCCTATCTGTTCTCTCAGGTAAACGACGGCAACTGTGTGGCTCTTCCCTTTGCGGAGAATTTTGGGTGGGGCGGCGAGCTGAATCTGGAGTATACGTTTGAGAAATTGTTCTGCGCTCCCGGCGGCGGTGGATACCCTCCCGAGAGAGTGGAGCCCGAACAGCGCAACAAAAAGATTCTGGACAAGGTAAAGGAAGTGACTCATACCGACATGGTGACCATCCTTCAGAATCTGGACAGAGATCTTGTAAAGGGCGCATTGTCCGGTGCAAAATTCCAGGAATATTTCTTTGCCAACTGCAAGTGCGACAAGATTGCGGCTGCGGTGAAGGAAGTGCTGGCGTAACGCTTCCCGGGGCAGATGAATCCGGATCGTTTTCATGAGAATAGTATGATTAATATTAGCCGCGGCCAAGCGGCGGAAATGAGGATTATATGAACGCAGTATTAGAGCAAATCAGCAAGATCGGTATTGTGCCGGTTGTAAAAATTGATGATGCAAAGGATGCGCTTCCTTTGGCAAAGGCTCTGTGCGCAGGCGGACTTCCCTGTGCGGAGGTTACCTTCCGCACAAGTGCGGCGGCAGAGGCTATCAAGATTATGACGGACAATTTTCCCAATATGTGTGTGGGCGCGGGAACTGTCCTGAACGCGGAGCAGGTGGATGCAGCGGTGGCTGCAGGCTCTAAATTTATTGTGAGCCCGGGCCTGAATCCCAAGACCGTAAAGTATTGTATCGAGAAGGGTGTGCCCATCACTCCCGGTACTTCCAGCCCCTCCGATATCGAGCAGGCCATTGAGCTTGGTCTGGATGTCGTGAAGTTCTTCCCTGCAGAGCAGTCCGGTGGTCTTGCAAAGATCAAGGCTATGGCGGCTCCCTATGTAAATATGAAGTTTATGCCCACCGGCGGCGTGAACGCAAAGAATCTGACCTCTTATCTCGACTTCCCCAAGATCATCGCCTGCGGCGGTTCCTGGATGGTTCCCGGCGATCTGATCAATGCGGGTGAGTGGGACAAGATCGAGCAGTTGACCCGCGAGGCAGTTCAGACCATGCTGGGATTTGAGCTTGCTCATGTGGGTGTAAATGCAGAGAATGCCGAGGAAGCAGAGAAGGCAGCAAACCGTTTCGGATTTATCTTCGGTATGCCCGCCAAGGTGGGCGGAAGCTCGGTGTTTGCAGGTACCGCTCTGGAGGTTATGAAGACTCCTTATCTGGGCAAGAACGGCCACATTGCCATCCGCACCAATTATATCGAGAGAGCAGTCAATTATCTCAGTACCGTTCTGGGCGTTGAGTTTGATGAGAATACTGCCAAGAAGGATGCAAAGGGCGGTCTGAAGGCTATTTATCTGAAGGAAGAGATCGGCGGTTTCGCAGTGCATCTTGTTCAGAAGTAAGATTATCCGGCCGTACGGCCAATTTACAAAGTTCAGGCAATAAAAAGATAATATTAAAAGCGAAAAACAGGAAAGGAAACAAACAACAATGGCAAAAGTAATTACCATGGGTGAGATCATGCTCAGACTGTCCACCCCCAACAACGAGAAATTCATTCAGGCAGACGAGTTCGACGTATGCTACGGCGGCGGTGAGGCTAATGTGGCTGTATCTCTTGCTAACTATGGCCATAATGCAGAGTTCGTTACCGCTGTTCCCGACAATGAGATCGGCGAGTGCGCAGTGGCGGCGCTGAGAAAGTATGGCGTTGAGACCAAAAATATCGCAAAGTGCGGCGAGAGACTCGGCATCTACTATCTGGAGAGCGGTTCTTCCATGAGACCCTCCAAGGTAGTTTACGACAGAGCACATTCTTCCATCTCCACCGCAACCGAGGCTGATTTTGATTTCGACAAGATTTTTGAGGGCGCTGACTGGTTCCATTTCACAGGTATCACTCCCGCCGTATCCGACAGCGCTGCAGAGCTGACCGAGAAGGCTCTGATCGCTGCCAAGAAGCACAATGTGAAAGTTTCCGTGGATCTGAACTTCCGTAAGAAACTCTGGTCTTCCGAGAAGGCTCAGAAGGTTATGAAGAATCTGATGAAGTATGTTGACGTCTGCATCGGCAACGAGGAGGATGCTGAGCTGGTACTTGGCTACAAGCCCGGCAACACTGACGTTACCAGCGGCGATCTGGAGCTGGCAGGCTACAAGTCCATCTTCGAGCAGATGGTTGCAGATTACAATTTTGAGTACTGCATTTCCTCCCTGCGCGTGAGCCGTTCCGCTTCCGATAACGGTTGGTCTGCATGTATCTACTCCAGAGACACCAAGGAGTTCTATCACTCCAAGGAGTACAGCATTCATCCCATCGTTGACCGTGTGGGCGGCGGCGATTCCTTTGCGGGCGGCGTGATCTGCGGTCTCGTGGACGGCAAGGACTTCAAGTCTGCTCTTGAGTACGGTGTGGCAGCTTCCGCTCTGAAGCACACCATCCCCGGCGACTTCAATCTGGTTTCCAGAAAAGAAGTTGAGACTCTGGCAGGCGGCGATGCTTCCGGACGCGTACAGCGCTGATCGCTTTACTGAAACATTTGGCACAGGTGGGTATGCGCTCACCTGTGCTTTTCTTATCTTTCGGACAGGAATAATAATATTGACTGATCAGGTCAGAATAATGTGGGAGTGCCGGTGAGATAAGCCGGTTGGAGAGGATTGATATGAAACAGGGACGTATGGGGCGAGATGACAGGAAACGGGGGCTGGACAGCTTATTCTGGATAGTTCTGTTTCTGGTGGGACTTGCCTGCATGTGGCTGACCCAGCGGGAAGTGCCTGTGATGATGGACGACGAGTGGTATGGCACGGTGCTTTTTGCCGAGAGGCCGCTGTCCTCGTTACAGGATATTCTGCAGGCGCAGATCTGGCATTATAACAACTGGGGCGGGCGTACCGTGGCCCACACCGTTGCGCAGCTCATATTGCTATGCTTAAGCGAACCTGTGGCAGATGCGCTGAATGTGGCAATGATCGTATTGCTGGCGTGGATGATCAATGCGGTGACAGGAGAGAGGCGGCTGGCCTTTGTGACGCTGACGGTGGGATTCCTGCATGGACTGAATGCCAATTGGAAGATGAGCATGTACTGGCAGACCGGGGCATGTAATTATCTCTATACTACCGTGCTGATTCTGGGATTTTTGTGGCTGTATCTGAGACAGGCGGAGACAGATCAGAAAAAGGAGATACCCGGTTTCCTGTTGCTGGCTCCCGTGTTGGGGCTTTTGAGCGGCTGGACCAACGAGAATATGGGACCTGCCGTGTGGGTGCTCACTTTGATGGTCATGATGCTGCTTAGGAAAAGAAAACAGACCATCCGTCTCTGGATGCCGTTGGGGAGCCTTTTTTGTCTGGCGGGCAGTGTGCTGATGATCATAGCACCCGGAAACAGCGTACGCAGCGCCGAGGTGGCCAGCAGTCAATACGGAACCTTGTGGCAGATTTTTCTCAGAATGTACGGCGTGTGCAAGGGCGCCTGGGAGTATCTGTTCCCGGTTATCCTGGTGACGGCGGCGCTGGTTTTTGTGAATGTCTGTGTGCTGGGCAATCGGTTGAGGGAAAGGGATGTGCTTCTGCTTGCAGGTGCGCTGTTGTCCTGGGGGGCCATGGTGTTGTCGCCTCATTATCCTGACAGAGCGTCCTTCGGAACCATGTGTCTATTGCTTTGTGTCATCGTTTCTCAGGCGGGGGCTGTTTTAAGAAGCAGGAACGACAGGAAATGCAGGATGGCGCTTGCGGCAACGGGTATTTTTATCTGGCTGAGAGGTATGTACTTTCTGGGAGAGTTTCTGGCCATCTGCTGGGGATGGATCCGATAGGCTGACTGGAACCTGCTGCTGGAATCTGCTTGGAAAAAAATGATTGACTTTTGGAAGGCGTAGTGTTATTATATATTTTGTGTGATGCGGAAGTGTCGGAACTGGCAGACGAGCAAGACTAAGGATCTTGTGGCAGCAATGCCGTGTGGGTTCAAGTCCCATCTTCCGCATTCGGTTAAACTTTCGGGAAGCTTGAAAAATCAGGCTTCCCGCTTTTTTTATTTTATTCAGTAAATCTGCCCTCAGAGCCATTATTCATTCCTGCCGGGCATTTCCTCATTACTTACCACTTAAATTTACTTAATCTCTGATTGCAAGTTTTTTTCTTTTGTTATAAATATATGCCTGATACCACAAAAGAATAAATATTCCAATCATTCCAAGCGCATGAATTGTACTAATTACAAACCCCAAATCCGTAGCTATTCTCAAATGCAGTAAATATCCATATAATACATATCCTAAAGATGCTGAACATATTCCACAAATGATAAGATATGTCAATATCGTACTTTTCCTAACAAAAAAGAACCGAATGCCTATTACACATATAATTGGTATCAATAATTCCAGGCAAAAATCCAACACTGGAAAATACCCGTTATGTTTGATCTGAATCTCTATATACGAACTTAACACATCGATTGCATGAAAAATATATGGTGAACTTACAATAAATGTAATTTTAGTTGGTGTAATTTCCCTTTTAGAAGAATATATAATACCAATCAGCAGCAAAATTGCAGTTATTGTATATTCGGAAAGCTTAATAATCGTTATAACACTTATGTTTCCAGCCGGTGTATTTCTTAATGCGTCATTTGGAAATATTACTTCCTTCCATGAGAAGAAACTCATAAGCAGGTAGGATAAACAAGCAATTGAATAGATTACCGTCTGAATAATAACTTCAGGATTCTTTTCTAAAACTGGTATTTTTTCAATGTTTGCCCGCAGTTCTTCACCGGATAATAATTCGTCAATTGAAACATTTAGTACCTCGGCAATTTTTTTAGTAGTATGCAGATCCGGATATCTTGCGCCACTTTCCCATCTTGAGACAGTCTGTCTCGTTACATAAATTTTCTCTGCAAAAGATTGTTGTGTATATCCCTCTAATTCCCGCGCTCTTTTTAATTGTTCCCCAAACTCTGCCATAAGTGTCAGCTCCTTTCAGTATTTGCATTCTATGACATTTATTATTGAGGAGAATAAAAAACATTTCAAGAACCAAGCCGGTAAAGCGTGTTACCAATATGGAACATCATGCATTATATGCTCTATGTATCAAGAGCTGTTCATTTTATCAAAAACTATTCATGAAGTTCTAATGGCAGGCCGTCCGGATCAAAGAAAAATGTCATTTTTTTGTGTGTATATTCATCATATCGAATCGGTTCACATGTGATTCCGCATTTTTTCAATTCTGCGACTGTTGCCGCAACATCCTCTACATGAAAAGCCAGATGGCGCAGACCGCAGGCCTCAGGCCGGTTGACTCGTTCAGGCGGATTTGATTCTGCAAAAATTTCCAATTCAATAGCCTCTGCGCCTTCTCCGATTTTCAGATCCAGTTTCCAGTCCTTTCTCTGTTCCCGATAATTTTCTCTGATTACCTCAAATCCGAGTTTATGGACATAAAAGTCCTTTGCTGCCTGAATATCAGATACAATAATGGCGATGTGATGGATGGTATTTAACTTCATCTCAAAAGTCCTTCCTTTCAAATCCGGAGTTATTTTATTATACCATTTTACTTAATAGGCAACAATGGCAATTTTATGAACCTGATTATGTCCTTGATCATGTAAAGTTTGCCTTTAGACAAAGGCCTTTAGAAAAATGAATGCAAAACTGTAATTTAAGAGCTGACTGTGATATAATCAGATTTGGAGAAATGATGTATTTTGTAGGAGTGGGATGCTTCTATTGGCTTGAAAGGTATGCCCGATGTATGCCCATGACTTTGGACGTAAAGTTGATCAGACGTTAGAATGAGGAGTATCAATAGTAAAGGTGCATATAAAAGGTTAATATGTGATAGGGGAGGTAAGCGTCATGGTTTTGTGCATTGCAGAGGCTCCATGCAAAGTCTTTTAGGGCAGGATTGCATGGAGCGAGTCTGAGAACTGCTCTGGGACTTTGCAGATTTTGAGAATACCCGAGTTGTATATTGAGATATTTGATAAGGAGCAAAGTCTATGAAAAAGTACGTAAAATATATTGATACAATATCCGAGATGAAAATATTTCTCCTGCTTTGGCTCACTCAGTCCTTTTCCGGTCTGGGAAGTGCCATGACAAGTTATGCGTTGGTGATCTGGGCTTATACGCAGAGCGGTTCCGCCCTGATGACGGCACTTTTGATGGTCAGTTCTTATGCGCCATATGTGCTGTTCAGCATTTTTGCCGGAGCGCTAAGCGACAGGTGGAACAAAAAAATTATCATGTTAGTGTGTGATACCGTGGCGGCAGTGACAACGGTTATCATGATGTTGTTACTACACGGCGGCGCTCTGCGCATATGGCATCTGTATCTGATTAATGGGGTAAACGGTCTGATGAACACGGTGCAGCAGCCGGCTTCGGAAGTAGCGACCACAAGAATTCTGCCAAAGAAGTATTATCAGCGGGTGGGCGGTCTGCGGTATTTTTCCAGTTCCCTGAATTCTATCATGACGCCAATCATAGCCACTGCGATTTTGGGAATCGCCGGAATGGATGCCATTGTGGCATTTGATCTGTTTACTTTTATGATTGCGTTTGTCACGCTTGCTGTTGGAATTCGAATTCCAGAGAGCGAAACGGTGGAAGGGGAGAAGGAGAAGCTTTTGGAGGCTGTGAAGACAGGTGTGGTGTATTTGAAGCGGGAGCGGGGAATTTTTGATTTGATTTTGTTCCTGGCCGCAATTAATCTGGTGGCGTCTGTCTATGATGCGGCATTCCCAGCCATGCTGCTTTCACGAAACGGCGGCAGTGAAAAGGTGCTGGGACTGGTAAATGCGGTGATTGGAATCACGACATTTATCGGAAGTATTCTGGCATCTTTTATTAAAAAGCCCAAAAGCCGGGTGGGGGTAATCTGCAACTGCCTGTTGTTTTCCATGAGTACGGAGAATTTCCTGCTGGCTTTGGGGAGAACTCCGTTTGTCTGGTGTATCGGCGGATTTCTGGGCTGGATAGCGATACCGTTAATGAGTACCAATCTGGATGCCATACTGCGGCTTCGTGTGCCGGAACAGATGCAGGGGAGAGTCTATTCTGTAAGAAATTCGCTGCAGTTTTTTACCATACCCATTGGCTATTTTCTGGGAGGCTTTCTGGTGGATCTGGTGTTTGAACCGATTATGGCAGGACAGAGCGCAGGAAGTATATTAGTGAAAGTATTTGGAACGGGAAAAGGCTCCGGCGCGGCGCTGCTGTTTTTTGTGATTGCGTTTGCGGGGATCGGCGTGTGCCTGTATTTTAGGAGAGATCGGTATATCTGGGAGTTGGAGAAGGGATAGAAGAGAAGTAAAGGGTGGGTGATTACAGATGAGAGACGTCCTCAAAGCAGTAGAGGATGCCTCTTATCTGTAACAATATTATAGACAAAAGGTTATAAAGGCGGTGTGATTTAGAGCGAATACCCTGCACGGGCAATCAGCGTTTATCGCAGGGCGGTATTCCCTGATAATTGCGCCGGATTTATTGAGCTCCTTACCTGCTACCAATACCTGAAAGAGCATGACCTGCTGCTTTTATATGAAGCTTATCGAAATGGTGAGATACTGCTATTTAACTGATTGCCATACAATAAATACGGCGGTCAATTAAGACCGCCGAAAAAATAAATTTGTTTACACACTTTGCTGTACAAATCATTATCAATTATTTGTTGATTTAAGTAAAGCAATTTCTTGTTTTAACTTTTCTATGTCTTCATGCTGTTCCTGAATGAGTTTTAAAGTTGCTGGAAATAAAATATTTATATCCCACATCTCAGGTCGTCCCTCATTATCAAGGTTACATGCAATTGGATATTTTTCATAAATATCTTCTGCAAGAAATCCGGGAATATCTACATTATAGCGTTGATCCGTCTGAGGTAGATAATCGTCATTATAGCGAAAACTTACAACGTCTATGTCATACAATCTGCTAGGATTTAGTTCAGATTTTTCGTTAGTTAATCTAGCTATCGAGTTTTTATATCGTTTTGATGAAGATGATTTTCTGAGAAATTGTCCATATGACCAGACTAAATTTGAGCCAGTAGATGAAGTAGACAATCCCGAATGATATAATGTATTTTTATCTAATTTAAAAACGGGAGTGATATCTGACACTATTGCATCACCAAATCTATCCGTATCATTATTAATTACAAAAGTGAAATCATCCTTGATATCTATTCGAGCATTTCCGTTTATTTTGCTAACTATGCTTTGATCACTGGATATTAATGAAACCTCAATAATTCCTGAATCATATATTGCTGTTTCAGGCTTGGTAAAATTAGTCAAGTAAGTATATACATAATATAATGTTTTGGACATATCATTTAACTGATCAAAAGAAGAAAGCGTAAAATTTACCGTAAAAATATTTGATTTATCATTATAAAATGTTGTATAATTTACGGTTTTAGAAGCAGAAGTACCATGTTCATTAGGCCGTAGAGCAAAAGTATCAATGCCATAACCAGTAATGTCACCCCATGCTAGACCAATAAATACTTTATAACTGTTTAATAATGGTTCATGTAATTGCAATTTAATTTGAACAGAATCATTTGAATCACTAAATTTAACATTTGTGTATAAATATTTATCATATAAAAATTTGATATTTTTATATTTATCCATCGTATTAAAACTGCGAAATGTTTCTTCGCCTCTAGTTGCGCTGGTATTATATCCAAACTGTCCATCTTGGTAATCAAATATAAATTTTTTATCATGTGTATTCAAACTATTATATATATCACTAACGATTTTAGCATCGGCAGCATATCCGTGTTCAGATACGGATGTGGAATCAGTGATCCCTTTAATATTTCCAAGTTTTTCTTGAGCATTAGTGCCGTCATTGAACTCACAGTCACTAGCTTTATGCCAGAATGAAATTCGTTCCCACGCTCCATTAACAAAACGTCTAAGTCTTTTTCCAGATACAATTGTTTCTTTAATCGCCATATAATCACCTCTTATTCGATCCAAATCATATTTTCATTTGTTTGAGTAGATGTAGGTTCTACATCAGAATATATAAACGGTTCATTTGATCTTTTTGTTAGCAGATACTCCTGTAAAGCTTCAATGCGGTTTTCAATCGCATTAAAATAGCCAGCAGAATGTCGGTATATATTTTCATGCTGAATAATAAATTCATTTGCTTTATTATATTGATTTTGAGATATTAAATTGTTGTATGTGTTGATAATATCCGATTTATCCAGAGCATTATCCTGAAAGAATAGTATTGGATCGATCTTAATCGGATATTGAGATTCAACATCTATCATTATTTGTTTTCACCTGCCTTGTTACCAGTCTATATTTCCTACTTTCAATAATCAGGTTCAGATTTGTCAGAAATATGAACTGTTACATTTGTTTTGTATATGCCTGTGTCCAATTTGGATTTTGATATATAAGATTTTTTCAGGATTATTGATAAAAAATACTAAATTCGAAGTTCGGATTAGTAGAATGTACCATAAGCGGCACTGTTCTGGATGAAGCAAAAAAATTAACTTCAATAGAATTTGCAAATAATTTAACATTCATATCTGCTATCTTGGCCGAACTACTGCTAAAAGGTAAAGTTCTCCACTGATAATCTAAACATGCGGCCTTTTCCACAGTATCAATATATAGTTCATTAAATTGTCCATTTTTATTGCCTGTTACAGCGAATGTATGCATATATTCGTAACTATCGGCACCTTTATTAAATCTCAATCCATATGTTGCTTCTGATATGCAAAAGAAGAGCAATTCAACCTTACTAATATCCAAGCCAAGATTATGATTATATACCCAAGAGGAAGCCTTTACGGTAGTAGTAGCCAAATACGTCCATGTTGTATTACTCAACACCATACCTGACCATGTGCCACTGTTTAAACTGCACACTTTATGGTAGTTTTTATATCCCCCTCTGTTGCCGGTTATACCGCAAATAGTATTACCTTGTACAATTTTATCGGCTGAGAGACCAATCGTAGTTGCCAGTTTAGAATACGGAAGATATTCATAGCTATTGCCATTCCAGGACCATGCATGATATCCCTGCGGCACAGCTACCTCCAATCTATTCTTATCAGGTGCATTTCTTACATCCTTAATTTCACAGACAACGCCTGTATAATCAGTCATTGTCCCTGTAATTTTGTTCTTTCCCACCCAGGCAGTGCTTCCTTTGAGTATCTGCTGCGCTGTCGCGGTTCCGTCGCTCCGGACATTATTTACATGATCCGCCATAGTCTGGAAGGTGGCATCTGCGGCTGTCGTTACACCGTTCGCAGTGATGGCAGATGCAATTAACGATTTCCCATCACTGACAGATTTTTTTATGGCGTTGATTTCGTCCATATCTGCCAATCTCTTGGTAGCTGCAATGCTGACTCCATTCTTGGAGTTGCCAATTATCAGTAATTTGATTGGAGGATTATAAACATCACTGGAAACAGTAATGGTAAGTGTGATTTCACAGGAGTAAAGTTCATTGTCGTATGCATTTTGATATTCGGCAGAAAAAGTAATCCAGCCGACATTCAAGCCTAATATATTACCAGTGTCTTTAAAGCGAAAAACAGAACCAATAGGATAATTTGTTATTTTTTGCGCCAATTCGTCCAATGTTGATGCTGAAATAGAAATTACTGACTGACAGGCGCTCCCTGCTCCATTTTCATCTCGCCATGCGGG
This sequence comes from uncultured Lachnospiraceae bacterium, assembly GCA_947382415.1. GTDB lineage: Bacteria > Bacillota > Clostridia > Lachnospirales > Lachnospiraceae > Acetatifactor. Next base: position 37,380 of record CANCYO010000008.1, on the reverse strand, counting down.
ATTGCCGTCAGCGTCGGTTTTCCAGACTTTATTCGCATGACCTCTTCCTGAAGTTACATATCCTTCGCTGGATGCAGTATTGGGTTTCCAGGTGTCGCCAAATTCAGCGTCATTCTCCAGTTCAGACAGTTTTGTCGGGACAGTGATATTTATCTTTCTGTCATTCGTTATAGGCAGATCAGTGCCGTTTTTTTGTATTCCCGAAATAAGATTCCTCTCAGCGTTACTTGGTGCGTGGGCAGTCTGCGAGTGGTTATAAGCTTCTGCGTTTTTTACATAGTCTTCTTTGCTTAACAGACCGTCCACAGAGGAAGTTGCTTTGGGAACCGCATTTGCGGAGATGGCGATCCATTCAGCGCCGTTATAGCGATAGGTATAATCGGTATCCTTGACATTGACTGTCCAGCCGTCTTCGGGTTCAGGATATGTAGCTGCAATGTCATCAAAAGTTTCAACAGCTTCCTTCCAGTCAATCGCTGACTCAAATAAAGAGAATTTGTTATCTACTTCGTTTTGGGTATAGGGAGTATAGCCAAGTGCGTTGACAACATTATCTTTTGTGATCTCGGATCGGATGGCAACAGAAGATTTGTTATCAACATTACCCAAACCAAGTTGTTCTTTGGTAATATGATGAGGATTGTCAGTATTTTCAGCATGCTCAGTCAATGCTCTGTCCTGAGTGCGGTTTTTTAACTCTATTCTGTTCAGAGCGGAGTCTATCAGATCCATATTGGTATTTTGTACTGATACGGAGTATTTCTCTGTGGAGAGCGGTTTCTCCAAAGAATAGTATTGGGTTGTATTCATCTCTTCCCTCTCAGTCTGCGATCCATACATCGCCCTCCAGACAATCCGGTTCTGATTCGTCAAAATGTATGGACTGCTGTATTTGTCTTGCGTATGTCTGTGTGTTAAATATTTCCTCTTCCCACGTTCGGAAAGTAGTGGCATCGGCAATATACTGGGCCAGGGTGTCCTGGTTATCCTGAATGATGTGTGCGGCCTGATTATATAGACCTTTCGCCCGCAGCCCATTGATTTCATTGATTACGGACGCAATACTGTCATCAACATTTTTGAAATTATGTTTTGTAATTTTTTGGAAAGGGAACTTACTGAATTCATTTTCGTATTTTGACATATAAAATTCTCCTCTTTAATGCTCTGGAATCAGTTTTTCCAATTCTTCCACGCGTCTGCTCAAATCCTGAATAACTTTGATCATCGGGGCAATGAATTCGTCATAGCGCAGGCTATAGTCATATTGGCTGTCAATTGCTTTAGGCGCCTTAATGAAGCCTGCAAAGTCTTTTGAATCTATTCCCAGATTTTCCAGCAGAGCCTCCACGTCCTGAGCGATTAACCCCCAGTGTGTTCTGTCTGATGTGCCGCTGTTCATTTTATAGGTTACGGGTTTCAGGCCCAGGATGAAAGCTTTTGATTTTTCCGTTTGCAGGGCGTTTATTGTGTTTTTCTCGTTTCGGTCAGATGTCTGAATTGTCCCGTTTTGGGCGTAGATATTGCCCCATACTTTATCAATTGCTCCCAGATCGGGAGTGCCGATACCCTGCAGGTCACCGAAGACTTTAACGCGATTGGGGAATTTCTGGGGCGTACTATCCCAGTCTGCCGATACTGTCTTTCCGGGAATTAAATATATTTCACTGTTAGCAGCCATATATAGCTTTCCGCCCCGGTTATGGATGTGCATGGCTTTGTCGCTGTAGATGTTCGTTGTATTACTGCTGGTCAGTTTTACGTTAGTCCCATTTGCATTGAAGGAGCTTGCAGCTGTCATTATGATTTGATCAGAGGTTGTAACTTCAAATTTTTTCCCCGCAAAATGATTGTTGCCGCTAACGCTTAAGTTTTCTGAATTTATTGATATATCGTCGGTAGCGCTTATCTCGATATCTCCTGTTATGTTATCACTGCCCAATGAAGAGAGCTTCAAAGTATTCCCGTTGAGAAAGACGGATGTTTTGTTTAACCGGTTTGCAAGTTCTGCTGTGTGATCTGTTATTTTTAAGAGGCTTTGGCCAACTTTTAATTCTGCCGTGCCGACTCCCCCTTTGGACAAGTGCAGTCCAATCGGAAAATCTACGGTAGTGGGATTGGTGCTGCCGCCCCGCCAGCCCATATCAAAATCCGTGAGGCTGTCGAAGTCCATTTCAAATCCGTTTGTTCCCTGCGCAAATATTTTGTTCGTTCCCAAAATATTATGGCCTTGCATATTCAGGTTCCCGTTGCTGTCAATCATATCTTCCGGCGGAACAGACGCGTCGATCATTCTCTGTACCATAGCCTGCACGGTTTCGTCTCCAACATATATTGTGTCGGCATTCAGGTTATTTATTTCGCCGTCTATTGCCTTAACCCATTTTGCGTCTATTTCTGAAGCGTCTATTTTCAGGATCCCTTTTATTATTGTATTGGTATCGCCGGTAATGCCGTCTCCTTCTATATGCAGGTGAAGGTCGTCAGGATTTCCGATTACTCCGCCGTAGTGTGAAGAGAGTGCGCCGATATCCTCGGCGCGCAGATTATCAATCCGGTCAGTGAGGGCAGTCATTTGGCTGCCCATTGTGTTTACGGTAGATGAAACTGCATTTAAATCCGTTGTGAGTCTGTTTTCTGCCGTGCCGGCACGGTTGATCTCCTGTGTCAGACCGCTTCTGAGACCGGCCTCCGCATTCGCGGCCCGTTCGGTTTCCTCCGTCAGGGCCGTCTCCAGACCCCGGGCTTTCAGATCCAGTTTATTCAGCTCGGAGTCTATCGTATCGGCGTTTTTATTTGCGACGGAGATATCGTATTTTTCGTTGCTCAGCGGTTTTACAAGAGCTTTGTAGGTCGTATAGTTACTCATTTTTGGGGTAATCCTCCTTTCGGTTTCTGTACGTTCCCATATCAGTTTGCGGAAAAGGAATATGCCAGGTATCAGTCAGAGCGTTATCCTTTATAATTCCTGGCCGCTGATGACAGTGATAAGCTCGTCGTGTGTAAATTTGCCCAATGTGCCGTGGGTGTATTCGGACAGGGCTTTGTGCGTTCCGGCCTCTTTCAAAAGCATCTCATAGGAGGGATAGAAGCGGTACATGGTGATGGTGCTGGTAAAATCGGAAAAATTGTGGGACACGGCGGAAATGATGTATTGATGCTCTGTATCGGAGCCGCTTTTTATATAAGATACTTTTTTGTTGACGTCCAGAAAAGGAAGCAGGATGGTGGTAATGGTAATATTATCGGTCAGACGACAGTTTTTCCAGTTTTCCCATTTGGCCCGGTCTGCGGCCAGATCGTCGGAGTAAATAGTTTCATACTCGTTTCCGGTCTTGACCTCGGGCGTCTCTCCTATCTTTTCCACTGTGAAAGGAGAGTTGGCGATAATGGTCATATCGACGCGGTCACAGTTATAAAAATGCTGAAAGTATTCTCTGGAATACAATTCGCAGGTCTGCCCGTCGGATGTAGTTATTGACTGCCCGCTTTTTCTGCCGTTGGTCAGGACGTTCAGCGCGTGTACCTGCCACTGGCCCAGCAGGCAGGCTTTGACGACATATTCTCCGTCCACATATCGTCTTTTGATCTTAAAAGCATATACATTGCCCGTTTTTAAGGTACCGGCAGGGAGAACTTCCTCGCGGGAGTCGCTGCAGACGGGGACGTCGCCCAGGCTGTTCAGGTTAAGAAGGGGGGCCTCTTGATTGACAGATGGAATTTTCACCGCAATGATGTCGCCATTACGGTATTTGTCCCGATATACCGGCAGGGTGGCGTTATAAGTATTGCTGTCGCTGTCAAAGGCGCATTCTACCGCAAAGAAATCGGGATCTGTTACCTGGCCCCAGACTTCACAGATATTGCGCACGGCAGTCATGTCCACAGCCGTATTCTCGGAGATCAGTACCCGCTGGAGGAAGCTGTTATCAAGAAACAGGTCGTCCTCATAGCACAGGGGCTTTTGCTGACATATGAAGGCGTTGGATTCCATGTCAAAAAACATTTCGTAATTGGGATATAAGTCCCGAAGGGTTGTCAATATGGAGAGAACGCTGCAGCCTGCCGAGAATTCCAGATCGTAGGGAATCGTGTTCCAGGTTTGATTCTCTGCTCTGTATGTTTCCCAGTCTTCATTATATTCAGGCATGGCATTATGTTCTCCGATGTCGTCAATTCTATGATCTGTGATATTTGCCAGTTTTTCCAAAGTCTCGACGATTGCCTTACTGATAATATAGCGTGAGAGTACTTCGCCGGTGTCGGTATCCTCTTTGTAGGCGGGATAGCCGATGGTCAGCGTTCCAAGCTGACCGTTTTTGGTACCGTCCAGCTTCTTCATGAAGTCTGCGCAGTTTATGGTAAGGCTGTTGGAAGAAGCGTCGTAGGTAACGGAAGTGTCGGTGTATACATAGGTTCCGAGGGGGTATTCTCTGTATTGCCTGGTCTTTGGATTGTATAAGCTTACGAAAATCCGTATATCCTTGTTCAGCCACAGCAGACTGTCCTCAGCCAGCCTGATCTTTTCGGTCAGGGTGGGGTGGAGAGTCAGACTGGCAGTGCGTCTTACATCTGATTCGCCGGATATGGACAGAGTGCCGCTTGCAATGCCATAGACGGTTCCCACAATTCTCTGTTTGGAATCTAACACTTCAATCCGCAGCTTTGGGGTCTGAGGCGCTGCGGACTGTTGGAGAACAAGTGTCAGATCCTCCTGTGTGATCACGGAAGGCATGACGTGTTCCACCATTCTTCCGATACATCGGAGAGTCCTAAGTAATACAGATCTTCCTCTGAGCTGACATCTCCAACTTCAACCCAGGTAAAGCTTACGTAACGGTTATTATAAGCGGTATTGGCAGTGTCTGTGGGATTGGGGGTAATCTGTACCAGCCACATGCGCCCGTCGGGCATTTTCAGAAGCTTTGGAATACCATCACATAAAAAGTCCATGAATTTCTTCTGGTAACCGGTACGCTGATAATCGTAGGGCCTGCCGTATGCCAGCCGGCAGTGTTCCGGATCCGCCATGGGCACAAACGCGCCCGTGCAGGTGCCGGTGTCGTAGTTTGCGGCTGTATTTCGCACAAATACCGGGTATCTGTGATTCAGCAGCGTGACGGCGGATGAGGGAATATTGCGTGTAGTGTCGCAGAAGCCGTCCGTGATGACGGTGCTCCACACGGTGTCGCCTTCTATCAGGAAGAGCTTATCAAAGCTGAGTGTGATCGTGGAGGTGGCATAAGTGCCTTCCACGCCGTTTGAGACCGGTACGATGGCATATTCGGCGGGAGCTCCGGAGGCCGCGAAATAGTCGGGGTAATTGATTGCAAAATCATCCAGGGAGTGAATCTCCCTGACGGCCAGAGTCTGCCAGGAAAAGCTGCCGTCAATTCTTTTTTTGAGCAGCAGATGGGTGACCGTCTCCAGATTCCAGTCCACATTGCCGGCATTGGTACTGTTGTCAAAAGGGGCGTATAAGACTGTGTCAAAATCCCATTCCGTGGGACATGTACCGGTTATTTCAAATTTCGTATTCCGGCTGGCAAAGAGATCGTCGTACCATCCGTTCTGCAGTGTGATATGATCAATATGATTCAAAGCGGTGGGCGTAGCCGAACAGGCCAACGCGCCGCCTACAAAGTTACTTCCGCAGATAAACATGTGCTTTGTCACCTCTCTTTCTCAACAAAAACCTTAAGCTGATACAGATTCGATTTGCGCCGAAGGACAATGGTCACCATATCATTCGCTGTGAATATCTGTTCATCGGAATAGAGCAAATAGCTGCATACGCCGTTGGGTACAAGCAGCCGGAAGCGCAGCGTTTCGTCCGTATAGATGCGGGAGCTTAAGGTCAGTCCCGGGCCGTCGTTTTTCATTTTCAGGATATCCGCTGTCTGCCAGAGATTTTTGCCCCGGATGATGACAGTAAAATCGTCTTCTATCAGAAATCCTTCGTCGTAGCAGAGTGTCTTACCGATCAGATCGATCATGCTGTTCTCATAGGAAAAATGGTCGGTGCCGTTGTACTGAATGACAATCAGGTTGGAGGCCACCTGCACACAGCCCTGTTCGGGCAGGGCTGTGGTGTAGATGCGCGCATAGGTATTGGGATTTTCATACTTTACCTGAATATCCTTAAGTCCGGTGTCAAGTATCATCCCATGCACTGTTACGGCAGTGCATCTGATCGCGTAGGCTGTGTTGTTTTCCAAACCCCGGTAGGTGAAAGCGATGTTGAAAATATCATGCATCGTATTGCTTTTCACCAGTTGTTTCCCGGTGGAGTCATACAGGTAAAAGACATAGGAACTGATATTTTCCCAATCCTGAGAATGGTAGGATATGGAAGCGGTAAAGGATGCGCTGTTGATCTGATGGTTTTGCGGTATGTCTTTAAAGTCAAAGTCAGGTGTCTTAAAGGTGTAAAACAGAACCTTTTCAGATGAGGCGGAAGCAATGTTTTCGCCGTCATAAACCAGGGCCTCCATGGTCCAGCTTTTACCGTTTGTCAATGTCCCTGCCGGGATGGTATGTCTGAGTTCGTAGGTAGAAATCGTATCGTCGAAGGTTACTTCATTTGTCTCATTGCTCCGGATGATGATCCGGTTGGCATGAGCGCGGCTGCCTGTCCAGGCGAGGAAGATATCCTGTTCCTTATCGGCGTCGAAGGGCAGTATCTTTTTTATTATCGGTCTTGACATGTTTAAATCTCACCGTCCTTGTGTTGTCTTGTGTTAATCGTGTCAGCGGCAGCGGCATCAGAGACGCTGTCAGCAGACGCCGCATATGTGAATGTGTTTTAAGTTCCCGCAGGGCTCCTTTACCCATACCCGCTGCATGACCTGTAAGCGGATTCCGGGTAGGGAGCATCTTACGGTTCGCTCTATGCCGGTGCGGTCCAGAATGACATAGGTATTGTCGGCATTGGCTTTTTTGATGACAGAAGCGTAGGTCTGGTCCGCAGGGATTGCGTTTAATTTCTGTTCGATCATGATCTGAATGGATTTGAGAATCTCCTTGCCGACATCCGCGTTTTTACCGGTATTTTTATCTGTGTTTATAGCCATGTCTTGGTATCCTTCCTATTAAAAATAAACAGGGCAGCAGTGCTTTAGCGTTTTTTGGACTCCTGTAATGCCCGGAGGCTTAAATGGCCCAATTCGCGCTGAATATATTCCACACCCGAATCATTTGTGACATTGGGGCAGGTCAGGGTGATGTTTTGAGTTACTGACTGTTGTGCGGGTAATGCGTAAGAGTGCTCTACAGCTTGTGAGAAGGGATAGCCTGATGACAGCGGGATCAGGAAATCCGGCAGTGCGGACTGTCTGATGCTGTCTGCGAGATTGTGAATCTGTTCAGGTGTTGCCACCGCTTCGCCAACTTTTAAGATTGCGGGGACGTCCTCCGTACCCAGACCGGCCCGGCGTACAAGTTTAAAATCTTCATCAAAGCTGTGCTGTTTCACAGGGCCCTGCAGCAGTCCGGTGTGATACTTTCTCACATAGTAGCCGGGAATATCGCTGTGAAGAAACTGATCAAGGGTCATATGATAGGCAGCAGCCTTCTGCCTGTTCAGTTTTCTGGCATAATCCTCAGCGGCTGCCTGTGTAGAGAATTGCTTGCTTTTAGAGGAGGGATTTTCTTCATCTACAACTTCCCAATGGTAGTCCTGCTTTCCCTTAGATGAATCATCAATTTTTGCTTTTTCGCCGTTTGCCATGGCCTGTGCAGCCTGATAGGCGGCGTCTACCATAGCCTGCTGAATGGCGATATAATTGTCTTTGAATCGATTCAAAACGTCCAGACGTCCGTCCAGAATATCGTTTTCCCATTCCTGACCAAGAATCTGGGCTGCAATGAGGTTTTCCTGTTCTTCCTCATAGGCGGAGGAGATGTCGGCCCATTGCTCTTTATATTCCTCGAGCTTTTCGATCATGGCATCGATGGCGTCAGTCTCCGCGTCGCGGGCTTCCTCCAGTCTGGAAACGGAAGAGTCTATTTCTGCTATCTGAATGTCCAGTTCTGCATTTTCCACTTCCTGCTGTGCGTCTTTGACAGCGGACTCATCCGTCACATAATGCATGCCTTTGTCTTCGGAATAGATCAGCGTGGTGCGTTGATTCTTAGCCCGTTCCAGCTCGTACTGCGCTTTCTGCAGATTGAGCTGACGCTGCCGTTCTTTGCTGGCGTCTTCCAGAAGCGTTTTCTGTTCATTCAGATAGTCGATCTGCTTCTGATAATTTTGCTCGATGGCATCTTTTTGTTTTTCCAGCCCGTCGATCTCCTTGTCGATTCTGCGCGTCACGGCATTGACGGTTTTGTCCATATAGGAAAGCTGTGTGTCATAATGCTGTTCAAGATAGGAGTAGTATTCGTCGGCGGAGAGCCTGCCCTGTCGGTAGTAGTCTTCAATGAGGGAAAGTCTGTCACGGATATAGTCGTTGAAGTCTGCGTAGCCGGCTTCTATTTTCCGGTCCAGCACGGCCAGTTCCTTGTCCAGAAGGTCGGTGAAGGAGATGAGGGTGTTGGAGGCGGCAGAAAAAGTACCGGACAGGTCAGTTGACGTATTATTGAACAAGGCATTAATTTTGTTAATGTCGCCGTACATTTTGTTGATTACGGCATCATAGTATGCCTGTGATAAATCGCCGGATTCGACTTTTTTAAAAAGTGCATTCTGAGCGGCCAGTGCGGATGTACGAGCCAGTTCTTCAAATGATTCGGCAGCTTCATAGTTGGTAGATGCCAGGTATTTGTTGGCATGGGCGTTATCCGTTATCTGATTTACCTGGTCAATCAGATTGTTTAATGTCTGAACCCGCATATGTTCCAGGCGGGATCGGGTCAATTCATCTAAGGATTCCTGATCCAGTTTCAGAGCGCCATTCTCGTCCACCAGATAGTCGAGCCAGTCGTCCCCCAGACTGATGACCGATTGCAGGGTGTCGAATGAGATAACGCCGTTGTCATTGTACTCCGCTACAGCCGAGGAAAGAGTTCGATAGGCGTCCTGTATGGTTTTCAGGGATTCAGATACTTTACCGAGGGAGGTCAGGTTACCCTCGGCATCCTGAAGGGAGAAGATATCGGAGAAAGAGGCGAAATTTAATTTGGAATTTTCAATTTGGGCTTCAGTACAAACACGTTTAAGAGCATTGACAATATAGTCGCCGACGTAATCAGTGCTATTTTTTGCTTTTTCTCGTTCTTGTTCGATGTACTTATCAAGTATTTCAAAATTTTCATCATAAGAGGAAATTAATTGAAATTCAATTGGATTTTGCTTGCTGTATTCAGTCAATATCCCGTTTATAGCATTAATTTCTTCTAGATGCTTTTTGGTTTCAGGTTTTATATCCACATATTCAGAGCGTACAATTATGTGTCCGGTCCCGTCATCATCCCAATAATCCTGCCTTATTTTATTTGGGATTTCGGAAAGTTTATATTTTTGGTTTATTTTATCAATAAGTAATGCATATTCGCGCTGCTTTGTCAGAAAAATATAATTAATAGTAGATTCATTAATACCTGCTGTTGACAAAGCGTTGACAAAGTTTGAATCTAGCTTATCAATTTCATATTTTCCTTCATAAGCAAGTTTATTTGCATTAGATAATGCTTTTTTATAGTTAATTCCTGTATTAAGGGTTGCTGATTTTGCGATATCCGGTAAGGTATCTGGATTTGTTAGAAGTTGAAGGTTATAAATAATGCCCATATATTCTTTGTAAATTTCTTCATACCCTTCAACTATCGATCCGTCATCGTACTTAAAATTTTGAATTATTTCTAATAATTGGGACATAAGTACGGCACTATTGCCAGATGAGACATCTATTAAATCTTGACCTAACTGCTGCTTTTTAACATCGCCGTCCCTTAGTGCTTTCATATAGATGTTATAAGCATTTTGTAAACTTGACATTTGATATTTTGCATGATCTTGGTATGTATATGATTCATTATGAGACTCAATTGAATTATTATCTAAAATAGTAGAGTATTTCAATTCAACTTGAGTTTCAAGTAGGGCCTTTGCGTCATATGCAGCAGCTTTTTGCTTTAACTTAATAGTGCTTTCGAGCAAAGATATTTGGTTATTTAACTGTATATTAGTAGCAGATAATTTGTTTAATTCATTTTGTTTTATTAAAGTAGGGGCACTGGAAGAAGATATTTCTTTTATCTTCTGTTTAATTGTTTCTAAGGCAGAAGTAAGGGATTGCAATTCTGATCTATCATTGGATAAGGATGCTTTTGAATTGTTTAAATTCTGCTCAGCAGTTTTATGTGCTTCTAATAAGGCTTTTTCGGCTTCTTTTTTGGTAATATTTATATATGTGACTGTTCCGATTGCTACAGCGCCTATTGCAGTTAAAAGTGCACCAAGTGGATGTGCTGTGATAACAGCCCATAATTTTGCAAATGAAGCGGTTAATATATTTGTAATTCCAATATTCGTTACTTCTGCTGCATTTAGACCCAGCATTGTTGTTAATTGGGCAGATTCAGCTTCGGTTAAAGCACCACTTGCAACAGCCTGTTCTAACATTGCAAGAGTAACTTGGTGTTTGATAGCAGTTTGGCCAGTTTCAGATGCGGCAATGCCAATTTTGCTTAGTAATGCTTCTGCATCAGCCTTTGCAACACCGTTATGAGCAGCAATCTCAACCATTTCTGCTTGGGTTAATGCTTTTGTTGCAGTTGTTAAACCTGCTTTTGCAATAGCCGCTTCTACATCGGCTGCCATAGCTTGGTTAGTTACTAATACTTGTCTAATCTGTTCTTCGGTTACGCCTTTGCTGGCTAAAGCGAACACAGATTGCTCTAAACTTAAACCTTTTAATGCATTTCTATAAGCGTCAATATTTCCAGAATTTATACCAATTATTCCAATATTCATCTTGTCCAAAGATGATAATGCAATCCCAAGCTTATTTAAATCGCTGAACATTACTGGTAGTTGTTTGAACATCATACTATTTAAATGCGCAGTTTATGGGGGCTGCCTAAAGTGTAGTAAGTTTGTTTACTTTAAGTGTGGATCTTAAAGTATTGCTTTTGCTAATGATTTATGATAAGCTATGTGATAAATAAGACTTTCCAAGGAGTGTGTCAACATGCTGCAATCAAATCAAACAAGTGAATATAATCGTCTTTATGAAAAGTACAATAAGATGTCTAATGAAGAATTATCTGAAATAGTTAAACCTGAAAGCGGATATACAGAATTAGCAATGAAAGTTGCGTCTGATATTTTACAATCTGACAGAACCGAATATTTTGAAAATATAAAACATCAACAACAAAGCATAGAAGCAAAGCAAAAAGTTAATAGCGATGATATTCTTATGGATATAGGCAGAGATATCCATGCTATAAAGAATATGCTGTTATTTTTTGTTATATTAACTGTTTTAGGAATGGCAGCAGCTTTTTATTTTGTTTTTATAGGACTACCGGGGCTGCTTTAATCACATATTCAGGTATCTGATTTTATAACCTTATAGTTAATGGATTTAAGGTGGCTGTTGTAGTATTACCGCCTGTTTTCTCCGTTTCTTCCACTACGGCCAGGAGAACTCCGTGCCTTATTCCATCGCCTCCTGTGCCATATCTGTCACACAGTTGCTGTCAGGAGATGGAAGAGCAGCATCACTCTTTTGGTTTTACCCAGTCACGGGCAAGTTTTCCTTCTTGGTTTCGAGTACCTCTTACAAGCCTTTCGACTCAAAATCGTTTATACTCTGTGAACACTTCCATATCCGTTTTTATCGGACTTAGGGGTTCCGTTGCTGATTGGTGGTCTTGCCCGATTCCACAGGGCATGTTACTTAGGGCTTTCGCCCGTAACCAACAGTGTGTTTTCCTGTCATTGCTGACATCCTTTTCGGAGCGCGTTCACGTCCGCCGTTTCCAGCCGCGTTGTAGCCACACTGTACTGTAATATTCACTATAATTTAGCTTCCCAGCACTGGGAGACAGCAGCTCCCAATTACGATTTATTTTATAGAACATCGTGAGGTGACTAATCTCACACATTCCTGCCCTTGAGGTATGCACTATGATCGTGCATACTTTTCTTGGGCATGAAGGGCATATTCAAAACAATCAACAGTTTATAGGCTTTGAAATCCGTACACTGATACGGCCTTTACCGATGTTCTTGAAGATGTTGGATGCTCCAAGCTTTTCGACCAGGATTCCCAGGGCGAGCATCCAGCCGCCGTCTCCGCCGCCCTCCTGCAGCGCATTGACAGACTCGCGGAGTGCGTCAAAGAGTTCTATGGCAGAGCTGATCTTGGCATGACTTTCTCCGAAAAAGTTTTCCAGCAGCGCTTCCTGCGATTCCTCGCCCAGCTTATCCCACAGATCAGTAATCTGTGCAAAACCGGATGCAAGCTCTTCCTGCTCTTTTTTGGCATCTTCCATTTTGATTTTGGGATTGATTATGACTTCCAGCTCCCGGGTCAGGCTCTCGATTGTCTTGGGATCGATTTGTGCCTGTAATTTTATTTTGTCCAGTTTGGCTTGGAGTTTTGCAATATCCCGATTCAGGTTATTTCTGGACTTTGCTTCGTCCAGTTTCGCCTGAAGCATCACATAAGTATCATTCATACGCTTTCCTCCTTGCTGATGATATCCGCAAGCTTTGCGATCAATTCTGCCTGAAGCTTTTCTGCGGGCACATCCTTCAGTGCGGCGTACAGTCTGCGGGCAAAGTCGATCAGCTCTTTCTGATCGTCCAGAAGGCCGCCCAGAGCTTCATAAAGGACTGCTTTTACCTTCCACTCTGCTTTCTTTTTTCTCAAATAATATCTGATCATAGTGTGTGCTCCTTTTCCTGAATGTTATTGTCGATAGTCTGATCCGGCTTCAGCCATTTGTTGGCCACGGGTATCACGCGCAGATGGCGCATGCAGTATTCATATTTGGCGTCTCCGCTGTGATTGCCTCCCACGCCTTTGTAGGCGGTGTGGAGATTGGTGAATTCTTCCAGCTCGTCTTCGGGGATGCCGTTGATAGAGATATAGAGTTTATATTTTTCGTTGATTTTATCTGCCAGCACCTCCCGCTGGGCGATCATCAGATTATCGATCTGCCGGTCTTCGCCGAGATTGCGTTCCACGATCTGGCTGATCTGGGTTTGTGTCTGGGCCATGGATTGGCTTATTTCCTTCATAAAGGCCGACAGTGAATCGCTTAAGCGTTCGTTATGCAGATTGGATTCTTCCATATCATGCAGGTGCTGTGCCTGCAGGGCCGTGAGGTTTCGTGAAGTCTGGAGCAGCAGTTCCTGTTCTTCCCGTTTTTTGCGCATCCATTTCGTCTCAAGGCCAAGTTTACCGACTGTCCATTCCAGAATGGATACGATGGCTTTTATGCCCATGAGTGTCATAAAGACTGAGAGAAACAGAGAGGGGAAGTTGATTCTGGTCAATTCTGTTATCGCGTCCATTGTGTATCTGTGCCTTTCCTGTCATTTGGTTGCCGTGAGTGCCTGTGCGATGGCCTGTGCAGTCCGATCGGCGTCATAGATTCTCACGTCGTCGGGATCGTCCACAAAGCAGACCTCGATCAGCAGGGCGGGGGCCTTGGTGTGTTTCAGTACATACAGTGAAGATCTGTATTTCACGCCACGGTTTTGAAAGCCCAGGGCGGAGATTGCGCCGGCGACACGCCGGGCGGCTTCCTTTGCCCTGGAGGAGGCGGAGTACACATAGACCTCGGTTCCGGTGGTGCGGCCGTTTGCCGTTTTGTTTGCGCCCGCGTTGAAATGGATGCTGACGTCGAGATCCACGGGGTGGGCGTTGCACAGGGACACGATTTTTCTGAGCACATCGTTTTGGGATGTCCCGTTGTCTACTGTGCAGTCATATACAGTATGGCCCTGGGCTCTCAGGATGGAGAGAACCTTGTCCTTGACGATGCGGGCTTCTGTCGATTCGCGGATGAGTCCTGCCGCGCCGCAGGCGATTTTGCCGTCCGGGTTGTGGCCGGCGTGGATATTGATTTTCATTTTGAGTCCTCCTTCATCTGTTTCACGGCAGCTTCGATCAGCACGTTAATCTGTTCTTTGGAGATGACTCTCTTACGGGCGTTGACGGTGCGGTCCAGAAAATCCACGGCATATTGCTTTTTATCTTTGCCGTGTCCGGTTTCCTGCCAGAGCATTTCCGCCGTTTTTACCGCCAGTGAGGCCCATTCCTTATACTGAGCCAGTTTCTCGGTGTCGATGTTTGCCCGGATATAGGGAATCACAAAATAGGTGATGACGGTGCTGAGTATGGGAATGATCATGAGGATGATCTGAAACAGGTTTTCATTCATATGCAGAAATTCTTCCTTTCTATTTCATTCCATGTTTCCATGTGTCCATGCGTCCATGTGTCCATGTGTCCATGCGTCCATGTGTCCATGTGCCCATGTGCCCATGTGGTGATTGATTGTTGCTGTTTTCTGTCAGTATGTTTCTGTCAGGTTTATGGTTTACGGGTCCCGGAGCCTGTCCACAGCTTCTTTTAATGTCCGGCACACATAATCCAGCTCGTCCGGGGTTTCTCTGCCGCTGAAGCTTAAGCGGATGCAGCTGTGGATATCTGCCTCGTCCATTCCGATGGCGGACAGTGCGGCGGAAGCGGTGCGGCTTTGGCTGTTGCAGGCAGAGCCGGTGGACACCTGAATGCCCTTTAAGTCCAGCAGGATCATCAGGCTCTCTCCGTCCACGCCGCGAAAACACAGATACAGATTGTGTGGAAGCCGTTTCACCGGGCTGCCCACCAGATAGCTGTCGGGGATGTTGTGCCGGACATAGTCATAGACATAATCCCGATTCCGGGGAGATACGGAAGCGTAGTCATATTGTCGGAGGGCTGTGCCCAGAGAGGCGATGCCAAGGATATTTTCGGTGCCGCCCCAAAGTCCCTGCTCCTGACTGCCGTAGACCAGAGGCTTCAGTTTGACACCGGGCTTTTTGTAGAGGACGCCGCAGCCTTTGAGAGCGCCGAGTTTGTGGGCTGAGAAGGCCAGCATGTCCGCATCTAATGTGTTTACGTCCACCGGAATCGTGGGGATGCTGCCGGTGCAGTCCAGGAAGACCAGCCCCCGGCGGGAGTGGACCAGATCAATGATCGTTTGGACGTCCTGTATGGTGCCGAGCTCTGAACTGGCGTAGTCGATCACTGCCAGAGCAGGGGTATCACCGGCGTCCAGCAGTTTTTCCAGATCCGACAGAATGATCGCACCCTGTCGGTCCACTGTCAGGGGATGGCTGTGAGGGCAGTCCTTGGCACAGTTCAGAATGGATTTGTGTGCGGTGGGGGAGTAGAGGATGCGGCAGTTATATTCGGCAGAGCAGCCTTTGATTGCCAGAGTGTTGGACGCAGATCCGCTGCCCGTAAAGCAGATCCGGTCGGGCCGGGCGTTGATAAACCGGGCGGCGGATTCCCGTGCGGAGGACAGAAGCTGTCTTGCCTGCCCTCCCAGGGAGTGTAGGGAGGAGGGATTGCCATAGGTGTCCAGCAGCGAGATCAGATATTCTTTGGTCTCCTGTGACAGGGGGGTGGCAGCGGCGTGGTCGAGATAAATGTTTTTTATGGGAATCACCTCCTCCCGCAGATCAGGATCCGGCAAGGATCTCTTTGATGGCAGATTGGATTTCGGGCAGGAAGGATTCCTGCCCGGATAAGTCACAGTTTTGCAGTTCCGCTGCGGCGGCTGTTTTATCGCCGGATATGGTATAATGATGGACGGCCAGATAGATCTTGTAATGCTCCATGCTGTTCGTGACGGTCTGCCAGGGGTTTGTACGCTGGGATTTCCGGCAGGAATTGCAGATATAGTAGCCTTTACCGCATATTTTGCAGCGCGCGTTGATCTGAATATTGCTTTGCGTATTCATCTGTGTCGTGTTTTGTGTATTGATCTGTGTATTCATTTATCGCTTTATCTGGCGGTCAGTCCTCGGAGACCAGAATGTCGAACAGTCTGCTGTCGTCGGAGCAGTATTCCTTGCTCAGCACATAGGATGCTGCATGCTTGCCGTCGGCCTTCAGGGACAGCTCGGTGCTGGAGGGATCGATCTGTGCTCTGGGACATCTGATGACGCCGGCGTATACCAGATTCTGATTGCAGGGATCATGGAAGATGGCATGGATCAGCAGGGTCTTGACCTCAGGTACGCTGTCGGTCTTCTTCACAACCTGAACGGCGGAGGAGGATTCCTTCTCATAGTTTACAAATACTCTACCTGTGACGCCCTCGGGAAGCGTGATGGTCTTCGCTGCCGCGTCGATGGTGAACTTGCCCTCGCCGGCTGTGGCGGCAACCTCGTAAGTCTCGCCGAAGGTATTGTTCTCGTTGATGACTTTTACGTATTTGACCTCTGCGCCGGCAGTGCCCACAGGGACATATTTCAGTACGGCAGTGTGGTCTGCACCGATGGTGATGACCTCGGACACCGGGATGCGAATCTTCTGATCGTCAGTGGCCACAACTTTGTCGGAGCCGTACTGGGAAGCGGCAAGATCCAGAGAGAAGAGGGAGTTGGTGAAGTCGAAAGTACCCTTCTGGGCATTGTAGAAGGTCTGGATGGTGGCGCCCATGCTGTCGGTGACTTCCATTGCGTCGGCGCTGGTCTTGAGACTGGGCTCTTCGATCTGGGTATATCTTCCGGTCAGCTCATTGGTTGCGGGATCGTATTCCTCCACGGCTCTGATCTTCTCGAGAATCAATTCATTGGGATTAAAATTCATAGTTGTTCCTCCTTTATATGTGGATAAGTAAATGAATCGGGATTTTCTGTTTCCCTTATATGCACAAAACATGGCCCAGCGGAAATGGACTATTTTGATCCGCTTCTTTTTAGTCCGTCCATGCGCAGTGGACTTTTTTAATGGGATTCACATCGCGTTACAGAATGGAGTGCATGGCGTCGGGACTGCAGTTTAGAAGGGTTTATTCGAGCTCACCCAGCCAGTCCAATTGCTTTTTATCGATATCCTTCAGGCTCACGCCGAAACCGGAATAGCCGGATTGCAGCAGCAGCTCCGCATTTTTTATTTTGGAGATTCTTTTCACGGAATCCATAAAGGCGTTTATTTTCATATCCCAGACACGGGAGTGGTCATATTTAAAGCCCTCGCTGTTGACCATGGAGGAGATGAGGTTTTTTAACTGGGAGTGATATTCTCTGTCCTCATTGCGTTTTGCCTCCTCCCGGGCGTCTTCGATGAGGATCATTTTGGTGGTCTCGTTTGCAGGCAGCTTTTCATCCTTATGAATCATATGGCTCTGTCGCAGATAGTCCATGATGATATCGTATGTGTATTCGTCCCAAAATACGGATTCTCCGCAGATGCTCTGATACAGCACCGGCGCGCCGGTGTCCCGGCGCTGTCCCTGTTTGAATCTGGTGAGATCCAGGCCGCCGAACAGAATCGCGGTCCTCTCCTGTGGATAGAGCCTGTATAAAATATGATAAAACAACTCAAAGGGACTGATCCGGGTATAATCAATGCCGATATCCCACAATTGCACTTTCATGGACTGGGGGGTGGCAGTGAGTTGATAGATCATGGAGTAATATTCGCACTCTCCATAATCGCATATTTCATTGAGCGTGGCCTGATGGACCGTGATATGGTCTGACACCACGAAGTCCTCTCCTCTGTATATTTTTAACGCATCCTGTTTCATTTTGGATCACCGGCCTTTCTATCTGGATTTTTAACAGATTCATTAAAATTGTTGAGTTTCCTGTTGTAGTATCTGGTCACCCGGGGTCTGGCCCGGATGCGGGGGCGGCAGATGATATCGTCGTAGGTGTGGATCTGCTTTTCAGGGATGTAATTGCATTCCAGGCTGAGCCCGTCCAGTATCTTGACAATGGTATTTTCGGACGGGGTAGTGGACGAAAGGTACTGGAACACCAGGTCCTCCGCGGATTTGAAGATCTGCCGGACAAGCTCTGTATGCATGTCTTCTCTGGCGGCTATCTGTCTGATCAGGTTTTCCTGTGTGACGATCATGTGAGGTCCTCCTTTTTAGTTTGTCTTTGCCGGCACCGCTGCACACGCAGTCTGGTCTTCTGTCTCTGGAAGGCGGCCCGGCACTTATCGCATCGCCGGGTCTTTGAGCAGGCGGGAAGCTCCATCCATTCGCTGCAGTCGGTGCATTGCAGCAGTTTGGTCTTTTTTGTTTCAATGTTTTGTTCCAGATTGTGTAGAATCCGTTCGCCGTAGCACAGCCACAGTAATTGTTTGTAGCGCTTGTTGTGGCCATATAGATAAGCAACCAGCATGTCTGTTATGGTTTCGTCCGAATATCCGCATTGCCGGAAGGCATCTCTGATTTTGCAGGCGGTATAGCGCAGATTGCCTGTTCCGGTGTTTTGCTGGTTGATCAGATAGCGATACTGTCTGTTCAGCCTGTCATAGAGGGCGGCTACTTCCCCGGCACAGACCGTTGCATCCCGGGCCATCATTTTCCGGTATTCCGGTTTATCCAGGTGCAGACCGCGGGTGTTGATGGGCTTGTCCGGTATGCGTTCGCAGATCCGGTTTACGAGGCTGGCATTGCGCTCCCTCACCTGGGAGGCGGATTTGTCCTTGGCATAGGTAAAGAACGCAGGAAGCCGGTTTCCGGTGTAGCGGGCAATGGCCTTTTGTATTTCCGGCGGGAATTCCGGTTTGTATAAGGTTTTGGCATAGTCGATGACAAAATTATTCTGGCAGCACAATCTCTTAATGCAGTCCAGCGCATCCTGTTTTTCCTGTTCCGTGCCGTATAAAAAGACATCGTCATTCCAGATCTTGGAGATGTGATTGCTGTAGGTGCCGATATTGCCCCCTGTGAAAGCGGCGTGCAGTCCGTCATAAATGCTTTGGGGACTGATGGCGGTGGGCTCGGCTTTGCGCATATTATAATATAAAGGTACGATTCCGCTCATATTCCGCCGGGCGATGCGGACGAAATCCGGGTCTGCCACCACCAGAGCCTTGTCGCCGTCCACGTCATACATCAGGAGCTTGCTGATCAGATCATGGCAGCCGGCATAGATCCCGTCGGTGACAAACCACTCCGCAAGCTTGTGTGCCCGTTCTCCGTACGTGTGGGAGGCAGTATTGCAGCGTATGGCATGTTCTCTGTAGAGATGCGGGCTTCTGAGGCAGTCCAGTCTGTTGTATTGCCGGAACAGGCGGCAGAATACTTCTCCGTCCGCCAGTAGACCTTCGGGCTCTCTGATCCCGCCAAACCAGTATTGGCAGGCGGCATAGTAATCGGGCAGCAGAAAGGTATATTTTCCGACAATCTCGAGCTTCCCGCTGCGGTATTTTTTGACCAGACTGTCTTTGATCTCGCGAAGGATATCTTTTGTGTAAGTGTCATTCAGCAGGGCGGGGTAGCGTTTCACGGCTTTTTGGAAGGGGGTCATATCCGTGTTGCAGGGAGTGATGCCCAGGACCTCCATCATGGTTTCTTTTGAGTTGCAGATATTGTTGATCCGCTCTGCCGAGCTGCGGGTCAAAAGATCGGCCTCCTGATCGGTGACGTCTGTGAGCGTCTGAAGCATTTGATAATTGAGCTTTGCATGTTTGATGCGGTCCTCTTCGATATTGCATCTTCCAGCGCTGCATCCGTATGTTTTAAAAGAGGTCTTGTACTCGTCCCAGGAAGCATAGTAGCGGTACATTTTAAACTGGCTTTTGGTAAAAATGATCTGAATGTCCTCGTCTATCACATTGTGTTCCCTGCCGTATATGTCTGTGACGACAGGGGAACAGCCAGTGGTCTCAATAAACTTTCTGAAATCAAACACACCCAGAAGGCCCTTGATCCAGGGGGCTCGAAACATAAAGTTTTTACGGGAGACGCAGGGAAGCATCATTCCGGCTCCGTCTGTGTGAGTGATGGGAACGGCGCCGGTTTTTCTTGTTATGGAATAATCTGTCTCATCCACAAAATCAAAGGTTCCGTAAACTTCAGTCTCAAAATCCTCTATGACGATGGTGCGGTCAATGTCAAAATCGTTCCATTGGTCGGTTGCCGAATTGGCCAAAGCCATATAGGCCAGATGTTTATTTACATTGTTTCCGCCCAGCGCGTTGATCTTGTCCACGGTAAGGCCGCACATCACAGTCAGTTTGATCCGGTTCCACACGCATTCCTTAATAAATACAGCTTTTTTCTGGCGGATCTGGCCGGCTGACGAGGTAAAGTACTGGTATTTTTCGCCTCGCCACATAAACCCATAAAAGGACAGGTCGCGGAATACGTCAAAGTAATAAATCTGTACGATCACCATGGTATCCGTAAGTTCATCCTGTTCGATGCCGATGGTCCGGCTCAGCGCGGAGTCGAACACGGAGACTACGCGTGTATCGTTCAGACTGTCCTCCCGAAGTGCCCGGATATGGTCGTTCCCGTCTGAAACTTCGTTTTGCGCCGCTTTATGTGAGAGGAGCATGAGAAGCTTCTCCTTGGACTCCCGGATTTTCCTGCGTTTATGCTCTCTCAGTTCCAGCCACTTTTGATATTCCGGATCAGTGTCGGGAGAAGCGCAAACCTTTTTCAGAGCGGAGAGTTTCTCTTCTATGTATTTCTGTTCTGTATGAAAACGGAAGTTTTGATCATGCAGATTTTTTTCGTGATTGCTGTAAAAACTCGCCGTGTCCACGGAATAGAGATGATATTGTCTGTCGAGCATGTGTCGTCCTCCTCAATGAATTCTGAATGCAATGTCTGTGGCGCACTGTTCGTCAAAACGCTGATCGGACGCTATGCGGCGCGCCAGGGGAGAGCCTTTCGGATTGTCCTTTCCTCTGTTGTCCGTATTAAAGTCGGAGAGGTAAACATATCCGCCAAAGGTGGTATGCATGGTATGGCGCGCGCTCATATAACCGGATGTGTCATGGAATAAATTTGTCATTGTCTGTCTGCTCCTTCCTGTAAATTTCATACGAGGTTTTTAGTTGTTTTTGTCGGGTCTGATTATTATTTCTACATTTGAGTTGAGATTTTCTTCGTTTTTTTTCTAATTGGTAAGTTTTGATTAATTCATGTTGATCAATTTAAGTACACGAAATTGGACTTGGGATGTCTTATAGTAAGGAAGCAAAAAAGGATGGAAAATTTCTGTTGACACGAACACTTGTTCGATATATACTATGTACAGGAAGTGAACGGAAATAAATGGAAAGACAAAGAAAACAGGAAGGAATACCAAATGGAAGAAATTCTGAGCAGATACTATGAAAACAATGCGGCAAAGCTTCGCAAAATGGTTGACGGCATCCTGTTAAAATTCGGCGGTCTGTCGAATCAGGATACGGATGATTTTTATTCCCTTGCAAACGAAGTGTTTGTAGATGTGCTGAAGCGGTATAACGGTTCTTTGGCATTTGAAAGTTTCCTGTATTCCTGTCTGTCGAACAGAATCAAGACGGAGATGACCAGGAGAAACCGGGAGAAGCGGCGTGCGGACAGACTTTGTGTTCCGATAGATATGCCGGTGGGAGATGAGGAGGGTTTCACGCTGGGAGATATCCTTGCGGACAGCTTTGATATGGAGAGAGAGCTTTTGGAGGACAGGGAGGAGAGGTACAGCCCAAAAGTGGAAAGATATCTGGGAAGGCTCTCACAGCTTCAAAAGGATGTATTATGGCTTGATATCGCAGGTTATCCCCCCAATGAGATCAAAGCCCAGCTGAAAATCGATGAGAAGCGGTATGCGGACTGCTGCGCCGCCATTCATTCCTATCGAAATATCTCGGTATTGATTTAATCTGGAAGGTATGCGAATTCTGGGAGGTATATGAATATGGCAAAACTGCGTAAACAGACTTATACAATGGATATGTATTTAAATAAAATGAAGGATATGGATATCCGCAATGACGCCGATGTCCAGAGACAGTTTGTGTGGAGCAATGAGCAGATCAATGAGCTGATCGTGACCGTACTCACAGACGATTATATCCCGCCCATTATCCTTGGGGAGGAGGACAATTCCCAGATGTGGATCGTGGACGGCGGTCAGCGCAGCGCCGCACTGAAAAAATACAGATACGGGAATTATAAGATCACATCGACGGTAGAGCATCCCGGCATTGTCTATAAAGAGAAGGTTCGGGATGAGCAGGGCAATGTGGTCACTGACGGCCAGGGCAATATCGTCTGGAAGGATGCAGTTTTCCATATAAAAAATCAAACCTATGATAAGCTGCCGGAAGAATTAAAAAAGAAATTTAACGAGTATCAGATAGAGACGGTGATACATGAGCACTGCAATGCGCACAGAATTTCCCAGTATATCAAGAGATATAATAATCATGCTCCCATGAACACCAATCAGAAAGCATTTACTTATATTGATAATTTCGCCCGGTGTATCAGGGAAATTTTAGACAGCCGGTTCTTTCTTGACTGTAGTAATTATACGGAAAAGGAGAAGACGAAAGGTGTGGTGGAGAGAGTGATCGTGGAAACCGTAATGTGCACCGATCATCTGGAAAACTGGAAGGGGCAGACGAAGGCCATCTGCACATATCTGAATCAACACGCCGCAAAAGAAGAGTTTGAGAAGCTGGCGGCCAATATTCATCGTCTGGAGCAGGTGGTTACGGAGGATATCCGGGACCTTTTTAACAGCAAGGACTCTTTTATCCTGCTGACCCTGTTTGACAGGTTTACGGAGCTGGGAATGGAGGATGAACGGTTTGCAGCGTTTCTCAGAGAGTTCAAAAGCCGTCTCAGATATACGGCGGTAGACGGAGTTATATTTGATGAGGCGGACAAAGACAAAGGGACGAAGGACAAGTCGGTGGTCATGGCCAAATTAGAGATTTTGAAAACGCTGATGAACCGTTTCCTACAGCCCGGCCAGCGGGAGACAAACGACAAAGAGACAAAACAGGCGATCTGTTCTGCCAGAGATATCGTGGCAAAATATATCGACGCAGAGGTGACAGAGGATGATATGGAACTGTTTGAACTGATCGCTAACGACGTCTCGGAAGTTATCGAGGACATTGATACCGCTGTCCTGACTGAACCCAACAGACCGTCCTTTGTGGCGCTTACAGGATATGGAGTCAGGGAGGATATAGACGATCTGCTGCCGGACTGGCTGTCCGATTATGTCAGCAGAAAGCTTGTATGTATAACGGATCAGGAACAGAATTATCTGCATATGAAAGAGGATCTGGATCGGTTTGTAGGCCGGAGAGCTGTCCGTTCACAACACAAAAAGGTCTGTTCGTGACATTCCTGTAATTGCTGACAGCGCCTGCTCCGATAAACAGTGGAAGGATGTATGGGAGGTATACTATGCGGATCGGCATATGTGATGATCAGAGGGAGGTTCAGGAGCTGCTTGCGGATAAGGTGAGAGGGCTATATCCGTCGGAGGAAATCGTGCTGTATACGTCGGGGCAGGAATTGCTGGATGCGTCGCAGTTTCCGGACATTCTGTTCCTTGACATCCGGATGCCGGACATGGACGGAATGGAAGCAGCGCGGAGACTCAGAAGCCTTCATGCCCGATGCATCATAATCTTTGTGACCGCGATGGCAGACTATGTATTTCAAGCCTTTGATGTGGGAGCATTTCACTATCTGGTCAAACCGTTTGCGGATGAGAAGTTTGCCGAAGTGCTGAAAAGTGCGGTAAAGCAGTTTGCAGATATGACAGACAGAACGGGTACCCGGGGGAGTGACAAAGCACAGGCGCCGGGTATTCTGATCACCACGGAGGGCAGACATATCATGGTGGATCCCCGAAAGATCGTCTATGCAGAGGTTTATGACCGGAAGGTTATCCTGCACATGCCGGACTCGGATATAGAGTATTACGGCAGAATGAAAGATCTGGAACAACAGGTTGGAGACGGATTTTTTCGCTCTCACAGAGCTTATCTGGTCAACTTCGCTTATGTAAAAAAATATAATGCGGCGACGATCTGGCTGGAAAGAGG
The DNA here is from genome assembly GCA_947382415.1 of uncultured Lachnospiraceae bacterium. Taxonomy (GTDB): domain Bacteria; phylum Bacillota; class Clostridia; order Lachnospirales; family Lachnospiraceae; genus Acetatifactor. The sequence goes on along the minus strand of CANCYO010000008.1, from coordinate 13,393 downwards.
ACAGGCACATATGGCAAAGAAGCAGTATCAGGATTTTGTAAAATGCTATCTTCGATATAATCGAAGGAAGGGGAAGCCATAAGATATGCAGACTTACTGGGCGTGGACAAGTTATCTTTATATGCTGGCGGATATATTCGGAATGGGATATGCCCTGTATCGTTTTGCAGTCCCTTTTCTGATTCGGAAAAAGGGGGCATTTTGTATCGGTGCGGCTTATTCCGCCGTAGTAGCTTTGTTGCATTTGATACCCGGCTCCATCTACAATTTTGCGCTATACAGCGCAGGGGTGCTGGCTTCTCTGGCAGTCATGTGCCTGGTGGACCGCAGGAACTACTGTCAGAAGGTATTTCTGGCGACGACTTTCTTTTCTCTTCGATGGATGTCCGCCTATATGACCATGAGTGTAATGGACTGTATCTACGAGACGGTGGTGAGCAGAGCGTATCTGATCCAGCGGCCGGCGCTGCAGCTTTTGGCCTATATCGGCACAGAGATCCTTGATCTGACCATGCGTTTTCTGATTCTGGGAGTCAGCATAAAGTGCATTGTGAAAGCCTATGCATACAAGCGCGAGTATATGAGCCTGAAGGAGATGCTCATGCTGCTTGCGCCGCCGGTGACCGGAATGCTCGAATATGAAATCATGCGGTATTATCAGATTGCGCTGGAAAACGGTGCGGGGAGCGGCATACCGGACGGCGGTACATTGGGCAGCAGTGTTCCGCGCATTTACAGTGTTCTGGCCTTTTTCCACTATGGCATATCCATTGGCGCCATCGTGATCATGACGGTAATCTATCAGAATGTCAAGGCCAGGCAGGAGGAAAAGCTGCAGCGGGAATTATTGGATGTACAGATTCAGAGTATCAGACGGCACATCGGGCAGGTGGAAGATTTATATCAGAATATTCGCGGTATCAGGCATGACATGACAAATCATATGCTCACACTGGAAAGGCTCTATGCGTCGGGAAAAACGAAGGAGGCTCTGTCCTACGGCATTGATTTAAAAAAGGCCCTGACTGACCTGACGGGAGAGGAGAAAAGCGGCAATCCGGTGACGGATGTGATTTTGCGGGAGTGGCGTATAGAGGCGGAAAAAAGAAATATTTGTTTTCACACGGATTTTCATTATCCGGCGGGTTCCGGGATCAATGCCTTTGATGTCAGTGTGATTCTGAATAACGCCCTGCAAAATGCAATAGAGAATACAATGTCTGGTACAACAGATAAAGTCCCTTCCATCTCTATTCTGTCCTATTGCAGAAACAACGCCTTCATAATCGAGATCAGCAACAGCTTTACCGGAGAACTGCAATGGGACGATCAGAGCGGGCTTCCCATCACATCCAGAGAAAAAGCAGATAACAGCGGTTTCGGAAAATCACCTGAATATGAAAAATCCCACGGCTATGGCATTGCCAATATTCAGAGAGTCGCCAGAAAATATTTTGGCGATATAGATATCATCCTAAAGGAAGGGCAATTCTGCCTTTGCGTCCTTTTGATGGCAGACAACTGCTTTACTGCATAAAAAGGGCGCTTCACGGCAAAACGGTTCAGATTATGACCGGAAGCTCCGAGACAATATTCAGAGCTTCACAGAATGTCTTGATCCGACAGCAAGACAATAGAGCGAAGCGGAAAGGAGAATATGGTCATGATGAAAATTGACAGCGTAGGAGGCAGCATGTTCAGAAGTCCCAGCAGTACACAGCAGTCTGATGCAGTGGTCAGAAATCTGCGGAACCGGATAGCCGATAAGCAGAAAGAATTACAGGAGCTTGGCGCCGATAAGAACATGGATTCACAGGAGAAACTGAAGAAAAGTCAGGAGATCCAGAAAGAGATTGCCCGGCTGAACCAAGAGCTGAGACAGTATCAGACGAACCGGAAGCAGGAGCAGAGGGAGGCGGCTTCGGAAGAAAAGACAGACAGCAGGGACGAACAACGGTTTAACGATTACATGCCAGTGGATATTCGCCTGTAAATCTCTTTTAGTGCGGGCCGGAGCCCAGGGGAAAATGCGCACGGATGCGCATTTTAGGCTATACGGCGCACGGATGCGCCTTATAGCCGACCCGCAAATTGCGGGATTGTGTAGCCGCACTATTAGAAAACACCCAACCGTACCCCGTTGCCGCCCTATCCCGATACCTCCTGCTCTGACAGGACCCGACAGCAATAACGAATCTCACACTTTTTGGCAAAATGCCGTCTTCCCTCTTGACAGATTCATTTTTTGCACTAAAATAGTTCTAAAAAGAACAAAATAGCGAGGAGGCAGCAGCGTATATGATTCCATCAAATATTCCGTCTGATTTATGGGAAAATCAAAATGCCATCAAGACTCTATATGCAAAATGTGTCGGAGATGTCTGTGTGAGACATGAAATTACCCGGATGGAGTTGGACATCCTTCTTTTTCTGGCCAATAATCCATGCTATGATACCGCCACGGATATTGTGGAGGTGAGATATCTGGCAAAGTCGCAGGTATCTGTTTCCATAAAGCTTTTGGAGGACCGCGGATATCTCAGGAAGGAGTACGTGGAAGGGAACAGGAAGACGGCACATCTGATCGTCTGTGAGGATGCCCGTGCCGTGCTGGAGGACGGGAGAGCGGCGCAGAAGCGGTTTTTTGAGATTTTATTTCGGGGCTTTACCGCTGAGGATGCGGCACAGATGAAACGGTTCACCGAGCGCATCCGGGACAATATTGACTGCTGGCTGAAGGAGGAGATGTAGTATGTTCAAGTTTATCATTTGTTTTATTGCCGGAATAGGCGCCGGACTGGGCACCGGATTTGCGGGTATGAGCGCTGCGGCGGTGATCAGTCCCATGCTGATCACATTTTTGGACATTCCCGCTTATGAAGCGGTGGGAATCGCATTGGCCAGCGATGTGCTGGCCAGCGCGGTCAGTGCATATACTTACGGAAAAAACAAAAATCTGGATATCCGTAACGGCGTGATCATGATGTCCATGGTACTGTTGTTTACCCTTGTCGGAAGCTGGACGGCAAGTCTTTTGCCCAACAGTACAATGGGCAGCTTCTCGATGTTCATGACATTGCTTCTGGGCATTAAATTCATTGTGAAACCGGTGATGACCACCCGGGAATCCATGAATGCGGTCAGCGGCAGAAAGCGGATCGTGCAGTCTGTGATCAGCGGTATCATTGTAGGATTTATCTGTGGTTTTATCGGTGCAGGCGGAGGAATGATGATGCTGTTGATCCTCACCGGCGTCCTGGGGTATGAGCTGAAGACGGCAGTGGGGACAAGCGTATTTATCATGACCTTTACCGCGCTGACAGGAGCTGTCAGTCATTTCGCCATCGGTGGTATGCCCGATCTGTGGTGCCTGCTTTTCTGCATAGGTTCCACACTGCTGTGGGCCAGGATCGCCGCAAAGTTTGCCAATAAGGCCAGCGCTGTGACGCTGAATCGGGCTACAGGCGTGGTCCTTACCGTTTTGGGACTTGCTATTTTGGGTGTAAATTATGTAAAATAGAATAAGTTTCCTGAAATAAGCAGGTTACGGATATTACGGAAGATGAGGAACTTATATGGGATATACTTTTTATGAAATTGCCATGCTGTGCTTTACGTATTCGTTTTTGGCGTGGATGGCAGAGACGGCTGTGGCGACCTTTAAAATAAAAGCATTTCGCAACCGCGGATTTGCATCGGGGCCGTTTTGTTTTATCTATGGTTTTACCGGAGTGCTTTTAACGCTCACTCTGCAGGACTTAAAACAGAATACGCTCTTTTTGTTTCTGGGCAGCGCATTGATCGCCACGGGTGTGGAATGGTTTACAGGCAAGCTGCTGGAGCGTATGAAACAGAAGAAGTGGTGGGATTATTCTGATAAAAAATGGAACTTTGACGGATATATCTGCCTGCAGTATTCTCTGTTGTGGGGACTTCTCGGTTTTCTGGTAGTTCGCTATGGGAACGGTTTTGTGCTGGGATTCTATCATATATTGCCCGATGTGTTGGGCAAAGTGCTGATTTGGGTGCTGGCGGTTGTGGCAGCGGTGGATATATGCGGTTCTATCATGACAGTCTGTCACATAGAGGAAAAGCTTCCCGGGGCGCTGCGGTTTGCGGCGGGGGTGTTGGATCATATCGGCAGACGTATGGTAAAGGCCTATCCGGCTACCGGTCAGGCGCGGCCGGAGTTTACCGGACAGAGCAGTGAGAAATGCGGTATTGTGCAGCTGTTCTGGCTGTTTGTGATCGGAGCGTTTCTGGGGGATGTGGTGGAGACCATATTCTGCCGGATTACTCTGGGAGAATGGATGAGCAGAAGCAGCCTGGTATGGGGGCCGTTCAGCGTCGTGTGGGGGCTTGGTATCGCTCTGGTAACAGCCCTTCTCTACCGGGACAGGGATAAACAGGAGCATCATATATTCTGGGTGGGTACTTTTCTGGGAGGAGCATATGAATATATCTGCAGCGTCTTTACTGAGATTGCCTTCGGCAAAGTATTCTGGGATTACAGCAGTATGCCTTTTAATCTGGGCGGCCGGATCAATCTGCTCTACTGCTTTTTCTGGGGAATCGCGGCGGTAGTCTGGATCAAAACGCTCTATCCTAAGGTGTCCCGGCTTATTGATTGGATCTTAAAGCGGACAGGACTGCTCCTGACAGCGTGTCTGGCCCTGTTTATGGCTGTGAATATCGGCGTCTCGGTTCTGGCACTGGTGCGGTATGACACAAGAGCCTGCGGCGGGACGGCAGTACATAAGTGGGAGCAGGTTATGGACAGATATTATGACGACGACAGGATGATGCGGATTTATCCCAAGGCGAAACAGCAGGAATGATTCTTATATGGCAGAGGGAGTATTACGGATAAAGCATGGCACAGAAAAAGAAAATGGCTGAGTTAAGTAAGGGAAAACGGATTGCGTTATGGCTGAGGAGGATTTTCTTCCTATGGCTGCTTTATACCTTTATCTGTCTGGTGATCCCGCCGCTTTTTCACAGAGAGGCGTCCGGAAATGAAGCGGGAGATGGAGAAGCGTTTACTATAGGAGGTGGGGAACAGGGTGTTGCGGCAGTCCGGGAGCGGGTGCTCAGTATCGACGACAATCAAGATGCGCTCCTCTGGCGTCTGCGGCTGATCGAGGCGGCGCAGGAAGAGTTGGTGCTGGTCACATTTGATTTTCGCGACGACAACAGCGGCCGGGATATCATGGCCGCGCTGTTCCACGCTGCGGACAGGGGAGTAGAGGTGCGTATTCTGATAGACGGAATCAACGGGGCGCTGCATCTGACGGGCAATCGGAACTTCCGCGAGCTGGCTGCCCATGAAAATGTGCAGGTGAAGCTCTATAATCCCATTAATCTGCTGACGCCATGGAAATTAAATTACCGTATGCATGATAAATACCTGATCGCAGACGATCTGGCATATATTCTCGGGGGAAGAAACACGGACGATCTGTTCCTTGGCAATTATGCGGACTCCTATAATGAGGACAGGGATCTGCTGGTATATGAGCCTGTGCCCGGGGAGGACGGCTCCCGGGCGCAGTTGGAGGAGTATTTTGAACAAATATGGGATCTGCCATGCTGTAAGGCTTACGGAGGAAGGGCTTCTAAAAAGCCCGGCGGCCCGTATCTGACAGAACATTATCAGCAGCTTTTGACGACATATCCGGAAGCCTTTGACGGGCCGGAAGGGAAAGCCGAAGACCAAACAGAGGAGCAAGCTGAAGACCAAGCTGTGTGGGAAATCTGTTGGAAGCCTTTGTTAGAGGAAACCTCCATAGCGGTGCGGCGGATCCAACTGGCCACGGGACCCATCCGGCCGCGAAACAAGGAACCGCGGCTGTGGGAGCGGATGCTTGGGGAGATGAACGGGGAAACGGATATTCTGATACAGACGCCCTATATCATTTGCAGTGAGGAAATGTACGAGGATCTGGCCGCCTTGAGTGCCGGCGGCGCGCGGGTGGAGATGATCACCAATGCGGTGGAGAGCGGTACCAACCCCTTTGGCTGTACGGATTATTTGAACCAGAAAAAGAGAGTTCAGGAGACGGGTATTCATACCTATGAATATCTGGGGGCGCAGGCGCTTCACACCAAGACCATTCTGGCGGGAGAGAATATCAGTATGGTGGGTTCCTGTAATCTGGATATGCGCAGTATTTATCTCGACACAGAGATGATGCTGGTGATTGACAGCCCGGAGCTGAACGCGGCAATTCGCAGTCAGGCAGAGAAGTTAAAGCTCCACAGCCGCCATGTCTGTCCGGACGGCAGTGTGGAGGATGGGGCAGATTACCGCCCTGCCGGTCAGAGTACTGGCAAAATGCTGATGTATGGCGCACTGCGGGTCTTGATCATACCCTTTCGGCACCTTCTAAGCGTCTGTCCCGTCTGAGCAGATGGCATCATAAACAGAAGCCGCCATAATCAATCGACCCATAATCGAGCTATAATAGACAGAGTTGTTTCTGAAATTATAAAATATACCCAAAAAGGCGCTAATTTGTCGCAAACAGTCAAATTTAGCGCTTTTTATTGTACAATAAAGTAATTGAGTAAAGGAGGGGGGCCTCATGAAAGCGATGCAGGAGAAAACCACGAATGAAAGTTTTTTTGCGGAGAATGACATTAAGGTAACCAAGATGGCAGTCAAAGTCCTGAGATGGCTGATCCTGGTGTTTCCGTTATTGTTCCTTCTGTCGGCGGTGGGGGTATTTCAGATTAAAATAAGCGAACTGATCCCTTTGACGCTGATAGGGGCGGCGGTGACGCTGGGGCCGGGTATCGCCTATAAAATGAACACGCCCATCGGTGTCATGAAATATGTCATTACGATTGCTTTGGGAATATTGGTGGCGCTGATGGCGACAAATGCCAATATAGGAATCTATATGACCTACGCGTTTGCCATGCTGTTCAGTCTGTTTTATTATGATAAAAAATTTACGATACAGGTCTCTGCGGTTTCGTATCTATTGCTGGTGATTTCCCTCTATTTCCGTTCACTGCATGTGCAGCAGATTGAATATGATACGAATTTCATGTGGTTTGTCTCGCGTTCCGTTGGGTTTCTCATGGAGACGCTGGTGATGAGTCTGATCTGTGTGAAGCTTGCCGGGCTGTCGCATCAGATGCTGGTCAGATTTGCGGACACGAGGCAGACAGCGGCCATGATGGATGAGTGCCTGAAAGCTTCCGAGGAGTTGAAGGGCGTGATAGGGCAGTTGGATGCCTGTATTCATGATTTCGCCGATACCAATGAGGCGATTACAGGTTCCGCACAGGTGACGCTTCAGGATTGTAATGAGAGTTTTCAATTCGTGAATTCGGTCCGCGAGTCTGTGAGCGAATTAAACCGCAGCGCGGGTACCGTGGCGGGCAATATGGAGCAGATGCTTGATCTGTCCAGAGATACATCAGAGAAGCTGCAGGGGTATATCGGACTGATGCAGAAGACGACAGAGGGGACACAGGTTATTGAGCGCTCCGCGAGACAGACAGAAGATCTGATCGTCAGTCTCGAGAGCGGTATGACGGAGATCGCAGCGTTTGCAGACACCATTGCAGAGATTGCGGACCAGACCAATCTGCTGGCGCTGAATGCTTCCATAGAAGCGGCCAGAGCGGGAGATATGGGAAAAGGCTTTGGCGTGGTGGCTGAGGAAGTGGGGAAGCTGGCGGCGGATTCGGGTCAGGCCAGCGATGCGATCACGGGTATCATACATAAGGTCTTTGCGCTGTTACAGGAGGTGCAGAAGGCGAATAAAGAGAATATTGATCATGTCGCCAAAGAGATTGAGGAGCTCCGCAGAGCAGAGCGCGAAGCTGAGAGCATAGGGATGCTTCAGGAGGAAGCCGGAGACAAGGCGCGAATTGCCGCTGAATCCAGCGTGGGTACGGCGGAACACGGCAGACAGGTACTGGAAATGATCCACAGGCTGGAGCAGCTTGTGGAGAATACCATCACACAGGCCAATCAGATCGTGGACGGATCTCAGGTACAAAAAAACGTCACCGGAGCGGTGGAGGCGCACTTTAGCCTGGTTAATGATGTGTCGGAAAATCTGCTCAAAATCGGAAACAGAAGGGAAGGATACGGAGAATGAAAACAACAGGGACGATCAAGGGAAGAATCACATTCTATACGGCATGTTATCTGTTTCTTGCCATTGTGATCTGTGAGCTTGTGAGCGGCGGCGCGCTGTACCGCAATATGACAGCGCAGGAGAGGGCTTATGTGCGGATGGAGGCACAGAATAACGCGCAGGTGGTGAACGGTTGGCTGCAGGAGCAGAGTGCGGTGGTGACTTCCGTAAAATCCGCCATCGCCTATATGGATAAGAAGGATAAGGATTATATTGTGGCCTATCTGGCGGAGGCGCTGAAAGACAATCCTTCCGCGCTGATGTATTATGTGGCATTCAGCGATATTGACGAGGCGTGGGCTGCCAACAATGAAAAGCTCAGTGCACCGCCCTCGGAGCGCGGCTGGTATCAGCAGGCGGTGGCGGCGCAGGCACAGATCTGTACGGATCCCTATAAGGATATCACTACGGGAGATATGGTGATATCCATCGCCGAGCCGTTTGAGATTCAGGGGGTGCAGTGTGTCCTGCTGGCGGATATCACCATAGCCACACTCAAGGATGTGGTGGCGAATATCGATGTCTCAGAGGAGATAGAGGCGTTTTTGCTGACGGAGAGCGGGGATGTCATCGCCCACGCAAACGAGGCCTTCCTTCCCACTGAAGACAGCGCCGTCAATCTGGCGCAGGCGCTGGGAGTGGAGGTCACGGAGGTGGCCAAAATGCGGGATTATGACGGGGCCCAAAAGTTTGTGGCTACCGCCGCAGTGGCACACACCGGCTGGGTATTCGGGGTGACCGAGGCGGAGTCCGTGGTGACGCGGCAGATCATAAGCAATCTGATATTTATCATACTGATAGGCGCAGTGTTGCTTGCTATCGTCTCTGTATTGATATCCGGCAGCCTGAAAAAGAGTCTCAGGCCCATGGGAGCCATGAAGACCTTTATCATCCAAAAGGTGATCGGAGCAGACAACTGTGAAGCCCAGACCGATGAGGTGCAGGAGATCAGCTACCTGATCGGGGAGATGGAAGAGCGGTTCATCGGGGTGATCAGGCAGACCAGACAGGAGTCGGGCAGCATCCATGCAAGGATGAAAGACGCGGACAGTAAAGTGAATTCCATCAACGGCAATATTGCGGAGATCAGCGCCACCATGGAGGAGACAGGGGCCAATGTGGACATTCAGACACAGAGTATCCAAAACATCGGCGCCGCCTGTGAAGGTGCGGCGGCATCCATAGACGGACTGGCAAAGGATGCGCAGGGAATGGCAGTCAGGGCAAAAGAAGTGGTGGAGCGTGTGGACAGGATCGTGCCGGAATTGATTCAGGGCAAGGAGAATGCCATCTGCGCGGCACAGGACAGCAGGGTCCGGCTTCAGGCGGCCATTCAGGAAACGGCAGTGATCGAACAGATTACGGACGTCTCAACCGCTATTCAGGGAATTGCCTCCCAGACCAATCTGCTGGCGCTGAACGCGTCTATTGAGGCGGCAAGAGCCGGAGCGGTGGGTAAAGGCTTTTCCGTCGTGGCGGAGGAGATCAAGAAACTCAGCGAAGATACGGTGAAGGAGATCAGCAAGGTGAATGAGCTCACCGCCAAGGTGCTGCACAGCGTCAGAGCTTTGTCGGAGGAGAGCGATCACATTCTGGCTTTTATCGACGGGACTGTGCTGCAGGATTATGACAGGCTGGAGAAGCTTGCCCGGGATTATAAAAAAGACGCTGAGTATTATGCGCAGGTCAGCGGAGGACTTGGAACGGGTGCGGGAGAGATCAGCCGGACCATCCAGGATATCAACGGCATCCTGGAGGCCATCAATACCGCGCAGAGTGAGCTGGCCCGGGCGGTGGCCAGTGTCAATGAGAATCTTCAGGAGATAACGGATTTCAGTGAAAATGTGTCGGAGGAGACGGGCGGCGTTCTGGAGAGTATCGGAGTGCTGCAGCAGACCATGGACAAATTTCAAATATAAGAAAGGCCTTTTGGCGTGACATAAGGGCGCGTACCGTGTTATAATGATTAACACAGTACAGACAGCTTTATTCATGCGGGAGGTTACAGGTGAAGGAATACAGGGAACAGGCGATGGCGGTAATGGAACAGGTGAACCGCTATATTCTGGGCAAGGAGAAGGCGGTCATGGAGACAATGGCCGCCTTTTTGGCCGGAGGAAATATTTTGCTGGAGGATATCCCTGGGGTGGGGAAGACGACGATGGCGCTTTTGTTTGCCAGGACAATGGGACTGGAGTGGAAGAGAGTGCAGTTTACGCCGGACGTAATGCCCTCGGATATCACGGGTTTCTCCGTCTATCGGAAGGACACGGGAGAGTTTGAATATCAGAAGGGAGCGGTGTTCTGCAATCTGCTTCTGGCGGACGAGATCAACCGGACTACACCCAAGACACAGTCGGCGCTGCTGGAGGCCATGCAGGAGCAGCAGGTGACTGTGGAGGGTGTGACAAGGGCGCTGCCGCCGCCGTTTCTGGTGATCGCCACGCAGAATCCACTGGGAGCAGCGGGTACACAGCCCCTGCCCCCGGCGCAGATGGACAGGTTCATGATCTGTATGTCCATGGGCTATCCTGATTTTGAGAGCGAGGTGCTCATGGCCAAGGCGGGAGGCTGGAACAATCTGGCCACACAGGTGGAGCCGGTGACGGACAGGCAGAGTTTTCTGGAAATGCAGCGGGAAGCGGACGCGGTGTATATCCGGGACGAGGTGTACCGTTATATCGTAGAGCTGGCGGACCGGAGCAGAAAGCACCCCTACATAGAACAGGGCATGAGTCCGAGAGGAACGCTCGCTTTGGTGAAAATGGCGAAGGCTGCGGCATGGCTTGCGGGCAATTCCTATGTGTCGCCCATGGATGTGGCACAGCAGTTCCCCTATGTGGCGGAGCACAGAGTCTTTCTGAATGTGTCGGCCCGCATGGAGGGCGCGCGTAGGGAGCAGGTGATCCGCGAGATTCTGGAACAGGTGAAAAAGCCTGCGATCGGGAAAAAATAGAGGTTTGGCATGAGAGGTATTTTGGTATTGGCAATGGCAGCCGTCACGCTGTATGTCGCAGGCATCTATCACTTCCCGGCGGGGCTGTATGCAGGCTTTACAGAGCTTACGCTGTTTGTGCTTGGAACCGTGTCGCTGTATTTTCTTCGGAGAAAAATATATGGCGTGATTCTGCCTGATGAAAACGGAATGCAGCAAGAGCGCGCGCTGCACTGCAGGCTGAAGGTTACCAATCGCGGGAGATGGCCGGTCTGGCGCTGGGATGCCGTGGCCTGCTGGAAGCAGGACGGGCAGAAGGCTGTAAAGAAGTTGTCGGGTCAGGTGAAAGAGCGGGGAGAGGCTGTGGATGAGTTCGAGATTACCGCGCAGCACTGCGGTTTTGTGGAACTGCGCCTGCAGCGTCTGCGCGTGTGGGATCCGCTTCGTCTGCTTCATATAAGGGTAAGATTTAAGGAAGGAAGACCGGTTCTTCGACTTCCGGTATTTCCGCCGCAGAATGTTCTCAGGGTGGAGTCCGCCCGGGGAGAGACGCTGCAGGATTCCGGTTCCGATCAGGAACCGGCTCCTGCCGTTGGAAATGAGGTGTGGGAGGTACGGCAGTATCGGGAATATCAGCCGGGGGACTGTGTCAAAAACATTCACTGGAAGCTCAGCGCCAGGAGCGATGAGCTCTGGGTGAAGGAGTACAGCAGGGGAGATGCGCACAGGATCGGGCTTTTTCTGGATCTGGCAGAGAGAGAGCCTCTGGATGCGGACGGGAAGGACGTCTTTTATGAGATTTTTCTGGCTCTGATTACAGGGCTTGCGCAAAAGTATGACTGTATCTGTGTTCACTGGTTTGACTGGCGGGAAAAGCAGTGGGAGTTTTGGCGCATCGTCGAGGCAGAGCAGTACCGTGAGATTCTGCCCAGACTGTATGAGGCCGGGTTTATACCTGCGGATCAAATCGATGAGAAGACTTATCGGGAAGAGAGGATTGTCAGGGTGGGGGCTGCAATGCTGCAGTTTGATCCACAGCTTCGTCTTTCCTTCGGAGGAGCGGAAGAATTGGTGCTGAAACAGTTTTCCCGGCAGGGCTACAGACGGGAAATTGCGGAGCAGAAGGTGGTGATTCCATGATGAGAAGACTGGCGCCCTATTTCACAGGAGTTATGGGTTCTTATGGAATCGTGCGAGAGTTAGTCAGCATATGGTACGGGGGGAGTAAAGAGGATGTGCGCGCCCTGGTGCTCTGTCTTGCTCTGTGGGCGCTGCTCTGGACCAGAGCGTATGGCTTATTGTATCTGATGTCCGCCGTCCTGGTATGTCTGTGTCCGGTATTGCACATTCCGCTTGGCTGGGCAGAGCTGGTCCTGCTTTTGTGTTCCTTTGTGTCTGCCCGGGCTTGGGACAGGCACAGGGCGGTTCCCGTGTCGGGCTGTATCATCGCAGCCGTGCTGTTTGCGGGAAGTGTGATGGGCTATGTGGAGCGGGATGCGGTAGCGGAGGGCGCTTTGCTGGTGGAGCGGTATGTCAACAGAGTTTATGCGTCTGTGTTCGGCGAGTCCGAGGAGGGCTGGTTTGAAAACGGGAGTGTCAGCCGGGGCAACAATTATCGTTCAGGAGGCATCGCTCTGGATGTGGCGGTGGATCAGGAGCCCACGGAGGATATTTATCTGAGAAGTTACATTGGCGCGGATTATGAAGGTTACAGATGGACGGAGGCGGACGAGAGCGCTTTTTACAACAGGGTGTCGGATCTGACGGCGGGCTCCACTGAGGAGCAGATTCAGGTGTTGTACGACAATCTGTATTTTATGCTGAACTATGGGGATATGTATGAATGGGTCGAAATGTTGGTGGGGAGGCGGCTGATCCGGGAGGATGCAAGAAAAATTGTCGTCAACCGGCGGCAGGAAACACCGGGACGGTATGTTCCCTATTATTCCTTCCGCGCGGTAAATGCGGAGAAGTATTACCAATTGGAGGAGGATCAGGAGGTAGATACCTATTTCTATTTTGAGTCCGCGGACATGGATGTGGAAATGATAAAAAACAGCATGGACGGGTTATCGGACATTACGGCGCAGACAATTCCGGAGTACGATCAATATGTGCGTGAGCATTATCTGAGCGTACCGGGAGAGAGGCTGCCCCGTCTGCGGGCGCTCTGCGAGGGCAATGTGCCTGCCTACGGGACGCCTGTATCAGGGGAGGAAGCGGCAGACGAAGATGCAGTCATCGATGCGGCTACGGCTTTGATCCGGGAGACTCTGCAGACAGACACTTTCTATACCAGAAC
>CANCYO010000007.1 GCA_947382415.1 uncultured Lachnospiraceae bacterium | reverse complement strand
CGAACCTATAGAAAAGGTAAAGAATGGCTATGACAATACTAATAGTAGGAGGAAACATGATGCAGGCAGACTTGAAATGGCTGACGGATCCCACGGTTTTTCGGATAAACAGGCTTGACGCCCATTCCGACCACAGATGTTTTGCGTCCTTTGACGAGGCAGAGAGGGGCGAGAGTTCTCTGTATCAGTCTTTGGACGGGCAGTGGCGTTTTGCCTGGAGCAAGGCTCCGGCTCTGCGTCCCGCTGAGTTCTGGCGGGAGGGATTTGACGATTCCGGGTTTGGGACGATTCAGGTTCCCGGCCACATAGAGCTGCAGGGATATGGGCAGATCCAGTATATCAATACGCTCTACCCCTGGGATGGACATGCAGGCCTGCGTCCTCCTCAGATTGACTGGGAAGACGATCCGGTTGGCAGCTATGTCCGGGAGTTCGATCTGGAGCCGGGGCTTAGGGGAAAGAGAATCTGCATCAGCTTTCAGGGTGTGGAGCAGGCTTTTTATGTCTGGCTCAACGGTGAGTTTGTAGGCTATGCGGAGGACAGTTTTACTCCCTCCGATTTTGACCTGACTCCTTATATGCGGGAAAAAGGCAATCGTCTGTGCGTTGAGGTTTATAAGCGCTCCAGCGCCGCCTGGCTGGAGGATCAGGACTTTTTCCGGTTCAGCGGAATCTTCCGGTCGGTGTTTCTGTATGCTAAACCTCTGATTCATTTGCAGGATCTCTGGCTGCGGACAGGTTTGGAGGAGGACAATTCCACCGGGACACTGTTTATCCGAATGTTGTTGGAGGGGGAAGTAAAGGGAGCAGAAGTAAGCTGCCGCATTACGCATACCAGGCAGGGAGTGCTGTATGACGGGCCATTGGAACTTCATCGGGAGGACGGGTATATATGTAGCCCCCTTCTTCGTTTTCAGAAGATTTATCCCTGGGAACACGAGACGCCGGAATTATATCATGTGACCCTTGTCCTTACCGCGGCGGACGGAAAGCTCATGGAAGTTATCCCTTATGAAACAGGGTTTCGGCGCTTCGGAATCAGAGACGGTATCATGCTTCTCAACGGCAGAAGGATTGTTTTCAACGGCGTAAACCGCCATGAATGGAATCCTGAGACGGGACGCGCCATATGCCGGAAGGATATGGAGGATGCCATGGAAGTGTTCAAACGCAATCATATCAATGCCGTCCGCACCTCCCATTATCCGAATCAGACGGAGTGGTACGGACTCTGTGATCAAAACGGTATTTATATGATAGATGAGGCCAATCTGGAAAGTCACGGGTCATGGCAGAAGCTGGGCAGGGCAGAGCCCTCATGGAACGTGCCGGGCAGCCTTCCGGAGTGGCGGGACTGTGTGTTGGACCGGGCGATCTCCATGTTTGAGAGGGACAAGAATCATGTGGCGATCCTCTTCTGGTCCTGCGGCAATGAATCCTATGCCGGAGAAAACATTCTGGCCATGGCGGATTATTTCCGAAAAAATGACCCCGGACGGCTGGTTCACTACGAGGGGGTGTTCCACTGCCGGGAGTTTGACCGGATATCCGATGTGGAGAGCCGGATGTATGCTGCGCCGCAGGACATTCGCAGCTATTTGGAGAACGACCCTCAAAAACCATTTATCCTCTGTGAATATATGCATGATATGGGAAATTCTCTGGGGGGCATGGAAAGTTATATCCGTCTGGCCGAAGAATTTGAACAATATCAGGGAGGATTTATCTGGGATTATATGGATCAGGCCCTGTGGCACGAAAACTGCAATGGCGAGAGGGTGCTGGGATATGGTGGCGACTTTGGCGAAAGGCAGACCGATTACGCTTTCAGCGGCAACGGCATTGTATTTGCCGACGGCACGGAGAAGCCGGCCATGCAGGAGGTCCGGTATTGGTATTCCTCTTCGGAAGCCCGGGCGGCCCACGATGAAGCGAATCAGCAGGCACGGAAAACGCTGCCGCTCATGCCCTTTGCCGGCCCGTCAGAGGCAGCCAGCCGGTTAGAGGAGCTACACCAATCAAAAGGGACTGGCCGGCTAAAGATAACGCACGGAGACGGTGCGCTGGGCGTCCGGGGAGAAGATTTTGAAATTTTGTTTTCCTATCCGGAGGGCGGTCCGGTCTCTTTTGTATCAGGAGGACGAGAATGGCTGTGGCGCGCTCCCAGGCCGGCATTCTGGCGCGCTCCCACTGAGAATGATCTGGGAAACGGCTTCGCGCAGAAAAGCTCCGTCTGGTCGGCTGCGGATGCCTGGCAGAAATGCAGTGATATCAGGATTTTGCGGGAATGCGAAGACGAAGTGCGAATCTGCTTTACCTACACCTCCGAAGCCCTGCCCGGACTGAGTACCTCGGCGACATATTCCGTATTTCCAACAGGCAGAGTCAAGGTGGAGGTTCGCTGTCCCGGTCAGCCCGGACGTCCTGAGCTTCCGCTGTTCGGATTCCGTTTCTCGACGCCGGTACCGGTGAAAACGGTGCGCTGGCTTGGTCTGTCCGGTGAAACCTATCCCGACCGGAAAAAGGGAGGACTGTTTGGCTGGCATCAGGAAGCTCCTCATATCCCGGATTATCTTGTGCCTCAGGAATGTGGATGCCATACGGATACGCAGAAAGTATCACTGCAGATGACAGACGGCGAAGAACTGATCCTGCAGATGACGGACACTCCTTTTGCATTTACCGCGATACCGTACACACCCTGGCAGTTAGAACAGGCCATGCACAGAGAAGAACTGCCTCAGCCTGTGCGCACGGTAATAACCGTTTGCGGCGCTATGCGGGGAGTTGGAGGAATTGACAGTTGGGGAAGCGATGTGGAGGAGGCATATAGGATCAGTGCAGAAAAGGAGCACTATTGCTCTTTTGAAATGATTAAGGGAGAGACAAAATGATTCGAGTATGGTTTAATCATTGGTTCAGCACCTCCTACCGGCTCATCGAGCTGATGAAGGAAAACCGGGAAGAACAGGTTCAGATCATAGGAACCAATAAACAATACCATTCCGTAATACGAAATGTATGTGACGAATGGTACGAAGAGCCCGCCACGGAAGGCGACGCCTATGTGGAGGATTGTCTCCGGTTCTGTCTCGAGCACAGAATCGGCGTATTCGTGCCCAGAAAGGGAATGCTGGAAATCAGCAGGAATATAAACCGTTTTCGCGAGATTGGCGTTCGCGTCATGGCGGAGGAGTATTCCCGATTGGAGCTTTTGGCGGATAAAGCCCGCACTTATGAACTGTTCCGCGGACAGACAGAACTTTATATTCCGGAATACCATATCGTGAACACCGCGGAAGAATTTGAACAGGCATATTTCAAGCTAAATTCCAATTACAGTCAGATATGCGCGAAATTTGTCCTGGACGAAGGCGGCATGAGCTTCCGCAAATTTTCCGATAAGGAAGACCCCCTTCATATGCTGAAAATTTATGCGGGAAGCACCGTCCCGATTCAACTATATCTAAAATGGCTCAGAGACGCAGAGCCATTTGACGATCTGACGGTGATGCCCTATCTGTCGGGACAGGAGATCAGCGTAGACTGTCTGAACACGGATTCCGGGCTGATTGCGATACCAAGATATAAGGGAAATGCAAGGCATGAAGAAATTCTCTACGACGACCGGATTTTAGATATGGTAGAATACATCATGAAAATGACCGGACTGCAGTTTCCCTGCAACATCCAGTTCAAGCTGGAAGGGGACAAGCCCTATCTGCTGGAGATCAACACCCGAATGTCAGGCGGGCTTCAGATGAGCTGCCTGGCAGCAGGAGTCAACATCCCCAATATTGCCCTGAACAAACTGCTCGGACGGAACATTCCATGGAACATAAAACGGGAAAACAGATTTGTTTCCTATATTGAGATGCCGCAGCTCATCATATGACCTGCGGCTCTCTCACGCCGTAAACCTCCGCCAGAAATAAGATCTGTCTGGCCCAGTTCAAATGCGTCTTATACTCATTCATGCGCTCACCGTCCCGGTTCCCGGAGACAAAAGAGCCGGAAGATTTATCCCATCCCATAATAATTTCAGCATCTCTAAAATCAGAGGCCGGAACCTGATAACAGGCGTTTACCACCTCGATCTGCCTGGGGTGTATAACAGTCTTACCCGTAAAGCCGCAGAGCCTGTCGCCCTGTATCTCAGCGATCAGTCCTTTTTCCCAGTCATTTCCTCCATAATATTCCCACACGGGAGCGGAGATCACATAATCCGTCCCATAGACAGTCACGATATCCGTAAACAAAGAAGATACGGGTTTGATATCATGTATGGATTCGTCGGGATGCCGCCGGAAACCAAATATATGACACAGATCGTTACCGCCCACACGGATATTCAATACAAGTTCCTCAATCTGTCCCAAAGCCTCTTTCAGAGAATACAAAACCTCATACCGGGTGCGCAGATCTATCAGATCGGCGCTCTCGTAAATGGGCATGATATAAAATTTCTGTTGAGACGCCTCATTGATCTCTATTATCTTACGAATATACGCTCCGGCATTTCCGGGAGAAAATTTAGGTATGATAAATCCGGTCACCACCCCGGCGCACTCCTTCAGCGCCGAGACGAGCGCAGCAATCTGCTCCGGATTACGCACCCGAATAAATATCTTAGGAAGAAAGAAATCTTTTTCCTGATGTGCAGTATAAATTTCTCTCAGGGACTGCAGCAGATCCTGTTCCGCTTCCGCCACAAAATTATCGTTAATGGTATCTTCCAGACACAGCGCAAGAGAGAACTGCCTGCCAAACTTTTCCTGAATGATTGAACGGGCAATGGTGGACTTATTGGCCGGACAATAAAGCAAAGGCCCTACGCTATAATAAATACTCTGATCTTTCAAAACATCATCCTTTCTGATCCCGGTATTCCAATATCTTATCTGACAACTCATCAGAAAAAATTCCCATACCGGAAGCCTCCTGAACCTGAAAATCAATGCAAAACCTTTGTCCAAAACCGTGGGGAACTATCCCGATATCCGCCGCGCGGAGCATGGAGATATCAAATTCACTGTCCCCGGCGGCAATGACAAGGTCCGCCCCCACATATGCCCGAAACCGTTCCAAAGCCTTTCCCTTGCTGAGATTTTTGGGGACGACATACACTTTCTCCCCATTACAGAAAACATCCGCCTTATCGGTATTTAAAACAGTCTCCAAATCCTTCACTACCGACTCCGGTTCCTCACATTTTGTGAAGAGAAACAAGTCCTCAATAAACCGCAGCTCGAATTTCCTCCGCCTGTCTCCCTCAAGAAAATGCCGTGCCGCATCCAGCGCAGGCAGACTTTCCTGAATCAATTCCAGAGACTCCCGATACCACGAAGCCATGTTTTCTCCGTCTGCCAGCAAAACCCCGCCATTACAGACCAGAGCAAAGGGAATCCTGCCAATTTTCAGATCAATCCTCTTATACTGCTCCACAGATCTGGTAGAAGTAGGAACCAACAGAACCAGCTCTTTTATCTTCTTCAGATTTTCATAGGTATATCCGGTAACAAAAGATATCTCTCGCCCCTGATACATTTCCACACTGATCTTATCATTTCCGATATCATGCTTATAAGAATAAATCAGCGTATTGTCCAAATCAATATGTAATACAGTCATACATTACTTTCCCAAACCATATACTACAGGCCACATTTCCATATATTTCCCGTTAAGCAACGGTATCATTATATCATCTGCAATATTTCATTACAAGAGCCAACAACAAGGCTTAAGTTTCTGTAAAAATAATAGCGTGATCCCGATTCTTATGATATAATAAATATATTTAAGGCGGAAACCGGCTGATCAAAGCAGCCGCCCTTAACTGAGGTGAAATATGGAGTATAATTACATAGAGAAAAGATATAATGTAATGGGACTTTCCTCCATTGAAGCCTTTGCCGGCATCAAGGGAGGAATGAACGGAAACTGCAAAGATGTTTACTTCCTCAGAACAATTGGTGTTAACCAGACATTTTTAAAAGATATCACATACATGGATGAGACCCAGACCGGCAGAATGCTGTCCGGACAGGGAATTTATAACAGAGTGGGAGTATTTCCCAAGAATATCGACTCAGATCTGGCTGCCCGTTATATGGGCTGCTATCAAAGCTTTCTGGACACAGGCAGAAAAAGGCTTCTGACCGTTAAGCTGGACGAGAGACGGAAGCAACACCCCGATATCGGGGAACTGTTGGGCACATCCTGTGAAAAAGTATTGGAGGTATACCGTAACTGCAATAAAAATCTGACGGAATCCATCGAGAAGAATTTTGTTGTAAAGCTGCTGTACTGGCTGGACGAGCTGGCCTACGGATATCTGGAGAACTGGAATCCGAAACAGTCCATGAAATTTGTAGCCCAGGGCGTCACGAAAGAACAGGAATACTTATTCTGCTATTTCCTGACTTTATTGGGGATAGATGTTTTACTGCTTCAAAATGAGACAGACATAAATGAAAAAACCGAGGCGCTGCATCTGTCCGAACAGATTACGCTGGGTGAGAGACGGGCAGTCGCACTGGAGACCTACGACAGTCAAAGATACGCGGCCCGGACAGGAAGGCCCGGCGCAGCAGCCCAGGGAAGCGGACAGACACAGGCACAGACGGCCGCGGGAGCTCAGAGACCCCGGGTGGTCATTCCCCAGGGCAGGCATGGGGGACATGGAACATCAGGCAACGCGGGACCGGGTGCAGGACAAAATGCAAGACAAAACGCAAGACAAAACGCAGGACCACTTTCAGGCACAACCGTTGTGACGGGCCGGAGCGAACCCGGCCAAACGGCATTTTCTCCGGCCAAGGGAGAGCTTGCCTTTGAGGAGCTGGCGCTCAGGGCCTCTTCCGTGGTGATGATAGGCATACACGACGGAAAGGGCGATATCATAGGAAGCGGTTCGGGAATCATGATTGGGAGAGAAGGATATATTCTCACCAACAATCATGTGGCCAGAGGCGGAAAGTTTTATTCCGTCAGGATCGAGAATGACGACACCATGTACAAGACAGAGGAGATTATCAAGTATAATTCTCTCCTGGATCTGGCGGTAATTCGAATAGACAGGAGACTGCAGCCGCTGCCGATCTACAGAGGCAGCAAACCTCTGGTGAGAGGACAGAAAGTGGTGGCCATCGGAAGTCCCCTGGGCCTGTTCAATTCCGTGTCCGACGGCATTATATCGGGATTTCGCAGAATGAACGATGTGGATATGATTCAGTTTACCGCCCCCATCTCTCACGGAAGCTCGGGAGGAGCGGTACTGAATATGTTCGGGGAAGTGATCGGTGTCAGTACGGCGGGGATCGACGAAGGACAGAATATCAATCTGGCCGTGGGATATGAATTTATCAATACATTTATCAAAGGCTTTGTATGAACATAAATGAATGATCAATCATGATCAAAAATAAAAATTAACTGTCTTACGGGGGGAGAAAATCAAAATGGACAATTCTGAAAAGAAATTTAAGGTATCGTTTAACTCGCCTGTGATCCTGTCGTTTGCGATCATCTGTGCCATAACGATGGGGCTGAACGCGATAACAAAAGGGTATACCAATACCCATTATTTCAGCGTATATCGCTCTTCTTTGGTGAATCCCTTTACTTATCTGAGATTGTTCGGTCATATTCTGGGACATGCCAATCTGGATCATTTCATGGCCAATATCATGCTGATCCTGGTGGTGGGCCCCATGCTGGAAGAGAAATACGGTTCTTCCAATATCCTGTTTGTGATCCTGTCAACAGCGCTGACCACGGGGCTTGTGCATATCATATTCTTTCCGGGCTACAAGCTGCTGGGAGCCAGCGGCGTGGTCTTTGCCTTTATCATGCTGTCCTCCTTTACCTGTATCCGTGAAAAAGAAATACCGCTGACCTTTATACTGGTGGCGCTTTTGTATATCGGCGAGCAGGTCTACGCAGGCCTGTTTGTCAAGAGCAATATCTCCAATCTGACTCATATACTTGGCGGTCTTGTGGGCGCCGGGCTCGGATATGTGATGCACAAAAATAAAATGAACAGATATTAAAGATATGGTGTGACAAATGTTTGAACACAAAACGCTGGGCAGTCTGGATGACTTTTTTTTGGAATATGAAAAACGCCGGGAGCCGGGAATCTATTTTTACAGAATCAACGGGTATAACGACCGGATCAGGGATTTTCTTGCGCGCTATTACGAGGAGGCCAGAAAGACCGGCGTGGTGATAGAGGGCCGGATTCCCAATCCGGACGAGAGAAATCTGGCATATTATGAAGAGATCATGGGAATGCAGTTTCAGCTTGGCATGGGGTTTTTGCTCTCAAGCCTGCAGAAATGGCTTCCCAGAATGAATGAACGTCAGCGGAAAAACGTGGCGGAATCCCTGTATGATACGCTGGATGCCATGCGCAGGGAAGGCAAAAACGACAATATGCTGCGCAATGCCTACATTAAGTTTATGTGCTGGTTTTACTATAAATTCGAGCGCATTGTCAACCGGCTTGGCGAGAGCCGGATTCCAAAGATCCTGTATGAGGGAACGGTCAGCAATTATGAATTAAAGCTTCTGAATATCCTCTCAGGGGCGGGATGCGATATCGTACTCCTGCAATATCAGGGGGATGAGGGCTACAGTGCGCTGGATGGGGATTCCCGTTTTTCGCGGAAACTGGAGCTGCCCGGAATGGGTGCGTTTCCCCAGGGATTTTGCATCAAGGCATTGAGGAAAGAAATAGAAGAGCGGGCGAACGTGGAGAGGCTCTACGGTACGCCGCCCAGACAGCAGAACTGCACCAATGTCTGGATTCAGGGGAAAGGGCTTGAGGATGTGTTGAAGCCCGCTCAGGCCAGAGGCCAGGACGGCCGGTTTTATTATAATTGTTTTCTGCGGATAGAGGGCGTTGAGGACAAGCTGACTTATCTGAATGAACTTTACCGCTTTCAGCTTGAAATAACCGGAGCAGGCAGGAATCTGGTGATCGTGGAATCAGAGCTTCCGCCGCCTTCTAATGAAGAGATCGGCGCTGTCAGGAGAAAGCAGTACAGAGATGTGAATCAACTGATTCCGGATCTTGCCGCCAACATTATATATGCCCCCGATATGGAGCTTCAGAGGATCCTGCGCAAAGCCTTTACTGATGTGGTACTGGAGGAAGCGAAAAAGGCGGAGGGCAATCTGAACAGACTGATCAACAGAACAATCTATCTGTTATGCTGGCTGAAGCGTTATCAGGATATTTTATTCAAAAAATGGGAAAGTCCCCGAATAGAGTGTTTTATTTATCTGGGCGGGTGTAAGAATGAAAACGAGGCTTTTTTCCTTCGGTTTTTGAGCAGGCTGCCTGTGGATGTGGTGATACTGGCGCCGGATCTGAACAGAAAGTGCTGTCTGCAGGCGGATAATCTGTATGAGATCCAATACAGGGAATCTCTGCAGGTGGGGAAATTTCCCCGGCAGAATACGGATCTTCAGCTATCCACCGCCGCGTACCACGCCGAGCGGGAGTTAGATACCATTTTGTATCAGGACACAGGGATGTACCGCAACCAACAATATCAGAAGGGAGTGTCCGCCACTTTACAGTCTATCTATGAAGAAATTGCCATTTTATGGGATCAGGAATTGAAATACAGACCCAATTTTAATGTGACGGATTCCGTGGTGACAATGCCTGTGATCTATGCAAAAGTGTCCGGAGTAAAGGAAGGACTGATGGAGCCGTACTGGGCCGATATCAAGAAGCTCATGACGCCGGAGACGATGGTGATCAAAGGAGCGCCGTATCTGCGGCCGGAGAATCCCAATCCGGTCAGAGCTCATGCCACGGGATTTTTAAAAAACAAAAAACTCCAGAGAGAGAAGATAAAGGCTCACTCCTGTTACACATACGGCGTTTTACGGGAAGAGATTCAGGAGCATATTCTGGACAAGCTTCAATTGCTGTTGGACCGGAATCTGATCAAAGGCGTCTATGAAAACGGCACGGAATACACAGTGATCGCAACGGTTCTGAATCTGGACAAGAATATTCTGCGGATGATGCAGAAATTTGACTTTACCAAAAAGAATCCGAAACTGATCTATATTAATACCTCGGAGACAGTGCTCACACTGGAGGACAGCATACTGACGTCCTTTTTGAACCTGATCGGATTCGACATTGTCTTCTATGTACCCACCGGATATCAATGTGTGGAGAGATATCTGAACAATAAAAGTATGGAAGAGCATCAGATCGGCGAATATGTCTATGACCTGACAATTCCTGATTTTGATACGATTTCAATAAAGTCCCGCCGGTCCTGGCGTGAAAAGATATTCAAGAGAGGAGATTAAAGCATGGGGTTGGATTTCACGAAGACGGCACAGCCGGAGGTGGTTACGGTGCCGGACACAAAAAATGAGGTAATGGTGGTGGAGAGCTACGATATTGTCGCCGACAGAGAGCAGATGAATGCGCAGCTTACAAATTCGGCTGAAGTGGATGCGCTGGTCAGCACACTGGAGCTGGATAATCTGGAGTCCATCATATCCTTTGGCGCGGAGGCGGCGGAGAGTATCTCCAGAGCGTCGGACGTGGTGCTGAACAGCATGAATATGTCCCAACTGGACGAATCCAGCGAGATGTTGAACACGCTGGCCAAGATCATGGAGAAATTCGACATTGAGGAGATTAAGGAAAATCCCACTCTGTTCGGAAAGCTCTTCGGCAACCTGAGAAAGCAGCTCGACAAGATCCTGAACAAATATCATACCATGGGCGAAGAGGTGGACAAGATTTACGTACAGCTCAAACAGTATGAGTCCGAGATCAAACAATCTAATCGGAAGCTGGATCAGCTCTTCGACGCAAACGTAGAGTATTATCACCAGCTCGTCAAGTACATCCTTGCGGGAGAGCAGGGCTGCAGAGAGCTGGAAGCGCATATTGCCAAGAGGCAGAACGACATGGAGCTGACAGGCGATACCTCCATACAGTTTGAGCTGCAGAGTCTTCAGCAGGCATTGATGATGCTGGAGCAGAGGACACAGGATCTGCGCACCGCGGAGAGCGTGGCAATGCAGTCTGTTCCCATGATCAAGACCATGGAATTCAGCAATATGAATCTGGTGAGAAAGATCAATTCCGCATTCATCATCACGCTCCCTGTGTTCAAGCAGGCGCTGGCCCAGGCCATCATGTTAAAGCGCCAGCGGATTCAGGCTGAGGCCATGTCCGCTCTGGATGCGAAGACCAACGAGATGCTGGTGAAAAATGCCCGGAATACCGTGGAGCAGTCCAAGATAACCGCGCAGATGGCTTCAGGCAGCTCCATCAAGATAGAGACGCTGGAGACCACCTGGAAGACTATCGTAAACGGCATCGACGAGACCCGTCAGATTCAGGAGAGAGCCAGAAAGCAGCGTGTTGAGGATCAGGCAAGGCTTGAGAAGATCAAGATAGAGTTCAACCAGAGATACAATATGCCGGACGCCAAATAACACAGTTTCCTGCGGAGGGCAGGGGCAGTTTTGATTTAACCATGTGGGAAATGCAATACAAACTATAAATAAGGAGGGCAAACATATGCCGATCAATTTATCAAAAGGACAGAAAGTAGACTTGACAAAGGGTAATCCCGGATTAAAGAAGATTATGGTAGGTCTGGGATGGGACGTAAACGCTTTTGATTCGGGCGCGGATTTCGATCTGGACGCCTCTGCGTTTATGACGGGTGATACCGGAAAATGTCCCACAGAGAAGGAATTTATCTTCTATGGTAATCTGGAACATTCCAGCGGCGCTCTGAAGCATATGGGCGATAATCTCACCGGAGAGGGCGAGGGAGACGATGAGCAGATCGAAGTGGATCTGACTAAGATTCCCGCAAATATTTCCAAGATCGCTTTTGCGGTTACCATTTATGACGCGGATGTGAGACGTCAGAATTTCGGCCAGGTGTCCAATGCCTTTATCCGAATCGTGGACGAGGTGACCGGACAGGAACTGATCCGTTATGATCTGGGAGAGGACTTCTCCATTGAGACGGCCATCGTGGTAGGCGAGCTGTACAAGAACAACGGCGAGTGGAAGTTTAACGCCATCGGCAGCGGTTTCCAGGGCGGTCTGGCAGCGCTGTGCGCACATTACGGTATTGAGGTGGCATAAAAGGAGGTATTGATCATGGCAGTCTCTTTACAGAAAGGTCAGAAGGTCAGTCTGACAAAAGGAAACCCGGGGCTGAACAATGTAGTAGTGGGACTTGGCTGGGATGTGAACCAGTTTGACACAGGAGGAGATTTTGATCTGGATGCGGCGGCATTTCTGCTTGCGGATAACGGCAGGGTGTCCAATCAGAATGATTTCGTATTTTTCGGCAATCTGCAGCATCCCTCCGGCAGCGTGAAGCATATGGGCGACAATACCACCGGCGTGGGAGAGGGAGATGACGAACAGATTAAGATCGATCTGTCTCTGGTGCCTGCAAACATTACCAAAATTGCTTTTACCGTGACCATCTACGAGGCGGAGGCGAGACGTCAGAATTTCGGACAGGTAAACAATGCGTTTATCAGAATTTATAACGAGGCCAACGGCGAAGAGCTTTTGCGCTACGATCTGGGGGAGGATTTCTCCATCGAGACGGCGGCGGTTTTTGGAGAATTGTATAAAAATGGCGGCGAGTGGAAGTTCAATGCCATCGGCAGCGGATATCAGGGCGGTCTTGCGGCATTGTGCGCTAATTTTGGCGTTGAAGTGGAAAATTAAAACAGTACAGGACAATTACGGAAGACCGGTACGGAATCAGAACAGGAGAGAGTGAGTTATGGCAATTAATTTGGAAAAAGGTCAAAAAGTAAATCTTACAAAGAAAGCGTCTGGCGGTCTGGGGGAGATTCTGGTGAATCTGAACTGGAATGCGGGCAAGAAAGGTTTTCTGTCCGGCCTGCTGGGCGGCGGTGGAATCGATCTGGATCTGGGTTGTCTGTTTGAGCTGAAGGATGGCAGAAAGGGAGCTGTGCAGGCGCTTGGCAATTCCTTTGGTTCTCTTCAATATCCTCCGTATATCGCGCTGGACGGCGACGACAGGACAGGAGCTGCGGCAGCAGGAGAAAATCTGAGGATCAATGGCAATCAGATTGCGGAGATCAAGAGGATTCTGGTCTATACTTTTATTTATGAAGGAATTGCGAACTGGAAGCAGGCGGATGCGGTAGTTACCATCAAATATCCCGGTGCGGAGGATATCGTTGTAAAGATGGATGAGTTCAATTCCAATAATATCATGTGCGGTCTGGTGTTGTTTGAAAACCGTGATGACGAGACCTTCAGCGTGGAGAAGATCATCCGTTTCTTCAGAGGGCACGAGGAACTGGACAGAGCGTTCGGCTGGGGCATGAACTGGAAGCCGGGACGTAAGTAAAACCGATAGGAGGAAGGAAATGTCAATCAGTTTACAGAAAGGACAGAAGGTCAGTCTGTCAAAGGATAACGCGGGACTCTCCAAAGTGGTGGTAGGACTGGGATGGGATGAAGTCAAGAGAAAGACAGGATTCTTCTCAGCGAAACCTGCGCCCATAGACTGCGACGCGTCGGCGCTTGCACTGATCAACGGAAAGTTGACTTATCAGGAGGATGTAGTCTATTATGGCAATCTGCGGCATCCCACCGGAACCATAGAACATATGGGAGATAATCTGACCGGAGCGGGAGACGGGGATGACGAGCAGATTGTAGTGGATCTTGCGAGAATTCCGGCAGAATACGACAGAATTGTACTGGTTGTCAACATTTATCAGGCTGTACAGAGAAACCAGCATTTTGGAATGATTGAAAATGCCTTTATCCGTCTGGTGAATGCGAGTAACAATACGGAAATGTGTAAGTACAGCCTGACGGATAATTATTCCGGAATGACGGCGATGATATTTGGCGAAATATATCGGCATAATGGAGAGTGGAAATTCAATGCCATCGGTCAGGGTACAAATGATCCCGGTTTGGGAGAGCTGATCAAGAGATATATGTAGAAGAGATGCTCTTAAAACGGGCAGGGAGGAATAAAAAAAGATGAAATTACAGGGACTATCAGATCAGGAGGTGCAAAGCTCCCGGGAGAAATACGGGTCCAACGCGATACCGGAGTCAGAACCTACTACTTTTTGGGAAGCCTTCATGGAGACCTTTGGCGACCCGATGATCAAGATTCTGCTGGTTATCGCAGGAATTATGATCGCAATGTTTTTCCTGGGATACGCGGAGATTTATGAGCCGGTGGGCACCATTGTGGCAGTGCTGATCGTGGCGGTTGTGTCCGCCAAGACCAGTGTGGCAAGCGATACCAAGTACCGTCAACTCAAAGACAGTACCAAAAAGGACACCTGCAAAGTATACCGCAACGGTGTAGTCGCTGTCATTGAAGTGGACGATGTGGTTGTGGGAGACAGCGTACTGCTCCAATCCGGCGATAAGATTCCCGCGGACGGCATCCTGGTGGATGGCGATATACGGGTAGATAATTCCGCGCTGAACGGCGAGGCGGAGGAATGTAAAAAGTATGCTGCCCAAGGCCAGGTGGAACTGCCCGATGACATAACCGGAGATACCTTTGTGGATCAGTATTCATTGTTTCGGGGCGCCGTAGTGTTTGACGGAGAAGGAATTCTGGACGTGCGCAAGGTGGGCCTGAAGACCATGATGGGTAAGATGGCCGAAGAGATGCAGGAGGACGAGCCGGACTCGCCGCTGAAGGTCAAGCTTTCCAAGCTTGCAAACCAGATTTCCACCTTTGGTTATATCGGAGCGACAGTAATTGCAGTGCTGTATATCATTTTCTTTGTGATGAACGCGGGGGGCGTCTCCGCTTATCTGGAGTCGGGCTGGTCCCAGATTCTGCAGGATGTGGTGAGAGCGGTGTCTCTTGCCATCGTAATTATCGTGTGCGCTGTCCCGGAGGGGCTGCCGCTTATGATTTCGCTGGTGCTGATGCAGAATACCAGCAAGATGCTGGATCACAATGTGTTGGTGCGCAAGGCCGAAGGTATCGAGACGGCCGGTTCCCTGAATATTCTGTTCAGCGATAAGACCGGCACCATCACCAAGGGTATGCTTGAGGTGGTGGAGTTCTTCACTGCACAGGGGGAGACCATACCGCTTGATCAGTTAAAAAGCCATGGAAAGATTAAAAGCTATGTGGACATCGCCATCGGCAAAAATACGGCTTCCATGTTTGACGCTCTTCACAAGGTGATCGGCGGAAACGCTACAGATCAGGCGCTGATGAAGTTTATCGGAGAGGAAACCTTTAATCTGCTGGACAGCAATAAGGAATATGAGGCCGATAAGTTTCAGGGCTTTAACTCAGCCAATAAATTCAGTCAGGTGCATATCAAAGATATGGGCAAGACATTTTACAAGGGCGCTCCGGAGAGACTGCTGGCAGTTGCCACCAAAGCTTTGGATAAAGATGGCAACGAGGTGAGTCTGGATTTTGACGCGTTGAACGACAAGATTAATGAACTGGCCTCCAGAGCCATGCGTGTGCTGGCCTTTGGCTATTCCTCGAAGGAGCTTGCGGAAAACAAGATCAATGACGATGTGGTGTTGATCGGTCTGGTGGCCATCCGCGACGATGTGAGACCGGAGGCAAAGGATGCCATCCGTGAAGTGCAGGAAGCCGGCATTCAGGTGGTCATGATCACCGGCGACAGACTGGAGACGGCTGTTTCCATCGCGGAGGACGCAGGGCTGATCAATAAAGATTCTGATAAGGCTTTGACCTCCGCTGAGTTAAACAATATGAGCGACGAGGAAGTCAAGGCTATCATGAAGGATATCCGAGTCATCGCAAGAGCTCTGCCCACGGACAAATCCCGAATGGTCAAGCTCTGTCAGGAGATGAATCTGGTAGTGGGAATGACGGGCGACGGTGTAAACGATTCCCCGGCGCTGAAGAGAGCGGATGTGGGCTTCGCCATGGGAAGCGGTACGGAGGCAGCCAAGGAAGCCGGCAAGATCGTAGTGCTGGACGACAACTTCAGATCCATCAAGGATGCGATCTGGTACGGCAGAACCATTTACCATAATATCCTCAAATTCTGCAAATTCCAGTTGGTGATCAATGTGGCGGCAGTGGTGGTCAGCGCAATCGCTCCGTTCTTCGGTGTGGACGAGCCGCTGAAAGTAACGCATCTGTTGTTCGTGAACCTTGTCATGGACGGATTGGGTGCGATCATGCTCGGCAACGAGCCCGCGCTGGAGAAATACATGAAAGAGCGGCCCAGAAGAAGAGACGAGAGCATTGTCAGCAAAAAGATGATGGCACAGATCATTATCATGGGCGCATGGCTTACCTTTATCAGTTTTGTGTATCTCAAAACGCCGTTCTTTATCAATCTGTTTGACGATGAAGCCCAGCATTTGACAGGATATTTTGTGCTCTTTATCGTCAGCGCGCTGTTTAACGGATTTAATGTCAGAGACGATGGATTTGCGATCTTCAGGGGACTGAACGAGAATACGGGATTCCTGAAGGTATTCTTTATCATTATTCTGGTACAGGCGGCTATTGTAAACGCGGGCCTGATCCCGCTGCCGGTCTTTACCTGGATCGGCAATATGTTCAGTTGCGTACCTTTTGGCATTATGGGCTGGATTGCCGTGGTGCTGTTAGCTGTGACCATGATACCTGTGGATATGATCCGCAAATGTGTTACGCCCAGGGCATAATCAGAAGGTGTCAGTGGAGGACTGATTTATTATGGGTCTGAAAGAAGTAAAAGGAAAGAGAAAAAGATTCATTGCAGGAGCGCTTGCTTTGCTGCTGGCAGTGACCTTGTTGTCGGCTGATACATTCAGTGTTGTATACGCTGAAGAAATTGACAAATCTGAGGTAAATGAAGAAAAACTGAACGGAAACATCATAGGAACAGTTGGATTTACAGAAGATGGCAGGCCGGCGCTCTCAATCAGCGGCGAGGGAGTTATAAGTCCGGATTGTCCCAAACCGGGTAATGTCCTGACGCTAAATTATATATTGGATCAGGACGGACAAGACACCTCTACAATCAAGTGGTACAAAACGGGCAGTGATGGCAAATCAGAGATCACAGCCGCCCAGAATGCTGAAAAACCCATCGGATATCGCGTCTGCTGGTGTGGTTACGTGATGGATATTTATACTTATGGTTTGTCTGATGAAGAGAAGGCAGTCTGGGCGGCACATGCAGGGGAGCATTTGGCAAACGGAGAGTTCACAAACTACAGTGACCATGCCTATGATGCGGATGAGGCTGCTATTGCCGCCAGTAAGCGGCTTACCGTTACTGACGATCTGATCGGATACACAATCACGGCGGAGGTAACGCCTGATATTAAGTATGAATGGTATGAAGCAGGCTCCGCCGTGGAAACGCAGCCGACGGGAGCAGTGGTGGAGTCGGGCTTTGTGCCATTATGTAACTTAGAGTTCATTGCAGGTGATATCCCGAACGGAACCTATGATCACAGGATCACCAAGACCGGTTTTACCATCAATGCGGACGAGGGTACGGGCAGCGGAGAAGATAAAGACGGAAGGACCGTTACGGTAGATGCCGACAATCAAACGATTCATGGAATCAACTACACGGCAAAACTCAAAATGGGCGGTGTGGGAACCGGGGACTACAGAAGTATTCAATTTACTACCGATGACGCGGAAGCAACATTAAAAATCGTATGTGCGTCAGATGATGATGATAATCCCTCCAGGCTTGGAATCGGGGCCGTCACGGAAGGTGATACGGGTGAAACGGAGGGCTTAACGGATTTTACCGGTAAATACAGGTTCCATGATGGAACGGAAACGGATTATGAAGCCGGCGGTATTAGAATAGACAATCATGCCGGTATCAGTGACACCAAAACAAGTACCGTGGAAGCGGATCTGGCAGCAAACACCACCTATTGCCTTTATACGGCGGAAGGCAGTGGAATTGACTTCCTTGCTGTCTATGTAACATATGAGGGTGGCGTAAGTGCAAATTATTACACTGTAAAATTTGACGCGAACGGGGGAACCGGCGTAGCCCCTCAGAGAGCTCTGGCGGGTGAGTACTATATTGAGCCCTCCACGACAAAAACGGGCTATAGTATGCTTGGCTGGTATCCAAGCGCAGCACATGCAAACACAGGTTTAGCAGATACGTATCAGTTTCACTTTAACAAAACGAAAGCAAGCAGAAATCTGACCTTATATGCGGGTTGGGATAAGGACCTCACAGAAACGGGCGATCAATATGAAATTGACATGGCAGAGCTGCGCGTGGATTCTTATGCTTCAACCTTCAATCATAAAGCCTTTACTTTTGTGGCCAGAGACGACAAGCGTTTGATTGTAAACCAAAACAATGGAAAAGTAACAAGTGTAACAGATGATAAAGGAGCAGTACACACATTCACCAAGAGGATGAATCTGGGAGGCAAAGGCGCTGCCGGCAGCGATACCGATGAGGGCACAAGAAATATTTCTTTTACGATTGAGCAGGAGGCTTCTTTAACCATAGTGCTTGAGCGTGCCAACACCGGTGTCAGCGGCGATGAAAGGTACCTGGTGGTTTCCAATGATCAGGGCGACAGTTATCAGATTACCGTGCCTGAGTCGGGAGCGGTAATGACGACGCTTGACACGAAGCTGGCTCCGGGCAAATGGTATATATATTCCGGTAACGGCGGCATTTATCTCTATTATATCAAGGTTTCTTTTGG
Source organism: uncultured Lachnospiraceae bacterium (assembly GCA_947382415.1). Taxonomy (GTDB): domain Bacteria; phylum Bacillota; class Clostridia; order Lachnospirales; family Lachnospiraceae; genus Acetatifactor. Next base: position 63,990 of record CANCYO010000007.1, on the reverse strand, counting down.
CGGCGATGACGGCGGTGATGATGAGGGCAACACGCTCAAATTTATCAAAGAACCCATGCTGTCAATCGTCAGAGGAACTGCAAGTACAGAGAATCCTGCTCTGGAAGCGCCTCGCGAGGGCAATGTCCTGACGCTGGATTATACGCTGAATTTAGCCGCGGATGTAACCGATGCGTCTATTATCACATGGTACCGTGCCCAAAAGGGCGAACCTGGTGCAGTGGTCAAAACCGGCGCCGCAACGACAAATGGTATTAAGAGCTACACGGTCACGGGCGACGATAAGGGATATCGGATCAGCGTGGAAGTAACGCCTAAGGACTCGGCAGACAACATGGGTACTGCAATACTCAAGTCAACCGGAGCGGTAAGAGAGGAAGCGGAATTTACAACTGCCCCGACACTGAGCAGTACCGGCAGTGTGGACGCTCCCAGGCCGGGAGATGTCTTAACCGTAAGCTATAAGCTGGCTCTGGAAGAAGGAGAAACGGATAATTCCACCATTTTGTGGTATAGCGGTGAGGATGAAATCGAAGCGGCTGTGGACTTTACGGCTTATACGGTTACGGCCACCGACATTGGCAAGGAAATTACAGTGGAGGTAATGCCTTATGTCAGCGCGGCAAAATATGGGGATACCGTGACGCTTGTGACAGGAACCGTAACAGATAAAACGCAGGAGGAGCCCCCGAATCCGCCCTCCACAGAAACCGGTCTCCGTATCATATTTGACGACGGCGATGTATACACTTACACAGGCGCTCCAATCAAACCTTCCATTACTGTATGGAATAACAGGGACAGGCTTGTAGAAGGTACGGACTACACGGTGAAGTACAGCAATAACACGAAAGCGTCCGAAACGATGAATGAAGCGGGCGAGCTGACTGCCATTTATGCGGGTAATCAGAAAAAATGGCCTACGGTAACCGTAACGGGCAAAGGAAATCTCGGCGGAAAAGTCTCTGCCAACTTTAAGATTAATCCGAAAAATTTTGATGACGCCAGAGATGATAAGGCGGCGGCAAATGCGGATGATATCGCGGCAAATAAAGGGTTCCTGGCAAATAACGCAGTAGTGCTTCCCAATAAGAAAGCAACTCCCGTACTGCTTTACGGCGGCGTGAAGCTTACGGCAAAGGATTATAAAGTGACGGCAGTCACAGGCTCTGTAGACGATTCAAGGCTTGCAAATGCAACATGGGCTGAAGATGCGGACAATGCGACCATTACTCTTACAGCCAAGAGCAAAGGAAACTATACGGGTGAGGTTACAATTCCTGTGATAGTTGTATCTCCGGAAAAGCAGAAAGATGCCAGGCTTAAGGCCGCATTTGTAAATGGTAAAGCCGATAAGACAAGGTATTATAACGCCAAATCCCAGATTCCGGAAATCATCATAACGAATAGTGCCGGTGAGAATCAGCTGTCAAGCGATGCGGCAGAGGCGGACAGGAAGCTGGAAAGCGGCGTTGACTACGTTATCTCATATCCCGCAGATACGACAAATGTGGGAACTAAGAAGATTACGGTTACCGGCATCAGCTCGAGGTGTATCGGAACCGTCACCCTCTTATACTCCATTAAGCCTGCTAAGAAAACGGACGCTTCTCTGAAAGCTGTCCTGATTCCTGATGCGGCAAACGCTGACGGTTATGACTTTGTGAGCACCGGGGTTACTGTCGGTGACGATCTGAAGGTAAGCTATCGGTATAAGGGCGTTACGGTTGATACAGTGCTAACGGAGGGCGTAGACTACAAAGTTACCTACAGTAACAACAAGAAGGCAGGCAAGAATACTGCCGCATATGTGGTAACCGGACTGGGTAATTACAAGGGCTTAAAGACAGATAAGCAGTACTTTACCATTAAAGGAATTGTACTCAGCAATGATAATAAGAGTGAGGCAGAAGGCGAAGGTATACAGTTAATAGCCGGCGACAAGATATATAAGAATAAAAAAGCAGTGTATAAATCAGTTCCATCCCTGATCGTAAACGGTGAATTGGTCAAGGCATCAGAGTATACCGTTTATTACCGGTTAGACAAAACCGGTGACTGGAGTACTAAACCTGACAAAATTGAATTGGACGAGGGAGAACGCTTTAAAACTGTGTATGTCAAGGTGGAACCTAAGGCGAATAAAGCAAATTATATTTCTAAATCCGGCAAAGAGCTGACAACTTCGTATCATGTGGTTAGAGAGGAAAGGAAAGACCTTTCCGGTGCAAAGATTACTATTCTGGACAAAAACGGAAAAGCTGCCCGGGTAGCTTATACCGGAGACAGGGTAAAACCTTACAAGGCCGTTATAAAAATCAAGGGCCTTGAAGATACAACGATAATCCTTGATGGGAAGGACGCTGATTATAAGTCCAAAGGATTTAAAGTTACCTATGCAAACAATACTCTAAAAGGGAAAGCAACCGTAGTAATCGAAGCAACAAACGACAATGCCAACTTTGTAGGAAGCAAGACCGCCACATTCAGTATTGTGCAAAAGAGTTTTGGTACTGCAAGTCTGATTAAAGCATTACTGAAACGATAAGGACAGAATATATAAATGTCTTTACCAATGAGGAAAAACAGAACTGGGCAAATCTGTATGATAGAAACAGATTTGCCCCAGTTTTGTATGTGCGGTGGACACAGGTTCTAACGGGTGAAAGTCTCAATCCGCCCGGAACTGCCTTTAGTATTTGTTGAAACAAGAATAAGGGGGATATAATCTTGAAATACGCAGTGGAATTATATTTTGATAAAAATATAGAAAACAAACTTAACAATTTGGCCCAAAGAGTTGCTGATATGAAGATCAGTACAAAGTTTTTGGAATGGAAAACAAGACCACATCTGACATTAGCCTGCTTTAACGATGTGGATGAGGCCTGTTGTATCGAAAAACTAAAAAGTTTTGCGGCAAATCACAAAATAATGCCTGCTTATATCGGTTCAATAGGAATGTTTAGCGATACCAAAACGATTTTTGTGTCACCTGTAATGAACGCCGGTATGTATCAATTCCAAAGGGAGTTACATGAGAGCCTGAAGGATTTTGATACAAACGGGTGGGAATGGTATTGCCCGGACCGATGGGTGCCTCACTGCACAATCGCGCTTACCGGAGACGACGAAAGCGATGCTTTTTATCAGGCAAGCGATTTATTATTGCATGAATTTGAGAAAATCAGCGGTAAGTTTGTTGAGATCGGATTGGTCAAAATTACATTTCCTGTAGAAGAGATTTTTACAATAGAATTGAATGGATAAATTCCGGAGTGCGAGCTTGATATATCATCTGCAATAACATATAATATATAGAATCAGAGGACAAGACTGATCGAGGAATTTTCGAGAAGAGAGAAAAACCAGCATGTATCAATTTGAAAAGATGAACAAAAAGCTACTGGGTTCGCAGATAGAAGAAGAATTGTTGAATTATATTCTGCATGAGCCGGTCGGGATAGGAGAGAAGATTCCCAACGAGTTTGAGCTGGCAGAAAAGTTTGGCGTGGGAAGAAGTACCATAAGGGAAGCGGTAAAGTCTCTGGTGAGCAAGGGAATACTGGAAGTACGGAGAGGGGCAGGCACTTATGTTATCAGTACCAGCACATTGAAGGATGATCCGCTGGGGCTTGCCAGGTTGGGGGACAAATACAAGCTGGCTCTGGAGCTTCTGGATGTGCGTATGATGCTGGAGCCACAGATTGCGGCAATGGCATGTGAACATATAACGCCGGAAGAAAAGGAACAGCTAAAGCAATTGTGCGATGAGGTGGAGGAGTTGTATCTTGGCGGGAAAAACCATGCCAAGAAGGATGTGGAATTCCACACCTGTATTGCCAGATGCAGCAGAAACAGGGTGGTGGAAGTGCTGATTCCCATCATTAATACGGCTGTGCTGACTTTTGTGAATCTGACACAGCGGCAGTTAATGAAAGAGACGCTGGAGACCCACCGCGCGATTACCGATGCCATTATTAAGGGAGATTCGGTGGGAGCAAGATGTGCCATGAATATGCATCTGACCTATAACAGGCAGCGGATCATGCAGATGTACGAGGAACATTTAGAGGAGGAAAAAAAGAACAAAACATCCGAATAAAAATACATCGGATGACTTAAAATACTGATTAGGATAAAATGACCAAAAAAGGCAGGGTTGCAAAGGCAAGACTGCCCTCTTTTTTGTCTAAAAGAGAGAAAAGAAACGAATATACATCTGATGTATTGACTAAAAACAACAAATATCATAAGATTAATTTAACAAACATAAGACGTCAGATGTTTAAAAAGCAACGGAAAAATAATTAAAAGGAGGTAGTAATATGTCGGCTGAAGCAGTTACATTAGATCCTGTCAGATTGATTATTGCAGCGGTGCTGGGATTGATCATTTTATTGGTTCTGATCATTAAATTTAAGATTCACGCTATGGTTTCCATTCTTTTAGGGGCTTTGTCAATCGGACTTATCGCGGGGATGCCTTTTGATGACATTATAGCGGCAGTAAATGACGGAATCGGAAACACATTAAAAGGTATTGCATTATTGGTGGGTCTGGGTTCCATGTTCGGCGCTATTTTGGAAACTTCCGGCGGGGCGCAGTCCATAGCAGTTACATTGGTCAATAAATTTGGCGACAAGAGGGCGGCATGGGCGCTGGGAATCACGGGTCTGGTGATCGCAATGCCGGTATTCTTTGACGCCGGTCTGATCATTCTCATTCCCCTGGCATTCTCTCTTGCAAAACGAACCAGGCGTTCTTCCCTGTTCTATGTGATTCCGCTGCTTGCGGGACTGGCGGTGGGGCATGCGTTCATTCCTCCTACGCCGGGTCCGGTGCTGGTGGCTACCATGCTCAATGTAGAATTGGGCTGGGTCATTTTAGTAGGTATATTCTGCGGTATCTGTTCCATGGTAGTGGCGGGTCCAATCTGGGGCGCTTACTGTGGGAAAAAGTATAATGTTCCTGTGCCGGAGCATGTGGCAAATCAGGAAGACTTTGACGAATCCAAACTGCCCGGCTTTGCATTGATCGTAGGAATCATATTGATACCTCTTGTGCTGATCGTGCTGGATTCCATTGCAGGTGTGGTGCCTGCCCTGGCTCCGGTGCAGCCCATTTTTGGATTCCTTGGAGAGCCTTTTGTAGCGCTGTTGATCGCCACGATTGTAGCGATGTTTGCTCTGGGTACCAGACATGGATATACTCTTCCCGAATTGGAAAAGATTATGACAAAGTCGCTGGAACCCACAGGACTGATCCTGCTGGTAACGGCCTGCGGCGGCGTTCTCCGCTATATGCTTCAGTACTCGGGACTGGGCGACGTCATCGGCAATGCCGTCTCCTCGGCGAGCCTTCCGCTGGTTCTGGTGGCCTTTATTGTGGCGGCATTGGTGAGAATCTGCGTGGGCTCCGCTACAGTGGCCATGACCATGGCGGCAGGTATCGTGGCAGCAATGCCCGGTATCGCGGATCTGTCTCCGCTGTATCTGGCCTGCGTCACGGCGGCAGTGGCAGGCGGTGCAACGGTCTGCTCCCACTTTAACGATTCCGGTTTCTGGCTGGTCAAATCATTGGTGGGCCTGGATGAGAAGACCAATCTCAAGACCTGGACCATCATGGAAACATTGGTAGGCACGACGGGATTTCTTGTGGCTTTGGTTATTTCCTTCTTTGCATAATATGAGGGAGCAGCTTTTGTGAAGCTAAACATGTGAAGCAATAACGGCGGTAAGTAAGCGGGAAAGGAATAGAGATCATTATGGAGAAAACAAAATTAAAAAGTCAGGAGATGCGTAAATTAGCCCCGGAGCTGGATCCGCTGAGAATAGGCACCGGGTGGAAGCCTGAGGATCTGGAAAAGCCCCAGATATTGATTGAAAGTACCTTTGGAGACAGTCATCCGGGAAGCGGACATCTGGATCTGCTGGTGGAGGAGGTCCGCAAGGGGATTGAACAGGCCGGCGGAAGAGGCGCACGTTATTTCTGTACGGATATCTGTGACGGGGAAAGCCAGGGAACCGACGGAATCAATTTCAGTCTGGCCAGCCGTGAAATGATAACCAATATGATCGAGATACATGCCAGTGCGACGCCCTTTGACGCGGGAGTATATCTTGCAAGCTGCGATAAAGGTATGCCGGCAAATCTGATGGGATTGGCCCGGGTGAACATTCCGGCTGTGGTGGTGCCCGGAGGAACCATGAATGCGGGACCGGAGATGTTGACGCTGGAACAGCTCGGTATGTACAGCGCCAAATTCCAGCGGGGAGAGATTGATGAAGAGAAATTGAACTGGGCGAAATGCAATGCCTGCCCAAGCTGCGGCGCCTGTTCCTTTATCGGTACGGCGTCCACCATGCAGATCATGGCGGAGGCGCTGGGACTGGCGCTGCCCGGAAGCGCGCTGATGCCCGCCACCAGTCCGGATTTGCTGGACTATGCGAGAAAAGCAGGAGAGAGGGCGGTAGAGCTGGCCACAGAGCCCGGTATGTGTCCCGGCGACATTGTCACGGAGGCGAGCTTTGAAAATGCGATACTGGTTCATGCGGCCATTTCGGGAAGTACCAATTGTCTTTTGCATATCCCTGCCCTTGCCCATGAATTCGGTATTGAGATTACAGGAGATACTTTTGACCGGCTACACAGGAACGCGCGTTATCTGCTGAATATCCGTCCCGCGGGGAAATGGCCGGCAGAGTGCTTCTATTATGCCGGGGGAGTTCCTGCCATCATGGAGGAGATCAAGGATCATCTGCATCTGGATGTGATGACAGTCACCGGCAGAACGCTGGGGGAGAATCTCGAAGAGCTGAAACAAAACGGTTTTTACGAGAGATGTGAGAAGTGGCTGGAGGAATTCAATAAACGGTATCATATCAATCTCACCAGAACGGACATTATCCGTCCTTATGAGGAGCCCATCGGTACGGACGGAAGCATTGCAATCCTCAAGGGTAATCTGGCGCCTGAGGGAGCCGTGATCAAGCATACCGCCTGTCCCAGAGAAATGTTCAAGGCCGTACTGCGGGCAAGACCCTTCGACAGCGAGGAGGAATGTCTCGACGCGGTGCTCAAACACAAGGTAGAGAAGGGCGATGCAGTCTTTATCCGATATGAAGGCCCTAAAGCCAGCGGAATGCCCGAAATGTTCTATACTTCAGAGGCCATCAGCAGCGACAGTGAGCTGGGAAAGAGCATTGCCCTGATTACTGACGGCCGGTTCTCCGGCGCATCCACAGGACCGGTGATCGGACACTGCAGCCCTGAGGCTGCGGACGGCGGCCCCATTGCACTGGTAGAAGAAGGCGATTTGATCGAAATCGATGTCATGGAGAGAAAGCTCAATATCATCGGAGTCGACGGAGAAAAAAAGTCTCCGGAAGAGATCGAGAAAATTCTGGCCGAACGCCGTAAAAACTGGAAACCCAGACCGCATAAGTACCAAAAGGGTGTCTTGCGCCTGTTCAGTGAACACGCGGCCAGTCCGATGAAAGGTGCATATTTAGAGTATTGATATAAACGGATTGTTCATTTAGTTCTATTTCGTCCACCCCAATGCGCTTTATCAAGCGCGGGAGGGTGGGCGATTTAATTCTTCAAGCAATGGCATTGTCTCGAACAGATTCATCTGTGTAGATTCCATCTCTGCATTTTCCATAAAACATCCTGGTAATCTCATACAATCCCCTTGGCATTATTCTGCCGGTTTCACGAATTGTTAAGCCGTTAGTCATAATTATATTATTTCACTACAGATTAGTAGTAAAATGTCAACTAATGCCAAGATTTATGTTATTATATAGAAAATGAATGATAAGTTTCAAAAATAGGATTTTTACAGCAAAAAAACCGGATTAATTTGATAATATGAATTTTTTCCTGCAAAACCAGTTTGATAAGCGTGTTTTGCGGCGAGTAGAAAGGCATGAATATGGAAAAATGCGAGATGGTTGAAAAGGGTCTTTTTATCAAAAACAGATACTATCCCGGTAAGCTGCTCCATGCGGGAGACTTTATAAAAGAACAGGAATACGGCAGCCGCAAACTGGAGTATATCAATCACAAATTCTGGGGTTGCGGAATCATAGAGGGACTGGAGGTCAGCGTCGGGCATAACGGAAAATTAACACTGAGCGCCGGCAGCGCCATAGATTCCCTTGGCCGAATTCTTTTAGTGCCCCATGATATGCAGTGGGAACCTGATGAGATTGAAAATCTGGACATAGAGGCGCGGACTGCTTTTATCCTGGGTATTCATTATGCCGAGAAACCGGTGGAGACAGAACAGGTTATACTGGACAAAGAAGTTAATACCTGTCAGGTGGCCAGAGTTGCGGAGACAATCGCTCTGGGAGCATATTCTGAGGAAGCGTGGCGGCGCTCCCATTTTACGGTCGCCAGGGAAACGGATGCTCTGACACAGGAGAAAGTGTTGTATGAAAACGGGGATGTACGGCTGACGCTGCGGCTGCCCAAATTGATTCCCAGAGACAGCATCTTCAGACTGCGGGTGCAGATACAGGTCACAGGAGAGAAAAGGGCCGGTATCCGATGGCGCGGCATGGCAAAACTTCAGGGAGCAGTTTTTGCGGTGTCGGGAAGATCGCAGCAGCTTTTGGAGCGGGAGTGGACGGGCTTTTCGGGTACTGTGCAGCAGGAGTGGGATATTTGCACGGAGGAAGATAGAAAGCTCCCGGTGACAGTGGAGTTTTCTGATCTGGAAGTAGCCGTTGAGGACTTTCATCAGGTTGAGCCGGAGACCTGTCTGTTTTATATAGACACCGTCCCCGAATACCGCGTGGCCGCCCTGAAAAAACTGCGGAGAGAGGATCTGAGAGATCAGTTCGGAGAGCCTCCGGGAGAACAGCGCAGCATACCGGACTGGCTGCCCCTTGCGTATTTGAAGGTTTGGAGAAATTCGGATGAAGAGCGCCCTGTACTGAAGGTGATAAATTACCCCACGCTTAGAGTTTATGTCCCCCGTCCGGGCGGAGAAGAGCTGCTTCGACAGACAGAGGAAGAGAACGGTATCGTTGATATCCGGTGGCGGAATCTGCTGAAAAGCTTTCAAGCGGGCATGCGTCCACCGTTACCGCCGCCTCCGTCCCCCAAGCCGCCGGGAGAACCGCCCTTTGTTCCCAAGCCGCCCGTAAAACCGCCTGTTGATTCCAGCCGGGGCGTGACCGTAATCCCGATCCCCGGACGCTGCAGGCGGGGACAGATTCTGTATTCCGATGAGATCAGCCATGGGTTTCCGGGTGAAGAGGTGCTGATCTGCTGGGGAGTAATCTACGAAAACAGCGATTATGTGTATTGGAATCACAGTAAAGTACAGTACACAGTGGTTCAGGGGGATCAAAAGCTCTTTCCCGGGTTGTGGGACACGGGACGGGAGGCCGGGCAGAGTATCGGAAGGCAGGCGATCCGTCAGAATGTGGAGAAAGGTACCTTTCAGATTGCGCTGACTCTGTCCGCGGGCCACAGGAAAAACAGAGGCAGGGAGGTCGCTATCTCATGGACGGCATTCAGGATGGTTTAGACAGTGAGATCCTGCAGACGGGAAAATGTCTTGTGGAGCTGCTGAAAAAATCCCTTTGTCCGGACTATGTGCGGGATGAGGACAATGTAATTCTCACCGCGCCGTGGGACGAGGAGGATTATCGGGTAGGGGTTTATCTGTACGACATACAGGATTACTCGCTGGCTGCTGCCCGGGGAGCGTTTGTGGATGAACACAGAAGACGCTTTCCTCCCAAGGCGACAGAGCTCTCCTATCTGATCTTCTGTAATCAAAAGCACCGGTTCGGGGGACTGCAGAAGGAGCAGCTTCACATGGTGCTCAATGAGATCGTTCGCGTTATCCATGACAATCCTGTGCTGGAGAGAGCGGACGGGGAACAGGTAGAACTTTCTTTTCTGAGGGAGAGCGTGGAATTTAAGATCCGATTGTGGGGAAGTTTTCATCAGGCGCTGTGGCCTGCGGTATATGTGAAAGCTGCGCCTGTGCTGATCGTCTCCCGCAGAATACAGACCATCAACAGAGTACAAGAAAGAGATTATGACATGAAGAAGAGGTGACGGCATGAAACCTGTGGTAGTTCAGGGAACTCTGTTAAAATGCAGTTTTGGGAATGTGCCCACACCCATTATGGTTCTGCCCGACAGGAAAGTGAATGCCATGGCGCCTGTGGCAGTGAAGGAGGACCACATCCCCTTTGTGAATATTTTACCCTTTGGCATGTGTTCCAATCCCGCGAATCCCATGGTGGCGGCCGCCACTGCCGCGGCGCTTGGAGTGCTGACTCCCGTGCCCTGTGTACCCTGCACATTTCAGGATTGGACAAAGCCCTGTCAGAAAGTGAAGGTGAAGGGGAAGGAAGCGATCAATATGGATTCCCGATTGCAGTGTGCTTACGGGGGCAATATAGAGGTGGCGGTGCCGGTAAGTCCCACAGTACTTTTGTGAGAAGATGCTTCTATGAGGCTTCTGTTAGGAAAGGCTTTTTCTCAAGACGCTTTTTTAACAATTAGAAATAAAAATGAAATAGATATGCCGCACAGGCGGCGGAAAGGAGTAATATGGCAGAATATTTATCACCGGGTGTATATGTGGAGGAATTTGACTCCGGAATCAAGGCGATGGAGGGCGTGGGCACCAGCACCGCAGGTTTTGTGGGCATGGCGCAGAAGGGTCCTGTACGGGGACTTCCTGTGCTGCTCACCAGTATGGCGGATTATCAGAGGCGTTTCGGAGGATATCTGGCGGAGCGTACTTATGGGGACATGCGCTATCTTCCCTATGCGGTGGAACAGTTTTTTAACAATGGCGGCTCCACCTGCTATGTGATGAGAGTGTGCGGGGATGCGGGAAGCGCGAAGGGCGTCTATGCAGGAGAGGACAAGGACAATCCGATTCTGGAATTCACCGCAGCCAATCCCGGAGCATGGGGCAACCGGCTTCAGGCGAAGCTGATATCTGTGTTAAAGAGCAGAATGCAGGTGACGGAGGCGGACCGCGAACAGATTAAGTTTACGGTAAAAGATGGCGCAGGCTTTCAGAATGGGGATATGGTCTGTGTCCAGACCATCGCCACAGCGGAGGCTGACGGTCAGACGGAAGTCTCGGTCACTCTGTCCTATCATTATGTGAAACAGGCGGAGGGCAATACACTGACGCTGGAGGGCAGCCTGGCCGAAGCCGCAGCGGACGCGGAGTTTTTCCTGTATCTGCTGGAATGGAACGTAACGGTGGGAGACGACACGGCGTCGGAGCAGTACGAGGGAGTGTCTTTGAATCCTGCCCGAAGCAATTACATGGAGCAGGCAATGGTCAAATCCCAGTTGGTCACGGTGCAGGTGCGGGCGGAAAAGGTAACGGAGATGGGCAGTCTGTTGGGAAATACAAAAGAACCTGTGATCCCCATTTTGTTTGAGGGAGGCGGGGACGGCGAGATCAAGCAGTCCCAGGCGGAAAACGCAAAGCTCTACATAGGGGAGGACGGCTCGCCGGATCAGAGAACCGGACTGATGGCGTTTAAGACGCTTCAGGATGTGAGCATCATGGCCATTCCGGGCATCACGGACAAGTCCGTGCAGAGCGCTCTTGTGAGCCATTGCGAAAACATGGGCAACCGCTTTGCCATTCTGGATATGCCCATGGATGCAAAAGAAGTGTCCGCGCTGCAGGAATTCAGAGAGAATGTGGATTCCGGTTACGCCGCCATGTATCATCCCTGGCTTCTGTGCTACGATCCTCTGGCCAACCGCAATGTGTATCTGCCGCCCTCCGGTTCCATGGCAGGAATCTACGGGCGCACGGACAATACCAGAGGCGTACACAAGGCGCCCGCCAATGAGGTTGTCAGAAACTGTACGGGACTTTCGGTGAAATACAACGAGGCTGAGCAGGGGAAGCTCAATCCCAAAGGCATCAATCTCATCCGGCAGCTCCCCGGGCAGGGAATCCGGGTATGGGGAGCCAGAACCTGTTCCAGCGACGGCAACTGGAAATACGTGAATGTGAGACGGCTCTTTATCTTTATTGAGGAGTCCATCAAGGCTAACACCAACTGGGCCGTGTTTGAGCCAAACGATGAGCTGCTCTGGTCCAGAGTGGAGGGAACAATCCGGGTATTTCTGACCACGCAGTGGAGAAACGGGGCCCTGGCAGGCAGTTCGGCAGAGGAGGCATTTTTTATCAACATCGGCAAGAGCACTATGACGGAGGACGATATCCTCAACGGCAGACTGATCTGCGTCATCGGCGTGGCTCCGGTACGGCCCGCGGAATTTGTGATCTTCCGCATCACCCAGAAAATGGAAAGCGCACAGTGAGGAGGAACAATAGATGGCAATGGTATATCCCTTTAAAAAATATAATTACGAGGTTACGATTGACGGCAAGGCAGTGGGCGGATTCTCCGAGGTCAGCGCGCCGGATATCTCTTCAGATCCCATCGAATACCGGGAAGGCAATTTTGCGGTAAATACGGTGGGCAAACAGCCCGGCATCATCAAGTATGGAAATATCACGTTAAAGTGGGGCATGACAGACTCTATGGAATTATATAACTGGATGAAAGAGGTAGAGGGCGGCACCATCAACCGCAAGACCGTAGTGATCAGTCTGCATGACGACAAGCAGGCTGAGATCGCAAAGTGGACGGTCATCTCCGCATGGCCTACCAAGTACACCGCGCCGGATTTCAACGCCACCAGCAACGAGGTTGCGGTGGAGACGCTGGAGCTGGCTCACGAGGGTGTCACCAGAGATAAATAGGGGAGGCGGAAAAATTGATTCAGACAGAGTATGAGTTTATGCTGCCCAAAGGCTATGTGGACGAGCGGGGCGATTTGCACCGCAGGGGCGTCATGCGGCTGGCGACGGCACTGGACGAGATCGAAGCCATGAAGCATCCCGGAACAAAGGGCAATCAGGAGTTTCTGTCCGTGGTGCTGCTGTCCCGGGTGGTGAAAAAACTGGAAGGGATAGCTGTCATATCGCCGGAGCTGATCGGGAAGTTATTTACATCGGATTTTGCCTATTTGCAGAATCTGTATGAGACCGTCAACAAGGCGGAAGATCCCATTATTCAGGTACAGTGCCCTCATTGCGGTAAGAGCTTTACCGACACACTAAATTTTGCTGTAGGGGAATGACCGTAGTGGGACGGGAGGAGCTGTTCCGTGAGCTCTCTTTCATCGGATATTATTTTCACTGGCCGGAGCAGCAGATTCTGCGGATGCCCCATCTGATCAGACGCAGATACTGTGACGAGATCAACCGTATCAACAAAAAGATCAACGGCGACAGGAATCTGTTCCGGATTTGAGGAGGAGAAGCTCATGGCACAGCAGTCATTCCCCGGCAGTTTGGATCCTCTGCCCGGATATCGTTTTATTGTTTCGTTAAATAATGTACTGATGGGATTCCAGAAGATATCCGGAATCAGGAAACAGGTGGAGATGGAGAGCTATCAGGAGGGCGGCCTGAACCAATGGCCCCATGTATTTCCCAAGTCCTGCGGCGGGGAACAGACCCTTTGTCTGGAAAAAGGAATCTATGCGGGTCAGATCAATCCCTTGTGTCTGGTAGGGCAGGAGATAGCGGGAGCGCTTTCTGTGATAGCCACGGACAATCACGGCAAGCCCTTAAAGACCTATCTGTTTATGGGACTCATCGTGAAGGCATGGGAGATCGGCGAGATGAGTGCGGACCAGAATGGAGTTTTGATCGACCGGTTCGAGGTAAGTTATGAATTTTTCCAGACAGCGGGGTGATAAGTTTGACCATCAGAACCATTGTGTTTGAGACGCAAGGGATGCCTTTGGAATATGCGCGGCCGGGCAGCGGCGGGGGCAGGACAGAACATGTGGATTGGAGCAAAGAGCGGGAGAAGCTAAAGGAATCCCTGATTCCCTTTATAAAAGAAAGCATACAAAAGCAGCTTCGTGAGGAGCGGGAGTATTACCGATCCCGTCCGTCTCTGGCGGTCAGGCATCTGGAGCAGGTCTTTGGGGCGGGTAATGTGGAACAGGCCCTTCTTCCCCGGGTCACTTCCCAAGTCTATGAGCGGATAGAGGAGCGTATCAGGCAGGAGAGCATCCGTAAGGGCAGATAGCGCTGGCAGGATTGGAGGAAGCGGTAAATGATATTAAAAAAAGCATTTATTTGCCCCTTTGACGGTGTACATATGAACCGCACACATGAGCAGGCCTTCCATGTACCCTTTAATCCTGCCGAGCTGTCCATTGAGGAAGCCATCGGCCTGTCGGATGTGGATGAACAGGAATACAGGGATAACACGAAGAAGCTTCTGGCAGGGAGGAGCATCGGATGGCAGAGTCCTGTGGAGGGCAGTGCCAAAAGTACCAAAAAAGGAAAGATCACGCTGTCCATGACGCTGTTTTTTAATACGCTGACCTCCCTTGACCAGACTTCCTATACGGATGTGCGGGGATATATCAGAAAGTTGTATTACTACGGCAACAAGGACGTGGCAAAGGATAAAAAGCCGCAGCAGATCTATTTTGAATGGGGTTCCATCTGCGTGGCGGGTATACTGACCCGGATGCAGGTGCGTTACACCATGTTTTCGCCGGAGGGGACGCCTGTGCGGGCACAGGCCGAGATCAGTATCGCAGGTCAGTATATCGGCGAGGAAAGCAGTGCCGGATCAAAGGATGCAGCGCAGATTGATTATGACAAGACCGGACAGCTTCAGCCGCAGGGGATGGAGAACTGGAGAGACAGCTATACCCGGACAGACAATCCTCGGCTCAGACTCAATAAGAACTGAGCGGCGGGACGGTGTGAGGCTGATAACTACCGGTAATACCTGCAGGCATCGGTAATAAATATCGGAGGAAGAGAGATGGCAGGGACTACAGAGGCTAAGACACTGGCTGAAAAGTATAAGGATTTTACAAATCCCTGTCTGCAGGTGATGGTCAAAGGGCAGCAGATTACCACAGATACGGAATGTGTGCTGGAGCAGGCGGAGGTGCTCTCCACACTGGACAGAGAGCCGGATATGGCGGTGGCAGTGTATTCGGTGAGGGCCGGACGTGGGTCTGACACCATCGAAAAGCTTCTGGGACTGGGTGAAAAAATAGAGTTTCAGGCCGGTTATGGGGACAGGCTGACTTGTGTATTTCTCGGTTATCTGCATGAGATTCAGGTGTATGACTGCGGACAGGGCCTGTGGGAATATACGCTGCTTTGTCTGGATGTCAGGGGATTAATGAAGAAAAACAGCTCCTTTCAGGTATCGGGCGCCCGCAAAGTGCAGCAGGTTCTGACAGATATTCTGAATACCTCCTGCTATAAAGGTTTCATGCAGAAACAGGATGTGGGTACACTGCCCAAATTCTGGAATCTGGACTGTGTCATTAAGGGGGAGACCCATCATGATTGGCTCTGCGCGCTGGCGGATTATCTGGGCTATGCGTTTTACTGTGACCGGGGGGAGCTGGTGTTCAAAGAGCTTGAAAAGGATAAGGCCGATACTTATGCGCTGACCCGGGAATACGGTCTGCAGGCGGTGCGTATGCTGGCAACCCTCACCGGACAGACGGGCAGCATACAGATCAACAGTTATAACAGGAAGGATGAACAGATTGCAGGCAGCGCCAAATGGCCGGGGGTCACCGGGCCATTCGGACAGAGCGCCAAGCGGCTTCTGAAGGACTGCGGCTATGTGTACTGGAATATGGGGCTGGAGACGGGAGAGCAGGCGAACCATCAGGCAAGAGCTTTAATGGACAGGGCAGTGAAGGGCTGTGCGCGTCTGGAGGCACTTCACATCGGCATACCGGAGCTTCGGCCGGGGGTATATGTGTCTGTGAATCAGGAGGAAAAATCCAGTCTGTCGGGCACGTTTTATGTGGATCAGACCACACATCTCTGGGACGGCAGCGGATACCGGACCGTAGTGCGGGGAGCCAGAAAACAGCGGGGAGGAAACGTATGATATCTGATTATATAGGCGCTGAGGCTGTCATGGGAGAGCGCGCAGGAGAGGGTATGTGCCCTACCTGCGACGTCTGGGGCATTGTGGAAGAGGCTTCAGATGAGACACAAAAGGGCAATGTGCGGGTCAGGATCAAGACCATGCAGGACAAGCAGGATATTTTTGACAATGTTCCGGTACTGACCTGCTATGGCGGCGGCAGCTACGGGGTCTTCTGCCTGCCGGAGACAGGAGACATAGTCCGGCTGAGCTTTCTGGGAGGAGATTTTCGCCATCCCGTGGTCACAGGCTGCCGTTTTCCCACAGACAGCGAGTTTGTAAAGAACCTGTATGACAAAGACAATCTGAAAAAGGGCTGGCAGACGCTGGGCGGCAGCACCGTGATCTTTTCGGGTGAAAAGGGAAAGGAGCGAATCGAGATCTGCGGGCCGGAGAAAATGCGATGGGAACTGGATGAGGACAGGCAGCAGGTCGCTTTTGGAGATCAGGAGGGCAAAAATGAGTTTCGCGGGGATAAAGACAAGGGAACAGCCGTCGTCACTGCGGAACAGGAGATCCGCCTGGAATGCGGCGAGAGCAGTCTGGTGTTAAAAAAAGACGGCTCTATTGTCCTTGGCGGCAAGATGTTAAAGCTGGAGGCCAGAACCATCGAACTGGAGGGCAAGGGAAAAATACAGGTCAGCGGTCAGGAGCTGAAGCTGGAGAGTACCACAGGTCTTACGCTTACAGCCAAGGGTCAGATCAAAGCTGAGAGCAAGGGAACCCTGAAGCTGTCGGGAGCCATGATCCATTTAAACTGAGGAGGATGGAATATGTCAACAGGATGGAAATTCCCCTTTTCCGTATCTGCGGAGCACGGACGGGTGGAGATCAGCGAAGGGAAGGAAAATATCCGGGAATCCGTGCGGATCATTCTCCTGACGGAGCCGGGAGAGCGGCTGCTGCATCCTGAGTTTGGAACCAAGCTGCATCAGTTTCTCTTTGAAAATATTGACGGCCAGACACAGGAGATGATAAAGCGGGAGGTCAGACATGCTCTGCAGCTCTGGGAAAACCGCATTGTCAATATAGAAGTAAATGCAGATGCCGGGGAGGACAGACCGGGTGTGCTCCGCATCGGGGTGGCCTATGAGATTGCGGGATGGGGAGAACATGACAGAGTGGAGGTATGGGTGGAATGAGATGGAATCCGGAGACGAGGATCAAAAAGCTGGCGCTGGCCTACCACACCGGCTGGGAGTATACGCCGGGCAGCAGAGAGGCGGGAAGCGTCCTCACGGATCTTTTTGTGGAAATGATGCGGAACAATCAGAGGCGTTATGAAGGCATCTGGGAGAAGCACCGGCAGGAGTTTCTGTCCGTTATACCACCCCAGAAACGGAAAGGACGCAGGCTGAAGGCCGGTCTTTCGGTGAGGGCTTCAGGGGAGAGTCACGGCAAGCGCATTTCGCGACAGACACAAAGTTACATGACCACTAATGAGGGTAGAATACTGCGCTTTGCCCTGCAGGAGGAGCTTTTGCTTACCGCGGCAAGACTCACCTGCGCGGTCTATCAGAAAGGCTTATGCGCCTGGCTCACTTACGAGGGTGGGAGAGGCAGAGTTGCAGACGCCTTTGAGATTCCATTGTTTCAGGCTGCGGGGACGGAGCTTGGGCATCCGGTTTTTCGCTGGAAGTTTCCGGATCTGTGCAATGGAAAGGCGTCAGTATGCTATACTGTGGAGTTTGTTTCCCGAGAGATAAAAGGCCCTGATTTGGAGGAGCAGGCGCTTCCGGGCTGCTGGACTGTCAGCGACGGAGTCAATACCTGTCCTCTGGAGTGGACACAGTCCGGGGACGGATGCCGGATTCAGGGACTTACGCCGGATTTTGCCCGGAATCTGGAAGAAACCGTGTATGAGCTGTGTCTGGAGATTCCTGCGGAAGAACCCTTGCCTGCTTCATGGCTGAAAGTCCTTTGTCAGGGGATTGTTTTAAAAGAGGAGCAGGTCTGCCGGGAACTGGCGCTGTGCCTGACGGCGGAGGGGGCCTGCAGTGGGGAGCGGCTGCTGCCGTTTACGGATGTGCCGGAGCCCGGGGCGTGCTGTTATCTGGCCTGTGACGGCGCAGGAGCTTTAAAAGGCAGAGAGGCGACGCTTTTATTTTCGGAGAGATTCGAGACAGAGGAGAAGCTGCCGCCCCCGGTTCCGAAGGAATACCAAAAGCTCTACAGGAAATATCCGTGGCTGCAGACTTCCGAGAGCCTGCAGGAATGGAGTGTCCGGGAGACTGTGTGGGAATATTTTGACGGGAGTCTCTGGAGGGAACTGCCCGGGAGCAGGGAATGGAAGACGGGCTGCGGGCCCGGGGAGTCAGGGGAGCGTAAGTTTTCCTGGGTCGTGCCCGGGGATATGCGGCCCTGCAGCGTGGAGGGAGAGAAACATTTTTATATACGCCTGCGGGCGGTCAGGGTAGATCATGCGTATGCCGCCTGTTACCGCAAGGTGATCCCCGTGTTGGAGCATGTCCGCCTTGAGACACCAAAGCGCCGGATAGAGCCTGCGGGATGGGAGCTGCCGGATGTTTCGGAGGCAGAACATGACCGGATGCTGCTTGGATTTGACAGGGAAATCAACTGTGACAACCGCTGGTATACAGGTTCGGAAAGTCTGGCGTTTTCTGCGGAACAGATCAGGGGCCGGGCAGTCCGTTTCGGCAGAGAGGCTTTCTGGGTGGAGCTGGAATCTCGGGAACCGGTGGTTCTCCCCGCTCTCTATGCCAATTATGTGGAGGTATTGGAACTTTTGGAAGAGGAAGAGCAGAAACCCTCCGGTATGGAGCTTCCCGCGGGGACGGCCTTTCATGTGCAGACCGGCAATTTGGGTATTTTGGACGCTCTGTCCGTGTATGATGCGAGATATGACGGCCGGGGGACTGTTCTGTGGGAGGAGGAACAGTGGCGGGAGAGCTATCCCGTATGCTTCGGACGGGTGGTGTCCGTCATGGACGTAGATTTACTTTTGCAAAAGAGCTACCCGGATATTAAAGTATTTTGGTATGGCTATAAGGAAAGGGACCGTGAGCTCACGCTGGTGTTGGAGCACAGCGGAGACAGGGAGACGCTTCGCAGATTGCTGCCGGAGATCAGAGAGTGGCTGGAGGAGACGCTGCATCAGATGGGATTATTGTGGCTTAAGGATTGTCATGTGATCTGTCTGGAGAAAGATACGGAGGGGGAACGGGCGGATGGAGAAGTCATTGGATGACAGCAGTTATCGTGAGATATATGACAAAGCGATGGAACAACTGCAAAAACGGGCGCCCTGGTGGACACACAGAGAGCTGTCCGATCCGGGAATCACGCTGTTGGAGCTCTGGGCTCTTCTTACGGATATGCAGAGCTTTTATCTGGATCAGGTGCAGGAGAGCCACTATCACAAATATCTGAAGCTTCTGGGCGCCGCCCCGGACGAGGGGGAATGCGCCCGGACATGGATCTTTTTCGATCATGTGGCTAAGGAGTGCACAATACCCCGGGGAACAAAGCTTCTGGCAGACAAAATGGTGTTTGAGCTGGAGGAGGATACAGCCCTCACTGCCAATTGTCTCACGGGCTTTTATCAGGGAGACGACACCAACCGGATAGAAGTCATGCGGATGCGCCGCAAGAGCAGTTTTGCGTTGACGCAAAACGGTCATGGACCTCTTTTTACGCTGGGCCTGAAACATGCCGTAACGAAAGGACAGGAGATCACTTTTTTTATCCTTTTAAATGAACAGGAGGGCCGCAATCCTGTGGAGGGAGAGTTCTGCATGGCCCAACTGGCGTGGGAATACCGGACGTCAAAGGGCTGGAAAAAGGCGCAGGTGGTATTCGACGAGACCAGAGGGCTGCTTTACAGCGGACAGATTCGCCTGCGTGTGGACGATGAAATGACAATCTCTCATATAGGCTATGGCATCCGATGCCGGATCAGTCAGGGAGATTATGACGTCATGCCGGTTTTGTATAAAATCTGCCTGAATACGGGCAGGGCGGTACAGAGAGACACCCTGTGTTGTGAAGAGTCCTTTGCACTCACAAAAGATTGCCCCCGGGCCTTTGTTGAGAGCTATCTGGCAAAAACGGGAGAGCTGCAGGTATTCATCCGGCGGGGGGAGGATGTCTGGGAGGATATCACACAGGACTGTGAGATCAGTCCTCCGGTCACAGCAGAATGCAGAGAGAGATCCGTGTGCCCGGCGGAAGGGTATCTTTCCGATCAGGAGACGGAGCTCAGGATCGTGTGCAGCAAACAGGAGCTGAACAGACAATACCGGCCCTGCCATATCACGGGAGTCACTTCCCAGCAGATTGCGTTTCCCTGGAAGGGGATCATGAAGAGACAGTTGCGGCTCATGCTCCGGCAGGGGCCGGAGGAGAAACTGAAACAGGAGTCAGCAGGGAAACTGTATCGGGAGCAGGGGCAGCAGGAGCCAAAGGGAAAGCTGTATCGGGAGTATGAGCAGCAGGAGCCGGAGGAAACGCGTTTTGACAATGCATGGCACTGGCAGGGGGATGATCTGATGTTTGGAGACGGCAGGCATGGAGGGATTCCGGCAGCGGCAGAGGATGGTCTGCTTCTGACTTCTCTCGTGTTGTCTGCCGGGGAGGAGGGCAATGTGGCCATCGGCAAGATTCGGACATGGGAGAAACCGGAACTGTTTGGAACTGTCACCTTTCGCAACATGATGCCGGGCAGAGGCGGCAGAGACGGTAAAAAGCCTTCCGAACAGTTTCATGAGATGGGAGAGGTGTTGTTGCGGGAAAACAGGCTTGTGACAGAGGAGGATATCTGCAGACTTGCCATGGAGACGCCGGGGCTGTTGATCGGACACGCGGAGGCTGATTGGAAGGACGGCGTCACCCGGGTGACCATCATTCCGAAAAAGCCCCTGAAACACAAAAGCTGCGTGAAAAAATACGAATTAGAGACAGCCGGATATCTGGAGCAATATCGCATAGCTGCCGGTAGATTAAAGATATCGGTGGCTGAACAGTCGGAGCCGGGAGGCATGTAAACGTAAGGCATGTAAACGGGAGGCAGGTAAATTTGAAAAAGCGATGTCTTTCCGCAATCAACTTAAATCAATGCGGATCGCATACAGGATTTGATGAGAATAGAGAGGGCGCGCTGATTTTGTCGCAAAGAGGCGCAAAGGGTTTCTTTGTCAGCCAGACCTACGACAGCGGGGAGCGGCAGACCGAGTGGGACCGCATCGTGCTGGATATCAGTTATAATGCAGTATTTCACGCGTATGTGTGGATTTTCGATGACAGGCGGGAGGGAGACCGGGCAGACGCGGAATCAAATATCGAGAAGCGGTTTCGGTATGTGAAGCGGCAGGCCCAGTATGAATCCAACTATCGGGATCAGCTTTTGTTTGGCGCAGGATACGGAGCGGGCCGGTATGCCAAGCTGGCAGTGGTAATCGACATGGAAGGAGCAAGGGACGTAGCGTTTCGGGGATATGCCATGTCTTTTCCAAAGGAAAGCTTTGCGTCCTATCTGCCGGTCATCTATCAGAATAATCTGCAGCTTGATCGTTTTCTGGCGGTATATCAGAATGTGTATCTGGCGCTTGAGCAAAAAGCGGACGAGCTGGCCGGGGCGCTGGACCCTGAGTCCTGCAATCCGCAGGAGGCCGTAAGACTGGCAAAATGGATGGGCTGGGGAGAGCTGGCGGAGCGGGTGGATGATCATACATTGAGAAAACTTTTGCGGGATGGCGTTTCTCTGGCGGGCAAAAAAGGCACATGCGGATATTATACCCGGCTTGCAGAGATCCTGTGGGGTCAGGAGGCCGTCATGCTGGAGGAGCCGGATAAGCGCAGAGCTACCGTGCTGGTCAAGGGCCGGCCAAAGGACGGGTGGGAAGCCTGCCTGGAGTGGATGCAAAGAACCGCACCCATCGGTATACAGATTCATTTTGTGTTCCTGCACAGGACGGACAGGCTGGACGGACAATGCTTTCTGGATGTGACCGCAGCCCTGTCACGGTATGAATCCGAACTGTGCGAGGGAGGAGTCTGCATTGACAATTTGAAGCTGTTGTGATCTGAGGGAGGGGGGTAGACAGATGGAAGGATATAGTTCCATAGAGGAACAGACACAGGATTATATTGGACTTTTTCTGCTTTTACAGCGGGAAGTTGCCGAAAACGTCAGAATGTCTTTTGAAGCTGCCGCAAAAAGTATTACCGAGAGGGAGAAAAACACGGATATTTTTCTTCCTTCAAGACATCTGAAGCAATGCTGCGCACTGACGGAAACGGATTATTTTCTCGTGATGTTTGCCTTTTGCTGTGAGCTGGAGGGAGGCTTGTGTCTGGATTTTCGGGAAAAATATCACGAGCGGTGCCCAAATCTCCAGTATGCGTTCCATCTGCTGTCCGCCGTCCTGCCTGTAGATTTTACGCAGATTGCTCAGTTTGTATGGGAAGACAGCCGTTTAAATGATATTTTAATGCCGCCGCCGGAGGAGGAGAGCGGCGAAGGTCTGCTGCTGCGGCCGCTGCTTCTGAACAGATCGGTTTTTTATTTTCTTCTGACCGGGGCCTTGCAGGAGGAGGGCTGGTATCGGCTTTTCTTTTCGCGCGGGGATGAGAGCAGGAAACTGCTGCCAAAAGAGAGTGAGCTGCTGCCGCTGCATGAGCGGGAGGCGGAGCTGCTCCGGCGGTATATTCAGGCGGAGCTGGAGTATCGGCTGGAGGGCGGCTGTCCAGGGGGAGGCCGTCCAGAGGAACAACCTTTCCGGCTTATCCTGCACGGAGCCCGGGGTACGGGAAAAAATACGCTTTTGCGCCGTGTGTGCCGCCAGGAGTCTGTCAGCGCGGTATTTGTCAATCTGGAACGAATGTTAGGAGAGGAGAGACGCAGGTGGGATCAGAACTTCCGGACACTGAGGCTTTTTGGCAGACTGGCAGTGCAGCTCGTGGTTCTGGAGTTTGGGGGAGATCATTTCGGAACGGATACGGACGAAAAAAGACGGATCGAGCTCATAGACCGTTTGCTGACAGAGAGTCTCAGGGATATACCGGTGATTCTCTTAACAGAAAACGCGGCGGACATCCGAACCGCAGAGCGGTTCACGAAGCTGTGTCTCGAACCGGCACAGCGGCTCACTATAGAGGAGCAGAACATGGCTCTGGAGGCCTGGCTGCATTCTGATGAGCGCCAGAGCTGGAAGCTTTCGTTGTTGAGTAAATACAGATTAAATATCGGAGAGTTTCTGGAGAAGCAGAGGGCCATCCAGATCCGGGCGGAAGCGGAGGGCACATCGCCTGCAAGTCTCGCCGCGTGGGAAGCGGGACTGCGTGAGCGGGATGTCCGATCCGGTCTGGGAAGGCTGATAGAAGGCCGCGATGCCTCAGAGGAGATCATTCTGACGGAGGAGTGCCGCACACAATTAGAGACGGTGATAAAGCTGGCGAAGGGCTGGACGGGGGGACAGGGACTTCATCTGTTGTTTCACGGAAGTTCCGGTACCGGCAAGACCATGGCGGCCTCCATTATCGCCGAAAGGCTGAGGCTTCCGCTATTCAAGGTGGATCTGTCCCGAATATTTGACAAATATATCGGCGAGACGGAAAAGCATATGGATGAGATCTTTCATATTGCCCAAAAGAATCACTATCTTTTATTTTTTGACGAGGCCGACGCGCTGTTTTCAAAAAGAACCGGGATTCAGGATGCCCGGGATAAATATGCAAATGTCTCTACCTCTTATCTGCTGCAGCGGATAGAGGAGTATGACGGAATGCTGATTATGGCGACAAATCTGTTAAATCATTTTGACGACGCCTTTGTGCGCAGAGTGCGTTTTGTCATAAAGTTCCGCAATCTGGATGAGAAGGGCAGAGAGCTGTTGTGGGAAAAGGCGCTTACGGGAGAACTGCCTGTGGCGGAGAATGTGTCTTTTCGTGAGCTGTCCCGGGCCGCAGAGCTCAGCCCGGCCCGGATCTGCGCGGCTGCCCGGGTGGCAGGAATACTGGCGGTCTGTGAAGGAAGCCGCCTGATTACAAAAGAATATCTCCGAAGGGCGCTGGAACTGGAAGCAGGAAAAGACGAGACGGCGGTGAGCGGTTTTTAATGGGAATGCTTGTCTGAAGTTGTTTTCCGGAAGCTGTCCGGCAGAAGAGGCAGATGATAAATATGGGGAAAAATTATGTGACTATGATGAGGGAACTGCGGGAAGATAATGACCTGAGACAAAAGGAAGTGGCAGCTTATCTGAATATAGATCAGAGGGTATATTCCCGCTATGAGACAGGCCAGAACGCACTGCCCATAGAGAAAGCCATATCACTGTGCAAATTGTATAAAGTGTCTGCTGATTATTTTCTGGGTCTGGACAGCCGGAAGTGAAAGGGTGACATGGATGCAGGGTCTGCAAAATATAGGAGGAATTGCAAATGTACGCACCGCAGACGGCGGAGGCCGCTCCCAAAACTATTTTATATCGTGAAAATGCAGCTATGGCAGATCGAACTGCGGCAGATAAAGCTGCGGTAAACCGGACCGGAGTGCCGGATCATATGAAAAGACAGTATGAAGAGCTGTCAGGGCTCTCCATGGACGATGTCCGTGTGCATTATAATTCGGGGAAGCCCTCACAGTTGGGTGCGTTGGCCTACACGCAGGGTAATCATGTCTATGTTGCTCCGGGGCAGGAGAGGCAGCTTGGCCATGAGCTGGGCCATGTGATCCAGCAGAAGCAGGGACGCGTGCGGGCGACAGATTATTTTGGCGGCGTTGCCGTCAATCTGGACGACAGGTTGGAGCGGGAGGCGGATGCCTATGACCGTCAGGCCGGGACATATAGGATCGGAAATGACGGCCATCGCGGGGAGGAGTATGGAGTTATGCCAAAGATCGGGACGAGTATGTCCGACTCTGCGGCACAGCTCCGCCCTGTGGTGGATAAAAGGCGGCGATGGCCTTTTTATGTGGATGATAAGTATGATCAGGAGAGCAAACCGCGGTTTTTGTTAAAGTTTTTTGTGGAGATGGGAAAATATGTCGTATTCCAGATCAGAGATCATATACGGAGAATATTCTGGGAAAAGGATCAAAAATGGATCGAAGATAATCCTGAGAAAAGTGTGAGCGCAGAGACCGCTCCGGAAACGCAGGAGGAGATTCCCGTTGTGGCAAAGCGCGGAAAGAATGAGGACAAATATTTTACCAACAGGGAGCTTAACAATGAATTTAACATAGAAGAGTTTATGAGTCTGCAGCCTCTGGATGCATGGCTGGAGATTTATGAGGAGGCTATGGGTACGCTGGCGGAGATAGACGCCGATACAGCCATGAGCCCTGCGGAAAAGAAGCGGCAGAAGGATGCCATTACCAATTATGTACTTCAGAGGCATATAGTGAATGCGCTTTACCGCACCGAGGAATTGAACAGAATGGACTATTCTGGTTCCCCGTTAAGTTATCAGGATCGCAGTAGTTATATGCGTTCAGGAGCAGGAAGCTATGTCAATGCCTGGAGAGAGGTGTTAATAAAAAAAGACAGAGCAAGGCAAAGGCATGATTATAAGAATTCAAATAATCTGATACTTACAAGAAGCAGGGGAATGCAGCAGGAGTTAGATAAATTTTTTCAATATTATAAACTTGGAGAACAGGAAACCTGGAGCGACGATTTGATACAGACCCTGATGCATGCCCTGGATGGGCTGACCACAGGCGGCCGGAATGATATGGAAAGGCTGATATTTATGGACGCAACAGACAGCGCGCAAGCACCGGGAGTTATAAAGTATAGCCTGAAACAGACTATTATGGCTAAAATAGCACAGGAAACGGAATGGCGGGAGAGTATAACAAATGAAAATAAACAGGCCAATGTCAATCAAAGACTGAATCAACAACAGGAACGTCAGGCTTTTTTCATATGGTATATAAATAAATTGAATATCCAGAAAACGGAAATGCTTCAGGCAGCAGAAGGACAGGCCGCAGAAGCTGAGATACAGGAGATGGAGCGCAAAATCCAAAGGGCGGAAAGTCTGAGCCATTCAGATGATGATCTGGAAGAGAGTGATACGGATATTGTGGAGGCATACATGGAATATGCCGGTCATTGGGCAGGTGAAGCTTTTACAAAAAAAATGGAAAATTTTGGAAAAAAGGTAATGGTAGGCAAAATGATTTCCCTGAGCGCGGGAGGAATACAACAAGACGCGATATTGCTTGCAGATACGAACACAGACAGGGATATTAAAGCGGCAGTGAATAAAACCGGTTATGTACCCAGTATCACGGAAGCCATAAGAAAGCAGTTGGACTACGCACAAAAAGAGGGACAGAACCTGTTCTTGAAGGATATAGCCCTCCGTGTTTTCAGTCATCAAAAGTCCAATTGGAGCAAGGACAGAGCAGATAGAAAAGCAGTAGATAAAAATAAAGTAAGAGACAGAATAAATGAACCTGGCAGCGCCGAATACAAAATGGCAGATCGGGAAAATGCCCGAAAGCTGGCCCATACGTTTTACAGATCGTTTTGTCAGAAGCTGGTGTATTCGCCGGACATGAAAGATCCCGAGAATCGCAGAATCTTTGTACAGGCATCCACCGTTCACAAATTAACAGAGGCCTGTAAGTTATTTGAAAATGAAAGAATACCGGCTTTTGTCTGGTATCAGTTAGACTATTATCTTGAGGCCGCCATGTATCCGGATAAATATCTTGTGGACTTTACGCGAAATATCCAGGCAATCCACGAGATCATCCTTCTGGGAATAGAACTGCAGGGAGAAGCGCCGGTGTCCCGGGGAGAGGAATTCAGGCTGGCTGAGCTGGAAACGGAAGTTCAGGAACCGCAGGCCCAAGAAGCAGAGCCCCAGGAATTGGCGTCCCGGGAACCGGAAGCCCAGGGGGCGGAAGCGCCGCCCGAAAACTTATATCAGGGCGCTTATCTGGCAGATTACGGTCTGAAGGCTTTTGCACAGGTTTATGACGCTGCAGCCGCCCAGCATGCTGAGGATTCTCCACCGGACGAGCCGCTACAGGTTGCGGCATTTTACAATATTTATTTTGAACTGACAGAAAAATTAAATGCCACTACGGGGGCAAATCCCGGACGGGTACAGATGAAGACTCCTGAAAGTGTCGAGAAGTTTGTGGAAAAATTACAGATTCCTGATTCAGCAGCCGAGTCGGGAGAAGCGGTAATGCAGACGAATAAGCTTCCGGATATCATAATGATAGACATTCATCCCAATGATGCCACAAAAGAGACCATTACCCGGAATGACGTTTCAGGGATGCTTGATGTCATAAATGATTACATGGTCGGAAATAACTGTCGCAGGAAAATAACGGTGATCGTTGACATTACATTAAATCAGGCCACGGATGACGAGGTGAGAAATATCCGTCAGCAAGCGGCAGATTATCTGGCGGCAGGCTGGCTGAATCTGGTGTTTGTGCAGAGTCTGACAAAATTTGCCCAGATGGGAATGGACAAGCACAGCGGAGGTCTGGTGTTTTCTTATAATAAGGCGGATGACTGGCAGCAGTTTAATAACAGTCTGCAGGCGGGCAGAGAGGCGGATCCTGTGGATCCTTATATGCAAAGATACTTCCAGATGCTTTTTGACAATGCTGCGGATGAGCAGAGAGAATATATTGATATCATTCGTGAAAACACAAGATATGTGCAGGCGCAGCTTTCGGAGGCATTAGCAGGAACGGCTATCACGCTCTCTGTCAATAACGATGAGGGAAGCTGTTATGTGGCATGGCATTATCGGGACAGTTATTCAAAGATACTGCAGTTTTTTGAACAGAAAGGCCAGGAGCCCTATTCACTGCATCAATTTAACATTGCAATACTGGAATACGGGATTAATTCGCGAATGTCAAAACAGAAATTACCGGTGGCCATGAGATTCAGTTTCGGTTTTCCCATATCAAATTTAGGAGAGACCGGTGATGAAGTTCGGTTTACCATTGGTACAGAAACAAAAGAGGAGCTGAAGGATTATATTCGGGAAATCAAATTGATTGCCGATACGGTGC
The DNA here is from genome assembly GCA_947382415.1 of uncultured Lachnospiraceae bacterium. GTDB lineage: Bacteria > Bacillota > Clostridia > Lachnospirales > Lachnospiraceae > Acetatifactor. The sequence continues at coordinate 35,955 of CANCYO010000007.1, read as the reverse complement.
AGGATTTGATAAAAAATGAACAAAAAGATATTCTACTTAATCTTGAATTACTCCAGCAAACACTGTGTGATATTTAAAAAATACTAAAATAGAGTATTGAGAGGGGGAGAAATTGGAAGATGTAAATATGCTTGCGGTATATAAAAATGATCTGTTACAGAAAGAATTATCCGGAGGAACTGTAGATATTTACATAAGACAGGCAAAACGTCTGCATACCTATCTGCAGCAGAACGGGATCTTGCGCATGTCAGAACTGACCAGGGAGCACATGATCGCCTACAAGAAACAAATGCTGGGCAGAGGACTGAAGAAGTCCACGGTCAATCTGCATATAGTGGCGGTGAACAACTATCTGAAATATGCGGGAAGGGAGGACTGCATCCTCAGAACAGAGAAAGTCCAGAAGAAGGGATGTCTGGAAAATATCCTCAGCGGAGAAGAGTATCTGCTTATGTTGAATTACGCCAGAGAGAGCGGTCATGAGAAGTATTATTTTATCATGAAGGTGTTGTCCCATACGGGAATCCGTGTCAGCGAGCTTGCCTTTTTGACGGTGGAATCATTGACATTGGGAAAATTTACAGTCGATAATAAGGGAAAGACCCGGCAGGTCTATCTTCCTGCAGGGCTGGCTGCGGAACTAAAGAGCTACTGCAATGCCAATGCCATACAAACCGGCGTTGTTTTCCGGGGAAACAGACAGCGGCCCATTAGCAGGAATGCGGTATATCAGATGCTGATTCATTTCGCGGACATGGCGGGAGTAGACAAGGAGAAAGCCCATCCCCACAGCTTCCGCCATCTTTTTGCCGTCACGTACATGAGGCAGTATGCCGACCTGACCGAGCTGGCGGATATTCTGGGACATTCCAGTCTGGAGACCACCAGAATCTATACCGCTACCACGGCGGAGGAGAGGCGGCGCAGGCTGGAAGGTCTTAATTTTTGATATAAGTAAATGTGATTATGATAATAGTCTTCCTTTTACTTGTTATCTGTCGTATAATAAATTCAAAAGAGGGTGTGAGTATGAATACAAAAGCCGGGAAATTTTCTGTGAATCTATTTTGCAGCCTGATGTTGTTGAGTTTTATTCCGTTTATATATACGCTTGTAAGGACAAATTTGATTGCGGACTATCCCATGACAGACGGATTGGGAATTGCGGGTCATATCGAATGGTTTGATCTAATAAACGAGACGATACAGGCGTTTTTGATCGTGCCTTTATATGCGTTGCTTAATAAGTGTATGGAAGATGCTGGGAAATTCCGGCAGCGGATCTTTCAGTCCTTTCTGATTGTCAATGTGATTTATCTCGTATTTTCAATCATTATCCTGATATACTGCCAGTCTGTTGTATCGTCTATGGTTCAGGACCATGTGCAGGAAGTGACAGGATATCTGGAGCTGGAGACTGTCGGATTTATCATTGCCAATGTCGTCAGTTTTATAAATGTGCTGTTTGTGGTGCTGGAAAAGCCGTTTTACATATATGCAATGGCGATTTTCAGAACGATCTTAACTGTAATCGGCGATTATTTTCTGATTCCGGAATTTGGCGTGAACGGCATTGCATATTCAAATATTGCAGTGAGCTCTGTATGCGTTGTATTATGTCTCATGGCGGTATGGAGGGAAAAGTTAATAGCGGTTTCTTTTGAATTTGACAGGACATTCATAAAAGATTATCTGTTTATTGGCCTGTTCAGCGGATCTCAGATCCTGCTGGACAACCTTATCTATGGGGCTGTGGTATGTAAAATGGTCAATGCCGTGGCGGAACAGGGCAATTATTGGACTGCAAATAATATTATATGGGGATTGATGCTGATTCCGATATCGGCGCTGGCTGAGATCATCAAAAAGGACTGTAAAGACCGGGTGTCTGCGTCAAAGATGAAGCAGTACAACATCGTTATAATAGCCACATTCCTTGCGTGGTTGTGCTTTATCCCGGTGTTAAACCCGTTTCTGAAAAATGTCATGGGAATTGAAAACTTCAAAGCGATCAGGCGGATACTGGTCATTCTGATGCCGTTTTATCTCGCATATAATTATACCGTTTTATTTGATAATATACTGATCGGCCATGGCAGGACACACGATTGTTTTGCCATTTCAGTGATTGTAAATCTGGTGTATTATCCTGTTGTATACGGACTTATGTTAAAAGGTATCTTTACTCCGAGCATAACCTTCATCTGTATGATGTTTGGCTTTGGCATGGTAGTTCATCTGGGCTGCAGTATTATATGTTTTATTATTCAGGCTGTTGTCCGGAAAGCTGTTTAAATGGCTTGATCTTTTTTCAGTTTTATAATTTCATCAAGAGAAAGACCTGAAATATCCGCAATTTCTTCCAGTACATATTTTCCGGCTTTCAGCATTCGCAGTACGGTCATTTTTTTCTCTTCCAGTATTGTTTCATTTCTCATATCTTCCATTATACGGCACATCTCACTCACTCCTTCGGGGTTTTCTTTCAGATATCTTTTCATATCTTTCTGTGTTTTGTAATCAGTGATAATTAAATCCTGTTTGCCAGTGATAATGCGCAACACAAATTCAGCCAGGGGGATATTATCTTTAAAGAGACAATGCATGAAATCATCATCAATGGGTCTTAAAGCCCGCAAATATTGCAGATCCTTCTGATGCTGCCCTGTCGTTGCATTTTCTTCTTGTTTTTGTATTTTCATACTACCATACCCTCCTTTATTTTACAAGCCGGAGACCTTGTCCTTTGCATTGACCGGTTTTCCGATAAAAGAATTCTAATCATCTTTTATATTTAATATGGGAAACTGGGTTAAAGAGCTTATTAGTGTGAGATAATTCTCATGAGAAATGATCAAGATTATTGAAACGGCAGAATAAAAACTCAGATTAACAAAATACGATATTTTGTGCTATATGTCAACTGCTTTTAAAAATAATTTAGGATAATTTATGAAATCTATACTTCTTTTTGCCGCCGTCTGCCCCTGTCATGTTATTCGGTGACTGGAACAGACGGCGTTCATTCTGGCCCTTGACCGGCCTGGCCGGTTCTATTCTTTCTTTCGTGTTAAAAAAATCCCAATGATCGCACCTATCAGGACAATCGGCGCTGCTCTGACAAACAGCCATTCCAATGAGTGAAATGCCACCCCGAGAACAGCGGTTTCAGGGTCACTGTAATCCCAGCCTAAATAAGGACTTTCTATTGTCCATAAGATTGCAAAAACAATTACTATGATCGCACATAGTAAAATAAGCAGCCAATGAATCATTTTTCTTTTTGTGGTTTTTCTCTGTGCCAGCTGCAGGTTTATCACCTCCAGTTTTTCTGAAATGGCTTTTAAGCTGTCAGCCTCCGTCTCAATAACCGTTTCTCCCAACAATGTGCTTACAGGTGTTTCAAGCGCTTCTGATATGGAAAGTAACATATCGGAATCGGGAACTGACAGTCCCTGCTCCCATTTGGAAATTGTCTGCCGCACAACATTTACTTTGACAGCAAGCTCTTGTTGCGAAAGGCCTTTTGATTTTCTGATTGCTTTGATATTTTCGTTAAGCATCCGGGATAACCTCCTTTTTTCGTCGTTACCACTATTGTAGGCAAAATTGCCCGTTGCCACAAGCAACGCAGTTTAACATTATTTAAAGTTAACAAAATATCGTATTATGTAACCACGGATATCCGAACTCATTAACAGACTGACAGATCAAAGGAGGTGCAGTTTTGAATTTAGATTTTCATTATTATGGAACTTATTGCGCGGCGCGTCTGGCCGGTTACGGGCGGAGAGAGGCGGAGGAGATCGCCTATTATGCTCAGTTTGTAGACGAGTGTTCTGAGAGTCTGCTGAAGAAAAAGGGTGTGTCTGCGGACAGGCTGTCTGTGACTGTCAATTCCGACGATGAGCTCACAGCGCAGTTTACGGATCTGAGGGCTTATACAAAAGAACAGCTCAGGCAGGTGGGAGGCATCTGGAGTGCGTTTCATTTTCTGCCCGGCAATCTTCACGGTGAAATTGCGGCGGCTGAGCTGTCGGAGGAAGAACAGAGAGAGTTTAAGAGATTGTGTCTTCCCGACAGCCCGCTTATGGTGAAGATGGTACAGCAGGCTAAAGCGGATGGAAGTCTGCCCGCCATCGGTATGGCAATGCATATTCTGGCGGACACATGGGCGCACAGTTATTTTGCCGGAATACCTGCCCGGCATGTGAACAACATTCAGGGAGATGTGCATGAATTGAGGGACACCCGGGAGGTAAAGCTGACGTTTACTCTGGATACCCTTCCGGACAATCTGGAGGGAAACCGGTATTCGCACACGCCTCCCAATGCGTTTCGGGACAAGAGCATTGTCTATCTGGGCCATGGCCGGATTGGACATCTGCCGGATTACAGTTTTATGCGGTATGCCTATAAGCCCGCATGGCTGCAAAGCGGTATGACCCTGAAGAACAATGCACTTGATTTCGGCAAGGCTTTTTGCCAGATGATGGCGGCTATGCAGTATATTCGCGGGGACAGGGAGACTTTTGACAAGTATGTCTATGCGGAGTTGGATGCGGTGAAAAAGCAAAAGCTGCAGGAGCTTTTCAAAGTCAGGGTACTGCGTTCCGACGAACAGTGGCGTCATTTTATTGAGCATGATCTGTCTGCGGAGGACACGGCGGCAGGCTGCATCGTGGCATTTGATGTAAATAAATGTTTCCGGGAGTATGATGCGGCGCCGCGAAAGAGCGATACCGGTCTGGCAAGATTTCTGGCAGCGTCAAAGAATCACAGATATCTTGTGGAGAAGGAGGCAGGCCCTTATCCTGCCTAAACTATCATTTCAGGAGGTATAACATGAAGATTATAGAGAGTATTTTGAGCAATAATCCCTGTTACAAGGCAGGGAAGAAAATTGTGGTAAAGGGTCTGATGCTTCACAGTGTGGGTTGTCCCCAGCCCTCGGCGGAAACTTTCGTGAAAAAGTGGAACAGCCCTCAGGAGTCCAGAGCCTGTGTCCATGCCTTTATCGACGGCAATACGGGAGCGGTCTATCAGACCCTGCCCTGGGATCATCGCGGATGGCACAGCGGCGGCAGCTCCAACAACACTCATATTGGTGTGGAAATGTGCGAGCCCGCCTGCATCCGCTATACGGGCGGAGCAAGCTTCAGTTGTTCCAACCGCACGGCTGCCATGGAGGTGGTGACCCGTACCTACAATGCGGCGGTGGAATTGTTTGCGTCTCTGTGCAGGCAGTACAATCTGGATCCTCTGGCGGACGGTGTGATCATCAGTCATAAGGAGGGACATGCCAGAGGTGTGGCGTCCGGACACGGAGATCCCGACCATCTGTGGAAGGGGCTCGAGAGCGGCTATACCATGGACGGTTTCAGAAGAGATGTGCGGGCGGCCATGAACGGTGCGGCGGAAAAGACTCAGAAGGAGAACGCCCCGGCAAAGCCCGGAGAGATGGAGATCTCTGACAGAGGAGTGGAGCTGGTGGCCAAATATGAGGGCTGCCGTCTGGAGGCCTATAAATGTCCCGCCGGCGTATGGACCATCGGCTATGGCCATACCGCCGATGTGAAGGAAGGGGACAAACTGCCCTCTCAGGGGGCGGCCAGGAGCCTTCTTAAAGAGGATCTGAAGAAGTACGGCGGTTATGTCAATGCCTGCGTAAAGAGCGGAGAGATCGCATTTCCTCTCAATCAGAATCAGTTTGACGCGCTGGTCAGCTTTTGTTACAACTGCGGCAAAGGCAATCTGCAGAAGCTGGTGGCCGGGAGAGATGCGGTCACGGTGGCGGAGAAGCTGCTGCTGTACAACAAAGGCGGCGGTAAGGTTCTGCCCGGTCTGGTGCGCAGAAGAGAGGAAGAGCGCAGTCTGTTCCTGAGCTGACATACAACATTAAAAAATAATCGGACGGTGATCTGAGAGAGGAGGCTCTGCATTGGCTGAGGAAGAGAAAAACAGCAGTTTTAAGGAAAGCGATTTTATTTTGCTGGACGATCTGGTCTACGCGCCTCTTCATGCGCTGGCCAAATCCAACAGGCAGCTCCGGGCGCAGGTGGTTGAGGCGATCAAGAGCATGGGGACGCTCCGTCAAAAAGGGACGGAGGAGACCGTGTGCCTGAATCATATCAACATTGCCTATGAGCAGGTGCGGCCCGAGGGGGAGGACGGTTACAGTGTGGACAATCTCCAGATGCAGGTGCCTCTCCTCTCGATCATACCCGTCACAAATCTGAATGTGGAGAAGGCGGAAATTGATTTTTCCACCGAGGTAAAGGCGGAGAAGGGAGAGGACGGAAACTGCAGGATCACAGCCCGCATCTGTTCCCCGGAACAGCGGGAGAGCGATTTTCTGCCCAGAGTGAACTATAAGATGAAAATAACCTCTCTGCCTGCCACGGAGGGAATCATGCGGCTCACGGACATGCTCAGCTCTAATCAGATCGCCAAAAAGACAGATACCACTCCCGTGGCTGTGGACGGAAATCTGGGCAGCGACGACCAGAAGCGGATACGGCAGGAAATTTCCAGAATGAAGGCCAAGATTCAGAAACTAAAGCAGCTCTATCAAAAGGTTTCGGATATGATGGCCGAGCAGGAGCGCATGGAACAGATCAGCAGGGAGACCTTTGAGGAAAACACCAGAGAATTTGACAGAGACAAGTATCTGATGGCCCAGTCCCACATCGCCAACCGCATCATGGAATATCAGGAAAAGATCATGAACAGGGAGATTGAGCTGGGACTGGATAAGGATTATGAGTGATGGAGAGCAGAGCGGATCGTGTTCCAAAGAAACTGTCGGCTCATGCCCGGCAACTGGCCGCAGAGATGAATCTGCGGATGCTTTTGAATTTTAAGTGGGAGGCCGGGGAGGATATCCTGTTTGTGGAGAGCGTGGTCATAACGGACTTTCGCCGCCCGGTACGGAGACAGGCAGAGAGCAAAAGGAGACACAGGAAGATAAGCAGAATTAACAGGCAAATAAATAAAACTAATCAAACAAATCAAATCAGAAAGAAGGGATCGAAATGGCAATTGCAGAACAGTTTGCAGGCTTACAGATGGATCAGCTCATCGGCGCGCCCTTGCGCGCGGCGGCGGATGCCAGCACCCAACTGGCCAATTCCACGGCGGATTTTATCAATAATGTGGGATTTGATGAAAAGGGGAACATACGCAATGTTATCTTCGGCTATCAGCAGCGCAGCGTCAACGAGGACGGCACCAGCAATCTGGACGAAATGAAAGTCCATGTGCCGTTGTTAGCCATTGTGCCCATTCCCAATCTTCAGGTGGACGAAGTGAATATTCTCTTTGACATGGAGGTAAAGCAGAGCGAAAAATCGGAATCTGCCATGGACATGGGCGCATCCCTGAGCGGCAGCGCCAGAATAGGTTTTATTAAGGTAAACGTGACAGGCAGTGTCAGCGCTCATCAGGCCAATACCAGAAGCAGCGACAATTCCGCCAAGTATCATGTGGACGTCCGCGCCACCAACCATGGCACCCCCGAGGGACTGGCCAGAGTGCTGGATATGATGGCCGCCAATGTGTCGCCCATGCTGGTAGGGAGTACCCTGAAGGACGGAAACGGACAGGAGCTCTCAGGGCAGGCCAAGATGAAGGCGGAGAAACAGAAAGCGCTGCGCCAGGAGATCAGTCAGATTGAAAATCGTCTCAGGGCTGCCAGAGAAAATCTGGACAGCAGTATCCAGCAGATCAGGAGACTGGCGTCAGTCCAGCTCAACACTTATCAGGGCAGCTTGACGAAGCTGATCGGCGGACTGGATCAGGATAATGAGGAGGACAGTGCAAAAGCTGCGCTCTATACCAACAATATGGAGACGGTCAATCAGAGCTGGGGCGTTCTTAAGAATCAGGCTCAGGAGATGATCAGGCTGCTTTCCGACACCGGAGAGCAGGAGGAAGGCGTGTCCGGTATGTTCGCGCTGAAAGCCTTCAACAGTGAAGGCGAGGCGGGAGAATACGGCGAGAGTGAAAACTGTTATACCGCGCTTGCAAAAGCGCAGAAAGCCGCCGTTACCCTGCAGGCCAACGTGGATAGTATCGAAAAGGAGCTTTTTGACAAAAAGGCGGAGTACAACGACGTCATCGCAGGAAAGATAAAGCAGGAGCAATAAGATGAATAAACAGGAAAAGGCTTCTCTGGCGGATATCCATTACATAAAGCTGGTGCCCATAGGCAGTGTCAACCCCAATTCTCCTCTGTCCGATCAGGCGAAGGAGGAGCAGGCCGCTGTGCTGAACCGCTGTCTGAACGACTATCCCAGAGGAAGGATCATCGGTAAGGATATCACGGTGGGAAAATATCTCATTGGGGAGCATGAACTGACCATGGAAAAGATCACCTATCATGTGGGATTTGCCAGGAAGCCTTCCTGGGAACAGTAAAATCGGACAAAAAGAACAGTAAAATTTAACAAAAAAATAATAGGAGGGAAGCGGACTATGACAATAGACAAGAGCAGAGAACAGGAAAAACTGATTTTGCGGCTGAGCGGCAGGCTCGACACTGCCACGGCTCCGCAGCTTGAGACCGAGCTGAAGGCTTCTCTGGCGGATGTCAGGGAGCTGGTGCTTGATTTTTCCGCACTGGAATATATCTCTTCCGCCGGGCTGCGTGTGCTGCTGGCAACCCATAAGACCATGAAAAATCAGGATGGCGTCATGCTGGTGCAGGGCGCCAATGAGGAGATTCTTGAGGTCTTTACCATCACCGGATTCTCGGAGATTCTCAATGTCAAACGCGGTACAGGTGCGGCATAAGCGGGGATATGTGCGTATGGTGAGTATGAATGACAAATATCAGAAAATGCTGAACCTGACCGACCGGACGGGAAAATCCCTGAAAGTATGCCTGAGGCCTTATCGGGAGGGCGACGCTGAAGGTATGATCGCCTGTATACGGGACGAGTATGGAGACAGCTATTTTAAGCGGGGTTTCTACGATCCGTCCTATATTCACAGGAAAGCAGAGGAGGGTGAGATCACCTTTCTGGTGGCGGAGATCCGGGAGACAACGATTGCCGGAATGCTGATTCTGAAACAGTTCTGTCCCGAGGAGGAAATGTGCGAGATCGCATCCCAGATCTTTCGGAAAAGATACCGCGGGTATGGGCTTGCCATGCCTTTTTTTGAATATGGCATGAACATTTTGCTGTCCCGTCCTTACTCGGCGGCATTCTGTCTACCGGTGCTGTTTTGTGATGTGACCCAGAGATTACTGTACCGGCTGGGACTGCGGGCTACGGGCGCAGTGTTGAATGTGTTTGATACGGCGCGCATGTCGCATTCCTATAACAATGGAAGAAATACAAAACTTTCTCAGGGAATTCAGATCCGGGCGGTGGGTAAGCGGGATGCGGGAAATCTGTATCTGCCTCCTGAGCATTGGAGCTTCTGTCAAAAAGTCTATGACCGTCTGGGGGTGGACTACCGGCTGACAGAGCATACCAGAAAAAGTTTATTGGAAAAATCAGATAAAATACCGGTGCAGCTCTCCCAGATTACATATAATAATGACGTGATGCACAGCAGTCTGGAGATTCGGATCCAACACGCAGGTGTGGACTTGGAGCAGCGTATTCGGGAGCTGCATTCCCGATATCCTCTCAGGGGGAGGCAGACCGCAGGAGTCTTCCTCAACTGCAGTGAGCCTCAGGCAGTGCAGGCTTATCAAATATTGAGAAAGTACGGCTATTTTTTTACCGGCCTAAAACCTCTGTGCAGTGAAAGGGAGTATCTGGTGATGCACCATCCGGGAGAAGTGGAGATCTGTTTTGAGGACTATTGTCTGAGCGGGGAATTCTCCGGGCTGCTTGGCTATATCAGGGCTTGTTATGAAAGTAGTAGTAGGAGGGAACAGATAGATGGCATATAAAAAAAGAAAGATCGGCCGCAAGGTGAACAGCCTTCTGCTGGCCATGGTTTCCATTGCCATATTGCTCTCCGGAGGCGTGAGCATTTACAGTCTTTTCACCATGAAGGGTATTTCCATGGAGAGCAGCAGAGAGCTGGGACGGACTGCCGCCGAAGATGCGGAGCAGGCGCTGGAGGAGCAGGCGGTGGGCAATCTTCAGGATATCGCGGTGGAAAAGGCCGCATACATAGAGGAGCGGTTTGCGGCGGTGGAGGCCTATGTGCTGGGTATAGCGGCGCAGGCGCAGAATATTTATGAACATCCGGAAAAATATCCCGACAGAGAGGTGGCGCTGCCTGTGGCGAGTTCCTCTGAGCTTGCGGCACAGCTTCTGTGGTCGGAGCATCTGGAACCGGATTCGGAGGAGGAATTGCGCAAGCTTGGAAATATTCAGGATCTTCTGGTGCAGTACAATGCGCATAATGACATGGTTTCCTCCACCTACATAGCCACAAAGAGCGGCTGGATGATTCAAGCGGATTACATTGCCTACAGCAAATATGAAGGCGAGGAGACCCTGATTCCCCTGTTTTATGAGGCGGATCAGAGGCAGTGGTATCAGCGGGCACAGAAATGCGCTCCCGGGCAGATCGTCTACACCGACGTCATCCGGGATATCCATCAGGGCGGAGACTGCATCGTATGCGCCAGTCCCGTGTATCTGGGCGAAGAACCGGTGGCGGTGGCGGGAGTGGGTTCCTATCTGAAGACGGTAAACAATGCCGTGTTGAATACGGTCATCGGAGAAAAGGGTTATGCCTTTCTGGTAAATGAGAAAGGTCAGGTCATGGTGTCCGGCCGGGCGGAGGGGGAGACCGCAGCCTTGCCGGAGCAGGACGGAGATCTGCGAAAGAGCAAAAATACGCAGCTTGCAGAGGCAGCCTGCCGGATGGTGGATGGAGAGACAGCCTTTTTGAAGCTTGGGCTGGACGGCAGGGAGGTCTATATGGCATATGCCCCGCTGCACAGACTGGGCTGGAGTTTTGTCACCGTCATCGATGTGGCGGAGGTGGTTGCCCCCGCAAAGGAAAGTCAGGAAATGATACTGGCGCTGACAGAACAGGTGGCGGCCAGACAGGACGGGGCTATCCGGCGGATGCTCTCGTATTTTGTGGCCGTGCTGGCAGCAGTGGCCCTGTGTATCTGCCTGTCGGGTTCCCTGTTTTCCAAAAGGCTTACGGATCCCATTCGCAGACTGACCCGGGAGGTGGCCCGGATAGACGGAGGCAATCTGGATTATCAGATTTATATCGGTACCGGGGATGAGGTGGAGGATCTGGGCAATGCTTTTAACGGCATGACGGCCCAGATACAGAGTTATGTGAAAAATCTTGCCAGTGTCACCGCGGAGAAAGAACGCATCCGCACGGAGATACAGGTGGCTTCCCGCTTACAGGCGGACATGCTGCCCGCGGTGGAGGGTATTTTTACGGGCAGACAGGATTTTACGCTGGCGGCTTCCATGACTCCCGCCAAAGGAGTGGGAGGGGATTTTTACGATTTTTTCTTCCTGGACGAGAATCATCTGGCGCTGGTCATGGCCGATGTGTCCGGCAAGGGTGTGCCCGCGGCTCTGTTCATGGTAGTCTCCCGGACACTCATACGCAGTCATATCAGCATGGAGCTGCCGCTGGACAAGGCCGTGGCGGAGATTAACAACAGCCTGTGTGCAAATAACAAAAACGGTATGTTTGTCACGGCATGGATCGGCGTTCTGACCATTTCTTCCGGGGAGCTGATATTTGTCAATGCCGGACACTGCCGTCCGCTGATCCGTTCCCGGGACGGTCTTTGTGCCTATGTGACCACCCCGGGAGATCTGGTGCTGGCGGGCATGGAGGACACGGCGTACAGACAGTCCAAACTGAGGCTGCATCAGGAGGATTCACTGCTGCTCTATACGGATGGTGTGACAGAGGCCACCAGTAAAGAGAAAGAACTGTACGGAGAGAGCAGGCTTTGTGCGGTGACAGAACAGTTGAAGGATGCATCTCCGGAAAGCCTTCTGAAACTGGTATGGCGGGATGTGGACAGATTCCAGAGAGGAGTGGAACAGTTTGACGATATCACCATGCTGGCCATCACCTATCACGGCAGTGATTTTCTGGAAAAGACCGGAATACCTACCATGAAGCACATTCAGGAATTTGCCGTCTTTGTGGAGGAGAATCTGAAGGAACAAAAGGTGGCCATGAAAAATATCGCCAAATGCCTGATGGCGGTGGATGAGATTTTTTCCAATATCTGCTATTACAGCGGCGCCACAGAAGTCACGGTGGGCCTGCGGGTGAGAGATGCAGAGGACAAAACAATGCATGGTGAAATGCAAAATGCAATGCATAGCGCAATGCAGGAAGTGACACTCTGTTTTGAGGATAACGGGCTTCCCTACAATCCCCTGGAGAGACCCGATCCGAATGTAGAGGAACTGCTGGAAAACCGCAAGATCGGAGGTCTTGGTATCTATATGGTAAAGAAAAGAATGGATGCGATGGACTATCAATATCGGGACGGCAGAAACCGATTGATCCTGACAAAATGGGATCGCAGGTAAAAAAGAATACCGCTCAGTGCGGGAACATGGTATACTGATACATACCATGGTATAATAAGACACGCCATGATATAATGGCTTTATTATGACAGGGATGAGTAAGGGATAAGGGGATAAGTCGGATGGGAAAGATGACCGTATATCACGGCAGTTCTGTCATTGTGGCAGCTCCACAAATTATAAAAGGGAAAAATACGAAGGACTTTGGACCGGGTTTTTACTGTACTGTAATCCGCGAACAGGCTCAGCGCTGGGCAAGACGCTATGAGCACGGTGTAGTTAATATCTATACAGTGAGGATGAATACGGATCTGAAAATATTGGAATTTAAGGAAATGACTGAAGAATGGCTTGACTTTATCATAGACTGCCGCCATGGCATACAGCATGATTATGATATAGTCATCGGCGCTATGGCCAATGACCAGATTTATAATTTTATTGCTGATTATGTTGACGGCATCCTTACAAGGGAGCAGTTCTGGAGTATGGCACGGTTTAAATATCCTACGCATCAGATTAATTTCTGTACTCCCGCGGCATTGCGGTGTCTGGAGTTTATATCGAGTGAGGAGGTTGTGAAAGCATGACCGGACGAGAAGACCGTAAAGAAAACGATTTATTTTTTACCTGCAGCCTGATTGAGTATATTGGCCGGAAGACCAAAAACAGAAGAGCTGTGGTGGTAAACGCCCTTGGAAAGGATGCTGTGGCCAAAATCTATGATCTGGCCGACGTTTATCACAGCGATAATATCGACCGTGTCAGCGACGATTTTATAGAGGCTGCTCAGATCGCAGAGGGCAGTTTTGACAATGTGAAGGCTGCCAGATATGCCGTTCCGAGTCATTGGGATATCGGCAAAGTTTATAAGAGACTGATTCTCGGCATTGCAAAGGAAAAGAACATGGAGATCATAGATGCGCTGTTTAGTGCTTACAATTCCTTTGTCAGTGACAAGATCGAGGATTTTAACAGCAGCTTTTACTATGATGCGCCGCAGAATATTCTGAATGCGTATCTGGACGGCAGACTGGAATAGACAGGAACAGACTGGAACAGACAGGAGAAACGAGAACAATATCCGGGGAGGGAATGTGAATGTTTCGGAGAAAGAAATCGAAAGAATGCTTTGACCGCGAGAAGCAGCGGCCGGTGATTCGGGCGAGTATCTGCACCGGGGAGCAGGTGGCGGGATTTAAGGACATTCACACGGGAAAATTTACGGAAGTGACCGTTATCCGAAACGACAGGGATTTACAGGCCTTTCTGGAAGACTATGGGATCACGGCGGAAGAAATCAAAAAAGAGTGGTAATCGGTTTTTATGAAGAGTAATAATAAAAAAGTTTCGGATAAAACAGTTATAGATAAAAAGGTTACGACAGAACAGGGAATGAAAGTGGAGGTGCTCCGGGCATTGATCACGCTGTCCATCCCCACGATTCTGGAGGAGATACTGGCGACGCTGTTACAGTATGTGGACACGGCTATGGTAGGGCGTCTGGGGGAGACTGCCACGGCGTCGGTGAGCGTGACGACCACGGTCACCTGGCTCATCAACAGCGTGTCCTCAGCTTTGGCTGTGGCGGCATTGTCTCTGATTGCCAAAGCGGTGGGCAGCGGCGACGGGAAACGCATTCAGAGATTATCCAGTCAGGTGTTGGTGCTGGCGCTGGGCTGCGGTCTGGCCATGGGCGGTATTTCCATGGCGCTTAGTCCCTATATTCCGGTGTGGATGGGAGCGGAGGAATCGATTCAGGGACAGGCGTCGCTCTACTTTTTTATTATCAGTATTCCCATGGTTTTCCGGGCCTGCAATTCCATTTTGGGTGCGTCCATCCGGGCGACCAAAGACACCCGGACGCCCATGTTTATCAATCTTGGCGCCAATATTCTGAATGTTGTGCTGAATTATCTCATGATCTACACTTTGGGGCTTGGCGTTACCGGGGCGGCCATTGCTTCGGCGATATCTTACGCTTTGTCCGGAAGCTGTATGTTTATCGCATATCGGAGAAACCGTCTGCTGCATTGGGAGTTTCGGGAATTTCGTCTGGACGGACCGATTCTGCGGGACTGTGCGAAACTCAGCATTCCGGTGCTGGGAACGAATATCGCGTCCTGTCTGGGCTATGTGGTGTTTGCCAGTCTGGTGACGGGCATGGGCAACACGATCTTTGCGGCGCATTCCATCGCCGTCACGGCGGAGACGATCTTCTACATACCCGGTTACGGACTGCGCACCGCCACCTCGGCGCTGGTGGGAATCTCGCTGGGGGAGGGCAATCGAAAGAAGTTTGAACTGACGGGAAGCCTGAGTGTCGTAATGACCATGTGCATGATGGTGGTCAGCGGATTGATCCTGTATTTTGCGGCCTACCCGCTGATGAGCCTTTTTACAAACAGTGTGCGGGTGGCGCAGATTGGTTCCCGGATGTTAAAGCTGGTGGCGTTCTCCGAGCCGTTTTTCGGGCTGATGGTGGTCATGGAAGGCATTTTTTATGGGCTTGGCAGAACCAGATATACCTTCTTTGTAGAGACCTTTAGCATGTGGGGTGTGCGGATTTTGATGACCTATGTATGTGTGCGTATCTGGGGCCTGGGGCTGCAGGAGGTCTGGTATTGCATGATCGCCGACAATGTGTGCAAGGCCATTCTCCTGACGCTTCCTATTTTGAATACAAAATATCGAAAGAAATTGTTTCCACTCCCTCCTGCCGCGTGAGCAGGAGGTTTGGATCGAAGTTTTTTGCAATTAATTAAAAAAAGCCGCAATTGGCGGGAGGTAAAACATTTGGATATCAACAACTATAAAGAGTATCTTTCGGGAGAAACGATGATGGGGCCCAACAGTGTCAGGGTTTTGGCAGAATTATTTGACAGACATCCTTTACTGTTAGATTCTGACGGTCTGATTCTTGATCTGGGATGCGGAAAGGGATTAACAAGCCTTGTAATTGCCAAAGAAACCGGAGCCAGGGTTTATGCAGACGACCTGTGGATAAGTGCGGAAGAGAATGGGAAACGGTTTGCCCAATGGGGGATTGGCGAGCAGGTAAAGCCAATCTGCGAAGATGCGAATAATCTTCCTTTTGAAGGCGGGCAGTTTAATGCTCTGGTCAGTATCGACTCTTATCACTATTTTGCAGGCCATGAAGGATTTTTTCAGGAGAAGCTTCTGCCGTTTATGAAAGACGGGGCAGTGGTTTTGATTGGTATTCCCGGCCTGAAAGATGAGTATACCGGTCGTGCCGAAGAGCTCCTTTCTGAGTGGCTGGGTGATGACGCATATATGTTCAAAAGTCCAACGAGTTGGAAAGCGCTTATCGGCTGCCATGACAGAATTGAATCGGTAAAAACCTGGGAGATGGATTGCTTTGAAAAAGCATGGAGTGAGTGGCTTGATACAGACAATAAGTTTGCCTGCGGTGACAGGCAATATTTTGAAACAATTATCAGACCTTATACCTGTTTTGTTGGGATTTATATAAAACTGAAAACACCAAATTCTGACAGGCCTTGTACCCCGGGGGAATCTATGGTATGATGAACGAAAGAGCAGCATCACCATACGACGGAGGAATACGGGATGAATTTAGTGATCACCATAAGCCGCAGGTTTGGTACCGGAGCCAGCTATATTGCTGAAAAATTATCTGAAAAATTGGATATTCCTGTGTATGACAAGGCGTATATCGAGCATGAGCTGCAGGAGAACAGTTTCGCCACGGAGGCGGAGGTGATCCGGAATCTGGCGGAGGAGCCCTGTATTATTCTGGGGCGCTGCGCTTCGGAGATTCTGGCCGGGCAGCCCAATGTATTCAATGTGTATGTGGTGGCGGACAAGGAGGATCGCATCCGGCGTATCATGGAGAAGGAGAAGCTTTCCTACGAGGACGCGCGGAAGATGCTGGAACAGAACGACAGGGAGCGCGCGGCTTATTATAATGAACATACCGGAAAGCTCTGGGGTGATGTGAACAATTATCATATGATTCTTGACACTACCAAGCTGGGCATGGAAAACTGTGCGGATATCATGGTAAAATATTTTGAGCGGGCAGAGCTCATCTGATGAACAGGACTGATGGGATAGTTGCTATATAGTCACAGATAACGGATTGCATTCGGAGATGGGGATGCAGTCCGTTTTTGCAGGAAGGAGCTGGGTAGATGCCACATTTGCATAAATCAAACAAGGGCAGGCGTCCGGCCTGTATTGTGGCGGCCGTGCTGCTTTTTGCGGTCTGCGCCGTATGTTTACAGAGGCGGCAGGCGGAAGGAGCCGTTTACACGAAGGATCTGTTTGCCATGGACACCTATTTTGCGCTCAAAGCCTGTGGACCAAAGGCGCAGGAAGCGCTGGCGTCGTGCGGGGAACGTGTGGAGGAGCTGGAAGGTCTGCTGTCTGTGACGAGAGAAGGCAGCGATATTTACAGGATCAATCAGGGGGAGCGCTTTGCGGTGAGCGAAGACACGTTTTCTGTTTTGACCTCGGCGCTGGAACTGGGCAGAGAGACAGAAGGCGCGTTGGATATCACCCTGTACCCGGTTCTGCGGGAGTGGGGGTTTACCACAGGAGAATATCAGATTCCGCGTACGGAGCGGCTGCAGGCCCTTTTGGAAAAGGTGGATTACCGGGCGGTAAGCCTTGGGGACGGCGTTCTCACAGTGTCTGTGCCGGAGGGTGTAGAACTGGATCTGGGAGCCGTAGCTAAGGGGTACACGGGGGATTGTCTGCTGGCATTGTTAAAGGAGAGGGGCGTGACCTCCGCCCTGTTGGATCTGGGCGGAAATATTCAGGCGCTGGGGGAAAAGCCGGATGGCACTGCCTGGCGTGTGGCGGTTCGCGATCCCTTTGGCGGCGGATCACTGGGTGTATTGGAGGTCAGGGACAAAGCGGTGATCACCTCGGGGACTTATGAGAGATATTTTGTGGGAGAGGACGGCAAGCGGTACTGGCATATTTTGGATCCTCTGGACGGATATCCCGCGGACAGCGGTCTTGCGGCAGTGACGGTGGTAGGGGACAGCGGTGTGCGTTGCGACGGTCTGTCCACAGCACTCTTTGTGATGGGAAAGGACGATGCGGCGGATTACTGGCGCAGGCACAGGGATTTTGAGATGCTTCTGGTGACTGAGGACGCGCGTTTATACATGACAGAGGGACTGACGGAAACTTTTGTTTGCAATGAGGGCTGGAATGTGGAGGTTATAGGGGCAGATGAGACAAATTAGGATTCTTGTGACTGTCATTGCGGTAATTTTTCTGATCTCTCTGCTGTGCAGCGTTTATGTGCTCAGGCCTTCCGGGAGCCGGAGGGCGGAGGTGGTACAGGACGGCAGGGTGCTCTATACCTTTGATCTGGACCGGACGCAGGATCAGGAGCTGACTGTTTATTATGGGAACAGCAGCAATACGATTTTGATTCAGGACGGGGAGATCCGGGTGTCGGCGGCGGAGTGTCCAGACCAGACTTGTGTAAATATGGGGAAGCTTTACTCGGACAGCCTTCCCATCGTGTGCCTTCCGAATCATCTGATCATCCGTTTTGCGGAATGATGCTATGGAAAGAAAAAGAGGAGAGACATGTCCACAAAAAAACTGACACAGTTGTCGCTGCTTGCGGCGGCGGCTCTGATCCTTTATATTATAGAGCTGAGACTGCCGGGGCCTGTGCCGGTTCCCGGCGTAAAGCTGGGACTGGCCAATATCATCACGGTGGTGGCGGTGTATCGGTTCCGGCCGGGGGAGACGGCTCTGTTAGTGGCAGTGCGGGTGATTGCAGGCGCACTTTTCGCCGGGAGCATGTCGGCTTTTTTATTCAGCGCAAGCGGAGCCGTGTTCTGTCTGTGCGGGATGATTCTGATAAAGAAAATAGTTCCGCCGGGATACCTGCCTGTGTGCAGTATCCTGGGAGCCATGCTTCACAATCTGGGACAGATGACGGCAGCATTGTGGATCATGGGGAGTCTGAGTGTGCTGGCCTATCTGCCGGTTCTCATGGTGACCGGGTGCATTGCAGGGCTGTTTACCGGTTTGTGCGCCAGGGCTGTGGAGCACAGACTGCCTCCGATGATATGAAAAAGACCTGTAAAAACGGCCGCATTCTATAAAAAAGGTTAAAAAAACTTGAAAAATCTGTGAAAGAGCTTTTCATTTGAAGTAAAATGCGCTAAAATATAGAATATTGCGCAGAGAATATCAGGAAGGAGACTGTATTAATATGTCTGATAAAGAAGTAAAGCAGGAGCAGGCCGCAGAAAAGGTCGTGACAAGATATGACCGAAAGATGCAGCGCCGCAAAGAAGAGAAAGAGCGGGAGCAGAAACGCAAAAAGATCAATACCATCATAGGGGCAGTGCTTTTGGTGGCACTGGTGGCTTTTGTGGTGTCCTTTCCCATCCGGGCTTATCTGGCCACACATGAGACCTATCTGACCATCAATGGCGAGGATATCACCAAGGTGGAGTTTGACTATAATTACAATACTGTGGTCAGCGACTATGTAAACCAATATGGCAGTTATCTCTCCATGTTCGGTTTGGATGTCTCGCAGGATTTTTCCACGCAGATGTACACGGACACGCTGAGCTGGAAAGACTATTTTGAAGAGATGACCGTGGACAATATGAAGCGGACCAAGGGTCTGAAGGCCGAGGCAGATGCCGCAGGTTTTGAGTTTGACACCGCAGAAGAGATATCGGAGTTTCGCAGCGCTGTGAAAGATGCTGCAAAGGAGGCCAAAGTCAGCACCAAAAATTATATCAAACAGATTTACGGAACTTATGCGACGGTAGACGCCATCGCGGGCTATGTGGCAGAGAGTGCCCGGGTAAACGAGTATTACAAACAGGTGTCCGAGGGAATGGCAGCCACGGATGAGGAGATTGAAAATTATTATCAGGAGCACAAGACTGAATATGATTCTGTAGATTATTTTGTGGAAAGTTTTCTTGCAGAGCTGGAATCCGAGGCTCCTACGGACGAGGAGATTGAGGCCGCTATGAACAAGGCCTGCGATCTGGCAGACGCTGCAGTAGCTACTTTGACTGAGACCGGCGAGGAGAAGATCAATGTCAGGAACTCCAGTATGGAGACAGTGCTTTCTGACTGGCTGTTTGCGGAGGATAGAAAACCGGGCGACACCAATGTGATCGAGGATGCGGACAACAATATGTATTATGCCGTGCATTTTACCCGCCGTTATCTGGACGAGACTCCCACGGCAGATTTGCGTGTGATCATGTCTCAGGATATTGACGGACAGGCTGTTCTGGATGAGTGGGCTGCAGGCGAGGCCACTGAGGACAGTTTTGCCGAGCTGTGCAATCAGTACAGCGCGGACGGCGGCGCGGTGGCAGAGGGCGGACTGCTGGAGGATGTAACCAGGGACAGCGTAAGCTCCGATGTGGCTGAATGGGTTTTTGCTGATGGCAGAAAAGCGGGCGATACCACAGTTATCACTACCGAAGAAGGATATACCTATGTGATTTATTACGTCAGCCAGGGTGATCCGGAGTGGAAGGCAGAGATCGCCGATACGCTCCTGTCCTATGCGCAGACTGATTATATGGACGAGCTGGCCGAGAAGGTAGTTGTGGAGGACAAAAAGGGTAAGCTCAATTACCTCAAAGTGCAGGCTGAGGAAGAGGCTGAGGGCTCCGACGATGTCAGCGGCGGAGACGCGGATGATGTCGGCGAAGACAGCACCGGGGAGTCTGACGGAGAAGCCGGTACGCAGGAGAGCAGTGAGGCACAATAGGCGAAAGGATTCGGAGACCATCGGGCAGCACCGATGGTCTTTGTATTAACAGTGCTGTATGATGACAGGGAGGGGCAGAATGGATGAAAAAGTATTGGTACTGGATATAGACGGAACCCTTACCAATTCCCAAAAGGAGATTTCTCCGGCCACGAAGAGAGGGATCATGGAGACCCTGAAGCGCGGTCACAAGGTGATCCTCGCCTCAGGCCGGCCCACTCCGGGTATGCGCCGCTATGAGAAGGAGCTGGAGCTCGAAAAATACGGCGGGTATCTTTTGTCTTTTAACGGCGGGCGCATCGTGGAGTGCCGCAGCGGGGAGATCGTCTATCAGAGAACGCTGCCCCCGAATGTGATCCCCGGTCTTTACGGCTTTGCCAGCAAAAATCAATGCGGTCTGCTCACCTATTTCGGAGACCGGATCATTTCCGCTTTTGAACCGGATGAGTATGCGGAACTGGAATCCCGTATCAACGGAATGGAGATCAAGGTGGTAGATAACTTCAAAGAGTATGTGGATTTTGATGTGAACAAATGCCTGCTTACGGCGGATCCTCTCCGGGCGGAAGCGCTGGAGCGGGAATTAGCTGCAAAATACGGGGATATACTCAGTATATATCGCTCTGAGCCCTTTTTCATTGAAGTAATGCCCAGAAATGTGGATAAAGCCGCCTCTCTGGACCGTATGCTGGAGACGGTGGGGCTGACCAGAGAGAACGCAATATGCTGTGGGGATGGATTTAACGACATTTCCATGATAAAATATGCGGGAGTAGGCGTGGCCATGGGAAATGCCCAGCCTGCGGTGAAGGATGCCGCAGATTACATTACAGGCACCAATGACGAGGACGGACTTGTGCAGGTAATGGATGAGTTTATATGGAAGATCAGGGATATCAGAATTTCCATACCCCCAAAGGCGGATTCTATTATCAAGACGATTGAAAAGGCGGGTTTTGAGGCCTATGTGGTGGGCGGCTGTGTGAGGGATTCCATTCTGGGGAGGGAACCGGAGGACTGGGATATCACCACCTCCGCCAGACCGGAGGAGGTCAAAGCGCTCTTTCCCCGAACTATTGATACCGGTATTCAACATGGGACCGTTACGGTGATGCTGGACAGGGAGGGATTTGAGGTCACAACCTATCGGATCGACGGCAAATATGAGGACAGCCGCCATCCCAAAGAGGTTTCTTTTACGCCCAATCTGAAAGAAGATCTGCGCCGCAGAGATTTTACCATCAATGCCATGGCTTACAATGAAGAGAGTGGTCTGGTGGATATCTTTGGCGGGCTGGAGGATATAGAGCGCGGCCTGATCCGCTGTGTGGGGGATGCTGAGGCCCGGTTTGGGGAGGACGCCCTGCGCATTCTCAGAGCGATTCGTTTTTCCGCGCAGCTTGGCTACCATATCGAGGCGGAGACCAGAGAAGCCATCCGGAAACTGGCCCCCACACTGGAGGCTATCAGCGCGGAGCGCATACAGACGGAGCTGGTGAAGCTTTTGGTTTCGCCCCATCCCGATTATCTGAGAGAAGCATATGACATGGGTGTCACAAGTGTGATCCTGCCGGAGTTTGACATTTGCATGAAGACTCCCCAGAATCATCCCCATCACATGTATAACGTGGGGGAGCATACCCTGCACGCCCTGACAGGCGTGGAACCGGACCGGATTTTGAGGCTGGCCATATTGTTTCACGATATCGGGAAGCCTGCCACCCTCAAGATGGACGAGGAAGGGATCACGCATTTTCACGGTCACAATGTGACGGGCAGGGAGATGACGTATCAGATTTTGAGGCGGCTGCGTTTTGACAATGATACCATTCATAAGGTCTGCAGACTGGTGATGTTCCATGATTATGGAAATTCCGTGATTCCCGATATGAGGATTGTGCGCAGAGCCGTCAACCGTATCGGAGAAGATATTTTCCCCATGCTCTTTGTAATAAAGCGGGCAGATGTGGGAGCGCAGAGCGATTATCTGCGGGAGGAAAAGCTGGAGCTTGTGGATAAATGGCAGGAATTATATGAAAGAGTCGTGGCGGAGAAGCAGTGTGTGTCCCTGAAGACTCTGGCGGTGACAGGACGCGATCTGTTAGCATGGGGATACAGCCCGGGACCGGAGCTGGGAGAGAAGCTGCAGGCTCTTTTGGAGCTGGTGTTAGAGCATCCCGAATACAACACAAAAGAATGTCTTTTGCAGGAGCTGAAAAAGCTGTAGCATAATTTTCATAACTGTCTCATAAAGTAGATTAGCACTGATGTCAGGAGGGTATGAGGGTGAATGACAGAGCGGTTAATTTACTGGAACAGTATGAGGTAGAGGTGCAAAAGACCCGCAAGGGCCGGGGAGCAATTCTCTGCGAGACATCCCGGGGATGCCTGATCTTTAAGGAGTATACGGGAAACGAAGAGCGGCTTTTGGCCCAGAACCTTCTGCTCACACATCTTCAGAAGACTTCCGATATTCAGGTGGAACGCATTATTCCCAACAAAGAGGGGAGCCTGTATGTGAAGGACCATGACGGGGTCATGTATCTTCTAAAGACTTATGAGGAGGGGCGTGAATGTAATATCAACGACCGGGCCGAATGCCTTGAATCCGTGAGGCTGCTCTCAAAGCTTCATTCTTATATGGAGTTTGAGCCGGCGGAACTTTTGACGGAGACAGAAGGTTCGGGGGCGGGCTGTCCGGCGGCATCCGGCCCACATTATGTCTTCTCCCCCGGTATGGAATATGAGAAGCGCAACCGGGAGCTGAAACGGGTGCGGAGATATCTGAAACAGCGAAGCCAGAAAACCTGGTTTGAGATCCGTCTGCAGCAGAGCTTTGACACTTTTTTGGAGCAGGCGTTTACCCTGTCCGAAGAATGGACGGAATATGAGAAGCTGCGCGAACAGGAGAATGAACGGGATCGCAGGATTACCTATTGCCATGGGGATTATCAGTATCACAATCTTGTGAAGACGGCAAAGGGCTGGTTTATCATAAACTTTGAGAAATGTGTGCCGGATGATCCGGTGAGGGATCTGTATCTGTTGATGCGCAAGCTCCTGGAGAAGAGTAACTGGTCGGTGACTCTGGGCAGGGAGCTTTTGGCGGCCTATGAGGAATTAAAACCTTTGTCCGCTCTCAGTCGTATCGATCTGTACTACAGGCTGGCATATCCCGAGAAATTCTGGAAAATCGTGAATTTTTATTATAACTCAGGCAAAGCCTGGATTCCCGGACGCAATCTGGAGAAACTGGAGAAAGTAGTGGAGCAGGAGGCTGACAAACAGCATTTTCTGGATACATTGTTCCGCGCTGTGGATACAAAACAAGGATAAACAAAATAAGGATAAGAATGAAAAAACTCAGACAAAAACTCACACAGAAACTCATGTATAGGGACGTTCAAGAAGACGGACAACAGCGATATAAAAAAGCGGATAAGCAAAACCGGTACAGTTTTGCCTTTGTGGCAATTCTGTCCCTGATGCTTTGTGCCTGCGGAGGAAGGGCAGGACAGCCGGAGCCTCTGCCCCAGACTCCGGATAGAGTCGATACGGGCTTTGTGCTCACCGGTCCTGACAGTTACGACTCCGCAGACACTGCCGTTCTGGTGGAGAAAGATAAACAGGAGAGCAGCGTTACCTTCCTGAATCTCAACCGCGGCAGATATTATACGCTGTCCATGGATGGCACTACCCATCTCTATGACAAATATGGCGAGAGTGTATCTCTGGACCAGATCCAGGCGGGAGATATAGTGGATGTCACTTTTTTAAAGAGTACAAAACATCTCACCAGCATGAAGCTTTCCACCCAGGCATGGAGAAACGAGGGTGTGTCCCGCTATGAGATGGATTTGATCCGGGGCGAGGTGACTATCGGAGAGGATATCTACAAGCTGGCCGACAATACACAGTATCTGTCCATGGGTCAGCCCATAGAAAAAATAGATCTGAACGAGTCGGATGTGTTGAATTTCCAGGGGATCGGCAATCAGGTGCTCAGTGTCAGCGTGGAGAAAGGACATGGGTATCTGCGTCTTGTGAATGATGAGAATTTTGTGGGCGGCTGGATCGAGATCGGAGAGACCACCGTGAAGCAGATAACGGAGGATATGCTGTTAGTAGTGCCTGAGGGCAGTTATCAGGTGAACATCAGCCATCGGGGCGGCGGGGGCACCAAAAGTGTGGTGATCAACCGCAATGAGGAGATGACATTGGACATCGGCGACCTGGAGGTAGCCGAGGAACAGACAGGCATGCTGCTCTTCTCCGTGAGCCCTTCCGGCGCCGCCGTCTATATCGACGGCACTGAGACGGATATCTCCGCTCCGGTGACGCTCAAGTACGGTATCCACCAGATGATCGTGAAGGCTGACGGCTATAAATCCATTACTCAGTATCTGCGCGTGGGACAGGCATCGGCAGCGGTAAATGTGGTGCTGGAGCCCATCACCACAGACAATGACAAGGATAAGGACAAAGACAAAAATGTGACGGATGTGTCGTCTAATTCCTATAAGGTTTATGTGGACGCGCCTGAGGATGTGGAAGTCTATGTGGACGGCAATTATGTGGGCGTAACCCCCTGCTCATTCAAAAAGGTGGCCGGAGCCCATGTGGTCACACTGAGAAAGACAGGTTACACCACGCGAAGCTATACCGTGCAGGTGGACAGCGAGGATAAGGATATCACCTATTCCTTTGCCGATCTGGTGCGCAGCCAAAGTGTGTCCGACAACAGCTCGGAGCGCGCTTTGAGCGCCAGCGGTCTGGTAGACGATATTATAAACAGTGTTTTGGGAGTATACTGATGAAGAGAAATTACACTTATGAAGATTTTCTGGAGATCATAAAGACCCTCCGCAGTGAGAATGGCTGTCCCTGGGACAGAGAGCAGACCCATATGAGTCTGCGCCCCTGTATGATGGAGGAGGCTGCGGAGGTTCTGGCTGCCATCCGCGTATACGAGCAGACCGGAGCGTATGAGAATCTTCGGGAGGAGCTGGGAGATGTGCTGCTGCAGGTGGTCATGCACGCCCGGATAGCCGAAGAAGAGGGAATTTTTACCATGGAGGACGTGGTAGCGGAGGTTGCGGAGAAGATGGTGCGCCGTCATCCTCATGTATTCGGAGACGTAACCGTGGACGGTTCCGGTCAGGTGCTGGAGAACTGGGAGGAGATCAAGAAGAAGGAGAAGGCGGACAAAAAGCAGGCCAATAACCCCTTTCGTGAGATTCCCCGTGAGCTTCCCTCTCTTACCAGAGCCGTGAAGGTGTTGAAAAAGGCGGATAAACTCATTGCTCCGGGCAGAGATTATCAGACCTGTGTGGCGGATCTGGAGGAGACGGTAAAAGCGCTGGCTGCCATGAAAGCCTGCAAACCTGTGGATTATGATTCGCAGATTGCAGATATGGTGGGCGACGCTCTGATGACATTGGCTGACGTGAGCCGTATTTACAAACTTTCGCCTGAACAGATTCTCATGGATAGAATAGATAAAATGATAGAAGATTGTGACGGTCAGGGCTAAAAAACACCCGAAATGCCTTAATTATGGGGAAAATACCTTGACAAACCTTGGAAAAACCGATATATATATGTATAGACGTTTCAAAAGAAGCATCTGAATGCAATGAACAATGTTGCGCAAATAAGTAAACCTATTTACAGGAGGAGTTCAAAATGAACAAAACAGAATTGATCGCAGCTATGGCTGATCAGGCTGATCTTTCTAAGAAGGATGCAGAGAAAGCGCTGAAGGCTTTCACGGATGTTGTTACAGAGGAGTTGAAGAAGGGCGGTAAGGTTCAGTTGGTTGGATTTGGTACTTTTGAGGTATCTGAGAGAGCAGCCAGAGAGGGCAGAAATCCTCAGACCGGCAAGGCTATGCCTATTGCAGCTTCCAAGTCCCCTAAGTTCAAGGGCGGCAAGGCTCTGAAGGATTTGCTGAACGCATAAGCATTTACTTACAGAAGACTGAGAGAACCTGTAACAGGGTTCTCTTTTTATTTTTATGGGGCCGCCCGGACAGGAGGATAGTAGATATGAGATTGGATAAGTATTTGAAGGTGTCGCGTCTGATTAAGCGGCGTACTGTGGCCAATGAGGCCTGTGACAGCGGGAGAGTATTGATCAATGATAAGCCGGCAAAAGCTTCCGCAAATGTGAAGGAGGGGGATATCATCACGATCTCTTTCGGGAATAAAGAGGTGAAGGTGGAGGTCCTGGATGTGCAGGAGACTGTGCGCAAGGAGGAGGCGAAGGAGTTGTTCCGCTACCTTTAAGTTGAAGGTTTGTGTGAGAAGGATTCAGGTCTATTTTGCGGCGCTGTTCATATACTTAATTAGAAGCGTATGGAGGTGTCGTTTATGGAAGATTTGAATTCCACTGTCCGCATGCATAAGCTCACCATGAGCAATCGCAAAAACTGTACTTTGAGCGGTGTCAACGATGTGTTGTCTTTCGATATTCATGAGATCCTTCTGGAGACGGAGCAGGGTATGCTGATGATCAAGGGTGAGGATCTCCATGTCAGCCGCCTGACGCTGGATAAGGGCGAGGTGGATGTGGAGGGCAAGGTTGACAGCCTTACTTATTCAGATGTGGCCGGAGCCGGACATAAGGGAGAATCATTGCTTGCCAAGCTGTTCCGCTAAGGGGGACAGCTTATGTTAAATGAGAATGAATTTTTGCTCCATGCTTTTTTGATGGGAATTTATATTACGTTTGTCTACGATATTCTGCGCATTTTGCGGAGGGTTTTTCCGCACGGCGGTTTTTTCATATCGCTGGAGGATATCTGCTTTTGGATCTATTGCGCCATAAAGGTCTTTCTGCTGATGTATCATGAAAGCAATGGGACTCTGCGCTGGTTTGCGGTTTTTGGAGCCATCGCGGGGATGTTGTTGTACATGAAACTGGCGAGTCCGTTTTTGGTGAAATATATTTCCATGCTATTGCAAAAATTACTTTGTATTGTGGCAAAGCTGGTGGAACTTGTGCTGCGCCCCCTGCTGCGTCCTTTGCTGCGTCTGCTGCGCAGACTGCGGGAGAAAGCGGCGCGGGCCGCCAGAAGGCGGGCTGTAAAGATGCAGAAGAACAGAGAGCTCAGACGCGGGAAAGTAAAAAAGAAGTTGACGTTCCTGAAAAAAGCGCTTAGAATGAAGTTATAGGTTTTTATGGGGGAAGATTATGGCGAGAAGGAGAAAGAAAGCAGCATACCGGAGAGGGAACCAGAATCATTTCAGTATGGTTCTGATCGTGATGGCTGTCGCATTGATCACTGCCGCCGTAGCCATGCGCAGCATGGAGATGTCCCAGAGGCTGGAGACCTACGCAGAGAAAGAGGCTGAATTGAACCGGCAGATAGATGCGGAAGACGAAAGGGCAAAGGAGCTTGAGAATTTCCGTAAATATACACAGACCAAGCGCTATGTGGAGGAAGTCGCCAAGGACAAGCTGGGACTGGTGTACGAGGGCGAGATTTTGTTTAAGGAAGAGGATTAACCGGAGCCAAACGGAGGCTCCGGTTTTTTTGTCGCAAAAAATTAAGGCAGGCTGTCTTTGTTTTGACAAAAACTGTAATTGCCGCTGATTATACTATACTTCACGGATCAAATAGAATTGAAACAGAAATAAAAAGAAGGGGAGTGTGAAATGTTAGCAGCGGTAAAGGAAGCGAAAGAGTATTTATACGGCCGGAAGGAGAAGGAGAATATACAGGATCATATCCGTGTGCCGGAGCTGTGCAGGCAAAAGCTCCTGCATTACGCGGAGAGTTTTCAGGAGCTTGCCCGGTGTTTGGAAACGGGAGGAGAGGAGCAGAGAGCGTACTGTGAGGAGACTTTTGCCGGGGAGACGCAGGAGAGCGGCGTCCCGCAGTCTGACAGACGGGATGTGCTGGAGGAGAGACGTTCTCAGGAAAACCGTCTGCTCATCAGCCACAATCTCTGTGAAGTAGCGCAGATTATGGTCCGCCTGGCGGACGAGCTGTTCCGATGCCGTCCCATGGAGGAGCGCTACCGGAAGCTTTTGCTGCACGCTCTGCGCACGGAGAGTATTTACGCAGATCATTTCTGTTATCTGACAGAGAAGGCGGACGACACCCATGCCATCAGTATGACCCTGTCTACCTCCCGGAAAGGGGGATGCCCCGCTTCTCAGGTGGCGGACATGCTGTCCGTGCTTTTAAAGCGCCCTCTGCAGGTGTCCGCCGCCAGTCCTTATCTGGTGGAGCAGGAGCCCCACAGCTTTGTCTTTATGGAGGAGGCCAGATATATGGCGCTCACGGGGTTCTGTAAAGTGACGAAGGAGAATGAGACCATATCCGGGGATCACTATGCCATTCTGGAATCCGAGAAGGGCAAGATGACTTTGCTTTTGTCCGACGGGACAGGCTCCGGGGAGCGGGCCAGCAGAGACAGCGAGAAGGTGTTGGATCTGATGGAGAAGCTGCTGGAGGCCGGATATGAGACCCAAGCGGCGGCAAATATGGTAAATGTGGCTTTTTTCGCCGGAGGCAGAGAGTGCAATTATCCCACGCTGGATATCTGCGATCTGAATCTGTATGACGGGAGCTGCAGTTTTTGTAAAATAGGCGGAGCTGCATCCTTTTTAAAACGGGGCTGCCGGGTGGAACAGATCAGTCAGTGCAGTTTTCCTCTGGGTATTTTCCGCAATATAGAGACCGGCGCCATCGAGAGGCAGCTGCAGGACGGAGATTATGTCATTTTGATGACGGACGGCGTCCTGGATGCCCTGGGGGAGGGCAATTATGAGGAGGCCATGGAGCGGGCAGTCTCGGAATTGTCTGAGGTGAGCCCCGGGGAGATCGCGGAACGGCTTCTGGAGATGGCGCTGTGTTCCTGCGGGGGACATATTCGGGACGATATGACGGTGCTGGTGGCGGGAATCTGGGAAAATGCCGCGGTTTAGCTATATTTAACTTGCTTTTTGTCCGGAAGTAAGATAAATTACTGTATATGAAAAAGATACAGTTTCTCGAGAAAACTTTTCGTTTTATGGGGAAGCATCAAATGCTTCTGCCTGGGGAACGGGTGGTGGCCGGTATTTCCGGAGGGGCAGACTCGGTTTGCCTCTTATTTGTGTTACTGGAATGGAAGAAATGTTTTGGGCTGGAGTTTGCGGCAGTTCATGTAAACCATGGTATCCGGGACCGGGCGGGGGAGGATGCCCGTTTTGTGGAAGAGCTGTGCAAACGGCTGGAGATTCCTTTTTATCTGCGGGAGACGGATGTCCGCAGACTGGCCCTTGAGAGAAAGTGCTCTGAGGAGGAGGCTGGGAGAGACTTTCGCTATGAGGCGTTTGGGGAAGCGGCCGCAGCCTTTGGCGCGGATAAGATCGCGGTGGCCCACAATCTGAATGACCGCTGTGAGACCATGCTGTTTCATCTGTTCCGCGGTACGGGGATCAGAGGGCTTTCCGGAATACAGCCCGTGCGGGATGAGATCATCAGGCCTCTGCTGTGGGCGGAGCGCGGAGAGATAGAGGACTATCTGGGGCAGATCGGACAGGCCTTCTGCACAGACGCCACCAATGAGGAGGATATCTACACCCGCAACCGCATCAGGCGTCATATTCTGCCATACGCGGAGCGGGAAGTGGCAGCGGGCTGTGTACAGCATATGGGACAGACGGCTGAGCTTTTATCGGAGACGGAGGATTATCTGGAAAGGCAGACCCGGGAGGCGCTGGCAGACTGTGCGGAGCGCGCAGGAGAAGCCTGTTATATTCTGGACTGTGGCGCATTTATGACGTTTCACCCCGCTATCAGAAAACGCATGCTCTATCAACTGGTGAAAGAGCTGTCTCCGGGTGCGCGGGATATTGCCCGGATCCATGTGACGGATCTGTGCGGCCTGTTTGAGACGGCCGGAAACCGCCGTATCTGTCTTCCCTTTGGTATCTCGGGACGGCGGGAGTATACAAGAGTCTATTTGGAACGGGGACAGTGTGGTACTGAGATTACCGGAGCAGAGGAAGCTTTCGGGGAAGTCTTCCGGAAGACTTTTCGCACCGGTTTTACGGTGTTTCCTGTGGAGGATCTGCCCAGAAATGAAGAAAATACCCTTATTTTTCCAGAAAATCAGTATACGAAATGGTTCGATTATGATAAAATAAAAAGACCGCCGGTGTTTCGGACCCGCGGCGTGGGAGATTATCTGACCATCAGAGACAGTCAGGGCAGACTGTGCCATAAGAAGCTTAAGGACTATATGGTGACGGAGAAAATTCCCCGTGACAGACGGGAACGGATTCCGGTGCTGGCCGAGGATTCTCATGTGCTGTGGCTGGTGGGACATCGAATCAGCGAATATTATAAGGTAGACGAGAATACAAAACGGGTTTTACAGGTACAATTAATAGCAGACTGCGGCAGCAGCAGTACGGAGGAGAAAAATGGCGGAACATGTGAGAGTTCTCTTATCTGAGAAGGAGGTAGATGACCGCATTCAGGCAATAGGCGATCAGATCAGCAGGGATTACCAGGGAAAACAGGTGCATCTGGTGTGTGTGCTCAAAGGGGGAAGCTTCTTTTTGTGTGAGCTTGCAAAACGCATCACCGTTCCGGTGTCACTGGATTTCATGTCTGTCTCCAGCTATGGCAAGGACACAAAATCCAGCGGTGTGGTGAAGATTGTGAAGGATCTGGACGAATCCATCAAGGATAAGGACGTCCTTGTGGTGGAGGATATCGTGGACAGCGGAAGGACCCTGAGCTATCTGCTGGAAATGTTAAACGACAGAGGACCCGCGTCGCTGAAGCTGTGTACGCTGCTGGATAAACCGGAGAGACGCGTGGTGGAGGTGCAGGTAGACTATACGGGCTTTGAGATACCGGACGAGTTTGTAGTGGGTTACGGATTGGATTACGATCAGAGATACCGCAATCTTCCCTATATAGGAGTTGTGGAATTTGACCAGAAAGAGCAGGAGTAAATCAAATTGAAACAAAACGGCAGAAATTTAAATTCTTATCTTATTTGGATCGTACTTTTGGTAATTATGATCATCGGGCTGAATTTCTTCAAGACCAACGGGGAGGACTATACGCTCAATGCCTTTCTGGCGGATATGGAGGCCGATAACATAGAAGAGATCGTCATACAGCCCAACCGGGAGACACCTACGGGCTATCTGGATGTGGAGCTCAAAAGCGGTTTTGAAAAGCGGCTGTATGTGACGGATATCACGGAGATAGAGGCTTTGATCCGGTCTCATGGCTATGATCCCATGACTGAGGATGTGCAGAGGGAGAGCTGGCTGCTCACAAGTCTGCTTCCGCTTCTGATCGTGCTGGCGGTGGGCGTTTTCCTGTTTATGATGATGAACGCCCAGAATGCAGGCGGTGGAAGCGGCGGCAAGATGATGAACTTCGGCAAGAGCCGGGCCAAGCTGTCTGTGGGCGACAAGAACGCCGTCTTCGATCAGGTGGCCGGGATGCAGGAGGAGAAGCAGGAGCTGGCCGAGATCGTAGACTTTTTGAAAAATCCCAACAAATATACCAAGGTGGGGGCCAGAATCCCCAAGGGTGTGCTTCTGGAGGGCCCTCCCGGAACGGGAAAAACGCTGTTGGCAAAGGCTGTGGCAGGCGAGGCGAACGTGCCGTTTTTCAGTATTTCCGGTTCTGATTTTGTGGAGATGTTTGTGGGCGTGGGAGCCTCCCGTGTGCGTGACCTGTTTGAGGAGGCGAAGAAAAACGCGCCCTGTATCGTATTTATAGATGAGATAGACGCGGTGGCCCGCATCCGGGGTACGGGTATGGGCGGAGGCCACGACGAGAGAGAACAGACCCTGAACCAGCTTCTGGTAGAGATGGACGGTTTCGGCGTAAATGAGGGCATCATCGTGCTGGCGGCCACCAACCGTGTGGATATACTGGATCCCGCCATATTGCGTCCCGGACGATTTGACCGCAAGGTGGCCGTATCTGTTCCCGATGTGCGGGGGCGTGAGGAGATCCTGAGGGTGCATTCCAAGAACAAGCCTCTGGCCGAGGATGTGGATCTGAAACAGATCGCCCAGACCACGGCGGGATTCACCGGTGCGGATCTGGAGAACCTTCTGAACGAGTCCGCCATCAATGCGGCCAAAGAGGGACGGGCCTATCTGGCCCAGAAGGATATTCAGCTTGCTTTTGTAAAGGTGGGTATCGGCACGGAGAAAAAGAGCCGTATTATATCTGATAAAGAGAAAAAGATCACCGCCTATCATGAGGCCGGCCATGCCATCCTCTTTCACACGCTGCCGGATGTGGGTCCGGTGTATACCATTTCCATTGTACCCACCAGCTCCGGGGCCGCAGGCTATACCATGCCCTTGCCGGAGAAGGATGAAATGTTTTTATCCAAAGGCAGGATGCTGCAGGACATCATGGTGGCTCTGGGCGGCAGGATTGCGGAGGAGTTGATCTTTGACGATATCACCACCGGGGCGTCCAGCGATATCAAACGCGCCACCAAGACCGCCCGCCGGATGGTCACCCGATATGGCATGTCCGAGAATATCGGCGTCATCTGCTATGACGAAGAGGGCGGAGAAGTGTTTATCGGCCGCGATCTGGCCCACACCAAGAGCCACAGCGAAGCCATTTCCGCAGAGATTGACAGAGAAGTGAAGTCCATCGTGGACGACTGCTATGCAAAAGCAAAGAATATCATTTCCGACCATATGGATGTGCTGCATAGCTGCGCAAAACTTCTTCTGGAGAAGGAAAAGGTGACCAGAGAAGAGTTTGAGGCATTGTTCGCAGTAGGTGTGAGTATTGGTGTTTAAGAGGAATTAGACAGAATGCACAAAAAACAAAGTGCGTTTTTGTAAAGTTTGTGAATTTTGGGAATGGTCAAAACAGGGGGGTGATGCTATTATAATAAGCGTAACCCCCCCAATACATTATAGTTTTTTGCTATACCCCATAAGTAAGAAATACCTTCTCTAAAAAAGGCAGCCGAAACGCTGTCTTTTTTACTGTCATGATGAAATATTAAGAAATAGCGAAAAATATTGAAAAAATCCAATGAGTTAGGTACAATATATAGTATGGCGTTATCTGCATAGCCGGCATTGAAATTTTCCGGGAGAAAATATCCCCCGGCACAGCAAGAAAGGGTAGCGAAAATATGGATTTGGAATATTTGCGAAGAATCGACTATGCCCAGCAGTATATTGCGGGTATGCGTCCCGTCTTTAACCGCAGAGCCATCTTTTCCGATACGACGGCTGAATATGTGACTCCCGCGGAGCCTTCCGCGTAT
Organism: uncultured Lachnospiraceae bacterium; assembly: GCA_947382415.1. GTDB lineage: Bacteria > Bacillota > Clostridia > Lachnospirales > Lachnospiraceae > Acetatifactor. The sequence continues at coordinate 2,407 of CANCYO010000007.1, read as the reverse complement.
GATCTGGTGACTGTCCGTATCCGTACGGCCAAAAATAATGTGGATCGGGTATTTTTTGTGCATCAGGGCCAAAAATATCTGATGAACAAAATAAACAGTACGGAAGAATTTGATTATTATGCACATGAACTGCAGCTGGACAATGAAAAAGTATCTTATCATTTTGAAATGCAGACAGGCCGCATCACCGCTTATTATGATGTGCGGGGGCTGGTGCAGGATATAAACGACTACTATGATTTTGTTATTATTCCCGGGTTTAAGACGCCGGATTGGGCCAAGGGCGCGGTCATGTACCAGATCTATGTGGATCGCTTCTGCAACGGAGATACCAGCAATGACGTTTTGACAGATGAATACTGTTATATAGGCGAGCCCGTTCACCGGGTGGAGGACTGGGAGCGTTACCCGGCCCAGATGGATGTAAGGGAATTCTATGGCGGGGATCTGCAGGGTGTGCTGGATAAGATGGACTATCTGCAGGATCTGGGTGTGGAGGTCATTTACTTTAATCCTCTGTTCGTATCGCCCTCCAACCATAAATATGACATTCAGGACTATGATTATATTGATCCTCATTTTGGTAAGATCGTAAAAGATGAGGGAGAGCTTTTGCCCCCCGGACAGCGGGAGAACCGTTTTGCTACCAGATATATCAACCGTGTGGCGGACAAGGCGAATTTGGAGGCCAGCAACAAATTCTTTGCCGAGGTGGTGGAGGAGGCGCACCGCAGAGGGATGCGCGTGATTCTGGACGGCGTGTTCAATCACTGCGGCTCCTTCAACAAATGGATGGACAGAGAACGCATCTATGAGGAGAAAGAAGGTTATGAAAAGGGCGCTTTTGTAAGCGCGGAGAGCCCCTATCGTCAGTATTTTGATTTTTATAACGATCATGCATGGCCCTACAATGGCGGTTATGACGGCTGGTGGGGACATGATACGCTTCCCAAGCTCAATTACGAGGGCTCTAAGGAGCTGATGGAATATGTGCTGCAGATCGGACGCAAATGGGTGTCCCCGCCTTATAATGCTGATGGCTGGAGACTGGATGTGGCGGCGGATCTGGGCCACAGCCAGGATTTTAACCACCATTTCTGGCAGGAGTTCAGAAAGGCAGTGAAAGAGGCCAATCCCAACGCCATCATTCTGGCGGAGCATTATGGCAACACCAGAGACTGGCTGCAGGGAAACGAGTGGGATACCGTCATGAACTATGACGGCTTTATGGAGCCTGTGACTTGGTTCCTCACCGGCATGGAGAAACACAGCGACGATTACCGGGAGGATCTTCTGGGCAATGCGGAGAGCTTCTGGGGCGCTATGCGCCATCACACGGCCAGCATGACCATGCCGAGCTGGCAGGTGGCCATGAACGAGCTTTCCAATCATGACCACTCCCGTTTTCTCACCCGCACCAACCACAAAGTAGGCCGCACCAATACGCTGGGGCCTCAGGCTGCGGAGCAGGGCATAAACAAAGCCGTTTTCCGGGAGGCTGTGGTGATGCAGATGACCTGGATCGGAGCGCCAACCATCTATTATGGAGATGAGGCCGGAGTCTGCGGTTTTACCGACCCTGACAACAGGCGCACTTACCCCTGGGGCAAAGAAGATAAAATGATGATTCAGTTCCATAAGGATATTATCCGCCTGCGCAGGGAGAATGATGAGCTGCGCACCGGTTCCATCAAATATCTGGACGGAGATTACAATTTCCTGGCCTATGCCCGTTTCCGCGGTAAAAACTGTTGTGTAATTCTGGTAAACAATAATAACGGTCCCGTCAACAGAGAGCTTTCCGTGTGGGAGGCGGGAGTCCCCAGAATGAGCAAAATGAAGGTGCTGCTTCAAACGGCGGATAAGGGATATATGCTGAACGGACAGGATTATGAAGTCTACGCCGGGAAAATAAAGCTGGAGCTGCCGCCCACCTCCGCCACGATCCTGAAGTGGAGCGGCGAAGGGGAGCCTGGGTGACGGATTAAATGAATGGGAGAAACGTATGCAGACCATAATCTTTTGCCTGATGTTTCCGGTGGTTCCTCTGCTGATCTGGCGGAGTTATCGGGACGATAAAGAGATTTCCGGGAAAGATTTGCTGATTAAATATGCGGTTTACGCGCTGGCGGTCAATCTGATCACCTCCCTTGCCATGGTGTTTTTCTGTGATGAGGGCACTTCCTTTCTGGCGAAAGCGGATACCGCGCCAATGTTTGTGTTAAAGTTTGTAGCGGTAGAATTTGCTGCCGCCCTGCTTGTGGCCGGGGCAGAATGGATGTATGTCACCCGCAGGCTTGCCGTTACCGTGGCATGGCAGGAATACCGGGACAGCGGTGCCGGCAGATTCATCGGGAAGGTAGATCGGAAGAGCACACGTCTGAACTCCAGTCACGCACGGACATCT
>CANCYO010000006.1 GCA_947382415.1 uncultured Lachnospiraceae bacterium | reverse complement strand
TCTTTTTGCTCCTCTTTTTCGCTCTTCTTCTGTTCTTTTTCCGTTCCCTTATCTGTTTCTTTATCTGCTTTAGCCTGTTCCTTTTGGATTTGGTCCATGGTCAGCGCAGGCTTTTCCTCCGGCAGGTCGTCAGCGTCTGATGAAACCGCTTCCTCTGCAGACTCCAGCATCTGCCAGGCGATCTCGTAGCCTTCCTCACGGTAGATGACTTCGCCCTGGCTGTCCGGATTGTCCGTGATCACGACTTCGTAGCTGTTGCTGCCGTTGGCGTAGCCTTCCTCCGTCCGGGTCAGGGAGTTGTCGATCTCTGCCAGATCTCCGGATTCCGTCTCATAATGGATAGGTTCCGGATATACTGCCAGGACTCTGCTGTTGTCACTGAGGAAATATTCCTTGGAAAAGGTATCTCTCTTTTCCTCTATCTCACTGATGATCTCCGGCTGTACATCTACCCCTTCCATGTCGGGAGTATTGTCTTCGGAAGCGGCAATATCTGTTCCATCTGCCGCTATTTCTGCCGCTGTTTCCATTGCCGTCTCTGCTGTTGTCTCAGCCGCTTTCTCCAGCGTCTGCTCCGTGACAGCTTCACCGTTTGTCTGCGCCTGCACAGTCAGCACGTTGTTCTGGAGGAGCAGGGACAGGATAAGGATGTAGCAAAGGATACGACGCGGAGTTATTCTTGTGAGGCTCTCGTTTTTTTGTATGGCATTTTTGGTATTTTTCGTTGTAATAGTTAGTCCTTTTCTTATGTGCTTGTTCATAATTTTTCTCCTTTGCTCTGATTAGCTGCAAACCGGAATATTATATTCGCAACAATTATTTGTGCATTACAATGAACTTTAAATTATTATTACAAGCACATATTAATACTAAATGAAATTAGTGTCAAACGCATTTTTTGATTATTCCATACATAAAAGTTATTTTTGGCGGCGGCTATTCCACGCTCAACTCCAGGCTTCCCTGAAAATCTTCTCCCCGCAGCAGGATGTAGTTGTCACCGGGGCCTAAGGTGACTTCAAAGGTATTGTTGCCGTCGGCTTCTGCAATGATATGTTCCTTGTTGTCGTGGAGCCAGTTCAGAGAAGCTTCGCCGGAGGTCACTTTCAGGGTATAGGTTACAGTCAGGCAGTTTCCGGCTCTGCGTTCCAGAGCGGTACCGCCAAAGATTATTTCCTCTCCGTTAAATTTTTCATATATGGCGGTGTAGCTGCCGGTATAGGTATCTTTCCCTTTGCTTTTCTCTCCCTGCAGTTCCTGTTCTTTTGTAAGGGCATGGCGGCTGAAGTTTTGCATCCAGCCGTCAAACCCGCAGATAAGCTGCTTTTTCAGATAGCTGCCCCCGGTAGCGAGGCCGCAGCCTGAGAGTCCCCAGATCAGGCAGAACGTCAGGCCAAGGCATAAGACGGGTATTGCATTACGGTTATTGATCATAGCGCTTCCTCCGTCACAGTATTTCAGGAATCACCATCATGGCCAGGGCGGCGGCTCCGCCCACTGCGTACATACCGTTTATCACAAGGCAGACTTTTATTAATGAATTCTGCACATGTGCTTTCAGATAAGCGGTCAGGGTAAAGATACCGCTGAAGATCATAAACACCGCATAGGAAGCGATCATGATCTCTGCCGCAGGGGATTCCAGCGCCCAGGCATTCGTCCGAAGCGGCAGGATGGTCCAAGGAGCAAAGAGCATGAGTGTACTGATCAGGGTGAGAATCGTGTTTTTCATATGGTTATCTCCATTCATATTGTTGTTTTCAGTCATGTTGCTGTTTTCATTCATGTTGTTATCTCCTTTCATGTCGGCCGAAGCTCAGGCAGGACAGTGACAGGCACAGGATCGAGAAGCTCAGTGCCACGGTGAGAAACGGAGTGAAATTCACTTCCGAAGGTGTCATGTTGGATGCCAGTCTGCCGTATTCGTTTGTAATGGCAAAAAGCGGATAGGACATGGGCCAGGTGAACCAGAATCTGGTGTTGATGGCCAGCACAGAGGGTACGATGGAGGCCAGCTCGATCCCGATGGAAAAAACCGGCGTCTGTATGCAGATCGATACAAGCCAGAAAAAGGTCAGCATCGGTATGGATGAGAGAAAGATCAGGCCTGTTTCCCGCAGCACAAAGGGGAGCGGGAGCATAAAGGAATAATTCTGCGTGTGGGACACGATGGTGGCGCTGATATAGTACATACCCACAGTCAATACAAGCTGGAGTGCCGCAAGGCACAGCAGCACTACAAATTTTGCCAGACATAATCCGGCGGTGCTGACAGGCAGAGCAAGCATTTTTAAGATACCATGGTTATTACGTTCCGTCTGATGGAGCAGTACGGTGCATACAACCATGGCGGCGGGAAACATAAACCAGGACATGCCCAAAAACCCCTGAATCAGAAAATTGTGTTCCGGCAGGATGCCATAGATGTCTTGTGTCTGAAAGTTTACGTCCGCATGAAAAATGGCGGGCAGCCACAGAATGCAGGCGGTGGCAATCAGAATCAACAAAATTTTGGAGCGGCGGACTTTATGGAATTCTATACCGATAAGTGATAAAAAGCTCATGTGAGAGACCTCCTGATTTTGATCAATAATATTTCTCCGAGAGAGATGACGGACAGTTCCAGGATCGCTGCGATCATGAGAGCGCGGACGCAGTCCGGGGCGGCGTCGGAAAGGATCCGGAAGGGCATGGCATATGGAAAACAGGACGGCAGGAAGCGCCCGGTGGGCAGCATGGTGGCGATAAACACGCAGATTACGCCAATCCCGAGGGAAATCCACATATTCCGGCAGGCGGATGCCAGCAGCAGGGAGAGTGCGGCTGCAGGGAGCAGCAACAGCAGTTCATATCCGAAGCTTTGCAGCAGTTCCACTAAGAAACCGGCAGAGAGCCCTGCAGGCTGACCAAACCAGTAAACGGTGCAGAAGGCTGTTCCCAGAGCTTCTGTGGTCAGAGCCATCGTGCAAAGGACAGCCATCAACAGGAGCTTTCCGAAAAACAGTCCGCTCTCCCGGGCGGGCAGGGAACACATCTTCTGCAGGGCATTGTTCTCATATTCCGCGTTAAATAAAAGGGACGCTCCTACTGTGACCAGAAGGAGGTTGAGCATGGCCATCATGGACCAGTTCGCGTCAAACAGAATCCGGACAGGCGTTCCGGGGAGATCTGTGTACAGTTCGCTTCGGACGGCCATATTCACAATGGGAAAGGCTGCGGCCAGTATACCGCCTCCGACAAATGCGGGAACCAACCCGGTCCGCTTTGCCTTTTTGAATTCAATGCTCAGACTCATTTTGCACCTCCCTGCGCGGTAGTTCTTCGGTTGTTATCCGCGCCGATGAGCGCGAGGAAGGTGTCTTCCAGATTGTCGGTGGGATATCCCTGTGCCGCAGCGGTATTTTTCAATTCTTCCAGCGTACCCTCAAAGAGCAGGTGTCCACGGTTTAGGATGCCTACCGTGTCCGCCATCAGTTCCACCTCAGAGAGCAGATGGGAGGAGACCAGCACGGTACAGTTGAACTTTTGCGGCAGGGAGCGGATCAGCGTCCGGATCTCGTGGATGCCCACCGGGTCCAGTCCGTTGGTGGGTTCGTCCAGGATCAGGATGGGTGGTCTGCCGATCAAAGCTCCGGCCAGTCCCAGCCTCTGTTTCATGCCAAGAGAGTATCGTTTGGCCAGCCGGTCTTTGTATGGAGTCAGAGCCACCAGCTCCAGCGCATCAGATACAGCGGATCTGGGCAGTCCCAGCAATTTGCGGATGATTTCCAGATTTTCCCATCCCGTGAGATTGCCGTAGAAGGCGGGGGCCTCTATGAAGGAGCCGATCTCCCGGAGTATCTTTACCCTGTCTCCGGGGTATTGTTTCCCGTCTATGGTAAAAGAACCGCCGGTGGGCCGGGTCAGTCCCAGCAGCATTTTCATGGTGGTGGATTTGCCTGCGCCATTGGGACCGAGGAATCCGTAGACTGTTCCTTTGGGGATGTGCAGATTTAGCCTTGACACAGCCGTATAGTCTGCGTAGGCTTTGGTCAGATTTGTGGTCTGAATGATTTCCGTCTGAACGGGATTTGCGGCAATACTGTTCATACATATACTCCTCCTTTTTGAACATCGGCATAATGCCGTGAAATATCTTTGTTTGGTTCTATCTTAGCGCAGTCGTCTTACGGTAACATTTCCGCTGCCTTACATTTACCTTACAATCCGTTTCTTTTTGTCAAAAAGTATTTGTGGTGTGGTACAATTCTTTGATGTAAGGGCAGATTAATTTAAATATGAGCAGGTAAATTTCAGAAAGAGAGGCGTTCCGATGAATGATGAATATCTGAGAGACAAGAGGATCCTGTTAGTGGATGACGAATCTGAGCTGCTGGAGTTGGTGGAGTCTGTTCTCAGGGCGGAAGGCTTTCATAATATAGCGGTGGCCCAGAGCGTCAGGGAAGCGCTGGCTCTGGCGGAGCGTTTTGATCCGGAGCTGGCTATTCTGGATGTGATGTTGCCGGATGGGGACGGTTTTACCCTGTTGGAGCGGTTAAGGGCAGGGGCGGCTTGGGGCAGGGTCGGATATCCGGTAATCTTTCTCACCGCCCGGGGAGAGGATGAAGACAAGTTCAAAGGCTTTGGTCTGGGAGCGGATGATTATGTGGTGAAACCGTTTCTTCCGAGAGAACTGATCTTTCGCGTGACGGCGATCCTGCGCAGAAGTTATAAAGAGGAAAGCCCGCTGGTGAGACTGCGGCACAGCGAGATTGACTTTGCCCGTGCCGAGGTCAGGAAGGACGGAGAGCATATTCCGCTGACGGCCAAGGAATATGAGCTGTTGTCCGCGCTGTACCGCAACGCGGGGCGCATCGTGACCATTGATGCCCTGTGCGAGGCCGCATGGGGGGACAATCCCTTCGGCTACGAGAATTCGCTGATGGCGCACATCCGGCGTATCCGGGAAAAGATAGAGCAGAATCCTTCACAGCCGGTTTCTCTGGTGACGGTCAAGGGGCTGGGTTACAGGCTGATTGTGGAGAGCGGCAGACCGTGATAGAGCGTAAGGGGGCCGGAGACGGAGCGGGAGGATGAGAGCGAGAAGAAGCGAGAAGAAGCGGAAGGAGATGACGGCAGATGAAAAGTGTGCCGAAGCTGATACGGCGTTTTATGGGAATATTGATGATCAGTTCCGTGCTGATCCTGTTTTTGAATATAGCATGTCTGTTTATGGTGGGGAGATCCCGGACGGCCAGCGGTTCTCCTTACACCGAGGCAAAGGAGATCGGAGCGGCGCTGCAGAGGACACCGGAGGGGTATGTATGTGACGGGGAGCTGGCGGAGCGTCTGGCCCAGAGCGATTTCTGGGCAATCTGTATCGATGAGGAGACGCACCGGGTGGTGTGGAACACGGATAATCTGCCGGAGGAGATCCCGGGAGAGTTTTCCCTTGGGGATATCTCCAGACTGACGCTGGGATATGTAAAAGACTATCCCACTTATGCGGGGGAGGTTGAGGGAGGTTTGGTGGTTCTGGGCTATCCCAAAGACCGGTACTGGAAGTCCATGTGGCCTACCTGGGATCTGGATTTTATCGCCAATCTTCCCAGGACGGCGCTTAGCGTACTGGCAGTAAATATCCTGCTGATCCTTCTCATTTATGTCATTGCCAACGCAGGGCTGCTTCGGACCATCCGGCCCATTGTGGAAGGCATACAGGCCCTGCCTGAGGGGGAAGCGGTGTGTCTGCGGGAGCGGGGGCTTTTGTCGGAGCTGGCGGCGAGTATCAACCGTACCTCCGAAATATTGTGCAGCCAGAAACAGGAACTTCGGAAAAAAGAGACGGCGCGGGCAAACTGGATCGCAGGGGTGTCTCATGATATCAGGACGCCTCTGTCCATGGTGATGGGCTATGCGGGACAGCTTGGGGAGGACAATGGGCTGACGCAGGAGCAGCAGGGCAAGGCGGCAGTCATCCTGCGGCAGAGCGAGCGGATCAGGAATCTGATCAATGATCTGAATCTGGCTTCCAGACTGGAGTACAATATGCAGTCCGGTCATTTCACACAGGAAAATCTGGTCTCGATCGTAAGGCAGGTGGCGGTAGATTTTATCAATCTGGATATCGACGGGAGATACCCCATTCATTGGGAGACGGACGAGGCTCTGGGCGTATGCCCTGTAAATGTGGATAAAACGCTGCTGCAGCGGGCAGTGAGCAATCTCATACAAAACTGCATCAATCATAATGAGCAGGGCTGTGATATCTTTGTCCGTGTGGAAGCGCAGGATGAGAGGTGCTGCGTGAGGGTGGAGGATGACGGTGTGGGAGTCACGGAGGAACAGCTTCACCGATTGCGGAATACGCCTCATTATATGGTATGCGGCGAGGCTGTGGAGCAGCGCCATGGACTGGGGCTGTTGATCGTGAAACAGATCATGGATGCCCACGGCGGAGAAACCGTGGTGGGACACAGCGTCCACGGCGGTTTCCTGGCGGAGCTGGTCTTGCCGGAGCTGATCCTGCCGGAGCGCTGATCCGGCAGGAGGGCAAAGGATGGAGCTCACAGGCTTCCCGCAAAGGTATAGAGCGAGTATGGCGGGAACCAACCGGCACAGACCAGTCCCAGAAGCTGCAGGAGAATGGGTGCTGTCAGTAGCAGCAGGGAGAGGACCATGGTGGGCGTCTGTCTCCTGCACCGCGCAGACAGCGCGAAGGTACACAGGGCAGTGAGCGCGGCAGCAGCGGCCTGTGATAGGACAAACAGCAGGAGAAGCAGGCCGATGGATATGGGCAGGGCAAAGCCTGCATAATGCGGGATGCTTTGCAGAGCCGCTCCCGGGTAGTGCAGCGGATAAACGGCGTGAATACACAGCGTACGGCACAGGATCGGGACGAGGGAGAGCAGGATGGCCGCCGTAATCTGAATCAGGAGTTTGAGACGGAGGATGCGCCGCTTTCCTGTCCGGGTAGCGCCCAGCAGAAAGAGGGAGTTGCAGCGGTATTCAATGGGCAGTCCTGCGCTTGTCATAAGGATGATCCCCAGGGACAGGATCAACAGGTCGGTGGGCAGGGTGTCGTCCCAGATTCCCAGCAAATAAAGATAGCCGGTGTCGTATACGAAGTTTCCGCCCTGTGTCCTGATACGGTCAAACTGCGTTTTGACCCGTATAAATTCGGGATAGAAGGCTGTGACGGCATAGTCCGGTGCTTTCATAAGCTCCGCCGCGTCCCGGGACAATGCGCCCGAGTTCACCGCTTCCTCAATCTGTTGGATATGTGCGAAGGCTTCGTCATAGCGGTTCTGTTCAGCCTGTATCAACTCTTCCTTTTGTACGGTGAGACCTCCTTCTAATCTCAGCATAATATCCTGATAATACTGTTCGCCAAAGGAGGGGTGATAAGTGCGGCCTGCATTTTTCCATACAAACAGGGCGGCAAACAGCAGTAAAAACAGCAGTGCCCGGCCCGGGACGAACAGCTTGTAGACCTCGTGGCGCAGAAGGCCGGAGTGAGGGCGAAAGGGAAGCTGCAGGCAGGGCAGGAGCTTTCGGGCCTCCAGTCTTGGCATTGTGCAGAACAACAGAAATGTGCCGATTATGCCTGCGGACGCAAGCAGGATGGTCACAAGCAGAGATATGGAGAGGCGTGAGACCGGATATCCCAGCAGATTAAAGTTGAGATAGGTCCCAAACAGGTTTTGGGTCCGTAAAAGTCCCGCCGGATTCAGGTATTTGAGCGGGGCTCCCGCAGAGGCCGCGGGAATCGTCCCATAGAGCAGCAGGCTTACGCCCGCCAGCGCCGCGGCGGTGAAAAAGGGAAGCGCGGCGATATCGGAGAGTATACAGACGGTGGCAAGCAGCGCACCGAGGCCGAAGAACACCAGCGATTTGGTGAGGATGGAGAGCAGAATATAGCCTCCGATGCTCAGAGGCAGGCAGCTCTCCCGATATGGCGCAAGGGACTGCAGAGCTGCCCCCAAATCCCACCAGCCGGTACACTGTCCCCAGAAGAGGAGATTGACTGCATAAAACAGTGCTGTGGCCGCCAGACTGTGAATCCAGAGCGCTGAGAGCTTGGCGCAGATGTTCTGTCGTCTGCCGTATCTGGTACAGCGCGTAATGTAGAAAAGGCCTTTCTCTTTTTCCTCCATCATGAGACTGCCCAGAAACAGCAGGAGCGCCAGATACAAAAGAAGGTCCGTGAACGGCGCTTCCATGGCGGAGGCGATTCCCTTTGAGGGGGTGAAGCGTATTTTCCGGTTTTGCAGGCGCTCATAGTCGGAAGCGCTTTTGGCAATATTTCTGGCGGCAAAGCTGTCGCGGCGCTCTCCCCCGAAGATGGAGATGCCTGCCAGAGTGTCTTCGGATGTGCCGGTGGAGAGCAGATAATCTTCATAGCCCGCCGCTGCCTGCTGTTCTTCATAGAGTTCTCCGATGAGCCTTGCTTCCTTCTCCAGAGAGTCGGTAAACCGCAGATAGCTGCCGGATTGGAAGGTTTTGTAATTGGCCTCAAACACCCCGGGCCGCCGCTGCATTTCCTGCATGGCCAGAGTGCTTCCCATCTCGCCTGAGAGGCTTTGCATGACGCAGACATCGCGGACAAAGCACATATTATCAAGGGTCTCCTTCAGACCGGCCAGATAATCGCCTTTCTGCGTCTCGTCCATGTCCGAAAGCTGCTTCCACACCGCTTTGCGGGCTGACAGGCCGGGCTCGTCTTCGCCGGGCAGATTGGTATACCAGAGGAGAAAGAGCTGTGTCAGGAGCAAGGAGCAAATGGCCAGGATAAAGCCCGGTCTGCGCCATATCCTGTACAGTTCAAAGGGTATTAAGCGAAGCATATTCCTCCTCCTCTCCAAAGATATGCATGTATACTTTTTCCAGATCCGAACAATTGCCATATTTACGGCAGAGTCCCTCTACAGTGTCCCGGTCTGCCACAGTTCCCTTTCGGAGCAGAATGACTTCTCCGGCAATGGGGGCAATATCGGAGACCACATGGGTTGACACGATGATGATTCTGTTTTCGGAGAGAGATCTGATCAGTTCCCGGACACGCACGCGTTCTTTGGGGTCCAGACCCGCCGTTGGTTCATCCAGAACCAGCAGCCGGGGATTCCCAAGGATTGCCTGAGCGATGAGAATGCGCTGTTTCATGCCACCGGAGTAGGTGCGGACGGGTTTGTCCGCTGCCTCACACAGATTGACACTGGAGAGGGCGCGGTGAATCTCTGCCTCCAGGACTTGTCTGTTTTGCCTGAAATTTCCTGCCTGTCCGCGGCCAATTCCCTTGAGCGCGGCCATGTAGGACAGAAAGCGCCGTCCCGTAAAAGAATCATAGAGCCCCTGCTGCTGGGGGGCATAGCCGATGAGGCTGCGGAATGCCGTGCCCGGTGTCTGTATGGGCTGATCATCCCAGAGCACCTCTCCGGAATCCGGCGGGATATTTCCGGTGATAATGTTCATCAGGGTGGATTTGCCGGCGCCGTTTGGCCCCAGCAGCCCGTAGATGCCGCAGTCGAGCTGTAGAGAGATATCCTGCAGGGCGCGGTTTTCTTTTTTGTATTTAAATTTGAATCCGGATTTGGAATAGGTCTTGGAGATATTGCGTAGTTCGAGTTTCATAATATAGTTGTCCTCATATTAATTATCTTTACGATATAAATGTCCTCATTGGATGCATTCATTTTCCGGTTCCGATCATTGTGATGGGGCGGTAGTTCGGGTTTCCGGACAGCAGGTCTGTCATGGGGATCAGCGCATACCGGTATTGGTGAATCTCATAGGAGCCGTCCATGCCTGCCGTGGCGTCGTAATCATAGATAACCAGCACATCCGGGCCGGACTCGGCGCGAAATTCCAGATCCCAGCCGTTGCACCGGTTGACTAATGTGCTGTGGCTGACTGTGCCTGTGCCGGTATCTACAAAATACCAGGTAAAGTCTTCTGACAGATTCCAGGTCCGGCAGCAGAGCGTATCGCCTATGACATCCATGATCAGATTCTGGGTCAGGGTGCAGAGGGTAGTCTGTTCGCCTGTCTGAAGGTTAATGCACTGGATATCGCCGCTGTCCGCATAAGAAAGATACATTTGCTGGCCAATAAACCGGCAGGAGTGTTCCGTCTTGTTGGGAATGCGGCATATTTCCTTTAGCATACCGGTTTTGGGATAGAGTAGCGAATAGACTGTGGAAGAGTTTTCATACAGCTCCCGAAAGCGCGAATCGTCCCAGTATTCTTCCGTGGAATAATCCCTGCCGTAGTCTGTGCCGCACAGGATCAGGGCGTCCTCCGTACAGCCCACAATTTGTCTGGGAATGCCGTCGTCAAAGTCCAGAGAGCATATTTCCCCGGTATCGCCTGAGTCAGGATCGAGAAACAGAAGTTTGCGCTGGGAGGAGGTGGTGTAGGTGAACTCTCCGGTTTTCTCCGAGGAGAGCTTCTTGGCGATCACGTAGATGCCGCCGGCGTCGCCCAGCACGATGTCTTCCAGAGTCAGAGCAGCGTCGAAGGTATGGATTTTCCGGCGGTCGGTTCCGTCCAATTTCGCCCGGTACAGGACGGCAGGCCGGCTTTCTTCCGCCGGGACCTCTTCCCCGGTGGCATAAGATACGGTTGAACCGGCAGACATGCTCAGGACTCCGTCATTGTCATACTCTCTGCTCAGAATATACAGGGAATCCCGGTAGATGAAGAGCTTGGAGGACATGGTGGGAAAATCATCATATAAGAATACGGCGGGACAGTCCGCCGAGTTATGGCTGCAGCCTGCCGTGCTGCACAGATAGATCTCCCGGCAGGAGGCGTAGTCCATATACATCAGGTGGGAGCCATAATTTCCGTCGTTCAGTTTCACGGTGTCCCCCGTCAGATAATAATATCCTTCAGCCGTGCTGCAGGCGCTGTCCAGACCGGAATCGCAGAGAAGATGCAGCGGGCTTTGGGAAGCGGATGAATCTGACGGCTTGGAGCTTTCGGAGTTGTCGTCCGATTTTGCAGCAGAAGTTGTTTTTTTATTATCTGCCGGTTCCGCAGTTTGTGCCGCGGGGGCTTTGCAGGCTGCAAGAGAACAGAGTAACAGCAGTCCCATAAAAGTTATAATAGCAAATTTTTTCATAGCAAAAAGACCTCCTTGTGTTTTACAAGGAGATCATAAAGCATAAAAGTCAAAATTCGGTCAACTTTTAAACAGAAATTGTGATTGTGGCTTCCGCGCCGCCTTCCGGCGAGGCCGACAGCTCCAGTGTTCCCCCGTGTTTCTGGCACAACAGGGTGCTGACGGCGAGGCCGATGCCCATGTGCCCGTCTTTTCCGTGTATGGAGAAGGACTTTTCCCGGTGCTTGAGAATTTCCGGCGGAAAACCCTCTCCGTCGTCGGCAATTGTGATGCGCAGGATATGTCCGGAGGAAGAGCTGTCCTGAAGCCTGAATTCCAGACGGATGGTCTTTTTGGCATAGCGCAGGGCATTGCCCACCAGATTTTCCAGTATTCGGTAGAGCAGTGCTGAATCTACCTGTATGGAGACGTCGGGGAGATTGGCTGTCATCAGAAACGAAAGGCCGTTTTGGGAACAGAGCAGTTCAAAATCCGCTCCGATCTCCGCGGCCAACGCGGGCAGGGATGTTTCGGATCTGCTTGGTTCCACGGTTTCCCAGTGGTTCAGTGTCCTGACAGATTCCGTGTAGTGCTTCAATCGCCGGGCCGCCAGATTCAGATTCCGGGCAATGCGGGAGGCCTTTATCCGGTCGATGGTGTTTTTCTCCAGACCGGACTCCAGGTATTCGGTGTAACCCTGGATAATGGCAATGGGATTGCGCAGGTCGTGGGCTACGGCGGTCTGAAGGAGGCGCCTTTCCTCCAGCATTTTCCACATGGCTTTATTGTTCTCCAACAGGGTGGTGCGCATCTGGTCAAAAGAGCGGCACAGTGCGCCCAGCTCATCTTTGCAGTCATAGTCAATCGAGAAATCCAGATTCTGCTGCGCGATCTCCCGGGTTGCGCCGGAGAGCAGGCGGAGGGGCTGTTCCAGCTTCCGTCTGTAAAAATAAGTGCTGCATAAGAAAATAGCTGTAAAGGAGAGGACGGCAGGGGCTGCCGCCATGATTATGCCGCAGGCCTCATAGGCCAGCCTGCGCTTTGGCGTGAGCATGGCCACGCTCTGCTCCAGCTTTTGAATAGAGTATCTGACCTCCGGTTTTGCATCGGTTATGAGGCTGCCGTCCTCCTCGGCGACGATGGTGGGCAGTTCCTGCAGAGGTTCATCATAAGACAGCAGATGCTGACTGGTCATTACGGTTCCGTTGGCATAGGTCTCCTGCACGGTGAGATAGATGCCGTCAGGATCCGGCAGGAGATAGTGCCGGAATGAGACACAGCCCCAGATGATCAGAAGCGACAGCGCCGCCACGAGACCTATGGCGGTAAATATGGTTCCTGTAAAAAAGCTGCGCAGCGGCAGATCGTTCCATTTTTTTCTCATCGATTCCATCGGTATCCAACACCCCAAACTGTCTCAATATAGTCATGTCCTGTGGCCTTTTGAAGTTTTGCGCGTATCCTGCGGATATGCTCCTTGATCACGTCGGCATCGCCCTCGGCGTCATATCCCCAGACCAGCTCATAGATGCGCTCCCGGTCAAAGACCTGTCCCGCATTGGTCAGCAGGAATTCGATCAGGTCAAATTCCTTTTTGGAAAAAAGAATCTCCTCTCCATTGAAGAAGACCCGGCGCTCTGAGAGATTGACCAGAAGCTCTCCGGAGGTCAGCACGGCGGAGCGTTTTCTGGAGCGTTCGTCTCTGCGCAGATGGGCGGCGATGCGGGCAGTGAGCTCTTTCAGACTGAAAGGTTTGGTAATATAGTCGTCCCCGCCGTACTGCAGGCCGTTGATCTTGTCCGTTTCGTCGATCCGCGCCGTCACAAACAGGATAGGGCAGGAGATCTGTTCCCTGATGTTCCGGCAGAATTCCAGCCCGTCCATGCCGGGCATGTTGATGTCTAACAGGATCAGATCAGGTTCCTTTTGAAGCAGCTCCATTGCCGTCACCACATTGCCCGCCGCATATGTCTCATAGCCGCAGTCCTGCAGATGGTCGCAGAGCAGCTCTGTCATCATCGTCTCGTCGTCAACGATCAAAATTTTGTAGCGCATAATTTGATTCCTCCCGCCCGTGGGCAGCGTCTGTTTTTGATATGGCCGCTGTATCCGCTGTGGCTTCGTTTTGTCAGGACACGAAAAACATAGCATAATCGGGGAGGAGAGTCAAGGGAACATAATATTCAGAGGGAGAGGATGGTGTCTGCATGCTCCAGGGTGGATTGCCTGTGGGCGATGACGATGGTGGTGCGTCCCTGCATCAGTCTGTCCAGCGCCTGATTCACCAGTTGTTCGGACCGGTTGTCCAGCGCGGAGGTGGCTTCATCGAGGATGAGCAGGGGGGCGTCCTTCAGGATGGCTCTCGCGATGGCGATCCTCTGGCGCTGGCCGCCGGAGAGGTGATTGCCCCGTTCGCCGGCCCGGGTCTCGTAACCGTCTTCCAATTCCATGATAAACTCATGTGCATTGGCCATTTTGGCGGCGTTTATGATGTCCTCCCGGCTTGCGTCCGGTCTGCCGTAGCGAATGTTTTCCGTGATGCTCACATCGTATAGATAGGGCTCCTGGGGTACATAGCCGATCAGGTCCCTCAGTTCCTGCAATGTGTATGCGTCCATGGGTTTTCCGGCGATATAGATGCTTCCCGACCGGATGGGATACAGTCCCAGAAGAAGCTTGGCCAGTGTGCTCTTGCCCTTGCCGGATTCTCCCTTTATGGCCACGCATTTTCCTGTTGGAATATCCAGATCAAAGTTCTGGAGGATGTTTCTTCTGCCGGGATTTTTTATTTCGGGAGTATCATCAGGAGTGCTGACGGGGGTGTTGTCAGGGGGAACGTCGGAGTTGTCTTCGTAGGAGAAGGAAAGTCCTCTGATGCAGACCATGCTGTCCGGGTCAGCGGGCTGTCTGTCTGCAAGCGGTCGGATTTCCGGTTCTTCCGCAGTCTCCAGAAAGGCAAAGACTCTTTTGGCATTGGCCAGATAGCTGGCCATGGACGGGAGGTAAAGGCCGACCTGCAGCAGATTCCAGCTCATGGTGCCGTAGAGGAGATAGATGGCCGCCAGTCTGTCCACGGTGGTGATTCCTTTGCTTACGAAAAACAGTCCCAAAGCGATAAAGACCAGTGCGCCCATCAGCCCGAAGAGCTGGTTCAGGCCGTCCAGCACGGCGGACATCCGGTTCATTCTGCGCTGCTTATGGCAGAATTCATCATTATCATGGACATAGCGGTCTACCATGATAGAGCTCAGAGAGAATATCCTGATCTGTTCCATGCCGGATAAAAGATTGGAGATCTGTTCCGTCACAGAGGTGTTGGCACAGGACATATCGCGGCTGACTTTCTGCATGGGCTTTATGAAAGCGCCGTTTACGAGAAACAGCGCCACGCTGACTCCGAAGAGGCAGAGCGTTACCTGGGGATTGAGCAGGAACATTACGAGCAGGTAACAGCATGTCATCAGAAACGGCATCAGGATTCTGCGGAATCTGGAGCCGTAAATACCGCAGGCCCGTTCGCAGTCATAGATGACTTTGGACATGAATTCGCCGCTGTGAACGGTTTCGTAACAGGAGTAGGGCAGGCGCATGCATTTGGAATAGATCAGCTTCTGCAGATTGGCTGCGCCCTTTTTGGCTTCCATGGTGTAGACATAAAAGGACAGCGCGTAGAGGAGCAGCAGGGTGATTCCGGCCGCGGCACAGGCCAGCAGTTCCGCCGGCAGGCCCGCAAACCTGTTTCCCGTAAGCCCTGCTCTGGCCAGAATGCTTTTGAGCAGAAGCGCCGTCACGGTGTCGAAGCCGGACAGAGAGAGGCTCATGGTGATGATGGCCAGAAGATATCTGACAAATCCGCCTCTCATCAATCGGAGCATCCGCCACAGAGTCTTTAGGTCTTTTTCGCCGGCAGTATTCGGCGAAGCGCATTGATTTAAGATGTCGTCACTGAATGCCATGTCGCAATCCTTCCTTTTTGATCAGGTGTCTTTGATTATGTGTTTTTGACTATGTGTCTGACAATTTCTCCGCCGTCAAACTCATAGATTTCATCCGCGTCTTCAATGGTGCTCAGACGGTGTGCTATGGTAATCACAGTCCGGTTTTCTGAGATTTTGGCCAAAGCTTCCTGTATGCCGGCCTCCGTCTCCACATCCACGGCGGAGGTGGGCTCATCCAACAGAAGGATGGGGGCGTCCTTCAGGAATGCTCTGGCGATGGAGAGTCTTTGTTTCTGACCTCCCGAGAGCTTTGTGCCGCGTTCGCCCACCTCCGTATCATATCCCATGGGCAATTTCATAATAAAGTCATGGGCATTTGCTTTGCGGCAGGCGTCTGTGATCTCCTCCCGGGACGCCCCGGGTTTTCCGTAGGAAATATTTTCTGCCACGGTGCCCGGAAACAGAAATACATTCTGGGAGACCAGGCCGATTTTGCTCCGCAGGGACCGGATATCCCACTCGCGAAAATCATGTCCGTAGATTCTGCAGGTTCCCTGTTGAGGATAGTAAAAGCCGCACAATAATTTTATCACCGTGGTTTTGCCGCTGCCGGAACTTCCTACGAAGGCGATATTGCTTCCCCTTCGCACAGTCAGATTAAGATCCTTTAATATTTCCCGATCCGGTGAATAGCCGAATCTGATGTGCCTTAGCTCGATAACGATATCGCCTTCCGGCTCAAAGTTTCTTGTGCCGGAGGGCTCTTCCTCCTGATCCAGAATCTGCTGAATCCTCTGGGCGGATATCCGGTATTCTCTGATGTCTACGAGGATTCTGGGAATGACTCCCAAAGGTTCGGCAATTTTGTCCAGCAGCATCACATATACCAGCATGGCGCCTATGGACAGCCTGCCCAGATTGAGCTCGTACAGGCAGAAGAGATAGCAGATCAGTTTGGGAATCCACCGCACCAGATGTTCCATGAAAAAAGTGATGCACAGGATGCGGGTACGCCAGCGCTCATTGTCTACAATCTGCTCTATGATATGGAAGATGCGCTGTTTTTGCAGTTCGTATAAATTAAAGGTTTTACCCACCAGTATTCCCTGTATCGTATCATAGGAAGTATTTTCCAGCTCATCATAGAGGCTGCGCCTTACTGCCGCGGCCTGTCCGGCTTTTTTGCCTGTTTGGCCCGCCAGCCACAAAAGAGGCGGATAGCACAACAGCGTGACCAGCAGGAGTCTGGGACTTTGTGTGCCGATGTAGGTGCAGATGGTGACTGTGGTGACGAGCATCATCAGAAATTCCGGCATGGTCTCCGAGAAGAGGGTCTCCAATTGACCGATGTCGGACAGCAGTTTGTTCATCAGGGCTCCTGTGCCCTGAGTGTCCAGATAGCTGTAGGGAATCCGTACCAGCTTTGATACCAGCATATTGCGGATATCCGCCTGTGTGCGGACGCTGAGGCTGTTTTTGGCATAGCTGCCGGTTGCCGCGGAGAGTCCGCCTGCCAGCATGAGAATGATAAAGGGGATCATCAGCTCGCCTATGATCAGGATTTGGCCGGAAAATAATCTGTCGGTGGCGGCTGCGATGCCGCGGCTCCCCCACACGATGATCTGTGCCAGAGCGTAGGTGCTGAGTATGTAGGCCAGGCTCAAATACCAGTATTTTCTGACCGGCTTATAGACGCTTTGTCTGTCTGCGGGTTTCATGTTCTTCCTCCAGGTTTTGATAGTAGTCATTATATAGAATTTTTTGTGAGATTTCCTTCAATTATTTACATAATCATGCCGATATTTCAGATTATATGACATTATCAAGTGCAGGAGGCGTTGTCATGACAGAACCGATTCCTTATGGCTTTGATTTTAAAGTCAATCACAAAATACGGGATAATCATTTTACCATGGCCAATGTCAATGTGTATGGGGATATGTATGGCATAGGCTATACGCTGTCCGGGAATCGTATGCTCATCACACCTGACAGGACGGTGTTGGTGCATCCCGGCTCTGTTCAGTTCGTGCATAAAGATCTGTACCATCGCAGCACATGGATGTCTGAGGGGACTTATGATAATACGGACATCAAATTTCGGGAATCCGTTGCGGAGTATGTGGCCTCGGTTATCGGGAGAGAGCAGTTTGATATGCTGTTTGATCAGATCGGCATCGACCTGACGCCGGAGGCCTCGAAACGGATCCGTGCCATCACGGTGCTGATGGAGCAGGAATGGAACCGCAGCGATCAGTATTTTGACGCTGTCATGAAAAGTCTGGTGATACAGTTTTTCGTGACGGCGCTGCGGGGACAGGCTGCAGTGTCAGAGGTTTTGTTAAAAGAAAAGCATGTGACGCTGGTGGATGCGCTGCGCTATATCCAGCTTCACTATTCCGAGGATCCTTCCCTGCAGCAGACTGCTTGGGCAGTGCATATCTCCGGCGCTTATCTCTCCAGACTGTTCAAGAGCGAGATGGACACTACGTATTCAAATTTTCTCACGGAGGTAAAGCTTACCCATGCCAGAAAGCTGCTCCTCAATACCAGACTGTCCGTCTCGGAGATCGCGGGGCAGTGCGGGTATCAGAACAGTAATTATTTTTGTGACACATTTAAAAAATGGCTTGGATGTTCTCCGCTGCAATATAGAAAAGGGATGAAAAACGGTTAAGAAAATTGAGCGATCCTTAAATATCCTTCAATTGTGCGGCGCATGGGAAGCTGTTATCATGGAGTTGCCGGGACAAGATTATGGGATAGAGAAAGGGGTATATGGGATGAGTATTGGGGAGACGATCAGAAAATGCCGGAAGGAAAAGAATCTGACGCAGGAAGAGCTGGCGGGCAGGCTGGGAGTGACGGCTCCGGCGGTGAGCAAGTGGGAGAATGGCGATTCTTATCCGGATATCATGATGTTGGCGCCGCTTGCCAGGCTGTTTGGCATATCGGTGGATATGCTGCTCTCCTTTGAGCGGGAGCTGGGGGACGAGGAGATCCGCGCCTTGCTCACGGAGCTTGACAGAAGGCTTGGAACCGGGGAATTTGACAGTGTTTTTGCGTGGTTTTGCTCTAAGACGGAGCTGTATCCCAACTGTGAGAAGCTGTTGGTTCAGGGCACGGTGATTCTGGATGCCAGAAGGGTGACGACCGATGTTTTGGAGAAGGAAAAATATGACGACCGAATACTGAAAAATTACCGGAGGGGGCTGGAGAGTCAGGAGAGCGCGGTTCGTGACATGGCCGCGGACGCGCTGTTTGGATTGTATTTCAGGGAGGAGCGGTATGAGGAGGCCGAGGAGTGTCTTGCTTATTTTTCCGGCGGTTACCCGGATGTGGAGCGGAAGAGGGCGAGCCTGTACCGCAGGATCGGACGGAGGGAGGAGGCGTACCGGATTCTGGAGGAAACACTGTTTCGGAAGCAGCAGGAGTGCGATGGAATTCTGCGTGAGCTGTTCCTCATGGCGCTGGAGGAGAAGGATATGGAATGGGCCGGGGTGTTGACGAAAAAGCGCGCGGATCTGGCGAGGGTGTATGATATGGGGCCATATTATAGCGCGTCTGCCAAACTGGTGTATGCGGATGCCCGGGGAGACCGGGATAAAATGCGTGAGCTCATGCAGGAAATGCTGGAGTCCGTGGGAGAGATGGACAGTTTTACGAAGAGCAGTCTGTACCGTCATATGCAGTTTCGGGCGTTGTCCGGAGAGTTTTTACAGCGAATGGAGAGTGTGATTCAGAAAAATCTGGCAGAATTTTTGTGAATTGTGAGCATTTTTGTGAAGGGTTATTTCTTTTTGTTGTGAATTATTGCAAAAAGTGTTATAATGATTGCATTAACTGACGGTATGCAGATCTCTTTGTGTATACGACAGGCAGGAGGGAGAACAGTGTTATGAAAGTTCGTAGAATTTTAGCTCTGACGGTGGTTGCCGGACTTTTGGCAGGCTCCTTGTGCGGCTGCGGCGGACAGAACGCATCCAAGAGAAGAACCATTGGTTCAATCGTCAATGAAAATTCCGGCGGTGAGGAGAGTAAGGACAAGCCGGTATTGCAGTTGACCATCGCCTCGAACCAGACTTCCCAGGACAATCCTTATCACTTTGGTCTGGAAACTTTTAAAGAGGTTGCAGAGGAGTTGTCAGGCGGCACCATACAGGTGACCTGCAGCGACGGAAGTCTGACGGAGGATGAGGGAGAACTCATCAAGCTGTTGGACAGCGGCGAGGTTCAGATGGTGGTGTGCTCCCCCGGAAATATGTCATCGGCGGGTGTTTCCGAGGTGAACATGCTCTCACTGCTCTATTTGTTCAGCGGCTTCAGCCACTGGGAGACAGCCATGGACGGAGAGTTTGGATCAGCCATGGCGGACGTGATTCTGGAGAAGACCAACAATAAATACCGTATCATGGGTTATTGGTCTGCGGGCGTCAGGGATTATTACGGCAAGATACCGGTGACTACCCCTGCGGATGTGCAGGAGCTCACAATCCGGACCCAGACTTCGGGAGTGGTATCGGAGTATTGGACCTCACTGGGCGCTCAGCCTGTCAATGTGGGCTGGGGCGATCTGTATGATGTGTTGAACCGCGGGGAAGTGGATTCTGCGGAGAATGACTATACCAATCTGATGCTGAAGGAGCATCACACTACGGCCAACGGCAAGTATATCTGCGAGACGCATCATGATTATACGACGCGTCTGTTTATAATGAACGGAGATTTCTACGACGGGCTTACCGGTGAGCAGAAGAACTGGATTGAGACGGCGTCTCTGGCAGCCACGCTGCAGGAGCGTTCCGTGACTTACGAGATGATGGACAGCTCCAAGGCGCAGTGCGTTGCGGAAGGTGCGGTGGTAACTGATTATGCGAAAATGGATATTGAGGCTTTTCGTGAACCTGCCATAGCGATCCAGGACAGCTATGCTGACGAGAACGGGCTCAGGACATATCTTGAAATGATCAGGAGAGCTCAGTAATTTCTTATAGAAGAGGAAGGAAGTTTGGCTAAGAAGGAGAGTAATACGGCGGCAAACAGTACCGGCAGAGAAAAAGACCAGTTTGCGGTGGGCATCAAGGTAAAATTGATCATCGGATTTGCCATTCCATTGGTATTCACCATTGTGATCGGAATAGTGGCCTATTCGCTGGCGGCTACAGGCATGACGAAAAATTATGAGGATTCCATGTCAAAGGCAATGTCTATGGCCATCGAATATCTGGATTTTGGATTTGAGTCGGCAGTATCGGAATCCGAGCAGTTATATTATGATACGGATCTTGTGAGATGGGCTACCGGTTCTGTCTATAATGAGTGGACCAGGAAAGAGATCATGGAGAGCGTCTCCGTGGATCTGAACGTAAAGCAGGGCGGCAACGGCTTTGTGGCCAATATGTATATCATTCCGGGAGACAGTCTGCAGGTGGTATCGACTTATGACGACGATGCGGAGATTCCCGGTTTCTATGAGGAGCTGGCCGACAAGGATGAGGCGGTATGCCTTGAGTCTCTGAAAGGAAGCTGGGTGGGTTCCCACGATTATATCGATCAGGTGCTGGCACAGCATTATTCGGATTATTCGGCTGACAGCTACGCCTGTTCCTATATCCGCCCCATGACTACCAAGCGGGCATGTATCGTGGTAGATTACAGCAGCGAGAGGATAGCGGGCATTCTTCAGGATCTGAGTCTGGGAGAGGACAGTATCGCGGCTTTTGTGACAGCGGACGGAAGGGAACTGATGCTCAAGGACGGCGTAGTCTCAGGGGGAGGAGAATTCTCCTTTGTAAACCAGTCCTATTATACGGAAGCCATGGCTGACAATGCGGCTACCATTATTGATTACGTTACATATAATAATCAGCAGTATCTGTTCATGGTGAGCAAGAGCTACCGCAACGGCTCCGCTATCTGCGCCATGGTGCCGGTGAGCCTGGTGAACGCGGGCGCTGATTCCATCAAGAATGTCACGATCCTGATGGTGATCGTATCCTGGCTGATCGCCATTGCGGCGGGTGTGCTGATCATCGTTGGCATCGCATCCACTATCAGGCAGATCAGCAACAAGCTGGAGATCGTGTCGGGCGGCGATCTGACCGTGAGTGTGCGCGGAAGAACCGACGAGTTTAAGCTTCTGGTGCGCAGTATCGCCAATATGATCAGAAATTCCAGGAATCTGATCGTGCAGGTTTTGAAGACAACGGAAAATGTTTCCGCCTCCACCACCAATCTGTCGGAGGTATCCGGTGTGCTCACCAGCTCCAATAATCAGATATCCACTGCTGTGGACGAGATGGATAAGGGTGTGAGCCGTCAGGCGGAGGATGCGCAGAATTGTCTGGTTCAGATGGATGAGCTCTCGCAGCGGATCAGCAGAGCGGTGGAGACTGTACAGAGAATGGGCAGCATCACCGGCAGCACCAAGGGCGTGATCGAGGGCGGTATGTCTACCATGGACGATCTGACGGTGAAGTCCACAGACACCACCAATATTACCAAGAATGTGACCACCAATATCAAGAATCTCGAGGAGAGTCTCTCCGAGGTAGAGAAATTCGTGGAGACCATCAATGATATTGCCAATGAGACCAATCTGCTGGCGCTGAACGCTTCCATTGAAGCTGCCCGTGCCGGAGAGGCCGGAAGAGGATTTGCGGTAGTTGCGCAGTCGGTAAGTTCGCTGTCGGACGGCACCATCGAGGCCGCAAGACAGATCCGCAGCGTGATGGAGCAGATCGCGGGCTATGCCAATGATACGGTGAAGGTGGCGGCTCAGGCGGAGGTAATCGTGTCCAAGCAGACCGAGGCTGTAAACGACACCATTCATGTATTTGGTGATATGAACGGCTATCTGAAGAATCTCATCGATGAGATCACTTCACTGGAGTCCATTATCGAGAGCATGGAGCGGCACAGGAACGATACGCTGGCGGCTATCGAGAGTATTTCTGCGGTATCCGAGGAGACGGCGGCTTCCGTGTCCACAGTAAACGACTCTCTGAAGGAGCAGATGACCATGATGGATCATTTGAATCAGTCTACCATGGAACTGCAGGACAGGGCCAGAGAGCTCACTCAGGCGGTGAATGCTTTCAAGATCTGATACAGTTTAAACAAAGGATAATCTACAGCTATGGAAAGGAGCAGCCCAAGTGAAAAAAGCAATGAACCAGTCGTTGATGACACTGATCTTAAACGGAATTTCGATTCTTGCATTACTGTTTTTGCTCTTCTCCCTGTTTTCTTACAGCAGGGCGAGTGCAGAGCTCAATAATGCCAGCGAACAACGCTTTAATCTGACCTATAATGCCAATCGTTTTATGAACGGTTCCGCCTATCTGACCAATGAGGTGCGGGCTTATGCGGCTACCGGCGACAAACAGCATTATGATAATTACTGGAATGAGATCAATCATCTCAAAAACAGGGATCTGGGTGTTGCCGCAATGCAGGAGATCGGAATCACTTCTAAAGAGCAGGATATGATTGACGAGATGTCTGCCATTTCCAACAAGCTGGTACCGTTGGAGGAGGAAGCGATGAATCAGGTTGCCTCCGGGGACAGCGCGAGCGCCATCCAGTATGTCTATGGAGCGGAATACAGCTCTTCCATCGCGAAGATCAATTCTCTCAAGGAGCAGTTCCTTGCGGATCTGGACAACAGGACTTCGGAGCAGGTTGCGGCGCTGATCCGTGAGGAGGATGCCATCAAATTCAGAATGTTTGCTGCCATGGCGCTGGTGGCGGTCCTGCAGTTGTCCAGTATGATAGTCGTGAGAAAGAGAGTGCTTCGCCCGGTGGTTGCGGTGCGCGATCAGATGGAGGAGATCTCTCAGGGGAATCTCTCGGCAGAATTTGCGCTGGAGGGAGATACCTCGGAGCTTGGCATGCTGGTGCAGTCCATCCATGAGACCAAGCATGAACTGAAGCGGTATATCAATGATATTGACGATAAGCTGGCGCAGATGGCCGAGGGCAACATGGATCTGGATGTGGGTGATGATTACCGGGGAGAGTTCCGGCCCATCCAGAAAGCTATGGCGCAGATTCTCGACGCACTCAACAAAGCCCTTTCCCGGATCGATACCACGGCCGAGCAGGTGTTGGCGGAATCCAGAAAAGTGGCAGCCGGAGCGCAGTCCATGTCCAGCGGTACAGTGGAGCAGGCAGCGGCTGTGGAGGAGCTGACAGCCAGCGTTCAGGATATATCCAGACAGGTGGGAAGCACCTCGATGGATGCGGACAATGCCCAGAGTTATTCGGAGGAGGCCATCAGTCATCTGATGCGCTGTAATGAGAGGATGGGGGACCTGACCGTCGCCATAGAGGATATCTCGAAAGCTTCCCAGGAGATCGGCGGGATTATCAAGACCATCGAAGATATATCTTTCCAGACCAATATTCTGGCGCTCAATGCTGCGGTGGAGGCAGCCCGTGCCGGGGAGGCCGGAAAAGGATTTGCCGTTGTGGCAGGTGAGGTGCAGAATCTGGCAAATAAGAGCAATCAGTCGGCCAAGAGTATCACGGAGCTTATCGAGAACACTGTGAAGCTGGTGCGGTATGGTACGGATCTGTCGGCGGAGACTACGGAGGCGCTTGCTGCGGTTGTGGCCAGCGGCCAGAAGACGGCCGGTGTGGTAGACCGGATCGCAGAGTCCGCAAGGCAGCAGGCTCAGTCGTTAGAGCAGGTGACTCAGGGTATGGCCCAGATTTCTCAGGTAGTACAGAGCAATGCTTCAAATGCGGAACAGTCGGCGGCATCGGCCAGAGAGCTGGAGAATCAGGCGGAGGAGTTAAAGAATTCTGTACAGAAGTTCAGGCTTCGCGGACAGAGAAGAAGATAGGCTGTTTTGTGTGTTATCAGATAGGGCTTGTGATAAAATCGGGCTGAGGGCTCCTCCGGAGCTTTCAGCCCGAATATAATATGACAGGCAGAGATAAATCAGGACAAAAACGAGGAGATATGATCATGGAACAGGTTTTGGAGCAACAGGATAAGCAGTATGTGAGAATGACGGAGACGCCCATACCGAAACTGGTGGCCACGCTGGCGGTCCCCACCGTGATCAGCATGATGGTGACGAACGTATATAATGTGGTAGACACCGCTTTTGTGGGGACACTGGGAAACAGCGCCAGCGGTGCGGTGGGAGTGGTGTTCGGATTCATGTCCATTCTGCAGGCAGTAGGCTTTATGTGCGGGCAGGGCGCCGGCAGCATCATGTCCCGGAGTCTGGGCAATAAAGACACGGATGGGGCTACAAGATATACTTCCACGGGCTTTTTCATGTCTCTGTTTCTGGGGGCGGTGATCGGCATTTGCAGCTTTTTCGGCCTGGATCCTCTTGTGTATGCGCTGGGGAGTACCGATACCATCGCGCCTTATGCCAAGGACTATATTCTGTGGATCCTTGTGGCAGCGCCCTTCATGACGGCCAGTCTGACCATGAATAATCTGCTGAGGTACGAGGGCCGGGCCAAGCTGGGAATGTGCGGTCTGATGACGGGGGCGGTGCTCAATATTGCAGGAGACGCAGTTTTGATATTTGGATTGGACCTGGGTATCCATGGAGCGGGTATTTCCACGGCAGTATCACAAATCATCAGCTTCTTAATCCTCCTGAGCATGTTCCTTACGGGGAGGACACAGACCAGAATCCGTATTTCCTGTGTGGACATTCATCTGAGGACTTCGGGTAATGTGGCGGCCACAGGTTTTCCGAGTCTGCTGCGGCAGGTGTTAAACAGTGTGGCTACAATTCTGCTCAACGGCAGCGCCTCAGTCTATGGGGATGCAGCCGTTGCGGCCATGAGTATCGTTTCGCGCATTGCCTTTTTTGTGATGGCGCTGGCCATCGGTATCGGCCAGGGATTCCAGCCGGTGAGCAGCTTTAACTTTGGCGCGCGCAAATATGACCGTGTGAAGAAAGCCTTCTGGTTTACTTTGGTTTTGGCGGAAGGACTCTTGATCGTGACGGCGGTTCCGGTATTTGTGTTTGCAGAACCCATTGTCCGGCTGTTTCGGGATGATGTGCAGGTGCTGCATTATGCGGTTCGTGCCCTGCGCCTGCAGAGCGCCACTCTGATTGGAGTGCCGCTGACCATGGTGACAGAGATGGGGTTCCAGAGCACGGGGCAGAGACTGCTGGCATCCTTTTCCTCTTCTCTCAGGAGCGGACTGATCTTTATTCCGGTATTGCTTTTGCTGGCGCATACAAGAGGCATGGCGGGGATTCAGGAAGCGCAGCCCGTGGCGTTTGTGCTCTCCTTTCTGGTGTCAATCGTGCTGGGCAGAGTATTTCTGCAGCATATAGACAGGGACCGGGAACAAAAAAACAACGGTAGTAACATTTGACTTGTAGTCAGCCAAGTGATAAAATACAATTTAAGTTAATATTTATCTAGTTAGTAACATGGCGGATTATGAGCAAATGGAGGAAAAAGCATGAACATGAGAGTAAGACGATGTTACAGTCGGGTTTTAGCTGTTCTGTTTGCTGTTGTCATGATGGTGACGTCCATGCCGCAGACGGGTCTGCAGGCCATGGCCGCACAGGAGAGTACCGGCATCACGGAAGCCTATAAGGCGGACGGGGATGCCGGTTTTTATGATGACAGTGAAGAGTTACAGGGAAATGTTGTGGGGACAGGAGACGATCCCTCCGGTACGGAGGAATATGTGACCTATACCTTCCAGGCGGGAGAGCATGTGAAGATCTATAATGCCGAAGGCACGGAGGAGATCACGCAGCTCAGAGTGCCCAGAGGAAGTGAGGAGGAGCAGGAATTCAGAGTACGGGTGGATGAGGGTTATGTGATCCGGAGAGCAATTGATGCCGGTAAATCGGTGGCGCTCCTGCGCCGTCCAAGTCAGGACTATAAGAATGCCCTTTATTTCCTGCGGCCAAGAAAAGGCGGCTATCAGATGGACTCTGATATTGTAGTTGACGCGACGCCCATTGCGGAACATACGGTGAGTTTTTCTTACGATCCCCAGATGGCGGAGGTGTCCGTGACCAAGACACAGGGCAGCGTAGCCCAATCGGTGGAGCTGACCGTGGATGAGGCTGCGAAACGTGCAGAATTTAAGATTACCAATGAATATTCGATTGATTTCGAGGTGCGGTATCAGCCGGGAGTTACCGGAACTGTGGAATATACATTGGGAGACGATCCGGAGGTCTTTGGGTTAGTGCCTGACGAGAAATATCCGGAGGAGATGTACGAGGTCTATTATTTCGGCAGAACATTCTACGACGCATCCATCAGGATCAAAACCGGAGAGGGAACTTCCATTACATGGGTAAAGCCCAGCTACATGATGCTGGGAAGAGCGAGAAAACTCGGTGAGGATGAATATGTGGAGGAGGGAGAATCGCCCTATGAGATTGTGTATGACGATGTCCGGTATTTCGGGACCACAAAGCATATAAAGGGTGAACCTTTCTATTTCTATGCCACGCTGGACGGAGACACCGGAGAGACCATCGAGTGTAACGACGGATGGTATCTGACAACTACCGGAGATGAGACGGGAAAGCTTCAGCCTGTAGGGTATAATGCAGACGGTATCAGGATATATGGTATCACACCGGAATCGGCTATGACTGTCACGGGAATCGT
This sequence comes from uncultured Lachnospiraceae bacterium, assembly GCA_947382415.1. GTDB lineage: Bacteria > Bacillota > Clostridia > Lachnospirales > Lachnospiraceae > Acetatifactor. The sequence continues at coordinate 57,532 of CANCYO010000006.1, read as the reverse complement.
TAAGCCTCACACGATAAATCTGCTTTACGACGAGGATGTGACGGTGGAGCAGGTAGTCTTTGCCGATCAGGGCGAATATGAGTATAACGGTACGCAGGCAGTTCTTACGGAAAATAAGAAAGCGATAGAAATTTATCACGAAACGGATGCAATACTCACCTTCAGCGGTACTGCCGGCAGAACCTATACGATTTATCAGATCAGAAAGGAACTGCGGGACGAGCGTGATGAAAATGGAGAGTGGCACGAGTATTATGTGGATGTCACGGAGGAATTCGAGAAGATCACGCTGAAAGGGACTGAGGGTCAGAAGGCTGTAGGAGAGATTGTGTTTTCTGTCAGCGGTGAGACGAAGGCCATCGGGATCACTTCCGGTTCTCCGGCAGATGTGTCCCGAAAAGTGAGCTTTGACGCATCGAATGCGACAGTCTATGTATCTGTTGACGGAGCTCCTGCCGAGAAGCTTACTTCGACGGAGTTGTTAGTAAAAAAAGACGCTAAGGTGCGTTTCCGCGTAGTGCCCCAGGAGGGCTACCGCGTAGCCTATGTGTCCACCACTGAGGATGCCACGGGCGCACTGGAAGCTGATATGGACGGAAGCGGTCTGTCCTGGTATGAAGTGACAGCGTCGGAGGATCAGAAGCTGAAGATCGTTACGGAAGAGATCACCGTAGAGAAAAAGGACGTCTCTATAAAATATGACAGTCTGGCGTTTGCGAGTATCACAGCCGTAGTGGACGGCAGTGAGATCACGGCTTCCACAGAGGATACGGATGATTATGGAATGCGCACGGCTGTTTATAAAGTGCCTGTAGGAAATACGTTGAAGCTCACTGCAGCGGCGGATGACAGATATACGTTTCTGAATGTGTCGATTGACTACCGTTCACAGAAGCCTCAAAATAATGCCTGGACGGGTGATATTACGGTACAGGACAATGTGAATGTCATCCTGGAGACAAGAGGAGAGATTTATACGGTTGTATCGCTGATAAAAGGCGAGACCGAAGAACCGCTTCCCGATGCCAGAATATATGACCTGTATCAGGGCAAGACCTACAGTGCCAGACTCTACTGCGGAAAGCTCGCGGCAAAACTGGATGCTCCCCAAGTGAGTGGAAAGACATAGACTGCAGAAATCGATCCGAAGGATGATACCAGAGTGCTCCTGCAGGCTATGAGCGGCGCAAAGGGCGGTTCCGGAAATACTCTGGGCCTGATGGGTACGGTTATAGAGGACGGCGCAAGGCAGATCAAGGCTGCCGTGCAGTGCAGGATCGTCGAGACGCTGGAGTCTGTCACCTATAAGGGACCGGATACCTGTATCGTGGATACCAGAAGTGTGTTTATCGTGACGCCGAATCCTGCCAACGCAGGCACTATGGGGATTGGTGCAGAGGTGGTGATGGAGCCCGGTATGGCCGATGACCTTTTGAAAGCAGAGTTTACGGGTACTTCCAGAACCGGCAAACTGTATGTGACAGTGAGTCCAAAAGCGCCTGTGGGACAGAAGCTTGCAGTGGTGAAATTATACCGGACGGACGCTGTGCCCGGAGACGAGAATTATTATATCAATGGAGGTTCCATCAATATAACGGCAGGCGAACCCACAGCGCTGAAAAATTTTGCGCCTCAGGTGAGTCTGGCCGGTTCGGATGATATCAGTCTGACACTTGCGCTCAAGGGAGCAGATGATGTGAGAAGCTGTATTCAGGGCAGTCAGTATTATCGGATCGAAGTGACGCCCAAGGCTGCGGAGGGTACAGAGATACCCGCATCTGTCAAGGCGGCCACGGAGAAGCCCATTTATGTGGCCAGAGAGCTGCCGGATGTGTCTGAGGACGAGGAAACTTCGGCCAAGACGCCGGAATTTGTCCAGAAAACAAGGATCGTGGTAAATAACGCTCCGTCCGGAAAAGGACAGAAATGGAATTATGAGGTGAAGGTCTCTCTGGTTCAGACCGGGGATAAAATGCCTCTCACACCTGAGAATGAGAATACCCAGGTGCTTTACAGAAGCCAGAATGCCCAGACGCAGGAGTTTGCCACCAAGGACCCCAGCTTTTCTGTCAAAGTGGGTGTGAAAAAGCTGAGCGCCACGATCTATACCACACAGCGGGATATGGCTGCGGCCAGTCTGAGCTATGACAGCAGCGCTGCCTGCACGGGAGCCGCCGCTGTGGATATTACGGACTGCGCTGAGGATGAGAAATTATCAGTCTATGTGGAGGATGGGCAGTTGTTTGCCAGCGCCGCATCCGATACCTCTCTGGGGAAGCATACCATTGAGATTACGCCCATAGGACCGGAGACTATGTATCAGAAGCCGGTGAATTTTGTGATCACGGTGGTCAAAGGAATTGAGACGCTGCACGTTGACGTTCCCACGCAGAATGTTTACAGAGCAGCCGGTAAGGCGGCGTCCGTGAAGGCTTCGGTGGTCTACAATGCGGGTGATGCGGCGGCTAAGACCAAGAAGGTGAACTGGAGCATTGTGGATGAGAACGGTGAACCTCTGGATTCGGAAGATCCCATGTACGGCAAAGTGACTGTGAAGAACGGCAAGGTTTCTGTGGCAAAAACTTTGGGCAGTGATGAGGACTATAGATTCTGTGTGAAGGCTCAGGCTGCTGACTTTAAGGGGAATCATACTTATGCTCTGTCTCCGGTGATAACGGTTACGTCCACTCCGATGGAGGATTTCGGCAGCCTGATTGTGGTTCAGTGGAATAATGAAACCCAGCGTTATGAAGTAGTGGCAAGGGATGGCAGCACGGTGACCTCAGATAAGGTCGATTATGGAGAGCTGATCGTGCTGAGCAAAGATGAGGAAGTGAAAGATTCCTACAGTTTCGCTGAATTGCAGAGTGCGCAGATCGATTCCTCGTTGTTTACCGTGAAGTCCTCTGCACCGAAGGCTATGGATGTACGGAATGACCAGGGCAATCTGATCATAAATGTATACAAGATTGCCAAAAATGTAAAGCTGACTGTGACAGCCAAGGACGGAAGTAAAAAGAATGCTTCCATAAAGCTTACCGTTCAGTACGCAAAGCCCGATAAACTGGCATTTGGCGTTTCCTGCGAAGGCACGGTTTTGAATGATCCCTCCGTGGAGAATAAAACGAATCTGACCTTCAAGGGTTCCGTCAACACGGTTGTGGATCTGCAGTTGATGGAACAGACCGGCAGTGCAGCCTGGAAGAATGTCATGGGCTACACCAATCATGGGGTGAAGGTAAAAGGCGGTAAAATACTGTATTCGGATGTAAAGCCTGGCCAGTACGGTGTGCTGGTGACTTCAGATAAGGCTACGGTGACGCTGACCGACAAGGATCATAAGGTCAGCACCAGCTATGTGATAGCAAATACCGGATATTCTGCCAACAAGGCGCCCAAGATCAAGGTAAAGGCAGGAACAGCCGCCAAGTTGAAGGCAGGCGCTGTGACCGGACGCACAATGACCTATGAGATCGGTTCCGGATATGACGGCGTTCTGGTGGAGGCAGACAAGATATCGGAGCGCAAGAACCGCAAGACGTATTATGCTCTTGAGGCTGCGTGTGCCCAGATGGGAAAAGTAGCGGCTGCAAAGAACGGCGCGGTTGAGCTGACCTTTGACGGGAGCAATATCCCTGCGGGAAGCTACAAGCTGACCTTTACCCCCGTAAAGGCCGTGACAGGCGGCTACGAGGCGGCTTCCAAGCCTGTGAATGTCACTTTGAAGGTTGAGAAGCCCAAGGCGGTGAAGGGTTCCTATAAGCCGCAGACAACATATACCCTCAAAGCGGCTGCAGGCGAGCAGATTGAACTCTCCGGCAAGGGAACCAATTTAAAATCGGTGACCTTCAACACACTGCTTGGCATGAACGTGAAAGGCCAGGAAAATGATTTCCTCAAATACCTTGAACTGAAGGATGGCAAGATTGCCCTCAAGGCAGGATTGACAAACGATCAGATCACGGCTCTGAAGGCAGACAAGAACGCTCAGAAGGGCTATGTGACTTACACTGCCGTTTACGGAGACAATGGCTACGGTGTTCCCATTACCGTGCGCAGGACAGTGATGATCACCATAAAATTAAAGTAAGATTAAACAGTTAAATTTTACGAGATATCCCGCATTCCCCGATGCCTCAGGGAATGCGGGATTCTTTGTATGCCTTGACGAAGAAATATCCACAATTATTTGACAACAGAGACAATAAAGAAGTAGAATTAAAATAATAGGGGTGAAAACTATTTTAACAATGGCGGTATAAATGATGAATTCCGAAAACAACATTCGACTTCTGTATGAGTTAAATACCAAGGATGCGCAGTTAGACTTTGCCATCCGGCAGGCTGAGCGGCAGTTGGCTGGCGTAAATAAAAAATTACAGATGTTATGGTATGACGTGGCGATCAGTGTGGCAGTGATAGTCTTCCCTTGGGGCGTTTATATGCTGTTCAGCAGAAGCAGATTCTTTCTGATGGTGGCATTTTGCACTGCACTGAAAGGGGTATATATGATGGTTCTGCCATTGCTGCTCTGTCAGTTTGCCAGGGCCGCCCGGTTGTTGAACATAAACCGCGAGAATGCGGCAGAATACACAGAGCCTGTGCGGTTGGGGACATTGCGCGGCGATCCGCCGGAGCGGGAGCCTTCTTATCGCGCCGAGCAGAAGAAACTGGTCTGTATCCTGTCCCGGTATTATCTGAACAAGGACAAACTGCTGCAGCTGCGGCGGCAGATAACGGAATCGGGTTCCGGTACAATGACGTTGGCTGAATTATATTATGAATTAAACAACCTGCCCTTTTATGAGGAGGTTCGTCCTGCCCAGGAATTTGGCGTCCGTGAATCCGGAGAAAAAACAGGAGGCGGTATTGGCCGCCTCCTGTTACCCTCGTTAATCATAGGCTTGATTTTCGCGTTGTGCGTGTGGGGAGTGATCTGACGGGAAGCGATCAGTTCCCCGTGGCGATGAAGGGGCGTATGGAGCCTGCAAGCTGGGCCACAGGCATACTTTGGAGGTAAACCTTGCCGGGGCCTGTGAGAACCGTGTTGAAGAAACCTTCGCCGCCAAAGAGCATATTTTTAACGCCGGGAACAGTCTGGATATCCACGCTGCAGGTGGAGCTCATGGCAGCCAGGTAGCCGGTGTCTATGATCATCTGCTGGCCTGCGCCCAGCTCATATTCTTTTACATAACCGTCGAACTCCAGGAATACCACACCATTGCCGGAGAGCTTCTGCATGATAAAACCCTCGCCGCCGAATAATCCGCTGGCCACACGCTTCTGGAAGAAGGTGGAGAGCTCTACGCCTGATGTGGAAGCCAGGAATGCGGATTTCTGCGCAACGATATCCTCGCCGGGAGCCACGATGAATGCCCGAATGGAGCCGGGGAAGCTGGATGCAAATGCAATCTGGCCCGGGCGGCCCTGCGCGGTATAGCGATTCAGAAACAGACTCTCACCGGAGAACGCGCGTCCCAGCATTTTACCGATGCCGCCGCCGGAGGTAGTCTCCATCTTCATGTTGGGAGTCATCCAGGACATGGCGCCGCTCTCGGTGATCATGGTTTCACCTGCTTCGAGATCACAGATGACCACGGGTAAGGGTTCACCCTCAATAGAGTATTTCATAAGTTATTCCTCCTGTCATGTAATTTAGATGAGTCACTTTCTCTTTTATCATATATGAGAAAAAATAATTTGTAAAGGCATACCTTCAGCGTGTATAATAGAGAAGTAACAGTTCGGACGCAGTTACTTTAGCGATTGTGCGCTGAACTCAGCCGGTATCGAGGCAGTGGGAGGTGGGGTGGCTTCGGCGGACATTGGCGGAGCTTGGTGCGTTTTCTTATAGTGCGGTTCGGAGACGAGGGAGAAATGCGCACGGATGCGCATTTCAGGTTATACGGCGCATGGATGCGCCTTATAACCGGCCCGTAAATTGCAGGATATATAGCCGCACTATTAGAAAACACACTCAAGCGCAGCCCGTCCGCCGAAGCCACCCCACCTCCCACTGCCGACACTGGCCGAGTACAGCCGCCACAATATTACCCCCGGACTGTTACAGAGAGTACCGCGTTTGAAGGAGGAGTAGAAAAACGCTATGAAGACATCAAGTGAATTGGACAGACAGTTAAAGGCAATCGATCACAGAGGTTATCCTGCCTACAAGGATCTGAAGGGAATCTATGATTTTGGGGATTATCTCTTTTCCATCGATCATGTGCAGGGAGATCCCTTTGCGGCGCCCTCCCGGGTGTCTGTGCAGGTGCCCATGGCCAAAGCGGGATTCCCCCGGGAGTACTACGGAGACAGATCCAAAAGGATCACGCTTCAGGATCATCTGACCAGACTGTTTGGGACGGCCATACGGGCGCGCAGTTTTCAGGCCAAAGGTTCCGGCAAGAGCGGACTTCTGGCAGTGTCTCGCTGCGGTCAGGAGGTGCTTGAACGCACGGCCTGCCGTGTGGAGGAGAGAGGGATCACAGTGCGTTTCGAGATCGGATTCCCGGCAAACGGGCGCTCTGTGAATGCGGGAGAACTGGCTAAAATCCTGTTCAATATCCTGCCGGACTGTGTGCGCAGAAGCCTTTATTATGCGCGAATCGACAAGCAGGCGCTGCAGGATGCAATAGAGCTGTGTGAGGATCAGCAGGCCGTCAGGGAACAACTGCCCAAACTGGGGCTTTGCGCCTTTCTTGCAGACGGTTCCGTGCTGCCCAGACAGAGCGGTGTGTCGGACAAGCCCATGAAGGATGCAGTGGCCTTCCGGTCACCGGAGTCTCTGCGGGTGACAATAGAGCTTCCTCACAGGGGAGCGGTGAGCGGTATGGGCATACGAAAGGGAATTACGCTTCTGGTGGGCGGCGGCTACCACGGCAAATCAACAGTGCTGCAGGCCATTCAGGACGGCGTCTATGACCACATTTCGGGAGACGGCAGAGAACTTGTCATTACGGATGCAGGAGCAGTCAAGCTGAGGGCCGAGGATGGCAGGAGCATCGCCAATGTGGATATCTCGCCCTTTATCAATCATCTGCCGAATGGTAAGGATACGGCCCATTTTTCCACGGAGGACGCCAGCGGAAGCACTTCCCAGGCTGCGGGGCTGATGGAGGCTGTGGAGAGCGGAAGCAAACTGCTCCTGATTGACGAAGATACCTCCGCTACTAATTTTATGATTCGTGACAGACTGATGCAGCGGGTGGTGAGTCCCGGGGAGGAGCCCATCACGCCTTTTATCGAGCGGGTGAACAGCCTCTATGAGGATTTGGGTATTTCTACGATTCTCGTGGCAGGAAGCAGCGGTTCTTACTTTCATGTGGCTGACACGGTGATTCAGATGAAAGAATATGTGCCGGTGGATATCACAGAGACGGCAAAGCAGGCAGCGGCTGAGTTTTCCGTGTTTGAGTCCACCCGCAGCGCATTTCCCGACTATATCAGGGAGCGCAGACCCCAGCCTGACAGAAGATTGGCGGGGGAGGATCGGATCAAGATCAAGACATTCGGCAGGGACGAGGTGGAACTCTCAAAGAATACGGTGATACTTCGCGGATTGGAACAGCTTAAGGATGAAGAACAGACACGGGCGCTGGGATATCTGTTAAAAGAACTTCTGACCAAAGTCTTTGACGGTAAAAGGTCCATGGCGCAGGCAGTGGATCTGCTGGAGAAGGCCTTGAATGAAAAAGGATTGGAGGCGCTCTTTGGACAGGGAGATGTTGCCGCGTCGCTGGCCCGGCCCAGAAGGCAGGAGATTATGGGCTGTGTGGCACGATATAGAGGAATTAAATTTTGATTTAGTACAAGACCTATAGATGGTAAAAATATTAAAGGAGGATTTAATGATGAAATTAAAGGAATTGCAGGATGCAATGATCGCTGCGATGAAAGCAAAGGATAAATTCAGGAAGGAGGCCATTGCGGCATTGGTGTCTGCGGTAAAAAAAGCAGGAATTGACGCGGGATGCAGAGAGAATATTCCCGATGAGATGGCTGATCAGGCAATCCTGAAGGAGATCAAAGCGGTAAAGGAGCAGATTGACACCTGCCCGGCTGACAGAACGGAGCTTTTGGAAGAATATCGCAAGCGCTATGAGATCATGAACGAGTTTGCACCCCAGCTCCTGTCCGCTGAGGAGGTAAAGGCCATTTTGCAGGAGAAGTTCTCAGATCTGTTGGCTACAAAGGATAAAGGGCAGATTATGAAGGCTGTTATGGCGGAACTGAAAGGCAAGGCAGATGGAAAGGTCATCAATCAGACGGTGGCGGAGATGATAAAGTAACAAGTGTTGTGAATTTGCAATAAATAAAAAAGAATGTTCCTTTGCGAGGGGAACATTCTTTTTTATTCTTAAATTTAATATTCATAAATTTAATATCAATATATCAGGAGAGGGACAGGAGCTTCTTTTTGTATATGTTGAAGTCCTCCTCGGAGATAATGGCCGCCTCTTTTAACTTCATCAGATTCTGTGCCTTTTTCTGCAGCTCGCTGATGTCGCTGTACGGCTGGAATATTTCATCAATTACTTTCTTCTCAAAGACTTTGTAATCCTCATCAGTCAGGAATTCGATGGTGGTGAGAGAGCGCAAAAGCTGCAGTCTGGTGATAACGTCCTCATTGCTTTCGATGGTGCTGACGATCTCCTGTTTCTTAGTCTGGAACTCGCTCTCGCTGATCCATTCACATTTGCGGAGGATCACGATACAGGAAATCTGACTCTTCAATCTTGACTCAGAGCTGTAGTCGAGAGATGTCATTTCCTCCACAAGCTCCTGCTTTTTGGCGGCAAATTCTTCCGGCGTAAACAGGAAGGTCTTGGAGAGGGTAGTCAGTCTGGTAAGTTTGTGCTCCAGCACGGGCAGGCTCTCGTTCATGCGGATCTTGGTATCGTCGGATATCAGCTTGATAAACTGTTCATACTGTGCCTCGGAGATAATCTCACAGTCCTTCAGGATGGGCCACTTGGTAATCTTCTCAACGGTCATCTCCTCGGTGTCGCTGGAGACATACTGGACAGATTTGGTGATATCCATGCAGATCTTATCGTATTCCTCCTGTGTGAGTATTTCAAACAGGTATAGAATCAACAGCTTTTTCAGATTATGCCTCATGACGTCGTTGGTCACGCCGGTCAGATCGGAACATTTGCTGATGGTATTCTTTTTAAATTCATCAAATTCGGCGTCGGATAAAAATCCCACTTCGTGATACTGCAGATTTACCTTGACTTTATTAAAGAAGGTTTCCAAATTGTTTAATACGCTGATGTATTCAGCTTTACTGCTCTTGTACTCTTTCTCTGTGATCATGCCGGTCTGGTAAATTGCTTCCAGTTTCTCCAGTTTCTTCTTGTATTCTTCCACAGAGATCACGGATGCTGTGGAAGCCCCTGTGGTGACCGGAGCCGTAGGTTCAAGCGGCTTCTCGGATTCCGGAGCGGAGACAGGGGATACAGGGGCGACAGGCGCAACGGTTCCGGGAACAGGCATCGCCGGAGCAGCGGACGCTGTGGACCTGGGTGCTGCAGTCTGGGAAGCAGCGGGTGCAGGTGTGGGCGCTGCCGGAGAGGCAGGAGCTGCGGGTGCGGGAGCCGGAGAGGCAGGTTTGGGAGCCAGGGCTTCCTTGGCCTGAAGCAGCATATCCAAAGCCTTGGGCAGATCCCGCAGACCGGGCAGACGTACCTGAAGCTTTTGCGCACCGTAGAGGGAATTCACACGGACATAAATGATCAGTGCGTCCAATCCTTCATATACGGACTTCTCCACTTTGGTAATGCTCTTGATCTCATAGTTGATATCACCGCTGTATTCGCGCTGGCTGCTTTCCAGATATATAATTCCCTTTCCGGTGATTTTGACATCGGATACTTCGAGGAACAGTGCTTTTTCGTTGCCATCTATCTTCCTCAGGAAACCTCTGTTTACATCACACTGAAAAACAACATTTGCCATATGCTTTCGCCTCGTTTCTTCTTTATCGTTCATTTACAACAGAACAAACCCCTAGAATGCCGTTCTGTTGCATAACATCTCCAAAGAGGTCTTTACTATAATAAATAGTATAAATAAAATCTCATGGGATGTCAATAGAAAGGGAGGGAGGGAAGAGATTGGAAATTATCTATATTTCCTGTATTTCACAACATCTGGTGGGTGAGAAAAAGGTTCTCTTGCCAGATGTTGTGATTTAGAATTTTCAGAAAATTTTATTTAAAGGCAAACTAAAAAAATATGTACGGCCTTATGCGGTGATCATGGTGCCGGCTTTATCGCGGATCGCATTTTTCACACATTTCATCGAGGTGATACGTGCTCTGCCGTCCGGGACTTTCTGCAGATAATGGATGGCGGCTTCGATCTTGGGCAGCATGGTTCCCGCCTCAAATTCGCCCTCTGCCATGGCGGCTTCGGCCTCGGCTACGGTCATATGTGTAATGGGAGTCTGGTCCTGCCGGCCGAAGTGTCTGTAGACACAGTCTACATTGGTGAGGATAATCAGTTCATCCGCTTTCAGATCTGCGGCCAGTTTTCCTGCAATGGCATCTTTTTCAATCACTGCGGATGCGCCCTTTAAGGCATGTTTCTGTTCGATGACCGGAATACCGCCTCCCCCACAGGCGATCACCACCTGATCTGCGCCGGCAAGTGTGCGGATGGCCTCGATCTCAACGATATCGATGGGCTTGGGGGCGGCTACCACGCGCCGGAACCCTTTGCCGGGTGTCTCCTGCACATAATTTCCCTTGCTGACTTCAATGTCCGCGTCTTCTTTGGACATATACCGTCCTATTTTTTTAGTGGGCTCGTAAAAGGCTTCATCGTAAGGGTCTACCGTGACCTGGGTCAAAATGGTACTGACAGGCTTGGAAATACCTCTGTTCAGAAGCTCTGCCCGCAGCGCGTTCTGGATGTCGTAACCCACATAACCCTGACTCATGGCTGAGCACACGCACATGGGAGCCGGAGTGTAATCCGTATATACGCGGCGCAGCTCAGTCATGGCTTTGTGTATCATGCTCACCTGAGGACCGTTGGAATGTGTGATGGTAAGCTGACAGTCGGCTTCCACCAGATCGGCCAGCGCTCTGGCGGTGATCTTTACCGCATCCCATTGTTCCAGGGTGGTATAACCAAGGGATTCGTGTCCCAGGGAAACTACAACTTTCTTTTTGCTCATAGGAATACCTCTCTATATTTGCTGTAGAATACTCAGTATAGCATAAATTTGTCGAAAAGTACAGAGGCTTTCAGGATGGCGAAAGAATCGTTTTCTCCAGAACCTGGAAGTAATTTTCAAAAGTTTTCCGGCAGCATCCGGGATCGCGGATAACGATTCCGGGGACACGCAGGCCGATCAGGGAAAATCCCATGGCCATACGGTGGTCGTCGTAGGTGTCCACTGTGCAGGGATCGGGAATGCCGGGGTATATGGTGATGCTGCCTCCGGACGCGTCGTCCTCCTCACAGCGGATCCCCATTTTGCCCAGTTCTGTGACGATGGCGTGAATGCGGTCGCTCTCCTGAAAGCGGATGTGCCCGATTCCGGTGATGGTGGTAGGGCTGTCCGCAAAAGGCGCAATGGCGGCCAGCGTGATGGCCTGGTCGGAGCAGGCGGACATGTCCGCGGTGACGCCGTGAAAAAGATCCTGTGCGGGCGGCAGCACGAGAATTCCCTCTTCCCGTTCTTCCAGAGCACATCCCATCTGTTCAAGAATCCTTAAAAAGGCCACGTCGCCCTGCAGGGAATCAAAATGGACATGGGAGACCTGCACAGGGATGTGAAGCAGAGGAGCACAGGCATAAAAATAGCAGGCGGCTGACACATCGGGCTCAATCCGGTAGTCCATGGCCCGGTAATGCTGCCCCGCGGCTGTAAAGAAGGTGTCGGGAGCTGTCTGGACGGACTTTACGCCAAACTGTTCCATCATGCGGCGTGTCATGTCGATGTAGGCCATGCCGTGGGTGCCCTGCACCCGGACGGTAAAATCCTTTTTTGCAAGGCAGGAGGAGATGAGAAGGGCGCTGAGAAACTGGCTGCTGTGACCAATATCAACAGTTATGGCATCTTTCCCAAAACCATGCCCTTTTAATGTAAAAGGAAAATATCCCTCCTCCCCGTCAAAGAGAATCTCACAGCCCATATCCCGTAGAGAGTGCAAAAGCGGAGCCATGGGGCGGCGGCGCATCTGCAAAGAGGCATCCATATGGTAAATCCCCTCCGCAATGCCCAGATACGCTGTGAGAAAACGGGCGGCAGTCCCCGCGCTCCCCACATAGAGCGACGCCTCCCGCTTTGGCACACTTCCGCCCTCTCCGTACACGGTGATCACTTTCTGCTCTTCCTCTACAATCGTCTCAAACCCCAGCTCCTGCACACATTTCAGAAAATGTCTGGAGTCGTCGGAAAACAGCGCTCCCCGCAGGGTGGAGGGGCCCTTTGCCAGCGTAGCCAGCAGAAGCGCCCGATTGGTTATACTTTTGGAGCCGGGTACTTCCACCGTAAGAAGCGTCCTGCCGGATAGCAGGTTTTCGGGACATGGAACCTCATAGGTGTCCGTATCTGCATGATAATTGGAAGTATGATTTAAAAATTCGCTGCTCATGACCGTTAAATCTCCTTTTAACAGCGGCGGTTATCCAATAAGGGTAACTTTGCTTACTCATAAGACCGCTCGCTTTACTGTTGTCTCTTATACTCAATCCCCCATGCCTCCATTGCGTTTATGATCGGAAGCATGGACTTCCCCAATTCACTGAGGGCATATTCCACTCTTGGCGGCACTTCAGGATATATGGTACGGGTAACAATCCCGTCGCTTTCCATAGAGCGCAAACTATCCGTCAATACTTTCTGACTGATACCCTCTAATGATTTTTGAAGTTCATTAAAACGCCACGGTCTGACACGGAGATTACGCAGAATCAACAGTTTCCATTTATTCCCGATAAGCTGTACTGTTGTAGCGACAGGACAGGCCGGGAGTTCCTCTTTTCTAACCATAGCGATACCTCTTTCCTACTGCAATAAACTGCATCTTTCGAGAAACATTCAAAAGCACATAAACATTAAAAATGAATGTTACACTCAAATTATAATGTAATGCGCTTTTTATATCAACCTGAAGTTGAGCAGAAAAGATTTTTCCCTTCTTAATCCTTTAACTTTCACAAAACGTACAAAAAAGTAACTACCTGATAAAAAGGTGCGTACTTCTCAAAAGCAGAGGAGTCTGTAAAATAAAAATTACAGAGGGAAGCTCCGCTTTAGGCTGTAAAGTTACCGTAACTACCCATAAAGAAAGCAAAATGCAGTTACTGACCGATTGCGGGGCAGACACGGTTTTGCCTGACCACGGTTCACTGAAAGGGAAGGTTTCCGGTATTACAAAAGCCCTGGAGCTGGTTGGGATAAAGACGCTTAAAGATACCCTGTCCTGCGTGGAAAAGGGCGGGACAGTCTGTAATACGGGTAATCTTGGCGGCGTATATACATGGAATGGGTTTGACCCGATCAAAGATATTCCAAACGGCGTTTGCCTGACAGGCTTTTTCAGCAACACGCCTGCACAGAAAACTATCGATGAATTGTTCGCTTTTTTTAATACTCATAAGCTTACCCCATATATCGGAAAACGGTATTTTTTTGCAGATATTGCTAAAGCATGTGAGGATATGGAGAACGGTAAAATTGTGATTGACGTGGACGGTGGTGATCTAAATGATTAGGGCTATTACAGTAAAAGAAGCGCAGATTAACAGGCTTAGACGGGAAATAGAAACCGCAGACGCTATCATTTTCGGGGCAGGGGCAGGGCTTTCTGCCTCTGCCGGGTTTACCTATACAGGAAGCCGTTTTCATCATTACTTTGCAGATTTTGAAGATAAATACGGTTTTCATGATATGTATTCCGGCGGCTTTTATCCTTATAAGACTCCGGAAGAACGCTGGGCGTATTGGAGTCGTTATATCGAAGTCAACCGTTATCGGAATGCAGACAGACCTGTTTATGAAAACCTGTATGAGCTTGTAAAAGACAGGGATTATTTTGTTATCACGACCAATGTGGACCACTGCTTCCAAAAAGCAGGTTTTGATAAAAACAGACTATTTTACACGCAGGGGGATTATGGTCTGTTTCAATGTTCCGTTCCCTGCTGCCGGACAACCTATGACAACCGCGAGATTATCGGACGCATGGTAAAAGAACAAAAGAATATGCGTATTCCCTCTGAACTGCTCCCCATATGCCCTGTTTGCAAAAAGCCGCTCACTGTGAATCTGCGTTCGGACGATAAGTTTGTGGAAGATGAGGGGTGGCATAAAGCAGCCCTGCGGTACAATGATTTTATACGCCGCCATAAAAAGCTGCATATCCTTTTGCTGGAGCTCGGCGTTGGTTATAATACTCCCGCTATAGTTAAATATCCGTTTTGGCGGCTGACCGCAGGGAATCCCAAAGCGGTTTATGCGTGTATCAATAACGGGCAGGCGTTCTGCCCGGCAGAGATTGCAACACAGTCTGTATGCATTAACAATGACATTGGAAGCATACTTGAACAATTGTAAAATACTCACGGTAAACTCCATTTAAAATTGTTGTTGACAGGATTTGGAATCTGTAGTAGGATATGATTCATAAAACCTAGCGGAATAGTAGGGAATGGAGGTGCGATTATGAGAATATACACAAAGGCAACGGAGCTGATCGGACATACTCCCCTGTTGAAGGTGGAGAATTACAGCCGTGGGGAGGGCATTGACAATGCGACTCTGTTGGCAAAGCTGGAATATCTGAATCCTGCGGGCAGCGTGAAGGACAGGGTGGCGCTGGCTATGATCGAAGATGCGGAGAAAAAAGGAATCATTAAACAGGGATCTGTCATCATTGAACCCACCTCCGGCAACACCGGAATCGGGCTGGCCAGCGTGGCGGCTGCCAAAGGCTACCGCACGATCCTCACGCTCCCTGAGACCATGAGCATGGAGCGCAGGAATCTGCTGAAAGCATACGGCGCGGAGCTGGTGCTGACAGAGGGCGCAAAGGGCATGAAAGGCGCCATCGAAAAGGCGCAGGAACTGGAAAAGTCCGTTCCCGGCGCAGTGATATTGGGACAGTTTGACAATCCGGCAAATCCCGCGGTACATGCGGCGACTACCGGTCCTGAGATCTGGGAGGACACAGAGGGACGTGTGGATATTTTTGTTGCGGGTGTGGGTACCGGCGGCACTGTCACGGGCGTAGGCGCTTATTTAAAATCCAAGAATCCCGGTATAAAGGTGGTGGCGGTGGAGCCTGCCGATTCCCCCGTGCTCTCCGGCGGACAGCCCGGACCTCACAAGCTGCAGGGAATCGGCGCGGGCTTTGTCCCCTCAGTCCTGAATACGCAGGTCTATGACGAGATACTTACCGTGACTACGGAGGAAGCCTTCTCCACAGGCCGTGCCATCGCCCAGAGAGAAGGAATTCTGGTGGGCATTACCTCCGGCGCAGCTCTCTATGCCGCAGCGGTTCTGGCAAAACGCCCGGAGAATGCGGGCAAGACCATAGTCGCCCTTCTGCCCGATTCCGGCGACCGCTACCTCTCCACCCCCATGTTCACTGGTGAATGATATCAGGAACAGCTTGCAGGAAAGCCCGGGGCATGTTAAAATCTTCGGGTAGAGCAGCAGGCTCACGGAAAGGAAGATAACGATGGAACCGATGATCAGGATACAGAATGTGACCAAGACTTTCATCGGCAAGGGCAATCAGGTAGAAGCGCTCAAGGGCATCAGCCTGGATATCCAAAAGGGTGATATTTACGGCATCATCGGCATGAGCGGCGCCGGCAAGTCCACACTGGTGCGCTGCCTCAACTTTTTGGAGCGGCCCACTGCCGGAACGGTTATCATAGAAGACAAAGATTTGTCTGCCCTGCGGGAGCAGGAGCTTCGGGTGGTGCGCACGGAAATCGCCATGATCTTTCAGCATTTTAATCTGCTGATGCAGAGAAATGTGTTAGATAACATCTGTTTTCCAATGGAGATCGTGGGGAAGAAGCGCGCCGAAGCGGTCAGGCGGGCGCGTGAACTGTTGAAAATTGTGGGGCTGGAGGAGAAGGAGACAAGTTATCCCTCTCAGTTATCCGGAGGGCAGAAACAGCGGGTGGCCATCGCCAGGGCTCTGGCCAATAATCCCAAGATTCTGCTGTGTGACGAGGCTACCAGCGCGCTGGACCCCGCCACCACAAAGGCCATACTGGCGCTGCTTCAGCAGATCAACAGAGAGTTTGGCATCACCATTGTCATCATCACTCATGAGATGAGTGTGGTGCAGGAGGTCTGTTCCCATGTAGCCATTATTGATTCCGGAGAGCTGGCGGAGCACGGAACGGTAGAAGAGGTCTTCCGCAGGCCCAAGTCCAGGGCCGCCAAAGAGCTGGTGTTCATGGCGGACGCCAGAGTGGAGGAGATGGCGGGCAAACGCTGCATCCGCATTGTGTTCAGCGAAAATTCGTCCTTTGAGCCCGTGATCGCTAACATGGTTCTGGAGTGTAAGGCACCTGTGAATATTCTGCTGGCGGACACCAAGGATATCGGCGGCATCGCTCACGGGCAGATGATCCTGCAGCTTCCTCAGGACGAGGCGGTGGCAGACCGCATGATAGAGTATCTGCGGGAGAGAAGGCTTGCAGTGGAGGAGGTGGAGTCCTATGTCTGAGCTGATGATTTTTGAACCGGCGATCCTGAAAATGCTGGGTGAGGATATCGTTACGACCCTGTATATGACGCTGGCGTCCACACTGTTGGGATATGCGCTGGGACTGCCCATGGGGGTGGCCCTTGTGATCACGGCAAAGGACGGACTGCGCCCCAACAAAGTAGTTTATAAGGTTTTGGATATCATTGCAAATATTGTCAGAAGTATACCGTTTTTGATCTTATTGATTCTGGTGATACCACTGACCAGATTTATTGTGGGCAAGAACTATGGCCCTACGGCCACGGTGGTTCCGCTGACTCTGGCGGCGGCTCCGTTTATTGCCCGCATGGTGGAGTCCTCTCTGATGGAGGTGGAAAAGGGTGTGATAGAGGCGGCTCAGAGCATGGGGGCCGGTCTTTGGACCATTATCACTAAGGTTATGATCGGGGAAGCCCGCACATCACTCATTGCAGGCGCAACCATCGTGCTGGGGACGGTGCTGGGATATTCCGCCATGGCCGGCGTCGTGGGCGGCGGCGGTCTGGGAGACACGGCCATCACCTACGGTTATTACCGCTATGAGACGGATATCATGCTGGTGACTGTGGTGCTGCTGGTACTGCTGGTGCAGATCATGCAGTGGGCGGGCATGAAACTTGCCAGAAAGCTGGACAGAAGGGCAAACTGACTGTTCCGCATAAATTTTTATACAACGAGGAGGATACTATTATGAAAAAGAACAGGACAACAAAGTGGCTGGCACTTGCCGCAGCGGCAGCGCTGTGTGTGGGCGCTCTGGCCGGATGCGGCGGGAAGGATGACAAGGTCATCAAGGTTGCGGCCAGCGCCGTGCCTCACGCAGAGCTTTTAGAGCAGGCAAAGCCGATTCTGGAGGAGCAGGGCTACACGCTGGAGATTCAGATCTTCAACGATTATGTCCAGCCCAACAATGTGGTGGAGGCAGGCGACTTTGACGCCAACTATTTCCAGCACATCCCTTATCTGGAAGAGTTCAATCAAAAGCAGGGCACCCATCTGGTAAATGCCGGCGGCATCCATTATGAGCCCTTTGGCCTCTATCCCGGGAAGGAGTCCGATCTGGCAAATATTGAGGGCGCAACCATTGCGGTTCCCAATGACACCACCAACGAGGCCAGAGCGCTGCTTCTTCTGCAGGACAATGGCTATATCAAGCTTAAAGACGGCGTGGGCCTGACGGCGACCGCTTTGGATATTGTGGAGAATCCCCACAATATCGAGCTGATCGAGCTTGAGGCGGCACAGATTCCCAGAACGCTTCCCGATGTGTCTTTTGCCATCATGAACGGCAACTATGCAATGGAGGCCGGATACTCTGTGGCGGGCGACTCGCTGGCATATGAGAGCGCAGATTCCGAGGCGGCGTCCACCTATGTGAATGTGATCGCCGTGAAGGAGGGAAATGAGAACAGCCCGAAGATTCAGGCCCTTGTCTCCGCTCTGAAGTCTGATGAAGTACAGCAGTATATTTATGATCATTACAACGGTGGCGTGATACCGTTCAATTAAGTGTTAATAAAAGTTCAATAAGAGGTAAAAGTTTAGTATGAAAATCTCAACCAGAGGCAGATATGCGGTGCGGGTCATGCTGGATCTGGCGCTGCGGGATACGGACGCGTGTATCAAGGTAAAGGATATTGCCGCCAGTCAGGGCATTTCCGAAAAATATCTGGAACAGATCATTGCGGCTCTGAGCAGGGCGGGCTATGTGAAGAGCGTCCGGGGTGCGCAGGGCGGGTACCGTCTGGCCGGTGCGCCGGAAACTTTTACGGTGGGCATGGTACTTCGGGCCACGGAGGGCAGTCTGGCTCCGGTGTCCTGTCTGGAGGAAGGGGCAGAAGCCTGTGAGAGATGTGATACCTGTGAGACGCTGGCTGTCTGGAAGGAGCTTGCAAAAGCGATCAACGGCGTGGTGGACGGCGTCACCATTGCCGATCTGGCAGACCGGCACAGGAAGAGAACCGAGGCGTTGGACTACAGTATTTAATGCCCCGGATATATGGCCGGTTATGTGAACAATAGTCTGAAACTGTTGTGGGAGCGATTCCGCAACGGCTTCAGACTATAGTTGTGTTTGGAGAAAAAATAGTATATAATCATATAAAAAGCGAAATGTTAAGGAGATATCGGCAGATGAAAAAAACGGTTTCTTTCAGGATGATGTTGCCACTGATTTTTATATTTATTTTAACTATCACAGTAAATGTTACTACCACATCCAATCTGCAGTCTGCAAGACAGGCATTTCAGGATATTGCTGCCTCGGGTGAGGTATCGGCGGACATTGCTGCCGTGGCGGACAGGTCTTCCGAGGGAGTCACCGCTCAACTGGCACAGGTGGGAGCCATTTCCTCACTTCAGTTATTTCTTGTGGTTCTTACGATTATCATTACATATATATGTTTTGTCAGGCCTTTGAAGGATGCGGAAAAGCAGTTGAGCACACTGATCGGGCATCTCGAGCATGATGAGGGTGATCTGAATGAACGCATCCGCAGCAAAAGGGAGGATGAGATCGGCAGGCTTATTCTGGGCATCAATTTATTCCTGGATAAGCTTCAGGCGATCATGAAAAGTATACAGGGGCATTCTGTGTCTCTGGACGACTCGTCGGGCAGAATTGTATCCAAGGTATCCGTTTCCTCGCAGAACCTGAAAGAGGTATCTCAGGAGGCGGATCAGCTTTGCCATGAGACACAGGCGCTTGTGGAGACGCTGGAGCAGATCACTCTGGATATGCAGGCGCTGAACAGAAGCAGCGGCGGGATTTCCGATTCCACCGTTTCGGGTAACGCCTATGCGGCCGAGATGAAGGAGCGGGCTAACGGCATCAAGGAGCTTGCCACCAACAGCAAAAGCGAGTCGGAGCAGGTTACCGCTTCTCTTGAGGAGGTTTTGCGCAGCTCCATGGAAAGCAGTAAGAGCGTGAATTCGATCCAGAATCTCACGGACGAGATACTTTCCATTGCCAGTCAGACCAATCTCCTTGCGCTGAATGCCTCTATAGAGGCGGCCAGAGCGGGTGAGGCGGGCAAAGGCTTTGCGGTGGTGGCTGATGAGATAAGGGCGCTTGCCGACAATAGCCGGAATACGGCCAACAGTATTCAGCAGATCAGCAATGAAGTCATATCCTGTGTGGAAGAGATGACGGCTTCCTCCGGCAAGCTGCTTGACTTTGTCAACACCAATGTGCTGGCTGACTATGATCGTTTTGTGGCGGCTTCTGCGGAATATCTGAGCGATGCAGATACTTTGGAGAGCATGATGAGTGAATTTCACCTCAGATCGGACGAGCTGTCCAGGGGATCCGAGAATGTCAATTCCGGAGTGTGCCTGATATCACAGGCGATACAGGATGAAAATGCCAAACTGTCAAAGCTTTCGGAGGTCATGCAGGAATTGTCTGCCAATATGGAAGAGGTTCAGGATTATACGAATGTAAATGACGAGGTGTCTAACGATCTGAAAAAAGAGATTTCAAGGTTTAAGGCGATATAAATACCGCGGATGAAAGGAAACGGGCGGATGCATACGGAGCTGGAACAGATTGTCGCGGAAGTGAATAAAGTGGTAAAGGGCAAGGACAGGGTAATACGCAAGGTGTTGGCGGCCGTGCTTGCCGGAGGCCATGTGCTTTTAGAGGATATTCCCGGGGTGGGCAAGACCACACTGGCTATGGCTCTTGGCAAATCCATGGAGCTTGTGTACCGGAGAATGCAGTTTACGCCGGATGTGCTGCCCAGCGATATCGTAGGCTTTACCATGTATAACAGCGGAACCGGCAAATTTGAATACAGAGAGGGCGCCGTGTTCTGTAATCTTTTCCTGGCGGACGAGCTGAACCGCACTTCCTCCAAGACGCAGTCGGCGCTGCTGGAGGTGATGGAGGAGTCCAGAGTGACAGTGGACGGTGTGTCGCATGCGCTGCCCACACCTTTTACGGTCATTGCCACGGAGAATCCCTTTGGGTCTTCGGGTACCCAACTGCTTCCCGAATCCCAGCTTGACCGTTTTCTGATCTGTCTGAATATGGGATATCCCTCCCATGAGGCCGCAGTGGATATTCTGAAAGGCAGCGCGGGCAGGGATCTGGAGCAGGTGCAGAGCGTTATCACGGTGGAGCGCCTGATGGAGCTTCGCAGGGAGGCGGATGAACTCCATGTGGAGCAGGGTATCTATGAGTATCTGGTGAATCTTGCGGAGGCCACCAGAAAGGATGCCCGCATTGCGCTGGGGGTCAGCCCCCGGGGAAGCATTGCTCTGTTAAAAATGGCCAGAGCCATGGCGCTGATGCGCGGTGGAGCATATGTGATCCCCGAGGATGTGCTGGCCGTGATAGACGATGTCTGGAGACATCGCATTCATCTGAACGCCCGGGCCCGGGCCGAGGGCATGGATGTCTCGGATGTGATCCTTGAGATTACGGAAAGGATACAGGCTGTCTGATGGAGAAAAGGCTGCGACTGAACATAAGGGGGACCCTGCGGTTTGCGATTCTGCTTGGCCTGGTGTTCTGGCTGTGGAGCTTTTTTAGAAGCTACATGCTGTTTTTACTGTTGATCCTCATGCCGGGCAGCGTCCTTGTTTCCGCTCTGCTCCTGTGGCATGGCAGGAATGAGATCCGGGCGGAGGCTGTGCTGCCTTCGGACAGAGTGGGGAGGGGAACGCCCTTCTTCTTTGGCATGACAGTGAGCAATCCGGGGAGACTGGCCGGTTTTCCGGCAGATATCACTTACAATAGAACCAATGTCTTTACGGGATACTGTGAGCGGGAAAAGTTGCATTTCTGGGCCGCTCCCATGAAAGGCTGCAGGCGTGACGGACTCTTGAGCAGTCAGTATGCGGGGCGCGTGGAGATTCATATAGAGGATTTCCGGGTCTATGACCTGTTTCATATCTGTTATTTGTCCGGCTGTGGGAAAACCGGCGGAGGCGTACTTGTCTGGCCGGGTTTTTCTGAGGCCGTAGACACGGAGAAGCCCGGCGACTGCGTGGAGGACTTTCCCGATGAGAATGAGAACAGAAGGAGAGGGACGGATTACAATCCCGAATACGAGGTCAGGGAGTACATTCCGGGAGACGCGCTGAAGAGCATTCACTGGAAGCTGACTGCCAAACAGGGCAGGATGATGGTGCGGGAACGCCTGTCTACAGGGCATGAGACAGTCTGTGTGCTGCTGCCTCTGGGAGAGGACAGAGAGTTGAATGACGGTCTTGTGGAGGCCATGTACGGTGTGTGCAGGCTGCTGCTTGACTGCGATTATCCGGTTCAGCTTTATTGGCCGGGGCGGGGGGAGGCGCTGGAGAGCCGTTTTCTGATCGAACAGGGAGAGCTGGAGAATGCATTGGTGGAAATTCTGAGCGACACGGGGATTCATCCGGCGGGCCGGGCCAGAGAGCAGCTTGCCGTCCTGCGCCCGGGAACACCATATATCTTGATTCAGACGGGAGCATACAAGGGTGCGTATATTCGGTAGAAGAAAGCAGGAGCATCACTCTGAGCTGACTCTTGTGCAGGAGCAGAAAACTAAATATGATCTCTGGGCGGTACCGGCCAAAGCTCTGTTGATTTTTCTGCTGGTCTGCGGCGCGCTGGGAGGCTTTTTGTCCGCCTATGAGATAGAGTACAATAGTGGCCTGTGCATGTTTGGAGTCTTCGGACTTGCGCTGATTTTGAGCGCGGTATATGAGACGGGCAGAAGATGGCTGACCAATCTGACCAGCCTTGCTCTTTTCGGTATCTATCTCTATGTGGCAGCTACCAATTACTGGGTCATCAACAGCGGTTATTACGCGATTCTAAACCGGATCAATACGGTGGCAAGGCAGAGCCTGAATATTATAAACGGTACGGAATACGCGCTGCGTATCGAGGACGAATATACGACGGTCACGGTGTTTGTCCTGTTTCTGAGCATGGTGGGGGTGATCCTGCTCAATATTCAGATGCAGAACAAATGCAGCCTTTTCAAGATAGTGCTGGCTACCTTTACGCCTTACATTATTCCGCTGTATTTCAGGCTTTCGCCATCGATTGTCTATCTGCTCTTTTTGTTTGCCGGCTATGTGGCCGTAGCCGTGCTGCAGGCGGGCAGCGCCCGGGAGTATTTTTCCAGGCAGATTCGTTATATGCTGCCGTTTTCGGCTCTGTTGGCAGTCTTGCTGGTGCGGGGGATGACTTTTTTACTGCCGGAGGCGGCGTATAACAGCGCGGTGCCGGACAGTGCGGCGCGGGAGGCGTCGGAAGCCAAAGTGAGTAATCTGGTTCAGTTCGGCATGATGTCTCTGTTCGGACAGAGCAGCACAGGAGCCGGTATCAGCGGAGGAAGGCTCAGCCGGGGAGCTGCGGTCATGCCCAGCTATGAGACGGATCTGATCGTGCGTTACACGCCCTACAGTTTTGACCCGGTTTATCTGAAAGCCTTTACAGGACGGGAATACCGTGGGATGAGATGGACCAGGGCCGGGGATGAGGGACCGGACGACGGGCTGATGGAGATCACGGCGAAGACCCGCCGCGCAACTTATATGGACTTTCCTGACCGTCAGGGCAGGGGCGTCATGCAGGTGGAACAGGTGGAGGCTTCCGAGCTCTATGAGTACCGTCCCTATTACTCGGATCCGGGCTATGACAATACGCGGCTGCGGGAGATTGGAGATGGCGTCTCCTGGTATTATTACTATCCTGCGGCAGGACAGATTGATGATTTTTATGGACAGATACTGAACGAGGCCAAAGTGGACGACGCTTATCTGCAGGTGCCCGATGCCTGCAGCAAGGCGGTGCAGAAAGTGTGTGATGCCGCGGAGCTTCAGGGGACGGCGGAGGAGATCGCGGCCCAGATCAGGGACTATTTTCAGGAAAATTATTCCTATACCCTGCGTCCCGGCTGGTACTATGGCAACCCCGATTATATCTCGCATTTTCTGCTGGAGAGCAGGAGAGGATATTGTTCTCATTTTGCCTCTGCCGCCGTCATGCTGTTTCGCAATATGGGAATTCCCGCCCGATATGCGGAAGGTTATGCGTTCTCCTACGCGGAGGTGGTGGAGAACGGCATATTGGTGGAGGGCGAGGCATATGAGGATTATTACGACGGATATGCGCCGCTTGGGGAGACGGCTCTGGTGGAACTGGAGATTCCCGACGCCTATGCCCATGCGTGGGTAGAGATCTATGTTGATAACAAAGGATGGATCACAGTGGACCCCACGCCTTCCTCTTCGGAGGCGGACACGACTTCTTTCTGGGATGCGTTCATGAACGCGGAGGGGCAGGGCACCGAGCTGAATCTTGAGGAAAATAATCTGGGGACTTATCTGGAGACGGCTCTGGGCGGAGCCAGTGTGGCGCTGCCGCTTGTGGCCATGCTTTTTGCCGCTGTCTTATTGACGCGCAGGTTTGTTTGCTGGAGGAGGGAGCGGGCGCTTCCGGAGAGAGAACAGGTTCGGCTGGAATATCGGAAGATACAGCATTATCTGGCCGGAAAGAACGGGAATTACCGCACTCTGCGCACTCTGGGGGAACAGCTCGATTGGATCAGGGAGCAATACAACCTGGAGATTGCCGGGGAGCAGGAGGAAGCTCTTTATCGGGTGTTTTTTGCCGCGGATGCGGCATGTGACTGTGGGGCGCTGCGCAGGACTCTGAGGAGGCTCAGGACCGCGTTGAAATGGCGGTCTGTGAGAAAAGGCCGGAATACAGGATAAGGCCTGGCCTGTAAACATACAGTTATCAGCCGCGCAGGCGGCGGAAAGGAAGGAGCAAAATGTTATATATTGGAGTGGATTTGGGGACTTCCGCGGTGAAGCTTCTGCTGATGGATTCCGGGGGGGCGATCCGGAAGATTGTGTCGCGGACATATCCGCTGGAGTTTCCCGAGCCCGGCTGGTCGGAGCAGAATCCTGACGACTGGTGGGAACAGACGAAGGAAGGAATCAGGGAACTGCTTCGGGAGGAGGACGGTTCGCAGGTGGCAGGCATCAGCTTCGGCGGGCAGATGCACGGGCTGGTGATGCTGGACGAGCGGGATGAGGTGATCCGCCCGGCCATACTCTGGAATGACGGGAGAGCCGCCGCAGAGTGTGAGTATCTGAATGAGACCATCGGCAGGGAGAAGCTGTCGGCCTGTACGGCCAATATCGCCTTTGCGGGATTCACGGCGCCCAAGATTCTCTGGGTGAAGAACAGGGAGCCGGAGAATTTTGCACGGATCGCCAGGATCATGCTGCCAAAGGATTATATCGCCTACAGACTCACAGGGGTCCACTGTACGGATGTGTCGGACGCTTCGGGCATGCTGCTGTTTGATGTGAAGAACCGCTGCTGGTCTGAGGAGATGTGTGAGATCTGCGGCGTGGAAAAGAGCTGGCTTCCCCGCTGTTATGAGAGTTATGAGAAAGTGGGAACAGTGCTGCCTGAGGTGGCCGGAGAGCTTGGGTTGTCCCGGGACTGCGTGGTCGCTGCCGGAGCCGGGGACAATGCCGCTGCGGCCGTGGGAACGGGTACGGTGGGAGACGGAAGCTGTAATATCTCTCTGGGAACCAGCGGGACAATCTTTATCTCTTCCAAAGAATTCGGCGTGGATAAAAACAATGCGCTGCACTCCTTTGCCCATGCGGACGGGAGCTATCACCTCATGGGCTGTATGCTCAGCGCTGCCTCCTGCAACAAATGGTGGATGGAGGAGATCCTGCACACGGATGATTACGGCGTCGAGCAGCAGGAGATCACAGAGGAACGTCTGGGGGAGAACAAGGTGTATTTTCTGCCGTATCTGATGGGAGAGCGCTCGCCCCACAATGACCCCAAAGCCAGGGGCGTGTTTATCGGGATGAGCATGGACAGTACAAGATCTGACATGACTCAGGCCGTGCTGGAGGGAGTGGCCTTCGCCCTGCGGGATTCCCTGGAGGTCGCCAGATCTCTGGGCATCAGTCCCGAGCGTACCAAGATCTGCGGCGGCGGCGCCAAGAGCCCGCTCTGGAAGAAGATGATCGCCAATATCATGAACCTGAAAGTGGATGTGCTGGAGAACGAGGAGGGGCCGGCTCTGGGCGGAGCCATGCTGGCGGCGGTGGCCTGCGGGGAATACCCTTCTGTGGAGGCGGCGGCCCAAGCGGTGGTAAGAGTAGCCCAGACGATAGAGCCCGAGCCTGCTCTGGTTGAGAAGTATGATGCGTGTTACCGGAAGTTCAGGGAGATCTATCCCGTGTGCAAAAAGGTATTTGAATTGCTGTAAATGCTGTAAAGCTAAAAATATATTATATAGGAGGAATGCATTATGAACAATTTACCCCAAGTCAAGGTCGGCGTTGTGGCTGTGAGCCGCGACTGTTTCCCCGAGAGCCTTTCCGTGAACCGCCGCAAAGCGCTGATGGCGGCCTACACGGAGAAGTACGGCAGCGGGGAAGTCTACGAATGTCCTGTGTGTATCGTGGAGAGCGAGATACATATGGTGCAGGCGCTTGAGGATATCAAAAACGCCGGCTGCAATGCCCTGTGCGTATATCTGGGCAATTTTGGCCCCGAGATATCGGAGACGCTGCTTGCAAAACATTTTGACGGTCCGGTGATGTTTATCGCCGCGGCGGAGGAGAGCCGCAAAGATCTGGTGGGAGGCAGAGGAGACGCCTACTGCGGTATGCTCAATGCCAGCTATAATCTCAAGCTGCGCAATGTGAAGGCATACATTCCCGAATATCCTGTGGGAACTGCGGCCGAGTGCGCGGATATGCTCCATGAATTCCTGCCCATTGCCAGAGCCATCATCGGTCTTGCCGGGCTTAAGATTATATCCTTCGGCCCCAGACCTTTGAATTTCCTGGCCTGCAACGCGCCCATCAAGCAGCTCTACAATCTGGGTGTGGAGATCGAGGAGAATTCGGAGCTGGATCTGTTTGAAGCCTTTAACAGACATGAGGGGGACGAGAGAATTCCCGCGAAGGTAAAAGAGATGGAGGAAGAGCTGGGGCAGGGCAATCTCAAGCCTCAGATACTGCCCAAACTTGCCCAGTATGAGCTGACGCTTTTGGACTGGATAGAGGAACACAGAGGTTACCGCAAATATGTGGCCATCGCAGGCAAGTGCTGGCCCGCTTTCCAGACGCAGTTCGGCTTCGTACCCTGTTTTGTGAACAGCCGTCTCACCGGCATGGGCATCCCCGTGTCCTGCGAGGTGGATATCTACGGGTGCCTCAGCGAGTTTATCGGCGCATGTGTGAGCCAGGATGCGGTGACGCTGCTTGACATCAACAATTCCGTGCCCGACGATATGTATGAGGAGTCCATCAAGGGGAAATTTGACTACACGCATCAGGATACCTTTATGGGCTTCCACTGCGGAAATACCTGTTCCAGGAAGCTGTCCTTCTGCAATATGAAATATCAGATGATCATGGCGAGAACTCTGCCGGAAGAAGTGACTCAGGGCACATTGGAGGGCGATATCGCTCCGGGCGACATCACCTTCTACCGTTTACAGTCTACCGCGGACAATAAGCTGCGCGCCTATATCGCCCAAGGCGAGGTGCTTCCCGTGGCGACGGAGTCCTTCGGCAGCATCGGCGTGTTTGCGATCCCGGAGATGGGACGGTTTTACCGCCATGTGCTGATCGAGAAAAATTATCCTCACCACGGTGCGGTGGCATTCGGACATTTTGGCAAGGCCCTGTATGAAGTGTTTAAGTATGTGGGCGTTCCCGTGGAAGATTTGAATTTCAATCAGCCCAGGGGAATGATGTATCCCACGGAAAACCCTTTCGCCTGAAGAGATCGGAGCGTTTAATCCTCCACATCCTGGTCGGCCGCAACAGCGGAGACAACGGAAGCGACTACCGCGATGATAACGGCGATGATAACGATCAATAAACCACCAGCTAAAATAATAGACATATCGGGAATCTCCTTTGTTGTTTTGCGTATTATTTATGCGCTTATCTGCTGAAATTATAGCATATATGCGGAGTAAAAACAACAGAGGAGTTCTCAAAATCAGGGTAAATATTCCAAATAGTCTGTTATTTTAAAAAAAGCTTGAAAAATGGGGGAATAAATAATAAAATTGTATAAGTAGGTGCAGGAGGGAGTTATGGAGCTGGAATGGTTAGATTCCCAGATCGTGGACGGACTTACAGAGCTTGTTCTGGTTTTTGATGAGAGAGGCAGGATTCTCTTTGGCAATCAGGCGGCTGTGGAGAAACTGGAATACGAGAGGGACGAATTGACAGAATGCAACATGACGCAGATTTTCCGGCAGATTTTTCCCGGGACGGGAGAGTCTGCTCCGGCTTTCGACAGAAGCAGGATCGAAGGTGGGGGAGATCTTGCCATGTATCGGAAGAACAGTTCCTGTTTCCTTGCGGATGCCCGCGTTCTTCCCACCGCCCGGACGGATGTTTATGTGCTTCTTGCCGAGGACGTCACGGCGCTCAGGGACATGAATCTGCGGATGCGGGAGCTTCGGGAGGAAGGACAGGAGAATCTCAGGAGAAGAAATGAGTTTACCGCCAATGTCACCCATGAACTGCGGACACCGGTGAACGGCATTAAGGGACATGTCGCCACACTTCTGAACGAGGTGCAGGATCCGGGACAGCGCAGGACGCTGGATATCATTCTGTACTGCTGTGACAATATGTCGGCCATCATCAATAATATTCTGGACTTTTCCAAGCTGGAGACGGGCAAGTTTACCATCGAGGAGAAGGAATTTGACTTTTATCAGATGATGGATCGGGTGATCGCCACTCACACCGCGGAGATCCACAAGAAGGAACTGCGTCTGAGCGTGGACATAGACGAGAGGATCCCTCAGTTTCTGATCGGGGATGAACTGCGGCTGGTTCAGATCCTGAACAATCTTCTCTCCAATGCCGTGAAGTTTACCATGGCCGGTTCCATCAGCGTGGTGGCAGGCAAGACCATGCAGACAGGGGATCAGGTAGAGTTGTTTTTCATGGTGAAAGACAGCGGCATCGGTATCTCGCCTCAGGATCAGGATAAGCTCTTTCAGAGTTTCACCCAGGTGGATGCGTCCATCACCAGACGTTTTGGAGGAACGGGCCTTGGGCTTGCGATCACCAAACAACTGGTGGAACTGATGCACGGCGACGTTCATCTGGAGAGCGAGAAGGGAAAGGGCAGTACGTTTTCCTTTTCCGTGAAGCTTCGGACGACGCAGCAGGCGGATGATACTCAAAACGAGGTATATGTAGACTGGTCCGAGTATACAAATAGAGAGAACACAGAGGAAGAGACCGGAATTTTGCAGTTTGGAGAGCAGGAGAACCGGAAGGAATTGAAGAAGCGCATGGATAAGCTGGTGCTGTCCATAGAGATGGGAGCCTGGGATAAGGCGGAGATGCTGGCCTCCACGGTGAAGGCGCTGGTGGAGAGAGGCGACGACGACATCAAGAAACAGGTGCTGCGCATGGAGATGGCAATTAGAAAGTGCAATCACGACAAGAGTATGGCCATGTACGATAATCTGAAAACAGCACTCTCGGAACGGCTCGGGGAACTGTGACGGGAAAACTGCGGGATGGGGGCAGAGTATGCACATCGAATATGCGAATCATTCAACATCAAATAACGAAAATTTATATAAAGAGAAGCCCAAAATTCTGATTGTGGACGACATTGATATGAATGTGGAGATTCTGGACAATATGCTCTCCGAGGAGGGATATGAAACTCTGTGTGCCCTGAA
Organism: uncultured Lachnospiraceae bacterium; assembly: GCA_947382415.1. Taxonomy (GTDB): domain Bacteria; phylum Bacillota; class Clostridia; order Lachnospirales; family Lachnospiraceae; genus Acetatifactor. Next base: position 28,089 of record CANCYO010000006.1, on the reverse strand, counting down.
TGTGCGGGATGCGCTGGAACTGATCAGAAAGACGAAACCTTCGCTGATCCTGTCCGACCTGTCCATGCCTGAGATCGACGGTCTGGAGTTTTGCAGGATGCTCAAAAACAATCCCAAGACCAGAGATATCCCTTTTGTCTTCATCACGGTTTTAAACAGCGGTGAGGAAAAAGAGCGGGCATTTCAGGCAGGCGCCGTGGATTACATACCGAAGCCGTTTGAGGCGGTGGAGGTCATCATGCGGGTGCGCAATCAGCTCAGCGGCTATCATATGCGGCAGAATATGGCGGATTACAACCGGATGATGCATGCTATGGTGGAGGAGCAGAAAAAGGAGCTGGAGCAGGGTCAGATCAATATCCTGCGGGCTTTGGCGGGTATTCTGGGGAGGCGGGATGCCGGAATGGAGAGGCATCTTGAAAATGTGGGATACAACTGCAGGATGTTTGCACAGGCGCTTCAGTTTCTGCCGGAATACGGAGATGAGATCTCCGACGAGTTTATAGAGGGGATCGAGACGGCGGCGAAGCTTTATGATATCGGCAGTCTGGCGGTTCCCGTTCAGTTCGGTTCCCGACATGAGGACTTTCGGGAGCGGGCCGCGCCATATAAGGAGCAGTGTTCCCGGGAAGGCGCACGGATTCTGCAGGAAATGGGTATTGAACATCAAAATGGCTGTCTGCTGACAATGGCCATCAATATTGCAGAATATCATTGTGCGCAGTGGGACGGAACCGGATATCCGGCGGCAAAGGGCAAAGCGATTCCTCTTGAAGCGCGGATTGCCGCGCTGGTCAGAGATTATGACAGACTGAGCGCAGGAACGGACGGCAGGGAGGCACTCTCTGCGGACGCGGTGGCACAGACGTTGGACGAGGGAAGCGGAACTGTCTATGATCCGGAAATGGTGGATGTATTTCATAAAATTCAAAAGCAGATGAGAAAGGACAGAATGTAAGACAACTGCAGGAGGCACGATATGATAACGGATAGTGAATTTAATCGTATTGTCCAATATGTTAAGAAGAATTACGGTATTGATCTGAGTCAGAAGAAGACCCTGATCGTGGGAAGGCTGGAAAACTATCTGGTGAGAAACGGATATTCCGGTTACAGCGATTACATGGCCAAGGTGGAGGAGCATCCGGAGGGCGAGGAAGCCAAGAACCTGATCAATGTGCTGACCACGAATCACACATACTTTATGCGGGAGAGCGAACATTTTGATTTTATGCAGCATGAGGTACTGCCCTGGCTTCGGACGACTGAGGCGGCAAGGAAAGATCTGCGGATCTGGTCCGCAGCGTCCTCAACGGGGGAGGAGCCCTATACGCTGGCTATGCTGCTCATGGATTTTTTCGGACTGGAGCACAAGTCCTGGGACACCAAGGTTCTGGCCACGGATATTTCCACCAGAGTGTTGCAGCATGCGTCTAAGGGCGTCTATCTGAAGGAGCAGATCGACCCCCTGCCTGAGAAGTGGAAACGGCACTATTTCAAGGCGATCAGTGCGGAACAGTATCAGGCCACGGAAGAGCTGAGAAATGAAGTGATCTACAGACAGTTCAACCTGATGAATCCTTTTCCCTTCAGGAAAAAATTTCATGTAGTCTTTTTGCGCAATGTTATGATTTACTTTGAGGATGATACCAAGTATAATCTGTTACAGAAGGTCTATGACTTTATGGAGCCGGGGGGCTATCTGTTTATCGGGACGACGGAGGGGCTCAACCGTAACCGGATCCATTTTGATTATGTGCAGCCATCAATCTATAGAAAGCAGGTGAGATGAATATGAGGCCAATCAGAGTGCTTGTTGTGGATGATTCCCTTATGTTTCGCAATATGCTGGTACAGAGCCTGGAGTCGGACCCCAATATCGAAGTGGTGGCTCAGGCTTCGGACCCGTATCAGGCGCGGGATGCGATCATCAAGTATAAGCCGGATGTGATGACCTTGGATGTGGAGATGCCGCGGATGAACGGCATTGAATTTTTGAGAAAACTGATGCCTCAGTATCCCATTCCCGTGGTGATGATCAGTTCGCTGGACGCATCGGTGTTCGACGCCCTGGAGGCGGGGGCGGTGGATTTTGTGAACAAGCCCTCAAATATGGACCGGGTGCAGCTTGGGAATTTCATGAAGCAGGAGCTGGTGACGAAAGTGAAGATCGCCTCTACGGCAAAGCTGGGAAGCCTCAAGCGCGTGGAGGTCAACTCCATGGCCGGCGCCTTGGGAAAACAGGACGGACGGATCATCGCCATCGGGGCTTCTACAGGTGGAACCGAGGCGATTTTCGAGGTGGTGAAGCAGTTTAAGCGGGATATTCCGGGGGTGGTTATTGTGCAGCATATGCCGCCCGGATTTACCAAGATGTATGCCGACAGACTTAACAATCAGTGCGCGGTGGCCTGCAAGGAAGCCCAGACCGGCGACAAGGTTCTGCCGGGGCAGATCCTTTTGGCTCCCGGAGACCGGCAGATGCGGGTGGTCAAGGTCGGGGACGGCTATCAGGTGGAGTGTGCCGGCGTGGAGAAGGTGAGCGGACATTGTCCTTCCGTGGATGTACTGTTTGATTCGGTGGCAAAAGCTGCGGGAAATAAGGCCATCGGCGTCATTCTGACGGGGATGGGAGCAGACGGAGCCAGGGGCCTTCTGGAGATGCGCAAGGCCGGAGCACAGACTATCGGGCAGAACGAGGCCACATGCGTGGTCTATGGAATGCCCAAGGTTGCATATGATAACGGAGCAGTCCAGCATCAGCTGGCGTTGACGGCAATAGCAGGAAAGGTATACGGCCTGTTAAAAGCATAGATAGAGAACAGAAAGGGGGCATGGCCGATATGAAAATATTATTGGCAGAGGACGATTTTGCCAGCCGTAAGTTTATGGATAACTACCTGTCGCGTTTCGGAGAATGCGATGTGACGGTGGACGGCGAGGAAGCGGTGGATGCTTTTATGATGGCGCTGGAGGACGGCGAGCCTTATGACTTGATCTGTCTGGATGTGATGATGCCGGTTTTGGACGGTTATCAGGTACTCAAAGCAATCAGAGACATTGAGGCGCAGCGCAAAATTTCCAAGGAAGAGCGCGTCAAAGTAATCATGACCACTGCGCTTAACGAGGAACGCAATGTTAAGATGGCTTTTGAACTGGGCTGCGAGGCTTACTCTGGCAAACCCGTCGATGTTGAAAAATTTGAGATGGTATTGAAAAAGCTGGGCTTGATCTAGAGGAGGGCCGTTCAGCAAAATACTGAGGAATGGAGGAAGTATGGCAGAGGAATTTAACACAGACGGGATGCTTGACATGTTTTTGTACGAGAGCACTCAGCTTTTGGAAAAACTTGAGGGCATCCTATTAGACAAACAGGATGCGGAATCCTTCGACGATTCTGACATCAATGAAATCTTCCGCATCATGCATACGATCAAGGGTTCGTCAGGGATCATGATGTATGAAAACATTACCAAGGTCGCCCACAGACTGGAAGATGTGTTCTATTATCTGAGAGAATCCAGGCCGGAAAATGTACCCCATTTGGAGCTGGTGGATAAGGTGCTGGCCGTGTCGGATTTTATCTCGGGCGAGCTGGCCAAGATCAAGGACGGCGAAAAGGCAGACGGGGAGGAGACAGAGCTTTTGGCGGATCTGGATGATTTCCTGAACCGGCTGAAGGGGGAGATCAAGGATCAGGGCATCCGTCTTCCCAAGAAGCAGAAGCACGAGGAGCCAAGCCAGTTCTATATCGCTCCGGTGGCAAGCGAGGAGAGTAAATTCTACCGCGTCGTGATCCATTACAGAAACGATACGCAGATGAGTAATCTCCGCGCCTATTCCGCTACCTATGCGCTCAAGGAAGTGGCAGAGGATTTATTGTATACGCCGGAAGATATCATTTCCAATGAAGCCAGCGCAGATGTAATCCTTGCGGAGGGCTTCTATATGCTGCTCCAGACCAAGATATCGGAGGAGGAGATCCGGGCGCTTATCGACAGCTCGGAGGCCGAGACCATCGATATTGAACAGATCAACGCGGAGCAGTACGGAAAAGGATTGGTGGAGCTTGGACATGCGGAGGCTCCCCCTGTTGTGATCAATCTGGACGGAGAACCGGCGCCGGAGAAGAAGGAAGAGCCCAAAGCTCCCATGCCCGGCGATTATGTGGTCAAGTCCAAGGAGACCGGAAAGGGCAAGACGCTGGCGAAGAACCAGCCCAAGCAGCAGAGCATCATCAGCGTAAACGTGGAGAAGATGGATGCGCTGATGGATCTCATCGGCGAACTTGTTATCTCCGAGGCTGTGGTATTGCAGAATCCCGATCTCAATGTTCCGGGACTGGAGCTGGCCAATTTCCAGAAAGCGGCAGGACAGCTTTCCAAGATTACCACGGAGCTGCAGGAGATTATTATGTCCCTGCGTATGATGCCCCTTACCAATGTGTTCCAGAAGATGAAGCGAATTGTGTTTGATGTGTCGAGAAAGCTTGGCAAGGATATCGAGCTTGACGTTATCGGAGAGAATACAGAGGTTGACAAGAATATCATTGAACATATTTCCGACCCGCTGATGCATCTTGTGAGAAATTCCGTGGATCACGGTATCGAGGAGGATGTGGAGGAAAGAACCCGGCTCGGCAAGCCTGCCAAGGGCAGGATTACCCTGGAGGCCAAGAACGAGGGCGGCAAGGTTTACATCAGTGTCCGGGACGACGGCAAGGGTCTTAACAGAGAAAAGCTTTATAATAAAGCGCTTTCCAACGGCCTGATCGGAGATAAGGCTATCACCGATTTCACGGACAAAGAGATATACAGATTTATCACTCTGCCCGGATTTTCCACCAAAGAGGTCGTCACGGAGTATTCGGGGCGCGGCGTTGGCATGGATGTGGTGGTAAAGAACATTCAGACCATCGGCGGCAGACTCGATATTGACAGCAAAGAGGGACAGGGTTCAGAGATGACCCTTGTGATACCGCTGACACTGGCGATCATCAATGGTATTGTGGTGCAGGTAGGAAACTCCTCCTTTGTGATGGAGACAGCATCTGTCAAAGAATTCGTGAGAGTCAAAGAAGATGCTATTGTACAGGAACCAAGCGGAGAGGAGTATATTGTCCTGCGGGGCGAATGCTATCCTTTCATCCGGTTGAAGGATAAGTATGATCTGGAAGATGCGACGTCCAATGTGAGCGACGGCATTGTTGTCGTGCTGGAGCATGAAGGCAGTCAGGTCTGTGTGCTGATCGACAGACTGCTGAGAGAACAGGAGATTGTGGTGAAGCCGATACCTTCTTATATCAAGAAGGTGAGAGGATTGTCCGGCTGTACACAGCTCGGAGACGGAAGCATTGCCCTGATACTGGATATTTCCGGCTTGATGGAAAATAAGGAAAGGAGTCAGTAGATGGCAGAAGAAATCAAAGAAGAAGAACTGTTGGAAGAAGACACCCAAAGAGGGCAGTTTATGACTTTCCAAACGGGGAAAGAGTTCTTTGGCATCAGTATCAGCTACATCAATGAGATCATCATGATGCAGCCCATTACTGCCGTCCCCGAGGTGGACGATTATATCAAAGGCCTCATCAATCTTCGAGGCAAGATCATTCCTGTAATTGATGTCAGGGTAAGGTTCAGAATGGAACCTTTGGAGTATACGGACAGAACCTGTATCATCGTCATTAACGTCAAATCCATGGTCATTGGATTGATTGTGGAAAAGATAGCGGAGGTAGTCACGATCACGGATGAAGACATTGTGCCGCCGCCATCCTTCGGACGGAAGGACAATGATCAGCATAAGTATGTTTATGGACTGGCCCGGATGGGAGATTCCGTAAAGCTTTTGATAGATCCGGAGAAGCTGGTTAAGCAGGAAGATTTAGAGGTACTTGAGGATATACAAGAGGAAGAACAAGCATAGAAAGAGGAGATTGCCATGAAAAAGGGATTTTCAATCAATGATATGAATGTCAGAACAAAAATTACTGTTTTCAGCGCCATTATGTTGGTCCTGATGATGATTCTCTCGGCTGTGGGCATTTGGTCTTTGTCTGACCTCAATAAATCTTACAGCAGGCAGTATAATTATTACGCTATGGGCCAGTATTACATGAGTGAGGCATACAGCAACTTTGCGGACGTTAAGGTTCGTCTGCGCAACATACTTTATATGTATCATGACGACAGTGCGAAGATGCAGGCCCAGATCAATCAGCTTGAAAATTATGCCAAGGCAGCTAATGCCAATCTGGACAAATTTGCAGAGGGCCTGGATGAGTACAGTGCTGAGATCGTTGGAGAATATAATGAAGTTGTAGAGTATATGGATGACTATATCCAGTTTGCCAAGGAGAGCAGCGATCTGGTACGCAACGGACAGGTAGATAAAGCCAGAACGAATCTGACTACCACGGGCGTTACCACGGCGGACAATGCGGAGCAGGGTCTGGTGAAACTGATGGAAAGCATGACGAATGCCGCGGCTGCCAATGAAGCGTATCTGGAGAAAACAATCATTGCATTGACTGCCATTATGATAGCGGTATCAGTTATTGCTGTTATAATCACGGTTATATATGCAGTGGTTCTGATCAAGAATATCACCATTCCCGTTGTCAGACTGTCGGCGGCTGCCAAGAAGCTTGCGCTGGGTGACAACGAGGTTGACTGCCAGAAGATCAACAATGACGATTTGGGCGAGCTGATGGATAACTTCTCTGCGATGGTGGAAGGAACCAAGGATCAGGTAAAGATTGCGGATTCCATTGCAAAGGGCGATCTGACTATCACCGTGGAGCCCCGCAGCGACAAGGATGTGCTGGGAAAGGCATTCCAGCGGCTGGTGGCGGACAACAACCGGATACTCAGCGAGATCAAGGAATCTACTCAGCATGTGACCGTAGGCGCAGAGCAGGTGGCCAGTGCAAGCCAGTCGCTGGCACAGGGTTCTACAGAGCAGGCCAGCGCACTGCAGCAGGTTACCGCTTCCATGGCTGAGATCGCAGAGCGCACCAAGACCAATGCCAATCAGGCAACTGAGGCAGAGAATCTGGTACACAATGTGAAGTCCGCGGCAATAGACGGAAACGGACAGATGAAGTCCATGCTTGAAGCAATGAATGATATCAACGAGTCCTCCGAGACCATCTCCAAGGTTATCAAGACAATTGACGATATAGCATTCCAGACCAATATTCTGGCTCTGAACGCTGCCGTTGAGGCTGCAAGAGCCGGCGTACACGGCAAAGGCTTTGCCGTTGTGGCAGAAGAAGTTAGAAATCTGGCTGCAAAGAGCGCTTCCGCGGCCAGTGAGACTGCAGATATGATCGAGGATTCCATCCGCAAGGTGGGTCATGGCGCCAAGCTTGCCGAGGAGACTGCCCAGTCCCTGGATAAGATCGTATCTTCCGTGGAAAAGGTTGTGGAACTCATCGACAATATTGCTACGGCATCCAATGACCAGGCTACTGCTGTGTCCCAGATCGATCAGGCCATCGGTCAGGTTTCCACTGTTGTGCAGACCAACTCTGCTACCAGTGAGCAGTGTGCGGCAGCCAGCGAGGAGCTGTCTAATCAGGCAGTGAACCTCAGAGAGCTTCTGAATAACTACAGACTCTCAGGCGGACAGTCATCTTCTTCGGATTTTGGCAGCCGCAGCAGAAGCAGCTATGACAATGACAACTATAATGAGCAGATCATTTCTCTGGACGGTGAGTTTGGGAAATACTAAAAGCGGCTGCAGAGTGGCAGAGCAGATATGTTGTCTATATGAATGACCATGGATGGGGAGATTATTTGCAGTTCAAATAATCTCCCTGTTTTGCAGACTTATTTTTAAGTCGTTGACAATGCTTGCGGATGCATAGTATAATACAAATGTCCTATCGAAAATTCTCGGAGAAGGAGGAATAGGACCGTCCGGCAGGAGGACGGCAGAGAGTATAATATGGATAAAGAACAATTATTGATTGTAGACGATGAGGAAGTAAACAGAGCGATACTGCATATGATGTTTGCTGATGACTATGACATTCTGGAGGCTGCCAACGGAGAGAAGGCCATCGAGCAGATTGAACAGAGTGAGAATCTGGTGCTGATGCTGCTGGATGTAGTGATGCCGGTCATGGATGGTTTCGGTGTGCTGGAGTACATGAAAGAGAAGGAGCTTTTGTCGAAGATTCCCGTGATTCTCATCACCAGCATGACGCCGCAGGAGAGCGAGGAGAAGGCTTATACATACGGTATTGCGGATGTAATGCACAAGCCTTTTGACCCCAGCATCATCACGAGACGTGCGCGCAATATTATTGAGCTGTACCAGAATAAGCGCAATATGGAAGATCGCCTGAAGGAGCAGGAGAGGATTATCCGTGAGCAGGAGAGTAAGCTCCGAGAGGGCAATGAGTTTATGATCGACGCGCTGGGTTCGGTTGTGGAGTTTCGGAGCGTTGAGACAGGAGATCATATCAGACGTATTAAGTATTTTACCAGAATTCTCCTGAAATACATGGCAAAATACTTCCCCAAGTACGGTCTGACGCCGGTGCAGATCGATCAGATTGCCCGGGCATCGGCACTGCATGATATTGGCAAGATCGGAATTCCGGATGCCATTTTGATGAAGCCGGGACGTCTGACTCCTGAGGAATTTGAGCTTATGAAGACTCACACCACCATTGGATGTGAGATTCTGGAATCCTTCCACAAATCCTCTGACGATGAATTTTACAAGTATTGTTATGATATCTGCCGTTACCATCATGAGAGATGGGATGGCAAGGGTTATCCCGATCATCTGGCTGGGGAAGAGATTCCCATCAGCGCTCATATTGTGGCCATCGCCGATGTGTATGAGGCGCTGGTGAGCGAGAGAGTATACAAGTCCGCATACAGCAGCGAAGCGGCATACGATATGATCCTGAACGGCGAGTGCGGCCAGTTTTCACCGGATGTGATCGAATGCTTTGAGCTTGCGCGGGAAGATTTCTTCAATATTGTTGAAGTAATCAAAATGTTTAATTTTACCTGAGATAATATGTATGTAAATCACTAATACTTAAATCAGTAAGGAGATGACACGGGAATGGATGCGGAATTCAAAAGTCGCCTGGTTGAGTGTGGAGCGGATGTAGATACGGCTCTCGGGCGTTTCATGGGTAACGAGGGGATGTATCAGAAGTTTTTAGGGAGATTTCTGGATGATGCCAATTATGAGAAACTTGGGCAGTTTCTGCAGGCCGGGGACTATGAGGAGGCCTATAAATGTGCCCATGCGATGAAGGGCGTAACAGGGAATCTGGGACTTGATTCGCTTTATCACAAGGTTTCCGATCTGGTGGAAGAGCTTCGCGGCAAGGCTTCGGCGGATGTGAATGCGGCTCAGGCCGATTCGCTGTGGCAGGAGTTGAAGAAGGTCTATGAGCAATTTCAGGTAATTATTCGGGAGCATCTCTCTGCCTGAAAATTTGTGAATCCAATGTAGATTCTACAGATTGCACAAATTTGCAAAAATGTGGATTCAAGTATTGACATCTGAGTGAAATGGGTGTAGATTTTTATTACCCGGCAGCCACCGGCTGCCGGGTATCTGCTTTTTCAAACGGCTATTCTCAGCCGAATTACCACTTATTTTTTATAACTCAATATCAGTAAATTAATCTGTCTGTGTGTCGCGTGTGTGCAGGCGCCGTGATTTTTGTCCGGTAAATGCCGTAATTTTGCCGGACAAGCTTTGTTCTGTTGCGGTCATGTTGTGCATACTCCCGCGCGGACAAAAGTCAGGAGGTGTGATGAAAGAAAACGAAAAAGAAAACGAAAAAGAAAACGAAAAAGAAAGCGAAAAACAAATCGAGAAAGAAAGCAAAAAACAAAACGGGAATGCCAGGGAGGTGAGAATTACGGAGTCAGATGTGGCGGAAGGGCTGCACCAACTGGTAGAGGATTATCTCACCCAGAAGCAGACTTCTCTGGTACAGATGAGAAGGGGAGAATTGAGCCGGGAGGATTTTCTTCGGGAAGCTTACGCGCATCTCGGGCGCAGAGGACTGGCGGCAGGGGCGCTGGCCAAGCGGATACTGGAAGCTTTTGAACAGTATATTTTTGGCTACTCCAAGTTGTCTTCCCTGATCGATGACAGTTCGATATCAGATATACGGGTGATCAGTCATGACAATATCCGTATCAAGCGGGAGGGAAAGCGCATGGATGCCGGGCTTTGCTTTGCGGACGACAAGGAATACCGGCAGTTTATCGATTATATCGCGGCCAAAAATCAGGTCAATATCTCCAATCTCAATGCCATACAAAGATTTACGGACACAGAGAGCCACCCTGATTTCATTCTCCGGTTTACCCTTTCCATGCCTCTGGTCAATACCTACAGCGAACCATATCTGTGTATTCGCAAGGTTCCCAGGTTTTTTCCGCAGATACGGGAGCTGATCTCCAGACAGATGATGGGTGAGGAGACGGCCAGACTGTTGATCCAGCGATTCCGCAAAGGCTCTACTATCATCTGCGGCGGCAATTCCTCCGGTAAGACCACGCTTTTGAACGCTTTGAAAGAGACGCTGCCTGACGATATGGCGGTTCTGGTGACACAGCAGGCGGATGAGCTCACCACGCTGGCACATCCCGATATGATGTTTCTGCACAGTCTGCCGGGGAGCAGGGAGAGTCAGGTCAATTATGATCTGAAACATATCAGCATTGCCGGACTGACCATGGATGTGGATTATTTTATTATCGGCGAGATCAAGGGGGAGGAGGCGCTGTATCTGTTGAATGCCGCCTGTACCGGTCAGCTCTGCGCAGCTACGATCCATGCCTCCTCGGCGGACCGGGCTGCGGATAAGCTGGTAGATTACGCCATGTATGCCAGCCGTTACTCCCGGGATGAGCTCATGCGTATGATGGACTGTTTTCAGACCTTCGTGTTTATGGAGCATTTTCGGGTGCGGAATATCTACGCCTGCAGAGGGTGGAGTGAAGAGAAAGGAAGACTGATCTATGAAAGAATACTATAGTTTTATGATTTATGGGGTGACTTTTGTGCTTTTGCTGTGCGGCTGCGGGCTTCTGTGCTTTCGGGTGCGATGGCTGGAGTTTGCGGGCAGGCTGTTGCAGAGGGGCGGGCGGGAGTTGGACGAGGCCGCGCGGAAAAGGCTTCTGGAGAGCCGCAGGCAGCTTCTGACGCTTCAAAAAAAGTATTCCTTCTGGTATCGAATGGAACGGGAATTGCATTACAGCGGCTGGAAGCGGCGATTTCCCTTTCTGACCGCGGAGCTTTGGTTTGCAGGCAATCTGCTGGCCACAGCGGTTCTGGCCATAACGCTTTTAGCGGGCTTTGGATGGAAGGTAATGTTGTTGGGAGTGGCCGCATGGTGGGCCGCGGAATATCTGACGCTGCAGTTTTGCAAGATGAGAGCATTTCGGAGCGTCAATGCAAATCTTATGAAATTTCTGGACTTTCTGGGCAATTACAGTATCACGGCCGGAGAAATTACCGGCATTTTCACACAGATCAGTAAATATGTGGAGGAGCCCCTTCGCTCCGCGCTGGATGAATGCGGATATGAGGCGCAGACCACGGGAGATACCTCTCTGGCGCTTTTGTCCATGGCTGAGAAGATTGAGCATCCCAAGTTCAGGGAACTGGTGCGGAACATGGAGATCAGTGTGCGCTACTGCGCGGATTTTACCATTCTGGTAAACAGCAGCCGCAGGATCTTGCGGGAATATCTGCGGATGGGGGAGGAGCGCAGGGGTATGCTGCGGGAGGCGGTAATCAATATGCTGCTTTTACTGCTGTTGTCGGGCTTTGCGCTGGCTGTGGTGGATGGACTGTTGGAGACTTCTGTGTGGACGCTCCTGCGGGATACCATACCCGGCAGGATTGCCATAGGGGTTGTGGCTGTTATTCTGTTGTTGTTTCTTGGCAGATTATCGGAAAGGAGGTGAGAGATTGGGAGAAGAGACTGTTATATGGTGGCTGAACGTCTTGCCTGTGGCGGCAGCCTGTCTTATGTTTGTCTGGATGCTGCAGATTGGCAGGCGGCAGCCGTACCGGCAGGTCCTGCAGGCCTGTGAGGAGCTTCGGGGATATCTTGCATTCCGGAGCAGAGACACCGGCTGGTACCAGAGGACAGAGGAGTGGCTTTGCAGAAAGGGCGCCGCATTTCATTTTGGAGGCAGGCTGCAGCCCCTTTCGTGGCTGGCGCTGAGAATGTTGTTGGCGTTCTCGGGTTTTGTGGCGGGAATACAGTATGCTCTGTGGACAGGGTTTGCTGTGGCTGCGGCTCTTTATTTACTGCCGGCGCTGCTGGTATGGTATCTGAACAATCGGGACAATGAGCGTATGCTTCCCGAATTAAAGTTTATCTATCATGGTCTTGAGATTCAGATCCGGGCGGGCGTATACATGACAGACGCCCTCACAGAGTGTTACGCCGGCGTACGGGAAGAGCGTCTGCGTCAGGCGCTTTTGGATCTGGCGGGGGCAGTAACCGTCAAGGCGGATGTGCATGACGCATTGGAGCATTTTCAGAGCTGTTTTGATAACCGTTATGTGGATGCGCTGTGCATCACATTGCTGCAGGCCATGGAATCCGGGCAGGCGGTGGAACTGCTGGGTGATATTGCGGAGCAGGTAAAAGACATGGAGATGGCTGTCCTTGGACGAAGAAAGGGGGCTCTGGACCGCAGCGTCACTTTCTATCAGCTTGGTATTCTGGCAGCGCTGCTGGGAGTGGTACTCTATGCCTGCGTCACACAAATGTTTGCGGCGGCGTTTTGGTTTTAGGATATATGGAATGCTGAAATGGAACAAGCCTGAAATGGAACAAGCAGATAAAGCTTAACTACCAATTTTAATAAAACAGGGAGGATGTTGAATGAAAATAAAGAAAAATATCACAACGAAGAATTTTGGACAAAAGGTTGAACAGCACCGGAGAAATTTCTGGACGGTGAAGGATTCCGGAATCGACGGTATTCTGGTCACCGTGGGGCTATGCATTATCGCATTACTTTTGTGTGTGGTGATGAAGGATAGTCTGACAGATTTTATTCAGACCATTGTAGAAGCCATGACTTCCAGGGCCGAGGGAATTCTTGGCGGCGCGGGAGCGGCTCCCGGCATGTAGCGGGGGAGGTGTGCAGACAATGCGTGAGAGAGGTAATGTGGGCAATATCATGATCACAGGTATTCTGACCCTGGCTATGACAGTCATCATGTTGGCATTTTTAGATAATATGCAAATGATTCAGCAGAAGGCGGAGGTGGATCAATTGGCCAGACGTTATATTCTGCGCATGGAGACTGTGGGAGGGCTTACTCCGGAGGATCAGGAGGACTTGGTGCAGGAACTTACAAGCCGGGGAGTTACGGAGATAGATCTGGCTGGCACTACATTGGGGGAAGCCGGGTATGGGCAAAAAATCGTGCTGAGAATCTGTGGCAGATTGGGAGGCAGATATGCATTTGAGGAGAAAAGAGTGTCAACGGCGAAATATTAATGAGAGAGATTGTGGACAGGCGGAGTGGATATTGGGGCTTTTCTTTTTGCTGATGCTGGTGGTGTTGATGAATACCATATTGACGCTGGCCTCATGGCGCTCCACTGCCGGTTATCTGGAGGATGCGCTGGCAATTTCCAATCTGGCATCCGCGCTGATCGATCTGGAGGAGTATGGGAAGAGCCACAAAGTCATAATAACGGATCAAACGGCGGCTTATGGTATTTATACCGATGCGGTGCGGGAGAATCTTGGCCTTGACGGGAACCGGGAGTGTGCAAACCGCACATTGATCGCAGGACCTGTGGAGATCGTGGACTATATTGTCTACAATGTGGAGCATAACCGGGTGAACGCTGTCCGTATAGGGAGGGACGGACAGATCAGGGAGCGTTGGAGCGGCGTCCGGGGAAGGGTCAGGGCGCCCAATGGAGTGCTGGTGGAGCACACAGGAATATACAGTGAAATCCGTTTTGAGGTGAAAGGATTTGCGGGGGTCTCGGTGCAGGCTCACAAGGGCAAGTTGGTGGACATTGTATCAGAAAGCGAGGAAGGAAACGGAAAATGAGAACAGTGAGAACGGGTAAGAAGGTGGACAGAAAGATTCTGTGGTCCAGAGTATGGACAGGAAGTATTATCGCGGCACTCTTGGCGGCTGTGGGGATTTTTGCAGTGATGCTGCAGATGGAGAAGAAGATATTAAGCGAATATGAGCGCAGCAGTATTTATACGGCAGCCAGAGAGATTCCCAAGGGAGAGAGCATCACCGCCGATAACTATATGGAGTATTTGGACTTAAAAGAGGTGGACAAGGGAGTGGTTCCCGCCACAGCGCTTGCAACCCCCGGGCAGCTTGAGGGATTGATCGCAAAAGTGCCCATAGAAGAGGGGACATTGCTGACCATGGGCATGTTTGAAAAACGGCGGGAGATCACTGCCGGGATGAGTGAACCAGTGATTGCAGGGTTTAAGGCCGATGATCTGTATCAGGTGGCGGGAGGCGTACTGCGCGCCGGGGACAGGATTCATATCTATACGGTCTCCGAGAGCGGGATCGCGCGTCTGATCTGGCGGGAGATCTTTGTGGAGCAGGTGTTTGACAGTGCGGGCAATTCCATAGGGGGAGGCGATGTCCTCTCGGCCGCGCAGCGTGTCAATGTGTATCTGGACGCAGGGGATGTGGAGCAGTTTTATACGGAGCTGGCCAGGGGAACGCTGCGGGTGGTAAAGGTGTGTGAGTGATGGGAAGAGGTAAATTATGCGCCGTATTTTTGACAATGCTGTTTGGCATGTTCTGGAGTGGGCTTTCGGTTCAGGCGGGAACTCTCTACACAAGTCCTTTTGTGAGCTTTGCGCCTGACGGAGTGGCGTGGACTGCTGACGCGGGAAACAGGGCGGTGCAATGGTATGCCGGCGACGGTTCCGATGATATCAGGACGGGAGTAAGCGGTACGCTCAGAGCGCTGCGCACAGGGGAACATTATTATAAAGTGAGGAAGACAGGAGCCATACCTGTGGCCGAATGGCAGGTAGCGCTTTCCCGGGTAAACTGCTGTCATAACAGTTACCCGGCCCAGGATCATTTTCATGGAGTCAGGTATTCCCGGGGACCATGTTTTCAAAAACATTTTTCCGCGTGGCGTCCTGTCTGTGCGGACTGCGGAGCGCCTGTTGTACAATGCCATTTTTATATGAGCAGAGCTGCGGCTGAAAGTCTGGATTACCTGCATGTGGGGCAGGGAATGGCTTATTATTATCTGTGTCCCTTCGACAATAATCTGGAGCAGGGTTATGACACCGGATGGCACACTTGCCGGGAGCTGTCCGCCAATCGCTACTGTGTGGTCTATGACGCCAACAGTGGCGGAGATTCCTTTGGAGGGTATATGCCTCCCAGCTATCATATGTATAATAATGCCACAAGATATGAGGGCAGTGAGGTGACGCCCCAGACGCATTTAAATATAAATACCTATACCCGTCTGGGATGGGAGTTTGCGGGCTGGAATTCGGAGAGCGACGGCAGCGGGGAGTATTATGGGGACGGAGCGGAGATTTTTAATCTCTGTGCTGAGGATTACGGAGAAGACGAAGAGAGAGGGAGCGTACGCCTGTATGCTCTGTGGCGGCCCTCCCGGAGTGTGCTGGAGATTGATGCGGCGGGCGGAAGCTACGAAGGCAGAGAAGGCCTTACCCGGGTGACGGGAGAATATGGGAGGGTCTATACAATAGATGCCGGAAAGCTTCAACCTCCCTCCGGATGTCTGGTGAGATTTGATCTTGGCGGCGGGGAATTGCTGGGGGATATCCGGGGAACACAGCATTTTGTGGAGTGGAGCCGGACGGATTCCTTTGCGGGGAAATTGCAGGATAATGAATATCTCTTCTGCGGAGAGGACGGCAGTGTAGACCGTATCACGGCGGTTTATGAGCGGGATGCGGTGATGCTGCCCGATGTCAGAAGAGAAAACCTGTCTTTTGGAGGCTGGTATTATGACAAACAGTTTGACAGGCCTGCCGGCAGGGCAGGAACAGAGCTGGTGCCCGCACGGGATATGACACTCTATGCGCAGTGGGTGGAGCTTGAGCTTACGGCGAAAGATAATTATCGGGAAAACGGCGGCAGAGGAGCCGTGGATCTGAGCTGGAGCCAGCCTGACGGGCTGGAAAAGGTTTATAAGCTCTACCAGAGAAGAGAAGGCGAGACATGGCAACAGATTTTGGACTCCCATGACAGGAAAGACACGGTCTCTTTTGGAGTGCAGTATGAATATACCCATACGCCGGATGCTTTGCGCGTACCTTATGCGGGTTTCTACCGCATTGAGGCCTGGGGAGCCCAGGGAGGAAATTACGGAGAATTTTCAGGAGGTCTGGGGGGAAAGGCGGCGGGAACCTTTTGGATGGACCGGGAGGAATGTGTAAGCTTTTGCGTGGCCGGGCAGAACGGCTTTAACGGAGGCGGCAGGGGAGAAAACTATGCCAATGGCGGCGGTTACACAGTGGTCTCGACGGGAGAGGATATCCTGCTGATAGCAGGCGGAGGCGGAGGAGCCGGAGACAGTGACGACGGCTATCCGGGAGGTTCTTTTGCAAGTCTGGTTTCCACAGGCCATGTGGGGGAGAGCGGAAGTTCCGGAGGCGGCGGAGGGTATCTTGGAGGCCGCGCAGGAGAAAAGCTGGTACACCGCCACCGGTCCGGCGTCTGTAATCATGTGCATCAGGGAGATCCGTCCAGAAAGGGGGGCTGTTACACCATACCCGTAAAGTGCGGGCAGAAATTGGAGCATAAATACAGTGGGAGTAAAACGTGGTATTGGGGAGGAAGCGATGAAGAGTATTGTCCGAATTGCGGCGCGGATGCCTCTTTGGGACAGAGCTGCAGCGGACATGAGACGGATTATTATGACCATATTTGTCCCGTTCACGGAAAGCGGGCCAATAATTCATATAAGAAAAGCCCATCTGTCTGCAGCGTCCTTGCAGGGTATGCGGTAAGCTGCGGGAAAACGGAGGATTATACCTGTGGTTATCCCTATGACGGTTATGTGATCAGTGCAAAGCCGTCTTACGGGGGGAGCAATTATGTCAATACAGGGCGGGCTCATTCTTATGAAAATGTTCAGGGCGTACGCAGGGGAGACGGACGGATCAGCATTTTGTCGGAGGATATCGGCTATCTGACGGATATGCCTCTCAACGGTGTGACGGCGGAGGATATGGCGGCTCCTGATCCGGTCAGCTTGGAAAGTGTGGTAAAATCCCCTGTAGATGAGGAGACTCTGAAGCTGTGCTGGGAGGAGCCAAAAGACCGCGGCACCACTTATTATCACCGGGTGGAATCCTTTGCAGTAGAATCCTTTTCGGCGGGCAGTTTGGAAAAGCCGTGTTCTGAAAGACTGTCCTCCTCTAATATCACTGTCAATACGCTGGTGTCGGGAACGGCGGGTTACTGGTATTGTATTGACCAGTTTCCAGGCACACAGATTAACGGGAGAAACGGGAACTATCTGTCCCGGCCGGAGCTTGTGGTCACACTTTCAAAGGAGGAGCAATATCTGCATGTGCTGGCGGTGGATGCGGCACAAAACCGAAGTGCTGTGGTTCATATTCCACTTGGCAGCTTATCCGGCGGGAGCACAAAAGTCAGATGGCCCATTGCCACAGAACAACTGATCCTGCAGTCCGGTGAAAACATTTATCCGGCCATGGAGGAGAACACCTATTATGTCCGAAGCGACGGCCGTACGCCTCTGACGGTGGAATACCGCGCTTATATGCAGGGACCCGCCACAGAAGCGTATCAGTTGAATCATGCGATTCTGGAGAGCGAGGGCAAAGAAGGGGGACGTGTGAAGGCCTCCGTCTATGTGCCTGTCTGTGATGCGGATAAGACACCCGGAGAGCTGCCTGCGGACATGCTGCGCTTTTGGGCTGAAGGCGAGAGTTACCTTACAGCCGGAAATTTTGTGAAGGCAGTCAGAAGCCAGAGATGTAAAAAGCTTATGGTTACTCAGGAACTGCTGCCGGACAGGGATGCTCACGGACGGACGATCCGTCTGATTCCCATGGCGGGAGCCGATGACGGCGGGCAAGTTGTTTATTCCGATTATCAATCGGACCGCGAACATGGGATCTGGCTGATCGGGGACGGGGAGGCCCCGCAGATTTCAGGTATGGAAGCGCTGGAAGAGCTCTCTTTGCTGGACAGAAGAAAGGATCATATTCTGCTGCAGGTACGGGCTGAGGATGCCCTCAGCGGTGTCGGGGAGCTGTACATGGAGATAGAGAATCTGGACAATGGATGCCGGGAGCGTTATGTCCCTGATGCCGGAGGCGTGATCACTGTAGATATCTGTGAGGACGAACCGATTTTCAGCGGGGATTTCCGGGTGACGGCGTATGCATCGGACAATGTGGGAAATGAGAATACGATGGTCTGCAGCACTCTGGAATTTGACCTGAGTGCGGAGATAGAGAGAGTACTAAAGCCTCATGAACCGCAGTTTAAAAGGGGAGAGAGCGCATATCTGCGCATTGTCTCCAGAGGATACGCGGATCGGGTGGAAGTTGAATTTCCTCCGGAATTTTTGGAGGAGAATCCTGATCTTGACAGAGTATATATCTATGAGGAGAATCCCATGTATAAGCAGGAGGAGTTGTGTGAGTTTATGATTCCTTTATATGTGCCGGAGAGGAGGGAATATGTGATCACCGTTCGGGCTTATAAGGGAGACAGAATGCTGGAGGCACATCCTGCGCTGGCTGTACTTGGCGTGGAAGGCAGTGTGCTTGGCGAGCTGCGGACCAGGCTCAGGTGAGTTGCCTATGAAGGAATATGTGATTTTGCAGCTCTGGACATGGCTTGTGTGTACGGCAGTGCAGTCCGTTACCATTGCGCTGTTGTTATGGGCGGGAAGCAGAGATGAGAAGTGGAGTCTGCGTCTGACGGCAGGGGGCAGAGGCAGACTGGTTCTGTTATGTCTGCTGCAGGTTCTCTGTATTGAGAGGATAGGAGGCGCAGGAGGTGCGACAGAATTGATTTCGTGGAAACTTTTCTTATGGGAAAAAACCGGATGGAGTATATTT
Source organism: uncultured Lachnospiraceae bacterium (assembly GCA_947382415.1). GTDB lineage: Bacteria > Bacillota > Clostridia > Lachnospirales > Lachnospiraceae > Acetatifactor. The sequence goes on along the minus strand of CANCYO010000006.1, from coordinate 8,980 downwards.
GCGGGCTGCCTTTTGACGGCTGCCGTCATGGACTGGTGGGAACAGATGGTTTATCGCTTTGTGTGGTGGGCTGCGGGAGCGGCAGCAGGAATGTTACTGCTTTATGGCACATGGGAGAATAATTTTCCGAGAAATAAATGGGAGATTTGGGTAGCTCTCGCTGTTTTTGTTCTGCTGCAGGAGTTGTTCTTTGATCGTTTTTACGGGCGCGCCGACTGTCATGCCTTCTGTGTCTGCGCCGCCATGCTGACAGCTCAGGGACTAGGGTTTCGGTATTATATGGCCCATATGACGCTTGTGTTTGGTGCTTTGGCATTGATCCAGCTGATGCGGGGAAATATTGCAAGAAGCGGCAGGCTTAAGATTCCGGTGCCGCTTGTGCCCTATATTGTGGCGGCGTTTTGGTTTTTGGTTGATTTTACGGTCAGGAGATGATACATTTAAAAAAAGTGTCCGCTGCGGATGCGGTTTGACAAAGGAGAGTCTCCATGGAAGCTAAGACGAAAAAGATAACAATCTCTCTGTGCATGATCGTAAAGAACGAGGAGAGGGTGCTGGCCAGATGCCTTGACAGTGTGGCTGATCTCATGGACGAGATTATCATAGTGGACACCGGTTCCACCGACGGGACAAAGGAGATCGCTGCGCGCTATACGGATTTGATCTATGATTTTGTCTGGGTTGATGATTTCAGCGCCGCCCGCAATTTTGCTTTTTCCAAGGCGAAGATGGATTATATTTATTCGGCGGATGCCGACGAAGTCCTTGACGCGGAAAACAGGGTCCGCTATCAGATGTTGAAGGAAACGCTGCTGCCGGAGATAGAGATCGTTCAGATGAAATATGGCAATCAGCTTCAGTTTGGGACAGTCTATAATTTTGATGAGGAATACCGTCCCAAGCTCTTTAAGCGGCAGAGGGAATTTGTGTGGCAGGAGCCTGTTCATGAGTCCGTGCGTTTAGAGCCGGTGGTGTATGACAGTGATATCGTCATCACACATATGCCGGAGTGCAGTCATGCCGGACGGGATCTGGCAGTCTTCAGGCGACAGACGGACAAAGGGGTAAGACTTTCCGCCCATCTGCATGAAATGTATGCCAGAGAGCTTTTTGTGGCGGGGAGCGATGAGGATTTTCTTCTGGCGGAGCGCTTTTTTGCGGACTCGGTCAGGGATGTGGACAGAGGACAGACAGAGTTTGTACACGCCTGCTGTGTGGCTGCCAGAGCAGCCAGACTGCGGGGCGATACAGCCGGATTTTTCAAATATGCGGTGAAGCTGGTGGCAGGTGAGGGATGTTCGGAGATCTGCTGTGAGCTGGGAGATTTCTATACGGGAGTCAAAGACTACGAGGAAGCTGCGGTCTGGTACTATAACGCGGCATATGAGACCGCGCCGGAGCTTACTTTGAAAGCGGGCAATGAGCGGGCGTTTCAGGGCCTGATCGCCTGTTATGAGGCTATGGGTCTTCCCGAACAGGCGGATGCCTATCGGGAGGAAGCCTGGCGGCGCGTTCACGAGGAGGGTAAAGCCGGCTCCTCATGATTTTCCATAAGCATATAATATAACTTCTCCAGTTCTTTGGCATTCATCAGGACAGGGACGGGATAGAGGGGATTGGCCTCTCTGTCCGCATAGCGGGAGAGCTTAGGAATGTCTTCTCTTTTCACGGCGGATATCGTGTCACCGATGCCGAATCTTTTTTTCATTTCCTTAATTTCAGTTATAAAGCGCCGGGCCGCGGTCTCCACAGGCGTATTCTCAGTGGCGACTCCTGCGGCAATAGCCAGACAGGCCAGTTTGCGGTGGATTGTTGTGCCGTAGGCCTCCAGCACGAAGGGAAGCAGGACGGCATTGGCCAGACCGTGGGGCACATTGTACTCTCCGCCCAATGAATGGGCGACGGCGTGAACATATCCCACATAAGATTTTGTAAAGGCACATCCCGCATAGAAAGATGCTCTCAGCATATTTTTGCGCGCAGGGACATCGCTGCCGTTCCTGTAGGCGGCATCCAGATTCCGGAAGATGAGCCGGACGGCCATGAGCGCCTCTTTTCTGGTATCATGGGTGGTAGAATTCCCGATATAGGCCTCTATGGCATGCGTGAGAGCATCCATTCCGGTGGTGGCTGTGATGAAAGGCGGAAGGCTTAAGGTTACTTCCGGGTCGAGAATGGCATATTTGGGAATCAGAGGAAAGTCATTGATGGCATATTTGTGCCGGGTCCCGGCATCGGTGATGACGGCGGCCAGAGTGGTCTCGCTTCCCGTCCCTGCGGTGGTGGGCACCGCGATCAGAAGAGGAAGCTTTCTGCGTACTTTAAGAATCCCTTTCATTTGGGAGAGTGAGCGGCCGGGATTTGCAATACATGCTCCCAGCGCTTTAGCACAGTCCATGCTGGAGCCTCCCCCAAAGCCGATGATGGCATTGCAATGTCCGGAAAGATAAAGTTTCATTGCCTCCGCCACATTCTCCGTAGTGGGATTGGCGACGGTTCCATCATAAATGTAATAAGGGATATGGCCGGCAGTGAGAGCTGTCTGAAGATGGTCGGTAAGTCCCAGTTTCAGGATCGCGGCATCTGTCACGATCAGCACGGCTGTGCATCTGTTCTTCAGGAGAATCTGAGGGATTTGTTCTACACTGCCGCATATTTGAGGTTTTCGGTAGGGGAGAAGAGGCAGAGCAAGCCGGAATGCTGTCTGGAAGGTTCTGCAATACAATTTTTTGAGTGAGTTCATGGTGGTGCATCCTTTCGTCCGCAAGATTTTCATTATAGGCATTTTTAATCGATCTGACATGTTAATAATATCATATAGTCTGAAAAAGCGCACCATTTTCTTGGCGGTATGAATCCGAAAAAACGCTCCTAAATCAAAAACAGACAAGATCTTCTATATTAAGGTATTGTAATTTCTAAGAAATACAAGTATAATACAAGAGTACATTAACCAAACGCATTATTTTGCATTACGAATGACAACGGAGCTTTAATAACAGGAAGAGAGGAAGACGTATGAAGACACCGATTTGGCTGAGCAGCTATGAAAGTACTTTGAGAGCAAGGCAGAGGCGGCAAAAGAATAAGACTACAATGCGGCTGCTTTTGATGCCGGTTCTGTATGTGATCGTCGGTCTGATCATTATGTATTTTAACCGCAATGCAAAGGTGGATCTGATGCCGTATCTTGGATGGGTGGGAGGCATCCTGGGACTGTCCAGTTTTGTGGCCCTGGCGTTTGGTCCCCAGAGGTTACCGGAGGATGAGGCCAAAACTGTAAGGGATATTGTGACACGCTTGATCAGCACTGAGGAGGAGAGGGAGGAGTTTGATCATCAACTGTGTGGCCGTCCAAACTACAGCATTGAGGTCAATGACGGGAGTCTTGTGGGAATTACGGACAATTATGTGGTGAGCCGCTATGAATCCTGCGGCAAGCTTTCATATCGTATCGCAAAGTTAGCGGAGATTGCAGGCAGCAGGCTTGTGGAGCCGAAGAGCGATGCACAGGGAGCCGACCGGAAGTATGTGGTAGATCTGCTGAATTCGGAAGGCGAGAGGCTTATGGCTATCTGGGTGGACGGAGCGTCTAAGATGGAGCAGTTAGAAGAGGCCCTGGCGAAAACCTGTCCCGGATTGGTACTGAGAGACTGTAAGGCGTTTTAATGAGAAAAGGCATGGAAAGGGCTGAAGGTTTTGCGGAATCTTCAGCCCTTGTTTTTACCTCTTATTTGACTCTTATTTTTTATCAAAAGGGATTTAATTTTATTGGCGGTTATGTTACAATTTTTGGAAAAGTAACTATTTTTTGAAAGGGGGAACTGGGGATGAGTCAGACAAAAGAAATGATGTCTGCCACCAGAGATTCAAAACGGCGGGGGATAGGTATCACGGTAAAGCTTGTGGCGGCTGTCATTGTGAGTGTTGTGATTGCCGTCTCTATCCTGTTGGGGGTAGTGTATGACAGGATGTCACAGACACTGTTGGAGAAGAGTGAGGAAATATTGAATACCACCGTTGACAGGACGCTTCAGGAGACCAGGGCGTGGATGGCCGGAACGCTTACCATGTTGGAAGTTCAGAGAGATACCATAGAGTATGAGGATATGAATATCTCTGAAATGACAAGATACATCAGGCATACGGCTGGGCAGAATGATGCTTATCCCGCCGGACTGTATGTGGCGCTGACGGATGGTTCACTGTATCATGCGTCTTTCGTGCCGGGGCCGGAGTTTAACGCGCTGGTAAAAAGCTGGTATGTGAATGGACTGGAATCTGAAGATTTTATATTGGGAGACGTATATTTTGATGAGGACAGCCAATCGTATGTTGTGGGGGCTTCCGGAGTGTTGAGAGACGGCAGAGGCGGGGTGCGCGGCGTTGCGGCGGCAGATGTGTACCTGGATTCCATTTCTGATATTGTGAGCAATATTCAGATTGAAGATACCGGCGGTATTTTTCTGGTTGATACGCGTACGGACACGATTATCGGACACAGAGATGCCGCGGTAGTCGGAGAAAAGCTGAGCGAGGCCGACGGAATGTATGCCTATGTGGAGGAGCAGATACAGGCCGGAAAACAGGGGCTTAGCCTTTATGAAGATACTTACATAGAGATCGCCCGGGTTGAGGGGAGCAGTTGGATAGCTGTAGCCTATGTGTCCCAGCAGGAGGTATTATCAGAACTTTTTGATCTTACAAGGATTATGACCCAGGTCTCTATCGTAGCGGTACTGTTACTGACGCTTCTCGTTGTTATCCAGATCCGCCGGATCATCGGAAGGCCGGTGAAGGAGCTGAGCCGTGTGGCTACCCGTATTGCGGAGGGTGAGCTGGATCAGACCATCCGTTACAGCTCCAGAGATGAACTGGGCATTCTGGCGTATAATTTTAATCAGGTCACAGTCCGGCTGCGAGATTATGTAAAATATATCAACGAGATATCGGACACTTTGCGGGAGATCGCCAAGGGGAATCTGGACTTTGAACTGCAAAATGAGTATGCTGGTGAATTTGCGAAGATCAGGGAATCACTGGACGAGATTGCCGTTGAACTGAATATTACCATGGGACAGATCAATCAGGCTTCCAAGGATGTGGCGGCCGGTGCGGCTCAGATTTCCCAGGGCGCGGTGAGTCTTTCCCAGGGATCTACGGAGCAGGCTGCAGAGGTGGAAGCGTTGGCCGGACACATCGAGAGGGAGGCTGACAGCGTACAGAAGATTGCTCAGGATGCACAGGCGGCCAGCGGTATTTCGCAGGAGGTCAGGTCAGGGCTTTTAGAGAGCAACACAAAGATGCGGAATATGGTGGAAGTGATTCAGAGGATAAACGAGAGGTCCAATGCCATCAATAAGATTGTGAAAACCATAGAAGATATTGCATTCCAGACCAATATTCTCGCCCTCAACGCGGCGGTGGAGGCAGCGCGGGCAGGAGAGGCAGGAAAAGGATTTGCGGTGGTTGCGCAGGAGGTTCGGGTTTTGGCAGGAAAATCTTCCGATGCCGCCAAAGAGACTACGGAGCTTCTCGGAGAGACCATCAGTTCTATGGAAGAAGGAGTCAGTGCGGCTGACGATACGGCGCAGTCCATGCTGGCAGCAGTGGGACTGGCAGAGGAGATGGACAGCCTGATAGGCAGCATAGCGGAATATGCAAAACAGCAGGCGGTCACGGCTGAAGAGATCCGGCACGGAATCGATCAGATCGCCATTGTTGTCCAGAATAATGTGAATTCAGCAGAGTCCAGCGCCGCTGCCAGCGAGGAATTATCCGGCCAGGCTGCCACGCTCAAGGAACTGGTATCCAGATTCAGACTCAAAAGGAAATAATGACTCAGGCAGTAATATAAAAAGCAGAAAAGCAGACAGGGAGACCGGGCAGAGACAGGATGGATATGACAGAAAAAAAGAGTGATATTTTTGAACAGATACCTATTCCCCAGGCGGTGGGAAGATTGATGGTACCGACCATACTCGGCTCGCTGGTCATGGTTTTCTACAGTATCGCGGACACTTATTTTGTGGGACTTTTGAATGCGTCCGTGCAGAATGCGGCGGTGGCGCTGGCGGCTCCGGTGCTACTGGCCTTTAACGCGGTGAACAATCTCTTTGGAATCGGGTCTTCGAGCATGATGAGCCGTGCGCTGGGCAGAAGCGACTATGAGACGGTGAAGCGGAGCGCTGCTTTCGGGTTTTACGGATCTGTATTCAGCGGGATTCTGCTGGCGGTGCTGTGTCTGCTTTTTCTGGATCCGCTGTTGAAGATTCTGGGGGCGGATGCCCAGACTAAGGAGGCTACCGCCGCTTATCTGCAGTGGGCGGTAATCTGTGGCGCGGTTCCCACTATCCTCAATGTGGTGATGGGATATCTGGTGCGGTCGGAGGGCGCTGCGCTGCATGCCAGCATTGGGACAATGAGCGGATGCCTTTTAAATATTGTACTTGATCCGATTTTCATTCTGCCTTGGGGGCTTGATATGGGAGCGGCGGGCGCGGGTCTGGCCACCTGTATTTCCAACTGTGTGGCATGCGCTTATTTTATGATCTTGCTGGCGGTAAGGAGAGGCAAGACTTTTATCAGTCTGCATCCCCGTTATCTGGTGCCGCGCAAAGATATTGTGGCGGGTATCTGCGGAGTGGGAGTGCCGGCGTCGATACAGAACCTGCTGAATGTCACAGGCATGACCGTGTTGAACCATTTTGTGGCCGGCTATGGGGCGTCTGCAGTTGCGGCTATCGGCATTGCCCAGAAAATTCAGATGCTGCCCATGCAGATTGCGCTGGGAGGAACCCAGGGAGTGATGCCTCTGATCAGTTATTCTTACAGCAGCAAAAATGTGAAGCGCATGGAGGATGCCATAAAGTTTGTGGCCAGGATACTGGTGCCTGCCATGGTGGTCATCGCTCTGGGATATTGGGTGGCAGCGGGATACTTGATCCATCTCTTCATGAGCGATGGGGAAATTGTTTATTATGGCAGGTTGTTTTTGCGTGGCTTCAGCGCAGCCATGCCTTTTATGCTGGCGGATTTTCTGGTGGTGGGAGTGCTGCAGGGAATCGGAATGGGGAGAAAGACTCTGTATTTTGCCATACTGAGGAAGATTGTGCTGGAGATTCCGGCAATCCTTTTGATGAATGCCTGCTTTGGCGCTTCGGGGATCACCTATGCGGGATGCATAGCGGAGGTGATACTGTCCGCGTATGGTATGTATCTGTTGCTGGGGATTCTGCGGAAGTTCCGGGCGGAGGTTCTGTAACTGCATCCGTCTACGGTGATGTGGTTATTGTGCAATCGGGGCGGCAACGGGGGACAGGCCGCAGTCTGCAGCTTCCGGCCTGTCCCCCGCTGCCTCGGTACCGAAAGCACAACAATTACATTGCCCCAGACGGATGCAGTTGCGTGATATAGAGAATCAGATTCAATGAACTGCCGGATTCATCTTGCGCCAGGGCGGGAGGTATCGGGACAGATTTGCAACTTTGGTAAAGGTTGGAGCGTTTTCTTATAGTGCGGTTCGGGAACTCAGGGTGAAATGCGCACGGATGCGCATTTCAGGTTCTGCAGTGCATGGATGCACTTCAGAACCGACCCGAAGATTGCAGGATTTTTAGCCGCACTATTAGAAAACACCCAACCGCACCCCGTTGCAAATCTGTCCCGATACCTCCTGCCCGGACACAGGTGAACAGCAAAACAATGTTTTGGCAAGCATTTTGAATAAACAGCGAGATTCTGTATTTGTAAAACGGTATGAGGTGTGATAGAATAAGTTGATGTCCGCAGAGATTCGGGGACAGTGATACCAACTAAGGAGGTTGTAACATGCCACAGAGAACTGATATCCATAAAGTATTGATCATAGGGTCGGGTCCCATCATCATAGGGCAGGCCTGTGAGTTTGATTATTCCGGTACTCAGGCCTGTAAGGCGCTGAGAAAGCTGGGCTATGAGATCGTGTTGGTGAATTCTAATCCCGCCACCATAATGACGGATCCGGAGACGGCGGATGTCACATATATTGAGCCGTTAAATAAAGAGCGTCTGGAGCAGATTATCGCCAAGGAGCGTCCGGATGCGCTGCTTCCCAATCTGGGCGGCCAGTCCGGTCTGAATCTCTGTGCGGAGCTGGCCAGCGCGGGTATCCTGGACAAATATAATGTGAAGGTCATCGGTGTGCAGGTGGATGCCATCGAGCGCGGCGAGGACAGAATTGAGTTCAAAAAGGCCATGAATGAGCTGGGTATCGAGATGGCCCGCAGCGAGGTGGCTTACACGGTTGAGGAAGCGCTTCAGATCGCGGACGGACTGGGGTACCCGGTGGTGCTGCGTCCGGCATATACCATGGGTGGTGCAGGCGGCGGTCTGGTATATAATAAAGATGAACTGCGTACGGTATGTGCAAGAGGTCTGCAGGCCAGCCTTGTGGGACAGGTTCTGGTGGAGGAGTCCATCCTTGGCTGGGAGGAGCTGGAGCTGGAGGTAGTGCGGGACGCGGACGGCAATATGATCACTGTCTGCTTTATCGAGAATATCGATCCGCTGGGGGTACACACCGGCGACTCCTTCTGTGCAGCGCCCATGCTTACCATCTCGGAGGAGCTGCAGAAGCGTCTGCAGGAACAGGCTTACCGCATTGTGGAGTCCGTGCAGGTCATCGGCGGCACCAATGTGCAGTTTGCCCATGACCCTGTCAGCGACAGGATCATTGTCATAGAGATCAATCCCAGAACATCCCGTTCTTCCGCGCTGGCATCCAAGGCCACCGGATTTCCCATCGCGCTGGTCAGCGCCATGCTGGCGGCAGGGCTGACACTGAAGGATATTCCCTGCGGAAAATACGGGACTCTGGATAAATATGTGCCGGACGGCGATTATGTGGTGATCAAATTTGCCCGCTGGGCCTTTGAGAAGTTTAAGGGCGTGGAGGACAAGCTGGGCACACAGATGCGCGCTGTGGGCGAGGTCATGAGTA
>CANCYO010000005.1 GCA_947382415.1 uncultured Lachnospiraceae bacterium | reverse complement strand
CTGGGGAGCGGCAAAGCTTTTGAACAATGGGGATGGAAAGCATTATCTGCAGCTTTCTTTCACGAATTCCATGATCACTTTTGTCAATGACCGTTTTGTGGAGATCGAGCTTTTGCTCAACAATGACACTGGACTCAAGATCCCCAATTCCGCCATTGTGGACAAGGAGTTCTATCTGATCCCGGAGGATTATGTATTTCCGGAGGGCAATTCAGGAAAGGCACAGGTGCTCAGGCAGTATGTGATGGAGAACGGCGAGGTGTCAAGCCAGCTCTATGATATTTCGCTGTACAGTTATGACAAAGAGAGCGGAGAGTATTATGTGGACGCGGCCATTCTGGAGGCGGGGGATACCCTTTTTCAGGAGGATGGGCAGGAAACTTTTGTGGTGAGCAGAAGGGCCACGCTGAAGGGCGTTTACAATGTCAACAATGGCTATGCGGACTTCAGACAGATCAATATTTTGTATCAGAATGATGAGTATGCCATTGTGAAAGCGAATACTCAATACGGTCTGAATGTGTATGATTATATCGCGCTGAACGCGGATTCCGTTCACGACGACCAGTTTATCAATGACTGACTGTTGTCCGGTCCGTGGTATTGTGCGGTTCAATGAGAGGATATGGAAAATGGATTCTGAAAGTTTGATCCGGGAAAACATGCTCCGGGTACAGGATAATATCCAAAAAGCCTGTGAGAAGTCCGGGCGGGATGCATCGGAGGTCACGCTGATCGCGGTGAGTAAGACAAAACCCATAGAGCTTCTCAGGGAGGCATACGCTGCAGGGGCAAGGGATTTTGGCGAGAATAAGGTGCAGGAGCTTTTGGACAAGATCCCGCAGATGCCTGCCGACGTCAGATGGCATATGATCGGGCATCTGCAGCGCAACAAAGTGAAATATATCGTGGACAAGGTGTATATGATACACAGCGTGGATTCCCTGAGGCTGGCGGAGGAGATCAGCAAAGAGGCTGTAAAACGCAATATCACGGTGAATATTCTGGTGGAAGTGAATGTGGCTCAGGAGGAGAGCAAGTTTGGCGTTTTTCCCGATGAGGCGAAAGATCTGGTATCGGAGATCGCAAAGCTGCCCGGCATCTGTGTCAGAGGGCTGATGACCATCGCTCCTTTTGTGGAGAATGCAGAGGAAAACCGCGCGTATTTTCAAAAGTTGACACATTTGTCTGTTGACATCATGGGCAAAAACACCGATAATAGATGCATGGACAGGACACTGTCCATGGGAATGACAGGCGATTATATGGTTGCCGTTGAGGAGGGCGCCACCTGTGTCAGGGTGGGGACAGGCATATTTGGAGAGCGGGACTATAAAAAGGAGAGTTGATAGATGGGTGTCATGGACAAGTTTCTGAACTATATGAAATTAAATGATGAGGATGATGAATATTACGATGACGATTATCTGGATGACGACGATGAAGCTGTAGAGCCCGCACCCAGAAAGCAGGCTCCTCCAAGAGCGGCGAAGGACAATGCCGATACCGGATTCGAGGATCGGGCAGCCAAGCGGACTGTTCAGCCCAAAGTGACCCCCATTCGTCAGAATGTAACCCGCAAGATGCCGGGCAACGGCATGGAGGTATGTGTGATCAAGCCAAGCACTGTGGAGGACGCCAGGGAGATTACGGAGACTCTGCTGGCAAACCGCACCGTGGTGTTGAATCTGGAAGGGCTGGACGTGGATATTGCCCAGCGTATCATCGACTTTACATCCGGCTCCTGCTTTGCAATATCGGGCAATCTGCAGAAGATATCGCATTATATTTTTATCATCACACCTGCCAGTGTGGATATTTCGGGAGATTTTCAGGATATTTTCGGCGGATCCTTTGAGATGCCCTTAAACGGCGGCATGTAAAAGCGGGTACATACAAAAAGCAAACATTACGGGCTTCCCGGAAGGGAAGCCTTTTTAGGAGAAAATATGGCACAGAGATTATCGGTTTCCTATCAAAAAAAGCCCTGTTATGACATTGTGTTTTCCACATCCTTTGAGGGATTATGGGAAGAACTCCAAGAGCTCGGCGCTGAAGGCAGGCGTCTTTGCATCGTCACGGATTCCAATGTGGACACGCTCTACGGCGACGCGGTTTTAAAGCTTCTTGAGGGCAAATGTTTAAAGGCCGTAAAATATGTGTTTCCCGCAGGAGAGGAGCACAAGACGCTGGACACGGCAAAGGACGTTTATACCTGTCTGATCAGGGAGGGTTTTGACAGAAAAGATCTGCTGATCGCTCTGGGCGGCGGCGTGGTGGGAGATCTCACCGGTTATGTGGCGGCTACTTATCTCAGAGGGATAGATTTTGTCCAGATACCGACTACCCTGTTATCCCAGGTGGACAGCTCCATCGGCGGCAAGACCGGGGTGGATTTTGACGGTTACAAAAACATGGTGGGCGCATTTAAGATGCCCGTCCTGGTCTATATGAATCTCTCTGTTTTGAGCAGCCTTGAGGACAGACAATACTTCTCGGGGTTTGCGGAGGTCATGAAATCCGCTCTGATCAAGGACGCGGCCTTTTATGAGTGGCTGATCGAGAATATGTATGAGATCTGCGGGCGGGACATGGCGGTGCTGGAGCAGATGGTGATGCGGTGCTGCGGCATCAAGAAGCTGGTAGTGGAAAAGGATCCCACGGAGCAGGGAGACAGAGCTCTTTTGAATCTGGGCCATACCATCGGACACGCCATTGAGAAGGCCAGGAATTTTGAGCTTTATCACGGGGAGTGTGTGGCGCTGGGAACGGTGGCCGCCGCTTATATCTCGTGGAAGAAGGAGCTGCTTTCCATGGAGGAGTATTATGAGATCCGAGATATGTTTGTGCCCTTTTATCTGCCGATCTCCGTGGATGGCATTGATCCTCAGGAAATCCTCAGGCTCACAAAATCCGACAAAAAGATGAGCGCCGGCAAAATCCGTTTTGTTCTCCTGAAAAAGATCGGCAAGGCTTTTGTTGACATGACTGTCACCGATGAGGAAATTCTGGCAGCCATAGAGGAAATTCATTTCAACGACGAGGATGCACATGCGTAGAGAGAAAAACAGCGACAATAAAAAGGTGAGCCGGGGGATTATGCTCTTTGTTGACGTGCTGATCATAGCGCTTCTCCTTGGCCTGGATCAATATACCAAATATCTGGCCAGTACCAGATTAAAAGGCAATCCGCCTTGGGTGCTGATCGATGGTGTGCTGGAGCTTCAGTATCTTGAAAACCGCGGTTCCGCTTTCGGCATGCTGCAGAATCAGAAATTTTTTATCCTGTTTGTGGGAGTTATCTTTTTGGCGGTGATTCTCTTCTTTTTGTTCAAACTGCCGGAGAAGAAAAAATTTGTGAAGGTGCATGTGTTGCTCTCGGTGGTAATAGCGGGCGGGGCCGGCAATATGCTCGACCGCTTCCGCTTTGATTTTGTGGTGGATTTTATCTCCTTTGTCCTGATCAATTATCCGATATTCAATGTGGCGGACATTTATATTGTATTGGCTACCATCGGCCTTTTCGCATTGTTTATGTTTGTGTTTCAGGAGAAGGATCTGGAGTTTTTGAGCTTTAAACAGAATCGTTACCGGGAGATGAAATAATCTGGGAGAGGGATGCGGCATGGATGAGTTTGTGTTTCTGATCACGGAGGATATTGAGAATGAGCGTATTGACCGCTGTGTCAGTATGCTCATTGATTCTTTATCCCGTTCTTTTATCCAGCGGATGATAAAGGAGGGGAATGTCCGCGTAAACGGTGAGGCTGTGAAAAGCAGCTATCGGGTGAAGGCGGAGGATGAGGTGCGGTTTTATCTGCCGGAGGCCGTGGAGCCCTGTATCGGCGCGGAGGATATCCCCTTGGATATTCTCTATGAGGACGCGGATGTCATCGTGGTGAATAAGCCCAAGGGTATGGTGGTTCACCCTGCGGCCGGTCATTACAGCGGGACATTGGTCAATGCGCTGTTATACCACTGCGGGCAGGAACTCTCAGGGATCAATGGCGTCATGCGGCCGGGGATCGTCCATCGGATAGACCGGGATACCACAGGCTCCATCCTGGTGTGCAAGAATGATCAGGCTCACAACTGTCTGGCTGCCCAACTGAAGGAACACAGTGTCAACAGACGCTACCACGCCATCTGTTACGGAGTGCTGGCAGAGGATGAGGGAATCGTGGATAAGCCAATTGGGCGGCATCCCACAGAGCGCAAAAAGATGGCTGTCAACGAGAAATGCGGGAAGCGGGCGGTAACCCATTACCGGGTGCTGCGGCGTTTTCAAAAGTATACTTATATAGAGTGTGTGCTGGAGACGGGCCGCACACATCAGATCCGTGTTCACATGGCGTCTGTGGGTCATCCTCTTCTGGGGGACGAGGTCTATGCCGGAGGCAGAAAATCCCCGTATAAACTGGAAGGGCAGACGCTGCACGCCAAAATCCTGGGCTTCCGGCATCCCAGAACGGGAGAGTATGTGGAGACGGACGCTCCGCTGCCGGAGTATTTTAAACATTTGCTGGATATTCTCGAATAAAATTCGGGGATGGCCGGAGAGAAAAAATCATTGTCTTGGCGGCAAAAATAACGTATAATAAATGTGGAATAATCTTGGATTGGAGGTGCTTTTTATGAATACTGTAATTACCATTGGCCGTCAGTTTGGCTCTGCAGGCCGTCAGATCGGTGAAAAAGTTGCGGAATATTTCGGAATTAAATGTTATGACAAGGAACTGCTTTCCCGGGCAGCGAAGGAGAGCGGGTTCTGTGAGGAGATGATCCAGAATCACGATGAGCGTCCCACCAACTCCTTTTTGTATAATCTGGTGATGGACACTTACTCTTTCGGTTACAATGCGTCTTCCTTTGTGGATATGCCCATCAGCCACAAGGTTTTTCTGGCGCAGTTTGACACTATCAAGAAGATCGCCCAGGAAGGGCCCTGCGTCATTGTGGGCCGTTGTGCGGATTATGCGCTGGCAGACTACAAGAACTGCATCCATCTCTTTATCTACGCGGATGAGGAGACCAAGACCAGACGTATCATGGAAAAATACAGTCTTCCCGAGCAAAAAGCGCGGGATATGATTGTCAAGAAGGATAAGCAGCGCCAGAGTTATTACAATTATTACTCCTCCAAGAAGTGGGGGCGTGCGGACAGCTACGATCTGTGTGTGAACAGCAGTGTGCTGGGCGTGGAGGGAACCGTAAAGCTGATCGTTCAATATGTGGAGGATTTCGAGAAGAGGGGCACAAACTAGTTGGGGGATTCTTTTCATGGCACATTTTAAAACGGGCTCTGCCACAGTCGACAGAAATTTACAGATAGTCAGAGCCGACAGAGATTTTTACCAGTTTATCGCTTGGGAGAACCCCATCTTTCTGGAGCAGAGTGTTTTCAGGGAGGACTTCGCAAAACTGAAGGCCTCCCTGGAATCTGTTTTTGATACGGGGGAGCGCATGATAGAGACTTATCGCGTTCTGCGCCCGGACGACAGTCTGCACTGGGTGGTCGCCGATATCAAAAAGTGTGATCCGGTGGACCGGCGGGAACTGGTATGCCTGAATATACAGTCTGTTGATACGCTGGAGCAGGAACTTGGCGCCATGAGCGACGAGGTGCGTCAGATGGATGCCTGGCTGGATATCATGGACAATGTCTTTTTCCGATATCATGCCGGGGAGGACAGTTTTTGCCTGTTCATGAGCGGCAGGGGACAACGTGTGCGTCTGTTTCGCGGAAGCATTGAGGCGTGGGAAAGTTCTTTTGTGGGAGAGAGAGCGATTGCGGAAAAGTATCAGGAGGCATTCCGGCGTTTCTGCGAGGATGTGCGTCAGGGAACTCACAGCTTTTCCCATGAGGTTATGATGTGTGATCCGGCCGGCGGCGATGGGAAGGAATTATATCTTCTGAAGGGCACAACGATCTCGGATGTCGGGGATCCCCCGCTGGTGCTTGGATGTATCTGCGCTTCGGCCAAGAATTCGCACCACAGGGAATCCTGTTTTGGAGCGGATGCGTCAAGGGATGAGATGACAGGTCTTTTGAGCAAGAAGACCATTACGGATTACATAAAAAATTATATGGAGACAAAAGCCGGCGGAACCAGTTATCTGTGTGTGCTGGATGTAGACAATTTTAAGAGTGTGAACGATAACTTCGGTCATCTTTTCGGGGACGAGGTGCTCATGACCGTGGCGAATATCCTGAAAGATTCTGTGGGAGACCGCGGCGTTGTAGGGCGTATCGGAGGAGATGAGATGCTTCTGTTTCTGGAGAATATCGTTGACAGAGTGGATCTGAAGAGTATTCTGAGGACGGTTCGCACCAATGTGGAATGGGCTTATAAGGGAGTGCGTGACGATCTGCACCTGAGCTGTTCCATGGGGGCTGCGGCATGGCCTTCCGATGCGGATAATTATAATGATCTCTTTAAAATTGCGGACAAAATGCTCTATCAGGCAAAGGCGGGGGGCAAGAACCGCTATATTATCTATACCGCGGACATTCACCGCAATCTGCTGACCGCGGATGAGTCTGCGCCTGTTGCGTTTGTAAGGCGTCCGAATGTGACGATCAACAAGGAACAGCTCCTTCTGGAGCTGGCGGGCAATTTCCTGCATCGCGGAATGTGGGGAGCCCAGTTTGTGCTGGAGCAGACAGGACTGGCTTTTGACCTGGCAGAGACAGATGTATTTTATGACGAACCGGTGTACACTGCCATGCATTGGCGGGCTGACTGGAAGCCCCTTGAGAATAAACGGTTGGACTATGCTGACAGCGACAAATTCCGGCAGCTGTTTAATGAGAATGGCCTTGCGGTGATCAATCACACGGCAGATCTGGAGTTTGTGTGTCCCGATGCGTATGCGAGTCTTGGCGCACAACATGTGACGTCGGCGCTGGTTTACCGCATGAACGGCAAGGTCTCAGGACATGTGGTTTTCTATAAGGAGGAGGCCACCTTCAGAATGTGGACAGAATCTGACAAGATGTACCTGAATCTGATCGGAAAAATGATTGAATTAGTGATTGGCGGGAGATAAGTATGGCAAAATCATATACCGGTACGGCTACCATTGACAGGAGACTGCAGATCGTCAGGGCAGACAAACAATTTTATGAATACATTGGCTTTGATCATTATGCTTCTCTTGCAGGCAGCGTTCACCCGAAAGATATCGAATATTTCAGGGAGGCTGTGTCCGGGCTGGAGGAAGAGGAGACTTCTGTGCTGGTTGTCCGTATTATGGCGTATGACGAGCGGTATCATTATGTGCTCGCAGAACTCTCGGCGCTTTTGGTGGATGGAGTAAAGGACGCCTATATCGAGATCAGAATCCAGGACATTGCAGATATGGAAAGTAAGCTCAACAATATTTATGATGAGAACTGCATCTACAATGAATTTCTGGATATGTGGGGAGAATACCTCTTTCTGTATGATAAAAAGAAAGACTTTTTTCAGATATTTAACGGCGGAAGCAGTAATCGTGTGTTTTCGTTCCGTGGAGGGATAAAAGACTTTCAGGAGTCCCTTTTGGAAAAGCAGATTGTGGATGCTGAGTATCTGCCCGTATTCGGAGAATTGTGCCAGGATATCACAAACGGCACAAAGCGATTTGAGTACAGGCTGAGATTTTTGGATAAGCTGGTAGACCCTGAGAAGGATATTCATATCGTGAAGGGAAGAACCATACTGAACGCACAGAGGGATCCTGTCGTGATGGGCTGCATCCTGCGCAGAAGCACAGCGGGCAAAATGACGATGGATTATATCCAGAACGATTATGACAAGGATGTCACAACAGGACTTCTCACAAAACGGGCTATCATTGAGTATACGGAAAATCTTCTTCGTCACAAACCGAAGCATAATGTGAACCTGTGTGTGGTAGATCTGGATAATTTTAAGCAGATCAACGATACGCTGGGACATCTGTTTGGCGACGAGGTGCTTGCCACCGTGGCGGATATCATCAAGGAGGCTATCGAAGGAAAGGGCCTGGCGGGCAGGATCGGCGGCGACGAATTGTTTGTGGTGCTGGAGGGGGTCAATACCCTAGCCGATCTGCGTGGGATACTGCGCAGCATCAGAAGCAATGTGGAATGGGCATACAAGGAACGAAAGAATGTGCCCAGCGTGACCTGTTCCATCGGTGTGTCCACTTATCCCTTCGACGCCCTGGTCTATGACGATCTGTTTAAGATTGCGGATAAAATGCTTTATCATGCCAAACATAAGGGAAAGAACCGTTATATTATCTATACTCCGGATGTTCATGGCGATGTGCTCTCCGAACAGGAGACGGTGAGTGTGCAGGGCAGTGTTCTGCAGCGGCAGGATAAGGAAGATCTGGTACTGAAGATGCTGGAATATCTGGCAGAGAAGGTAAACAGGCCCTTTGACATGCTGTTGAGGGATGTGGGCAGCGTTTTCGGACTGGATGAGATCCACCTGTTTTACGGGGAGAAGAAAAAGATGCTGCTGGAGAGCTATTGGAATATTGACGGCGGAGAAATGCCGGAGGAGTCTTTTGCGGATTATGTGCATGAGACGAATTTTGTCCATCTCTACAAGGAACATGGCATGGCCGTTATCGACAAGCTGGACCTGATAGAGCAGCTTTGTCCTAACACACATAAATACCTGATGATGCGCGGCGTGAAAGTGGCTTTGGTATACAGGATGAACTGTAAGAAACATGAGGGTTATATTGTCTACTGCAAAATGAGCGACATGGCGCGAAAATGGTCAGACAGCGATATGGCCAATCTCACCTATATCAGCAAGATGATTGAGTTGCTGATCAATGACAGATGAGAAACGGGACATGGGGGGAAACAAAGATGAAACTTGAGTTTACCGGACGGATGCTTAGCGTTGGCATGGCGCTTGCAATGTTTTTTGGAACGGGTGCTGTGGCGGCCGCAGAGGAGATTTTTCCGGCAGGGGCGAATACGGATCATTCTGTAGAGCAGGGATCTTTTGACGGCGCTGCAGGGGAGATCATGTCCGGAAGCGCGGTCAAGGCCTGCGGAAGCGACGGAATCCTGTATCAGGATGTGGCTTATCTTTCTGCGGCCACTGTGGCAGGATTTGACAGAGCCATGCAGGAGAGCTATATTGCGCTCTGCGATGAGATCGCCGGATGGAAGGCCGCCGGTGATGATGTCCGTGATATTGTGCTCTATGTGGACAGGGAGGGAACGCTGGGCATATCCTATACGATTCCCTCTGCAATCTGTGGAGCGGAAGCGGAGGAAACAGGCGGATTAAAGAGCTGTCAGCGCGGAATCACGGTCAGGGGCAGCTTGACAGATCAACTTTATGAGATTGCCCCTGAGGAGGAAAATCTTGCCCTGATGGAGCGCAATGCCGTCCCGGAGGAGACCTTTGAAGAGCTGGAGGCGGTGAATTATAATACGCTTTATGACAAGGACAGCTATTTCAGGGAACAGTTGACAAATAAACTTGAGAAACAGATCTATGATTCGGCCAGGGCCAGGATGGTGAAAGGGAAATCCAATTCTTTTTCCGTGCCGGTCTCGGGTAAACCGGGCAATGCGATTATCGCGAATGCCATGTCCGCCATACAGAACGCATATCCCGCCAGTTTTGAATGGGCCGACCGCTCCAGCGGTCTTAAAATAATCTACAGCTACAGCGGCAGCCTTAAGATTACCATGGACAAATCCAAATACTATTCCGCAAGTCTGCTGAACAGTGCCCAGAAGAAGGCTCAGTCTCTGGTGGACGAGGCATATGAGTTTGTTGAACAGGAATACCAGAGCAAGCCTGCATACGGCCTGGTGTATTATTTTGATAAATGGATTTGTGAGAACAATTACTACAATAATATCGGACTCGGACAGACACAGGCAGATATGGCCTCCAGGGAATTTTATTACTGCCACAGCTCTGTCGGTATTCTGTTAAAGGGATATGGCGTGTGTGAGAGTTATGCGCTGGCCATGAACAGGCTGCTGGATCTGGCCGGGGTTCCCTCTATGGTGGTATATGGGACGGGCAATGGCGGAGGCCATGCATGGAATTATGTAATGATGTCCAACGGAAACTGGTATATGCTGGACTCTACCTGGAACGACTCGGGCAATACGTCCAATGGAATGTATCTGCTCTCCGCCGCTGATTCCAAACATGTGGCCACAGGCTCCCGCTATGTGATAGGACAGAATTTCAATTATCCCACACTTTGCGATACAAAGTTCAGCGAGCGTGAGATCATAACTTTATCCTGCCCGAAGATCGCATTGGAAAAGGGAAAGAAGAAACAGCTTGCACTTCCGGAGTATTACAACAATTTCCGGCATACATGGTCCAGTGCGGACCCGAAGGTGGCAAAAGTTGACGCACAGGGAAAAATGACGGCAGTGGCTCCGGGATACACCGCTGTAGCCTGTAATATTGCGGGCAGAAAAGTGTACTGTATCGTTTATGTCTATCAGTGGACGGGACTGACCTTTTCCGAAAACGGTAAATCCAGTCTGACCTATAATCTGTCAAACAAAGACACCGTGTTTAATGATTCGGATACAGCGGAATTTGCGATTGCGGTGGGACAGAAGAATAAACAGATTACAGCCCAGACCGTACTATACAATGCAGAACAGATTGACAATCCGAAAGCCGTCGTCGGCAATTCCAGGATCGCCGTTGTTCAATCCTGTGTTTTGACCGGGGATGACATTATTTTGAAAGTAAAGCCGCTGGCCGTGGGCAGTACGAAGGTCAATGTGAGCTTTGGCGGGAAAAAAGCCACTCTGAACCTGAAAGTGACACAGGCGCTTCAGGAGAACTGGTTTGAGAAGCTGTCTGTCACTATCGTAGAATACACCGGAAAAGCGGTTTCACCCAAGGTGAAGGCAACGGCGGATCTGCCCAAGGGTGCAAAATATAAGGTGAGTTATGCAAATAACAAAAATGCAGGGACGGCGACGGTCTCTATCACCGGCACGGGAAACTACAGCGGAACCATCAAAAAGACCTTCAAGATCACGCCGAGATACCTTGTGAAGGGAGAGTTTGTCTCCTGCAGCGCGTCCAAGACCTATAACGGCAGGAAAAATCCCGCCTCCACTGTGGTAAAATGGCAGGGGAAACGCCTGAAGGAGGGTGTTGACTATACTGTTTTTTATAATAAAATAGCCGGCGACAGCATACCCACAGAGGCGGGAACTTATTCCGTCCTGGTTTCGGGAAAAGGGAATTATTATGGAACTATAGCTAAGAGCTTTACCTACACCATCAAAAAGGCCCCGATAACCAGCCTCAAGGTGGTATGCCCTTCGACGGTGAAGTATAAAGCCGGCGCTGATGTGACGCCTGAGGTAAAAATCAAAATCAAAAATACGGTGCTTAGCACTGCCGATTACACACTCACCTATTATAACGCGGACGGACAGCCGGTGTCTGAGCTTACAAAAAAAGGAAAATATGTGCTGGAGGTCGCACCCAGAGGAAATGTGGAGGCAACCCAGAAGAAATCTGTGATAACAAAGAAAATTACAGTTAGATAAGGTCTTTTGCCTCACGGATAGCGGTGATCATGGCGCTGACTTCATGGTAGAAGCCGCTGAGTTCCTCCTCGGTACAGCCACAATAGTCCGTGGAACAGAGTTCATCCAGCCGGGCCTTGCATGTTTTCTTTACTTTTCGGGCTGCTTTTACGCCCTTTGCAGAGGCGTTTTTTTCTCCGGCAGCCAGCATTAACTGTTCATAGCTGTTATTTGCATTTTGGCAGAGTGTGCTGAGAGAGGAGGCATATTCCTCCAGAGACAGTTTTTTCTCGGGGACAAAGAGAATGGAATTGATGGTTTCCTGCATGTTTGGGACTCCTTTCTGTATTAGTCATCATAACAAAGACGGATTTTACTGTCAATGTGTAAGCGTTACGGAAGTTTGAGTTACGGAAATTCAGTTACGGAAATTTCAGGAAAAGTATTGACAGTACGGCAGAGTACATGCTATGATATCACAGTATGCCGCTTAGCCAGGTATAAGTGTGCTGTCTGAGGACAGCACCACCAAAGTTAGCGAGTAAAGGACAGTGCGGAAGACGCCGCATTTGTTCTGTGAAGGAGGTGCCAATATGTACGCAATTATTGCAACAGGCGGAAAGCAGTACAAGGTTTCTGAGGGCGATGTGATCAAGGTTGAAAAGCTCGAGGCAGAAGCCGGCAATACTGTTACTTTTGACCAGGTTATCGCAGTAAGTGACGGATCCCTCAAGGTGGGCGATGCAGTTGCCAAAGCAACCGTGTCCGCTACCGTAATGGAGCAGGGTCGTGGCAAGAAGGTTATTGTATATAAATACAAGAGAAAAACCGGCTACCACAAGAAAAACGGTCACAGGCAAGCATACACGCAGGTTAAGATCGACAAGATCAACGCGTAGCAGATCAGATGACCACGATTGAGATCAGCAGAGACAAATCAGGCGCGTACAGACAGATTCTCTGTATGGGCCATGCAGATTATGCAAAGAGACATTGGTTTCACAGGGAGCCGGATATTCTGTGCGCCGCCATATCGGCACTGGTGATCAGCGCCGTAAACGCTCTTGAAGAGCTGGCGGGGGAGAAGATCACGGCTGTGTCCAATGAGGAGACCGGATTTATGAAGATTGATTTTCCGGAGGATGCGTCTTTGCAGGAAAAGTCCGTATTTCTTCTGGATGCGCTTGTCTTTTCACTGCAGCAGCTCAGCGATCAATACGGACAGCAGTATTTACAAGTAAATTTTAAGGAGGTGTAACCCATGTTAAATTTGAACCTTCAATTTTTTGCTCATAAAAAAGGAGTAGGCTCTACCAAGAACGGCAGAGATTCCGAGTCCAAGAGATTGGGTGCGAAGCGGGCCGACGGACAGTTCGTGAAGGCCGGAAACATCCTCTACAGACAGCGCGGAACCAAGATTCATCCCGGCATCAATGTAGGTATCGGCGGTGACGATACCCTGTATGCACTGGTTGACGGTGTTCTGCGTTTTGAGAGAAAAGGCCGCGACAAGAAGCAGGCTTCCGTATATCCTGTAGAGAAATAGACCTTACTGGGGGCTTCAAACACATATCGTTTGAAGCCCTCTTTTCTTAATTTTCAAGCATTTAATTCATACGTATTTATTTGATCCGGTATTTATCTATTTGATCCAGAGAGGAGCGTTACCATGTTTGCGGACAGAGCCAGAATTTATGTGAAAAGCGGCAAGGGCGGCGACGGCCATGTGTCTTTCCGGCGTGAGAAATACGTGCCGAACGGCGGTCCCGACGGCGGTGACGGAGGCCGCGGCGGCGACGTTATTTTCGAGGTGGACGAGGGTCTGAATACCTTGATTGATTTTCGGCACATCAGAAAATATAAGGCCGGCGACGGCGAGCCGGGCGGCAAGAAAAACTGCCGCGGCAAGGACGGCGGCGACATTGTCATCAAGATTCCGCAGGGAACCGTTATCAAAGAGGCAGCCAGCGGACAGGTGATCACGGATATGTCGGGTGATAACAGACGTATCGTGCTGCTTAAGGGCGGTCGCGGCGGCAACGGCAATCAGCACTATGCCACCAGCACCATGCAGGCTCCCAAATATGCCCAGCCCGGACAGCCGGCGCAGGAACTGGAGCTTTTGCTGGAGTTGAAGATGATCGCGGATGTAGGTCTTGTGGGCTTTCCCAATGTGGGCAAATCCACTTTTCTCTCCCGTGTCACCAATGCCAGACCCAAGATTGCAAACTATCATTTTACCACATTGAATCCCAATCTGGGGGTGGTGGATCTGGAGGGAACGGGTGGATTCGTGATTGCGGATATCCCGGGACTTATAGAGGGCGCTTCCGAGGGAGTCGGGTTGGGACATGAATTTCTGCGGCATATCGAGCGCACAAAGGTGATCATTCACATTGTGGATGCCGCAGGCACGGAAGGACGGGACCCGGTGGCGGATATCTATGCGATCAACAGAGAACTGGAGGCATACAACCCTCTGCTGGCAAAACGTCCCCAGGTAATCGCTGCCAATAAGATTGACGCAATTTGCGAGGGAGCGGATACCGATCCTATCGCCTTACTGAAGGCGGAGTTTGAACCCGCAGGAATACAGGTATTTCCCATCTCCGCGGTGAGCGGGGAGGGCGTGAAACCGCTCTTGTATAAAGTAAACGAAATGCTTCTTCAATGCGGCGACGAGCCCACCATATTCGAACAGGAGTATTTCCCCGAGCTTGCCGGAGGCGGTTCGGACGAGCCATATACTGTGCTCTATGATGAAGCGGAGGACGAGTATGTGGTGGAGGGCCCCCGCATTGAGAAAATGCTGGGCTACACGAATCTTGACAGCGAGAAGGGATTCGCCTTTTTCCAGAACTTCCTGAAGGAGACGGGAATTTTGGAGGAGCTTGAGAACCTTGGGATCTCTGAGGGAGACACGGTCCGTATGTACGGCCTGTCCTTTGATTATTATAAATAACACTATATGCGAAGCTGCTTAAACAGCGCATTTAAAAACAGCGCACTTAAAAGCGCGGAAATGAGGAGCAGATGACAAGCAAACAGAGAGCTTATTTAAAAAGCCTTGCCAGCAATCTCGACCCGGTATTCCAGATCGGAAAGGCAAGTCTCACGCCGGAGCTCACGGAGGCTGTGGGAGAGTGCTTTAACAATAACGAGCTGATCAAGGTGGCCGTGTTGAAGAACTGTCTGG
Organism: uncultured Lachnospiraceae bacterium; assembly: GCA_947382415.1. Lineage (GTDB taxonomy): Bacteria > Bacillota > Clostridia > Lachnospirales > Lachnospiraceae > Acetatifactor. Next base: position 74,964 of record CANCYO010000005.1, on the reverse strand, counting down.
ACGATCCGAGGGCTGTGGCTGAGGTTGTGGCCGAGAGAACGCACTCTCAGGTAGTGCAGGTGATCGGCAGAAAGATCGTGCTTTATAAACCGGACAAAGACAGGCCGAAGATCGTGCTGCCCAAGTAAGCACCTCATACAGGGCGGAAACAGAGGAATTATGGACAGAATCGGTATTATGGGCGGAACCTTCAACCCCATCCATATAGGACATCTGATGCTGGCGGAAGCTGCGGGCGAGGCGCTTTCTCTGGATGAGGTCTGGTTTGTACCCACAGGTTATTCTTATATGAAGGGAAACAGACCGTCTTTGGAAAAAATGCCGCTTCCCGGGGAGAGACTGGCAATGACGGAGCTTGCGGTGCAGGATAATGCCCGCTTTCGCTGTTTGGACATAGAGGTCAGACGCGAGGGCGCCACCTACACTTATGAGACGCTGGAGGAATTGAGAGCGACATACCCCGACAGGAAATTCTTTTTTGTGTTCGGGGCGGACTGCCTGTACACCATCGAAAACTGGAGGGAGCCCGGCCGGATATTTGACGCCTGCGAGCTTGTGGCCGCAGTGCGTCAGGGCGCATCCACAGAGGACATGCAGGAAAAAATCGCACAGTTAAGGGAACGGTTTGACGCGCGGATCACCCTTCTGCCATTTCGGAATCTGGAGATCTCTTCCACAGAGATCAGAATGCGCGTGAAGGAGGGCAGGAGTATTCGCTATATGACTCCGCCGCCGGTGATCGACTATATAGAAGAAAAAGGATTCTATAGAGAAGGAAAACGCGGGAATGAAAACGATTGAATTGAAGAAAATAAGAAAAGCAATGGAGAGGGCTCTGGATGACAGACGCTATGAGCACACGCTGGGAGTGGAGTATACAGCGGCCGCGCTGGCCATGTGTCATGGCGCCTCCATAAAGGATGCGCAGCTTGCCGGACTGCTGCATGACTGCGCAAAATGTCTCTCGGACGAAAAGCGACTGTCCATCTGCGAGAAGCACAATATCAGCATCAATGAGATCGAACGCAGGAATCCTTCTCTGCTCCACGCAAAAGTAGGGAGTTTTCTGGCCATGGAGGAGTACCGGGTGAGCGACTCCAATGTGATCCACGCTATTTTGAATCATACCACGGGCCGGCCGGACATGAGCAAGCTGGAAAAGATCATTTTTATCGCGGATTATATTGAACCGGCAAGGTCGAAAGCTCCGAATCTGAAGGAGATCAGAAGGCTTGCTTTCGAGGATCTGGATGCGGCGCTCCTGCGTATACTGGAAGATATTTTGAACTATCTGGAGGGCAGCGGCGAGGAGATCGATCCCATGACCCGCAAGACATACAATTATTACCGTTCCATTCGGGATTCGGAACAGAGAACAGGAGAAGTAAATGGAGAATCAGATTAAAAATCAGACAATAGAGATGGCGCGGACTGCCATAGAGGCACTGCAGGATAAAAAGGCTGAGGATATCCGGGTCATCGATATCAGCGAGGTCTCTGTGGTGGCAGATATTTTTATCATCGCAGGGGGCAGCAATCGCAGTCAGATACAGGCGATGTGTGATAATGTGGAAGAAAAGCTGGGCAGATGCGGTAAAACGGTCAGACAGATTGAGGGCTATGATACAGCCAACTGGATACTCATGGACTTCGGCGATATCATCGTTCATATTTTTGATAAGGAAAACCGCTTGCTCTACGATCTGGAACGTCTCTGGAGAGACGGAAAAGAACTGGACGCGGACAGCATGTAAATGCAGACAAAAGGCAGAGGATTGCTCCGTCACAGACGGCGGAGCTTACGGTTCCTCTGCTTTTTGAAATCAATTTTCAATTTTCTCAGCTGTTTGATCTGTCTGACAGCCGCATATAAAAGGTCAGAAGATAGAGTCCGCAGAGTCCCACGATGACGTATACTATGCGGGATAACCAGGACATGTCTCCGAAGAGGAATGACACGAGGTTAAAGCGGAAAAGGCCTACCAGTCCCCAGTTGATGACACCGATGATAGCAATCGTAAGCACGGTGCCGTCAAGATATTTATTTCCCATATTTTCCTCCCATCTGCCTGTCTGCACAGGCATCCAAAGCGTGTATTCTACTGCCACACATCCCTATTTATCTCCCAAAACATAAAAAATATGCATTTTTTCCTGCTTTTTTGAAAGAAATGATTGACAAAGAAAAAGGAATGAGGTATATTCTGAAATAATAATTGTATACATATATGCAATGTATGATACAGTTATTGTATGCTAATTCATGTGCCCCAGGCACAGGCATAAGGAGGAGAAAATTATGAAAAGATTCAGGAAAATCGTAAGTGTGGCCATGGCGTCCGCGATGGTTCTTGCACTGGCAGGCTGCGGCGGCAACAAGGGCGGAAGCGATGTGTTCAAGATCGGCGGCATCGGACCTACCACCGGCGGCGCTGCTATTTATGGCATCAATGTAATGAACGGCGTTCAGCTGGCTGTTGACGAGATCAATGCCGCAGGCGGCGTAAACGGCTATAAGCTGGAAGTCAATTTCCAGGATGATGAGCATGATGCAGAGAAGTCTGTAAATGCTTACAACACAGTCAAGGACTGGGGCGCTCAGATGATCGTGGGCTGCGTGACTTCCACTCCCTGCATCGCAGTCAGTGAAGAGACCCATAAGGACAACATGATGATGCTGACACCTTCCGGTTCCGCAGTAAAGTGTACCCAGTATGACAATGCGTTTCAGGTATGTTTCTCTGACCCCAACCAGGGAGCCGCATCCGCACAGTATATCGGTGAGAACAATCTGGCGCAGAAGATTGCCGTAATTTACGACAGCTCCGATGTTTATTCATCCGGTATTTACGAGAGCTTTGTAAAGGGCGCTGAGAGCCAGAGCTTTGAGATCGTTGCCGCAGAGGCGTTTACGGCAGATAACAAGACCGACTTTTCCGTACAGCTTCAGAAGGCAAAGGATGCCGGCGCTGATCTGGTATTCCTTCCCATCTATTATCAGGAGTCCGCGCTGATCCTCACTCAGGCCAACAGCATGGGTTATGCTCCCAAGTGGTTCTCCTGTGACGGTATGGACGGTATTCTCGGTGTTGATAACTTTGATACATCTCTGGCAGAGGGCGTTATGCTTCTTACTCCCTTCGCTGCAGACTCCAAGGATGAGGCAAGCCAGAAGTTTACCAACGCTTACAGAACTGCTTACAATGACACACCCAATCAGTTCGCGGCAGACGGCTATGACGCAGTATATATCCTTGCAGAGGCCATCAAACAGAGCGGAGCGAAGCCTTCCATGAGCGTATCCGAGATGGGCGACGCGCTTAAGGGCGCTATGACCCAGATCAGCGTTGACGGCGTTACCGGCGCAGGCATGACATGGCTGGCAACGGGAGAAGTGAACAAAGCTCCCATGGCTGTTGTGATCCAGAACGGTGCATATTCTGCAATGTAAAAAGCAATAAATAAGAGCTGGTTTTATTGAGGAAAACCAATGAGGGTTGCCTGAATCGGGCAGCCCTCATTTTTAAAAGCAGATTGCTTTAAAGGCAGGAGGATGATTGCTTTTTTCCTGTTTCCAGTTTTCCTGTTTTTAGAGCAATTTACTTGCGGGAATGAAAGGCTTCTGGTATACTTAGAGAAGTGTATTTTGGAAGGGATGGAGGTACTTATGAGTTTTATAACTTATCTGATAAACGGCATCAGTCTGGGAAGTGTATATGCGTTGATCGCTCTGGGTTACACCATGGTGTATGGAATTGCGAAGATGCTGAATTTTGCCCATGGGGACGTCATCATGGTGGGCGGTTTCACCTGTTATACAATCTGCAGCACTCTGGGGCTTCACCCGGTTCTGGGCGTGTTGATCTCGGTGGCCGTGTGTACGTCGCTGGGCATTATTATAGAAAAAATTGCGTATAAACCGCTGAGGATGGCCTCTTCCCCGTTGGCGGTGCTGATTACGGCCATCGGCGTGAGCTATCTGCTGCAGAATCTGGCGCTGTTGATTTTTGGTGCAAACTCCAAATCCTTTACCTCTGTGGTAAATCTTCAGGATGTCACACTGGCAGAGGGACAGATCTTTATAAGCGGCGAGACCATCGTTACGATCGTGTCCTGTGTCGTTATCATGATTCTGCTGATGCTCTTTATCAATAAGACCAGAATGGGACAGGCTATGCTGGCGGTCTCCGAGGACAAGGGAGCTGCGCAGCTCATGGGTATCAATGTGAACGGGACGATTTCCCTGACATTTGCCATCGGTTCCGCGCTGGCGGCCATTGCCGGTGTGCTTCTGTGTTCCGCCTATCCCACCCTGTCGCCCTATACCGGTTCCATGCCCGGCATTAAGGCCTTTGTAGCCGCAGTGTTCGGCGGCATCGGCTCCATTCCCGGCGCATTTATCGGCGGTATTCTGCTGGGTGTGATCCAGATCTTCAGTCAGGCCTATATTTCCTCCCAGATGGCGGATGCCATCGTGTTTGCGGTTCTGATCATAGTGCTTCTGGTGAAGCCCACCGGACTGCTGGGAAAGAATATTCAGGAGAAGGTTTAATGATACCATCCTTGGTTTCAGAACGGGAAGGTTGAATAAATATGTGTGTTCAACTGTTGGACAGAGCGCGCGCCGCAGCGCGCAGTCAGGGATAAGGTTGAAAGAAATTCGTTTCAACCTCCCTGATTTGAGTGCGCGCTGAGGCGCGCAGATGGGAGCAAATATGAGTAAAACACTTCGCAGTAATATCATTACCATAGGACTTGTGGTTGTAGCATATATCGGCGCACAGATTTTAATCGCCACAGGAAGTATCAGCAGCCTGATGAAAGGCCTTCTGGTTCCGCTCTGTGTTTATGCTATTCTTGCGGTATCGCTGAATCTGACGGTGGGTATTTTGGGAGAGCTCAGTCTCGGGCACGCCGGCTTTATGTGTATCGGTGCATTTTCCAGCGCCTTTTTTTCCAAGTGCATGAAAATGTTTGTACCGGGCATGCCGGGCGCTCTGCGTTTCTTGCTGGCGATTGTGATCGGCGCCGCTCTGGCCGGGCTTTTCGGTATTTTGATCGGCATTCCCGTACTTCGCCTCAAGGGGGACTATCTGGCCATCGTGACGCTGGCATTCGGCGAGATCATCAAGAATATCATCAATATTCTCTATCTCGGCATTGACGAGGAAGGAGTGCATTTTTCGCTGAAGAGCTCTCTGGATCTGAATATGGCGGATTCCGACAAAATTATCATCAACGGCGCAATGGGTATCACGGGAACACCCAAGGATTCCAATTTTACCATCGGCGTCATTCTGCTGATTCTCACGCTGATCATTGTGTTGAATCTGATTCATTCCAGAGACGGCCGCGCCATTATGTCTATCAGGGACAATACCATCGCGGCGGAGTCTGTCGGAATCCCTGTGACCAGATATAAACTGATGGCATTCAGCATTTCCGCCGCACTGGCCGGTGTAGCGGGTGTGCTCTATGCCCATAATCTGTCTACGCTGACAGCGCTGCCGAAAAATTTCGGCTACAATATGTCCATCATGATCCTTGTGTTTGTGGTGCTGGGCGGTATGGGCAATATTCGGGGATCCATGATCTCAGCCGTGATCCTGACTCTGCTCCCCGAGCTTCTCAGAGGTGTGGTCAGCGATTACCGCATGTTGATCTATGCCATCATTCTGATCGTGATGATGCTCTTCAACTGGGCGCCTAAGTGCGTTGAGTGGCGCAAGAAGGCCACAGCGTCCGTCAGAGCGCGTTTTCACAAGGAATCTGCTGCAAAGGAGGTTGAGTAGGATGTCAATGTTGGAAGTTAAGAATCTGGACATTTCCTTCGGCGGACTGCGCGCGGTGGATGATTTTAATATGACCATTGAAAAAGGCTGTCTGTATGGGCTGATCGGTCCCAACGGCGCGGGCAAGACTACTGTCTTTAACCTTCTCACCGGCGTGTATAAACCGAACAAGGGGATCATCCTGTTGGACGGAAAGGATATCACCGGTAAAAAGACCATTGATGTCAATCGCGAGGGGATTGCCCGGACTTTTCAGAATATCCGGCTCTTTAAGGATCTGACTGTGATCGACAATGTGAAGGTGGGCCTGCACAACCACAATACCTACAGTACACTCACCGGAATCCTGCGTCTGCCAAAGTATCGCCGGGTGGAGCGTCAGATGAACGAAAAGGCGCTGGAAATTTTAAAGGTCTTTGATCTGGACAAAGAGGCGGATGTGCTGGCTGCAAATCTGCCCTACGGTAAACAGCGCAAACTGGAGATTGCAAGAGCGCTGGCCACAGAGCCCAAACTTTTGCTTCTGGATGAGCCCGCGGCGGGTATGAATCCCAATGAGACACAGGAGCTCATGGATACGATACGATTTGTGCGCAAGCATTTTGATATGACAATTCTGCTTATCGAGCACGATATGAAGCTGGTCAGCGGTATCTGCGAGGAGCTTACGGTGCTGAACTTCGGGCGTGTGCTCTGTCAGGGAAAAACGTCGGAGGTACTGAGCAATCCCGAGGTAATCAAGGCATATCTGGGCGAGTGACAGACCAAAAGAGCAGAGGAGCGAGAGGTAATATGTCTATGATGATGGAAGTTAAGGACATTGAAGTATACTATGGCATGATTCAGGCCATAAAGGGCGTATCCTTCCATGTAAATCAGGGGGAGGTCATTGCGCTTATCGGTGCAAACGGAGCAGGTAAGACTACCATTCTGCACACGATTTCAGGTCTGCTCAGCCCCAAGAGCGGAAGCGTCCTGTTCGAGGGACAGGATATCACCAAAGTTCCGGGACATAAAATTGTGTCAATGGGCATGGCTCATGTGCCGGAAGGCAGGAGAGTGTTTGCCCAGCTCACAGTCCTTCAGAATCTGAAGATGGGCGCTTATACCAGAAAGAATAAGGAGGAGATCCGTCAGACGCTGGAAAATGTGTTTCTGCGGTTTCCCCGTCTCGAGGAGCGTCAGAATCAGCTTGCAGGAACTTTAAGCGGCGGCGAACAGCAGATGCTTGCCATGGGCAGAGCGTTGATGAGTCATCCCAAAATCATTCTGATGGATGAACCTTCCATGGGACTGTCTCCCATTTTTGTAAATGAGATTTTTGATATCATTCAGGAAGTGAGCAAGGGCGGCACAACAGTGCTTCTGGTGGAACAGAATGCCAAAAAGGCGCTTTCTATCGCAGACAGAGCTTATGTGCTGGAGACAGGACGCATTGTGCTGGAGGGTAATGCAGCGGAGCTTTTACAGAATGACTCCATCAGGAAGGCATATCTGGGCGAGTGATTATATATCCATATAAGAAGCGCAAAACAGCGCGGAAATGAGGATGATTATGCAGAAAAATATTGTGATTACCATTGCAAGACAGTATGGAAGCGGCGGCAGAACGGTGGGAGAGATGCTTGCCCAAAAGCTGAACATCCATTATTACGACAAGGAGCTGATGAAGCTGGCCAGCGATGACAGCGGAATCAATGAGGCCTTGTTTGTCAATGCGGACGAGAAGCTGAAAAACACCAGTCTGTTCCGTATTGCCAAAAATGTTTACAGCGGGGAACTGCTTCCTCCCGAGAGCGATGATTTTACTTCCAATGACAATCTGTTTAACTATCAGGCCAAGATCATCCGGACGCTGGCGGAGGAGGAGTCCTGTGTCATCATGGGAAGATGCGCGGACTATGTGCTGAAGGATTACGATAATGTGCTCAGTGTCTTTGTCCATGCGCCCCATGATTTTTGCATGAAGAAAGCAAGAGAGAAGCACAGCATGAGCGACAGGGAGCTGGAGCGCTTTATCGCAAAGACGGACAAACGCAGGGCGGATTATTATAAATACCATACCGGCAGGGAGTGGACGGACGCCCGCAATTATGATCTGTGTCTGGACAGCTCAAAGCTGGGATTTGAGCGCTGTGTGGAAGAGATCATAGCCTATATGAAAGTGCGGTTCCAGTGAGGAGTATTTTGCCGGAAGCATATACGGTCTGATCATAAGGAATTTCGTCAGAAAGAATATATGGTTTGAGTGAGGAGACTGCCATGAATAATACGCCGTCCGAACAGGAACGGATCTTTCGCGAGTGGATGCGCAGGCAGATGACTGAGAACGGCATGCGCAGATATACGGACAATGCGATTATTGCGTATAGCTATGCATTGAGAACCGCCTGCCACAAAATGGTTCCACCGGTGGCCGGAAATATGTTTGCAATCGGTGAAAGCGAAGAGTTTGAGAGGATTTATGCCAGGCTTCTTGCTGCGCCGGATTATAATCAGGTTAATCAGGAGAATGGAAACGGAACCTTCGGCGTTGCTTTAAAGCTCTATCAGGTATTCCTGAGCAAGGGGATGCAGGGTGTTGCCCCCGATATAGAGGCGCCCTTTTATCTCAAGCATCAGACTGCCTCCAATACGGACTACAGCGAGGACAGGGGCGTGGATTTCCGCTATGTGGAGGTGCCTATGAAGCCCGTGCAGTGCATTTATTACGGTGCGCCCGGCACAGGCAAATCCTATACGGTGCGCCAGATTCTGGAGACCGAATATCCGGATAAACAGGAGAGAGACGCCCACTGTAAGCGCCTGATCTTTCATCCCACCTATACGTATGAAGATTTTGTTGGTTCTATCAAGCCGCTGATCTCTCTGGATAAACCTTTGGATTATGTGTACTCTGCGGGACCGTTTACCTCACTCTTAAAAGAGGCTTTTTCTCATCCGTCTGATAAATATTATCTGGTGATCGAGGAGATCAACCGTGGAAACGCGCCTGCAATATTCGGCGATCTGTTCCAGCTTCTGGACCGGCAGGAAAACGGAAAGTCCGAGTATGCCGTACAGAATGTCGATGTCTCTTCTTATTTTTCCAGAGATCCGGGACTGAAGAAACTGTTTTATGAGGGAAGGATATGGCTTCCCGCAAACTTCAATATTCTTGCAACCATGAATACGGCGGACGACAATATTTTCGTGCTGGACAGTGCTTTTAAACGCCGCTTTAAACTGGAGTATGTCAGAATCAGTTTTGACGATATGCCGGAGCGATGGTCCAGAGAATACAATACTTTTTCCGGGAGAATGCCGCTGACGGCCCTCTTTACGGGAACGCCGCTGGAGAGTTATGTGCAGACGCTCTCCCGCGCGGGAAAGCTCAGGCGTAACTGGCCTACCTTTGCCATGCTGGTAAATCGTATCATCGATATGCTGAACCTTGAGGCGATCTCAAAGGATCGTCCGGAGCTTGCAAAGATTCCGGAAAACAAGAAGCTGGGACCATTCTTTGTCTCTGATGAGGAATTGAGCCGCCGGGAAAACTTTATTAATAAAGTCGTCTTTTATCTCAAGCAGGACGTATTTACCTATTCCGGACACTATATGCCGGATTCCTATGAGGATATCTATCTGAAATATCTGGAATTGGGAGAGGATTTGTTCGGACTGTTGAAATGATATTTGAAGTGATATATAAAATGATACAAATGAAATGATTTAGATGAAATGATATAGATAATGTGAAGGCCGTTTCAGGAATGGGAAACGGCCTTTTTAATTTTACAGAAAAGTTCTCGGCCCGAATCTTATTTGTAAAACCGGAATACACCGTACACCGTACCTAAGATCTGGCAGTCATCCACAATGATGGGATCCATGGAATCATTTTCCGGCTGCAGACGTACATGTCCGTTTTCGCGATAAAAAGTTTTCACGGTAGCGGAATCCTCTATCAGTGCAACCACGATGGAGCCGTTGACAGCAGTATTGCAGGCGTGTACGAAGATGCGGTCGCCGTTTAAAATACCGGCGTTTATCATGGAATCACCGCGTACATTCAAAATGAAGGAGTCTCCTTTTGGCACCATATCGGCGGGAACAGGGAAGTAGTCCTGAATATTTTCTTCGGCAAAGATCGGCTGTCCGGCCGCCACATTGCCAATAATGGGAATGCTCACCATTTCGGTGCGGACCATCTGAAAACTGTCGTCACAGATTTCGATGGCTCGGGGCTTGGTGGGATCCCGGCGGATATATCCGTTTTTCTCCAGAGTCTCCAGATGGGAATGTACGGAGGAGGTGGATTTGAGGTGAACCGTCTCGCAGATTTCACGAACCGTGGGAGGATAGCCCCGCTTTAAAATCTCATCCTTAATATAATCTAAAATCTCCTGCTGTTTGGGAGTGATCTTTCCAACGCTCATAGGTATACCTCCATTTTCCGGCTCAAATCCTGCCTGTGAATCCATTGTATCATAGTCGGCTTCAAAAAGCAAACATATATTCCAAAAATATGTTCGATTTTTCTGTTGACAAAAGAAAATATGTTCGATATAATATGCTCAGAACAGATGTTTGCGAACGCATATTCGCGTAGGGATAGAGCCGGAATGGAGCACAGTTATGAGAGGACAGAAAAATTTGCAGGAGAATTTCCAGGAAAAGAATTTATATGAGATGACGGATCGTGAACTGAGAGCATACAAGAGGCAACTGCGAAGACAACGCAGACAGCGCAGAAAGATTGCATCCCTCTTGCTGGCTGTCTGCCTGATCGCCATATGTGTCGTATCGTTTCATTCTCTGCCTCTGAGTGCCCAGAATAATTCGGAGACGCTTCCGCTGAAATATTATACCGGTGTCACCGTAAAAAGCGGCGAGAGTCTGTGGATGCTGGCAGACCGCTTTATTGACTATGAGCAGTATGACAATAAGGAAGCTTATATCAGCGAAGTCTGCAGCATCAATCGTCTGGAAGACGCCTCAAAGATACGGGCGGGACAGCGCTTGTTTTTCCCTTATTACTCAGATGAATTTGTGAGATAAGGCATCAGTTGAACATTTGTTTAAATCTGCTTTTACAGATTCTCTAAAATTTCCTGAAAAACAGGGCTGTAGTGAGCGTCCGTAATTCCAAAATCCATTTTTTTATAAGTCCATACAGCACGTCCGATACCATAGTGCTCGAAGGCGGCATGAATATCCTGATACCATCTGAGAGCGGCTTCGGGATTTGCCTGATCGATCACGCCATACTCTCCGCAGTACAGCGGCACATCATAATTTTCTGCGATCTGTACCGCCTCCGTAAAGAAACTGCAAAAAAACTGCGCGCTGCACTCCATATCCGCAAGATGACTGATGGGATATGCAAAACTGCCGTCTACCAGACGTTTTGTCTCGTCAATACATTGCTGAACCGTGAGCGGATAATCAATCCTGTAATCCGACGGCATGCCCTCTATCCAGTATGCGGCCTGATGTGTAAAGATCAACGGTTCATAGCAGTGGAAATTAAAGACAATCTTTTTATCTGCGGGTGCTCTGAGCTCCTTTAAGGAGACAATACTGTTATTTCTGGTTCCTCCCACAAGTATCCATGTATCCGGCGCAAGCTCCCGAATCCTGCGGATTGCGCGCGCTGCAAGATCATTCCAGCCCTCAGAATCCTCGGGACGGACAATCTCATTTAATAATTCAAATGCTACATTTTTATGGTATTTTCCATACCGTTTGGCCAGTCTCACCCACAGATTGATAAAACGGTCCATAAGTTCCTCATTATGAAAAAAGTCAGCCGAATACTCAAAGTCGTCGAATACATAGCCTGCTGTTTTATGCAGATCGAGCACAAGGTTCAAATTATTTTCAAGACACCATGAGATGCAGTCGTCAATATACCGGTAGCCTTCTTCGCGGACATTTCCGGCCTCATCCTCCACAAGTTCAAAATCAATCGGAAGTCTTACATGGTCTACGCCAAAGGTTTTGATGGTCCGGATATCTTCCTTTGTAATAAAAGTATCATGACCGCTATTCTCAGGTTTGACCTGGGACAACCATCCTCCCAGATTAATTCCTTTTGTAAATCCCTCAAATTTTCTTAACATAATGAACCTCCCTTCGTAATTTTGCTGTTTAATCATTTTAACACAAAATATATTTCCGGTCTATTTCTTTGGAGATTAAAATCCACATATTTATTATTATATTATTTATTTAATAGAGACGAATCTGCAAATTAATGTTATAATGATTCAGACAGCAAAATGCACCGGAATGAAGATGGATAAAAGGATAGAAGGATATGAATATAACAGTTCAGTGCTGTGGCATTGCGATTTTGATATTACTATGGTATTTTTCATTGAGACAAAAACCCCTGGGACTGGAGTCTGAAAAATTATTCTTAATTACCATGGGTATGACGACCTTCTGTGTTGTCATGGATATAACTTCTATTGTAGCTATCAATTATCGTGAGTTGATACCTGAATTCCTTTTGGCATTTATCTGTAAGACTTATATCGTATCTCTGATCTGGGTGGGATATTGGGGGCTGATCTATTCCGGTACCGATTTCAAAGAAACGAGGGCAGAACAGAGAAAGAAGAACAGAATCTATACGGTGATCGTTTTGACGGGAACGGTACTTATTTACATACTGCCGATTCATTATTATCTGGAAGGCGATGTTGTCTATACATATGGCCCAAGTTGTATAACAACTTATGTGTTTGCGCTTCTCTTTGTGATTGCAACTCTTTATAAAGTCGGAGTGAAGGGGGCAAAGATGAACCCCAAGAGGAGACGGGCCATTATCATATGGATGTTTATCTGGATTATCGCCGCGGTGACACAGTTTTTGAACGCTAATTTATTGTTGGTCGGTTTCGCCTCCGTGCTTGGTATGATCATCCTGTTTTTTGAATTGGAGAACCCGGAGGCCAATCTGGACAGGGAGACAGGTGCATACAACGCGCATGCCTTAGGGGAGTATGCCAGACTTCTGTATGAAAAGAAAGAAGTGTTTTCCGCAATGCTTCTGGCTTTGAACGATACGGCGGCTGTGGGAACTGACGGCAATGGCCTGCGAATGGATATGACTCTTCGGAGTATAGTGCGCTATTCGGAAAAATTGAAAGGTGTTAAGCTTTTTAAAACGCTGGAGCGTGAGCTGGTATATCTCACTGCAGATGAGAGCCATATGCATGAAATATACCAGGATGTCAAAGGTTATATAGAGGCTCTGGGAAAGGAAAACGGGGAAGAGGGACAGATAAAGATATCGCCCTGTTATGTAATGCTGCCAGATTCTTCAATGCTTAGAAATGTCGAAGAAGTATTTCAGATGCTGCGCCATTTCAGGGTCGGTAAACGGGAGAATCCTGAGGAAAACAGCATTTATCTGGACGAGGTAAAAATTACGCAATACAAGGAGAGAGAAGAGACAGAGATACTGATTCGCAGGGCTATTGAAGAGGACAGGATTGAAGTGTTTTATCAGCCCATTTATTCCACAAAGCAGGGACGTTTTGTTTCCGCTGAGGCGCTGGTGCGCATTCGGAATAAAGATGGAAGTATTGTTCCGCCGGGGCGGTTTATTCCGGTAGCAGAGAATAACGGTCTTATTTCACGGATCGGTGAGATTGTTTTTGATAAAACCTGCGCTTTTATCAAAACAAATCAATTGAGAGAGCGTTATGGGATCAAATATGTGGAAGTAAATTTGTCCGTCAGGCAATGCGAAGATACAAAGTTTTCCGATATGTACATTTCAATTATGAAAAAATATGATATAGATCCCTCCTGTATTAATCTGGAGATCACGGAATCCGCATCCATACTGACCCGAAACAGTCTGCTGGACAATATGCAGATCCTGATTGATTACGGCGTTAAATTCTCGCTGGATGACTTCGGTAACGGAGAGAGCAATCTGAATTATATTGTAAATATGCCGGTGTCCATCGTCAAATTTGACCGCGATATGAGTCAGGCCTATTTTGCTAACCAGAAGGCAAAATTTGTCATGGAGGCGGCCATGCATATGATACATGATATGCAATTGGAGATCGTGTCGGAGGGCGTGGAGACAAAAGAGCAGATGGAGGCAATCGTAGCGCTGGGTATAGAGTATATACAGGGATATTATTTTTCCAAGCCATTGCCGGGAGACGAATTTCTGCAATTTGTATCACAGCCGGTTTCAGCTTAGTTGGGAAACTCTGTGTTTTCGCGCAAATGTACCGCATTAGCAGCCCGCCTGCGGCGTTCCTGTTCCATGGCGGCATAATGCTTTCTGGTTGTATTGACATCCTTATGTCCCAGAACATCAGCTACCAGATAGATATCACCGGTCTCTTTATATAAATTGGTGCCATAGGTACTGCGCAGCTTGTGAGGCGTTATTTTTTTCAGGCTGGTCACACGGGAGGCATACTTTTTGACGAGATTTTCCACGGAGCGCACCGCCATTCTTCTGTTCTGCAGGGAGAGGAAAAGTGCGTTCTCATGTCCCTCGGCAGGGATGATACGTTCCCGTTCTTCCCAGTAGTCTAACAGAGCGTTTTCCACTTCCTCGCCGAAGTAAATGATCGTCTCATAACCGCCTTTACGCCGTATTTTAATCCCTCCCTCGTCAAAATTGACATCGCTCATATCGATGCCCACGCATTCAGATACGCGGATTCCCGTTCCAAGCAGCAGTGTCAGAAGCGCTACGTCTCTCAGTTTCGTCTTTTTGTGGTATTCCAGTTCTTTCTCGGTAAGTTTGTCGCCGGCTTCCACCTGATCCAGCAAAACAGCTACTTCATTTGGCTCCAGACGGATGATCTCTTTCTCGGGGCGTTTAGGCAGAGGCACCAGAGCGGCAGGATTATTTTCGATCATTTCGTTTTGATAAAAATAATTGTAAAAGCTTCTGAGGGATGCAAGCTTTCTGGCTTTTCCGCGCTCATCGTTGGTTATTTCCCGGCCGTCCTTTTGATATAAGGTCAGATATTCCAAATACTCCTCTATGTCCAGACGCGTGATATCGTCCAGCAGCGAGAGAGGATATTGCTCAATCTCTAATTTGGCGCAGACGGCATTTTTCTCGTGTAAAAACTCAAAAAAGAGGCGAATGTCATAGGCGTAAGCCAGTCTGGTCCTGGTGGATGTGTATTCCTCGATTCCACGGAAAAAAGTCTTGCAGAAACCGGGCAGCGTATTTAGCACTTCCCGCATCTTCAGAATATTATTTTTGTTCTGTTCATCGTGATAATTGTTTTTATTGAGTACCGCCACTGTATTCCCAGCCTTTCCCGATTCCGTTTCTGATTGCCGTAAACATGCGTTCTTTGACACCGGGAGTCTCATAATTGATCTCCCGGAGCAGATTTTTAACATATTCCCGTTTGGTATGACCGTCTGCGGGACAGGGACTCTTCACCACAGGGACATGATACTTATTGACAAATCCGATGACGTCCGCTTCATTCATATAAATCAGAGGACGAATGACGGTGAGATCCATGCGGTCAAGGTAAGTGACGGGAGAGAAGGTATGCAGACGTCCCTCAAAGATCAAAGACATCAGCATGGTTTCCACTACATCGTCCTTGTGGTGGGCGTAGGCTACCTTGTTGCAGCCGGCATCTTTAACGGCCTGATTTAAAGCACCCTTTCGCATCTTTGCGCAGAGGGAGCAGGGATTGCTCTCAGCCCGTTCCTCAAAGATAATGGGAGCGATATCTGTCTCTATGACAGTGTATTCAATATTCATGCTGCGGCAGAGCTCCCGGATCCCGTCCAGATTCAGATTGCCAAACCCCAGGTCAACCGTCACGGCATGAATCTGAAACTTTTGAGGGTAGAAACGTGTGAGACCCTGCAGCGCATAGAGAAGAGTCAGACTGTCTTTGCCGCCGGAAATGCCCACGGCTATCTTGTCGCCCTCCTGAATCATATGATAGTCGTCTATAGCTTTTCTCGCAAAACTGTATATCTGCTGTAATTTCATGTTTTCTCCGATTCTTTGCTGGATTCTTTACAGACTTATTTTACTCTTTTTTTATATTTCACACAACCTTTTTTCGCTGGCGGCTCTTGTGATATCGCGCGATTCGGTGTATGATTATAATAATGTGAAAGTGGAGGTTTGTTTATGAAAGAGCATTTTAATAATAAATATGTGCGCTGGGGAGTCACGGCGTTCTGTGTGATCGCGGCAAGTATCTGCTTTTATTATCTGGTGTTTCACGGAGTCAATATCAAGATCGGCCTGGGTAAGCTGCACAATATCCTCAGACCGATAGTGGTGGGCTTTGTGCTGGCGTATCTGCTGACCCCGGTCCTGAACTATATTGAATACCGGATCATGAAACCGGTTTTTAAACGTCTCCCTGTGAAAAACACGGCAAAAAGGGATTCCATCATACGTGGTATCAGCATTTTGACCACAGCGCTCTTATTTTTTGCAGTCATTTATGCGTTGGTTGCCATGTTTGTCTCCCAGATTGTACCCAGTATCATGAATCTGGTTGCCAACTTTGATACTTATGTGAATAATGTAACCAATGTCATCAATAATCTTCTGGCGGACAATCCTGAGGTGGGCAGCTATGTGGTCAAAAAGATTAACCAATACTCAGGAGAACTGGAATTATGGCTGACTGATAATGTATTTACTGCTCCCGCGGCAATTATCAAGACAATCTCTCTGAGCGTGATCAATTTACTCAGCGTTCTGTGGAACTGGGTTATCGGCTTTATCGTATCCATTTATGTGCTGGCCAGCAAGGAAAAATTTGCCGGACAGACTAAAAAGATTGCATATGCGCTTTTTGAGAAACAGACGGCCAATATGATCATCCGCAACTTCCGGTTTACGCATAAGACTTTTATCGGTTTTTTCAGCGGAAAGGTTCTGGATTCCATCATCATCGGTCTGCTGTGTTTTATCGGGACAACATTGCTGCGAACACCATATGCGGCGCTGGTCAGCGTGATCATCGGTGTAACGAACATTATTCCGTTTTTCGGACCGTTTCTGGGAGCTGTTCCCTGTACAATCCTGATCTTTTTGGTGGATCCCATGCACCCGCTAAACAGTCTGTATTTTATTATTTTCATTCTGGTTCTGCAGCAGTTCGACGGAAATGTCCTGGGACCGAAGATTCTTGGGGATTCCACAGGACTCACCAGTTTCTGGGTTATTTTTGCCATAACGGTGTTTGGAGGCGCATTCGGCGTACTGGGGATGATCGTCGGTGTACCGGTTTTTGCCGTGATTTATGCGGCTGTCAAGTCGCTGGTGAATATGGCGTTGTCCAGGAGAAATATGCCTATAGCAACAGAGGATTATCTTACAGTGGGATCCGTGGACGAAGAGGGCTTTCATGAATATATTCCCGAATTCAAACAGAATGTAAAGGATTCAAAACAGGTCAGAATATTCAGAAAACAGAATCAAAAAGACGGAAAAAACAATTCTTCCGGTAACAAGAAATAAAAAAGAATAAAAAATGAATCAAATATGAAACGGAATAAGCTGTAAAAATAAAGGAGAATTACATGCGTTTTGTGATTCAGCGCGTGGCGGAGAGCTCCGTCACTGTGGATAATCATATGATAGCTCAGA
This sequence comes from uncultured Lachnospiraceae bacterium, assembly GCA_947382415.1. Classification (GTDB taxonomy): domain Bacteria; phylum Bacillota; class Clostridia; order Lachnospirales; family Lachnospiraceae; genus Acetatifactor. Next base: position 57,555 of record CANCYO010000005.1, on the reverse strand, counting down.
TATCGAAAGGATTTCTGGTTCTGATCGGTATCGACAGACAGGATACGGTGGAAAAGGCTGATAAAATGGTCAAAAAGCTGCTTGGCCTTAGAATATTTGAGGATGAGAACGGTAAGACCAATCTGGACTTAAAGAATGTGGGCGGCAGTCTGTTACTGGTATCACAATTTACACTGTACGCAGACTGCCGGAAAGGCAATCGGCCTTCATTTATAAATGCCGGCGAACCAAATATGGCCAATGAACTGTATGAATATATTATTCAATGCTGCAAAAAGGAAATTCCGGTGGTTGAGACCGGAATTTTCGGTGCAGACATGCAGATCGCCCTCATAAATGACGGGCCTTTTACCGTAATATTGGATTCTGAGGAATTGGGAATATAAATTGGAAATACGGCAGCTATTTAAATCAGGAATGCATCAACTATTCGTTAAACTATGGTTTTGCGCATAGTTGCATGTCGCTTCTGCCTGCACCGAACGCTTTTTGTTCTCATAAAAGTTTATTTATCAGACAACGATCAACGGATTCTCCCGATGATTCATCATATCCAAAACGCCTGTCATGGATTTGCGGGCCATATCGCGAACCACTTTTTCTGTATAGAAAGCCGTATGCGGCGATAAAATCACATTGGGAAAAGAACGTAGGATTGCCATAGCATGATTTTCTATGGGATCCCCCATACGGTTGGCATAGTACAGACCGTTTTCCTGCTCCAGAACGTCTAACGCAGCATGTCCTACTTTGCCGCATTCAACAGCCTCAATCAGGGCATCCGTATCAATGAGGGTCCCCCGGGCGGTATTGATGATCGTAACGCCGTCTTTCATCCGGGAAAAGGCGTCCCGGCTGAGCATATGATAATTGTCCGCTGTGGCGGGGGTATGTAGTGTAATGATGTCTGACCTGGCGTACAATTCTTCCAGCGATACATATTCTGCAAGCTTGCCGCACTCCTCGTTGGGATACAGGTCATAGGCCAGCAGCTTACAGCCGAAAGCCGACAGATGCCGGATGACTGTTCTGCCGATCTGACCGGTTCCCAGGACTCCTATGGTGCAGTCGCTGATATCGCAGCCCATTTTTCCCTGTAAGGTATAGTCTTGTACTTTGGAGCGCTCTAAGATATGACAGATATTGCGGCAGCACATGAGCATCAGCATAATGGCGTAATCAGCCACAGTTTCCGGCGCATAGGACACATGACACACTCCCATCCCTAATTCTTTGGCGTGCTTCAGATCTATGTGATCCACTCCAATAGAACGGGTGGCGATATAGCGGACTCCCACCGCGTAAAACCGGTCCAGCATATCTGCGCCAAGATCACAGGGCGTGGCGCTGATGGCATCATATCCTCTTGCAAGCTCCACATTCCCCGGTTCAGGATAAGCGGTGGTATAACCATATTCGCAGCCTAATTCTCTGGAGTATTGATCAAAAAATCCCTTCTCGTCAAATTCGCGCATCGCATAGGCAAAAATTTTCATGTTTTCCGACCTCCCGTTTGATATTGTGTCACTTAATTGCTATGAAAAATAATCTTCTAAACTTCAAAATTACATGTTTATTCTTTCGGACCGGATATTGTGCTTTCAATCGTCTGAGCAATTCCGCCTCAAATATTTGTTGCTCTTCATCATTTAGACAATTCAAATAAGGGCGCAGTCTGGTACCTCGCACCCAGTTCACCAATTCTTCATGTGATGGCATATCATGATAATATACTGTCTCCCAGATATCAAAATCAGATGTACAGGTAGAAAGAATCTCATAATAATCATCTGGCACAAGTGTATCATTTTTTTCAAAGTATGCCTGACTAAAATCAGATGTCGATTGTGTTGCCGTCTCTTTTATCATTTGAAATAGGGGCTCCTGTTCATTGATCGGAATCTGTACTGCTAATACTCCTTGCTCATTCAAGCTCTTCATCAAAAACGGCAAAAGCGATTCGTGGTCCGGAACCCATTGTAAACAGGCATTTGAAAAGATTAAGTCATAATGCTCATTTAGATTTTGGATATCGCCCAGTTTAAACTCAATATCTGAATATGCCTCGATATCTGAATATGTCTTTCTGGCCTGTTCTATCATATTTGGCGAATTATCAATTCCTGTCAATCTGGCTTTTGGAAAGACAGATTTCAACACTGCTGTGCTGTTGCCGGGTCCACATCCCAGATCTACAATTGTAAAAGGATTGTATCTTTCGATTCTCTTGGCCAGATCCATTGCCGGTTGCGTACGCTGCTCATTAAATTTTAAGTATAATTCAGAATTCCAATCAGACATTCTATTTCTCCTGCGTGAATCCATAATAGGCAAAGAAATATGCCGCCATCTGGGCTCTGGAACTGAAACTTTCCGTCTCCAACAGTTCCTTTACCTCTTCTCTGTTATAAAAATGCGCCTCAATCTGTTCATTGTCCGAGGAGTGATCGGAAAAGTTCCCTTCCACTTCCGCGAAAGCAATGTAGGTGGTGGTATCCGAGATGGCCACCGCCGCAAATGAGGGAGGTAGTATGGTTTTGATTTTTCGGATCTGCAGGCCGGTCTCCTCATAGAGTTCTCTGGCGATACATTCCTCAATACTCTCTCCCTCGTTTATCATGCCGGCGCAGAGATTATAGACCGTCCGGTTCACCCCCATGCGAAACTCATGCAGCAACAACAGTCTGTCCCCACAGGTGGCCACGATAGAAACGCCGCTGGGCGCTGCGCCCACATCCTCAATGGAATGCAATTCTCTTCGGCTCACCATTTCGTATTTCTTTTCTTTTCCGGCCTTATTGCTGTAGGTAATTTCGTAATTTTTCAGATATTTTCCGTCCCGGACCTTCCGAAAGTTCAAAATTTCAAAGCTCATAAGCACTCCTCTTTGTCAGGCAGATACGATTTGTTCTGCCAGCGGTTTTCTGTTCTTTTTGCGTGTGATCTCAACCAGCCCCAAAGGCGTGATATCCACAATCGTTGTCTTCTGTCTGTCCGATGCAGTGAGTTCTTCCAGATAATTCATCAGCGCTCTCTGATCGGCAATAGACTCCATATTGATAAAATCAACGATTATGATACCGGACAGATTGCGCAGACGAAGCTGCAGGGCGATCTCTTCCGCCGCTTCCCTGTTGATACGCGCGCATATCTCCCGGGATGCTCCTGACGCCTCGCATTTGCCCGAATTCACGTCGATCACGGTCAGAGCCTCCGTTGCTTCAATGATGAGGTAAGCGCCGGATCTGAGCCACACACGGCGATTCAGAGCCGTTTCCAGCTTGTGCTCTAATCCGTAGAGCCTGGACAGAGGAAGCGCCTGCTGTTCTGCTCTGTCATACAGCCGGATGGCCTTATCGGAGGGAATCAAACCGTCTGCATCTGCCCGAAGCTGTGCATAAATATGCTCATCATCGGTTAGTATCTCCTCATACTCCTGTGGATAGACCAGATGTTCCAACGCATCCTGCCATGGAGCGGGCGGTTCCAGAAGACAGGAAAAGCAGGTTCGGTGCGGCGCTGCCTGAAAGAGCGCTCTCCAGCGCAGTGTAAGCTGTTGCAGGGATTCCAGCAGCAATGCCCTGTCATTTTCCGTCTTCAAAAGCTCTGCCGCCCGGGTGCGCACCACAAGACCGACAGGAAGGTTTGGCGCAATGGGCTCCGGCGTCAGACATCCCGCCTTTTTCAACAGGCTGCGCAGATCCTTTTTCTGATCAGGGCTTAATTTTGCGGAAAATCCGGTATGCGGGTTTCCGATGTTCAGTGCAAAATACTCGTTGGACAGCGAGATTAAAGTGGTGACGGAAGGCTGCTTGGTTTTCTGGGCATCCTTTGTGACCTGTACGGGGAACTCGTCGCCCTCGAGAATTCTCCCGTCCCATTTGCGGTTTAACAGAAACGGATGTACGCTGTCCTTCCCGGAGAGAAAACAGATTTTCCTTGTTTCCCCTCCGATTTCCACAAAACAGGCGTCAAGGTTTTTGACCACATTCTTGACTTTTGCGATATAGACCGCTCCGATCAGACTGTTTTCTGCGGGGAAAAACTGTGCCGCGCGCAGTCTGCCGTCCAGGATCAGCAGTGCCGCCGGCTGCTTCTTATATGTGGTAAACAAGAGCTTTCCCCCCTTATGCGCATTGCGCTGATTTTCGGAAAGCACTGTTCTGCCGCTGTCTTTGATCTGTCTGCTCATCGCATCTCCCCCAAAGGCAGGAGCTGTCTTTCTCCCGCCGAATCCACAGCCCCGTAGAGTTCTTCTCTGGTAATCAACAGCGCATTCTCCGCAAGAGTCTGTCCGTTGTCCCCAAGCAGCGCCTCCAGAATCTGCACGGGTTTGATATTGCCTGCGCTGGAGGCGTCCACCAAAAGCTGCAGCGCATCCTGTTCCCAGCGGCAGACGTAGATGCCTGGGCGGATATCCACTTCTCTCGGCCCCTTTTTCCCCTCTTTGATGATGAGAATACGCTCCTTTTCCAGAAAACGGGAAAGCGCCTGAGGCATATCAATATCGGGAGCCTTCCCGGGAGCAAATCTCACTGTGTAGGAAGCGGCGGCAACGCTGGCCATGGCGTTTCCAGCACCGTCGGGCAGCACATAAACCCCGGTAATCCGAATCCCCGGTACACAGGACTCATTCAGACGCCGCATCACATCCTCACAGGAATCCAGTGAGCGCACCTCAATATCCATATATTCCCCGTTGCTCTCCGCTCCTACGCCCAGAGGCGCGGCAAAAGACATGATCTGATGGGGGCTGTAACCTCCCGTATAGGCCACATCAATACCTGCGCGGCGAATAGCCTTCTGGAAAAAGCGCATGACGTCCAGATGACCGATAAAACGGATGGCGCCGTGCTTGGAAAACTTGATGCGCAGTCGAATATTAGGAGATTTTGCAGCTTTTCCTGCTATATCAGGTATATCCACAGAGCCAGGCGTCAAATTGTGCATGATTTCCTGCAGTTTTGCCGAATTTTCACTGTTTTCAGGTCCTGCACTTTTGGGGTCTGTGCAGATGCCGCCGCCAAACCGGGCCGCCCCGCAGCCCTGACATTTTAGCTTACAATTCTCGGATGTCTGCTGCGCCTGCGCTTTTTGCCACTCTCGCTTCAGGAATTCCTTCGTGACGCCGCAGTCGATAAAATCCCAGGGAAAGATCTCGTCCGGCTCCCGTTTCCTGCTGGTGTAAAATCCAACGCTCAGACCGCATTCCTGAATGGTTTCCAGCCATTTCTGATGATCGTAATATTCTCCCCAGGCGTCAAAATATCCGCCTTTTTGATAGACCTTTAAAATCACCTGCCCCAGCCGTCTGTCTCCTCTGGCCAGTACCCCTTCCATGACGCTGGCGTCCGCCTCATGCCAGTTATAATGGATCCGTTTCTGATTCAACTGTTCGGACAATGCCCGTCTCGTCTGATAAGCTTTGGCAATAAACTCCTCTTCCGTACACTGGGCCGCCCACTGAAAGGGTGTAAAGGGCTTTGGCACAAAAAAGGAAGTGCTGGCAACAATCTGTACGCTGCCGTTTGCACGCTTTTCCTTGGGAACCCTGTCAAAATAAACAGCCGCAATCTTGTTGCAAAGCTCTGCAATGCCGCGTATATCCTCTTCTGTCTCCGTGGGAAGCCCCAGCATAAAATAGAGCTTTACCCGGGACCACCCGCTCTCAAAGGCCATGGTGGCTCCCTGCAGGATCACTTCTTCGCTCAAACCTTTGTTGATCACATCCCGCAGTCTCTGGCTGCCCGCCTCAGGGGCAAAAGTCAGACTGGACTTTCTGATATCCTGTACCTTGCTCATCACATCCAGAGAAAAGGCGTCTATGCGCAGAGAAGGCAGTGAAATATTGATATGCTTCTCATGGCAGTTTTCGATCAGAAAATCAATGAGCTCGGGAAGTTTTGTGTAATCGCTGGAGCTTAAGGAGCTCAGGGATATCTCCTCATGTCCGGTGTTTTTAAGCATTTCCAGAGCATACTGTTTCAGCGTGTCCACATCCCGCTCCCGCACAGGGCGGTAGATCTGCCCTGCCTGACAGAAACGGCAGCCCCGGATGCAGCCCCGCTGGATCTCCAGAACCACCCGGTCCTGAGTCACTTTGATATAGGGCACCACCGGCTTCATGGGATAAAACACGCCGCTCACGTCCATGGCAAGTTCCTTGGTGACGGTGGCGGGGATTCCCTCTTCTGTGGGATAAAAAGCGGCTATGGTACCGTCCTGGTGATAATCTGCCCGGTAAAAGCGCGGTACATACATACCCGGGATTTTGGCGGCAAGACGCAGGAACTCCTCACGGCCCGCCGACCGGGCTTTACAGTCCTTATAGAGCGAAAACAGTTCTTTATAGCGGGTCTCACCCTCGCCGATATAGAAAATATCAAAAAAATCCGCTATGGGTTCAGGATTGTAGACGCATGGACCGCCTCCGATGACGATGGGACAGTCCTCTCCTCTCTCCACAGCCAGAAGCGGTATCTGCGCCAGATCCAGAATCTGTAGAATATTCGTATAACACAGCTCGTATTGGATGGTGATGCCCAAAAAGTCAAAATCCTTCACCGGTTCCTGCGATTCCAGAGCAAAGAGGGGGATGTTTTCGCTGCGCATGATCGCATCCAGATCGAGCCAAGGGGAATAAACCCGCTCACACCAGACATCTTCCATGGCATTAAACATTCCATAGAGGATCTGAATTCCCAGATGTGACATGCCGATTTCATATACATCGGGAAAGCACATGGCAAAACGGATTGCTATCCTCTCCTTATCTTTTATGACCGCGTTTACCTCATGTCCGATATAGCGGGCCGGTTTTTCTATTTTCATCAGAATATCATCCGATAATGCCAGTTCTGTACACATATATGCCTACTCCTTTATCTGTCTCTGTGTCCGATGTATTCTCGGAGAACAGTTCTTTATATTATAGCATACCTTTTCTTTTTTCTGCAAGATTAGGACAGCTTCCGCATAAACTGTTGTAGCAGACAGTATGAAAGAAGTGGAGGGATGGTATATGGGTAATTTTACTGTGGACAAAAAAGTGGAATTAATGCGGCAGATTCGTTCCCGCTATCAGAAAGACCGAAACGATCTGTTCCGCAGGGAACAGCTTCTTTATGGGAGAACGAGCGTTTATCCCCTGGAGGAGACTGATATGCTGGAATTGGAGGGCGAGGGGGAGCCTGTTCAAACTTTCCCCCTGCGTTCGCTTCTGGCCGTAGCGTTGTTTTTGTTGATCATTATCTGTGATATGTCCGGCAGAAGTTTCTTTGGCATTCGGGCCGAACAGTGTTTTTCCGCAATCTCTGCAGATTACGAAAACAGCATTACCACATGGGTGGAGACGGTATCGGATCAGACCGGTTCTGACAAAATGACGGCACCGGAAAATCCCCCTGCGGGCAGTCGCCCTTAGCGGTTTGCAAGCTCTGTGGTGATCTCCTCCCAGGTCACGTTCTTTTCTGCCATGAGTACCATCATATGGTAGAGAAAATCGCTGATCTCGTATTTGATCTCGTTTGCATTGGGATTTTTGGCGGCAATGACGATCTCTGTGGCCTCCTCTCCCAGCTTTTTCAATATTTTATCAATGCCCTTGTCAAAGAGATAATTGGTATAGGAGCCCTCCTTGGGATGGAGCTTGCGGTCCTGGATCACATCAAAAACCTCCTGAAATACCAGCAGGGGATTGTCCGCCTGCTCGTAATCTTTTCTGGCGATCTCGTTGAAGAAACAGCTTCTGGCTCCGGTGTGGCAGGCGGCGCCTACCTGAGAGACTTTGGCGAGGATCGTATCCATATCGCAGTCCGCAGTCAGGCTCTTCACATACTGGAAGTGGCCACTGGTGGCTCCCTTCGGCCAGAGTTCCTGACGGCTTCTGCTGTAGTAGGTCATTTTGCCGGTGCGCAAAGTTTCCTGATAAGCCTCTTCATTCATATAGGCTACCATCAGTACCTCTGCCGTCCGATAGTCCTGTACCACTACGGGCACCATGCCGTCGCTGTTATATTTAAAATCAGACCATGCATATGCCGCCTTCAACGTCTCTACCGGAATATCGTTCTGCATACAGATATCTTTCAGGGATAAAATATCCCGGATATTGTCATTGATCGTATTGCCCGTGACGCCAAGGACGCCCTCGCAGGCAAAAATCTCGATCAGTTTATTCAATGCAATCTGATTAATCTGCACCAGAAAAGGCATGTCTGTCACCGTCATGGTTTCACGGATCTGGTGGGGATTCATCAGCACCATTCCCGATACATACTGCTCTATCAGCCCTTTGTGTTCCAGAATGGTCTGCGGATCATTGTAGGAGAGCCATATTTTATCCCGGCCAAATTTCAGGGACACTTCCTGCGTGATGGCAATATTATTCTCTTTTTCATAGTCCAGTATAGCCCGCTTGCAGCCGGTGTAGAGGATTTTCTTAACGTCCTCCATGCGTTTGATATTGCCAGCGCCTATGACATCCATCTCCGCCGCGGCGCAGATTTCCTTTATGCTGTCAAGATTGGCTTCATGCTCCTCGTCCTCCCGGGACATGTCAAAGACGATCAGTTCATCGGCGTTATTCTCATTGTAGAGCTGTACCAGCCGCAGGGGATCTGTCTCCACAATGGTGGTGTCGGTCAGAGATCTCACCGCATGCTGACGGTACAGATAGATACAGGGCGCAAATTTTTTTACTCTGGACTGTATACCGTTTTCCTCGATATTTTGCTGATCTGTGTTATTGGTTTTTACTTCCTGATCCGTATATTTTTTGCTCATATGATACATTTTCCTTCTGCTTTTGTCTGTTCCCTTTATTCCAAGCTGTCCAAGCTGCCCAGGCTGCCCTTGGTGGAAAGCACTTCCGTGGTGCGGGGCTCGGCGCTCACCGCCATGTCCAGCGCCTTTGCAAAGGCCTTGAATATCGCCTCGATCATGTGATGGCTGTTGGTTCCGGCCAGCATTCTGATGTGCAGATTCATCCCGGCGGCGTAGGACACCGCATAAAAGAATTCCCGCACAAGCTCAGTGTCCAGATATCCCACCCGCTCGGTGGGAAAATCACACTGAAAGTCCAGATAAGGCCTTCCGCAGAGATCTACGGCCACAAGGGCCAGCGCGTCGTCCATGGGCAGAATAAAATGACCGTAGCGTTTGATACCTTTCTTCTCTCCCGCTGCTGTCCGGATGGCGTTTCCCAGTACGATTCCGGTGTCTTCTACCGTGTGGTGTCCGTCCACCTGCAGATCGCCCTTCACCCGGCATTCCAGATCAAAAAATCCGTGTTTGGCAAAGCCTTCCAGCATATGGTCAAAAAATCCGATCCCGGTGTCAACGGAAGCATTGCCGTTTCCGTCCAGATCCAGGGAAAGCCGGATATCCGTCTCCTTTGTGGTACGTCTGATTTCTGCTGTACGCGCCATATCAATACCCTCCCGTATGTTTGATGTTCCTTTAACCGATGCTCATGTCCTGCTGATTTACTCAAAACGTACTCTGATGCTGTTTGCATGGGCGGTGAGTCCTTCGCTTGCGGCAAACAGCTCGATCTCCTGATGCACTTTCTCAAGCGCCTCTCTGGAATAACAGATAATGCTGCTCTTTTTGATAAAGTCGTCCACATTTACCGGAGAAAAAAATTTCGCCGTGCCATTGGTGGGGAGAATGTGATTTGGTCCTGCGAAATAGTCTCCTAACGGCTCGGAGGCGTACTCTCCAAGGAAGATCGCCCCGGCGTTTTTGATCCGGGTCATGACATCAAAGGGATTTTTGGTGAGTATCTCCAGATGCTCTGATGCGATCTCATTGGCCGTGTCGATGGCGTCCTGCATATTTTCCGCCACCAGAATATATCCGTAATTGTCCAGAGACTGCCGGATGATCTCCCGGCGCTCCAAAACCTGTGTGAATGCCTCCGCCTCCGCGGATACCTTTTGGGCAAGTTCTCTGGAATCGGTGATCAGAATGGCGCTGGCAAGCTCGTCGTGCTCCGCCTGAGACAGGAGATCTGCAGCCACATAACGGGGATTGGCGCTCTCATCAGCCAAAACCAGAATCTCGCTGGGGCCTGCGATGGAATCAATGCTCACATTGCCGTACACAGCCTTCTTGGCAAGGGCAACAAAGATATTGCCCGGCCCCACGATCTTGTCCACTTTGGGGACGGACTCCGTGCCAAAAGCCATGGCGGCGATGGCCTGTGCACCGCCCACTTTATAAATGGTATTCACGCCTGCGATATCCGCCGCCACCAAAGTGCCGGGGGACACTTTTCCGTCCGCTCCCGGCGGGGTGGTCATTATGATCTCGTTTACTCCTGCCACTTTGGCGGGAACCACATTCATCAGCACACTGGAGGGATAGGCGGCCTTGCCTCCGGGCACATACACGCCCACTCTGGCAATGGCAGTCATTTTCATACCGAGGATGGTGCCGTCTTCCTTTGCGTCAAACCAACTGTTTCTAAGCTGCTTTGCGTGAAAAGCCCGGATATTCTCTGCGGAATGCCGGATCACATCGATCAAAGCGGCGTCGAGTTTGGTGTATGCTTCCTGTATCTCTTCCGGAGTTACCTGTATGTTGTCCGGAGCGAGCTGAAATTTGTCGAATTTTTTGGTGTATTCAAAAACGGCCTGATCGCCCTGATTTTTTACGTTTTCCACAATTTCGGCCACGGCGGCCTCGTATTGTCCATAATGATTGGGACTGCGCTTTAACAGATCATTCAGGATATCTTTTCTGGTATCTTTGGTTAATTCCACGATTCTCATATAAACTGTCTCCTTTTTACTGTGCATCCAGCTTTGTGCGAAGCCTGCTGACCAACTCGCGGATGCGTTCCGAATCCATCTGCAGACTCACCGGATTGACGATCATTCTGGCGGACAGAGGGCTGACCTCCTCCAGCACCTCCAGCCCGTTCTCCCGCAGTGTGGAGCCGGTCTCCACGATATCCACGATCACATCCGAAAGCTCTACCAGCGGCCCCAGCTCCACGGAACCGTTTAACTTGATGATATCCACGGTCTGATGCTTTTTATTGTAGAAATAATCCTTTGCAATGTTGGGATATTTGCTGGCCACGCGGATGCGCTCGTGGTGTTTGAGAAGCTCTCCTGCCGAGGCCGGGCCGCAGACACACATGCGGCATTTGCCAAAACCCAGATCCAGTACCTCGTACACATTCCGGTTTTCTTCCAAAATGGTGTCTCTTCCCACCACGCCGATATCGGCGGCTCCGTACTCCACATAAGTGGGCACGTCCGGCCCCTTTGCCAAAAAGAACCGTAGCTTTAATTCCTCGTTCACAAAGATTAATTTGCGGGAATTCTTGTCCTTCATCTCCTCACAGGTAATGCCGATCTCCTCAAAAAGCTCCAGTGTCTTATTCGCAAGACGTCCCTTTCCCAGGGCAAAGGTCAGATAATTTTTGTCTGTCATTCTCTCACGCCTCCCGTAGTCTGATCCTCTCCCACCAGTTCCACTGCGTTTCCCTGAGACCGCAGTGCTCTGGCCCGGGACAGCTTCTCCTGAAAATCGGTCCTGTCTCCTCGCCGGTAGACAAGCCTTGTTCTGGGGACGGAGGCGGGCAATTCTGTTTTCTGGCAGTCCAACGCCTCCATAATATCGTCGATAACTGCCACAAATCCCACTGCCGGAGCTTCCTTGCCGAACTGATGCAGCAGATTGTCATATCTGCCGCCCTTTACCACCGCGTCTCCCACGCCGTAGGTGTAGGCCTTGAAAATAACACCCGTATAATAATTGTACTTGCTGAGCATACCGAGATCAAAGGAAATAAATTCCTCCGCTCCATAGAGCTTTAATACTTCATAAAGCTGTTCCAGCCTGTCAATAGCGGCCAGAGACCGCTCGTTATGTACCAGCCTTCTCGCTTCGCCCAGAGAGGTCATGCTGACAAACATATCCGCAACCTTTAACAGCACACTGCGATAGGGCTCCTGCACATTTCTCTCCTCCAGAAGCTCCTGGGCTGCAAAGAAATTCTTGCCTGAGATACAGCTGCGCAGATCGTATTCCGTCTCCTCGTCCAGTCCTGCTTCCTGACACAGTCCCTTAAAATATTCCACCTGTCCGATGACCACCTGAAAGCGTTCAAGCCCTGCATTTTTCAGCGCTTCGATCACCAGACTGATGATTTCCGCGTCCGCCTCCACAGAGGCGTCGTTGATCAGCTCCGCTCCCATCTGAGTCACTTCCTTCAGCTTTCCCTGCAGATTGGAGGTGTTGGTGAAGGTGTTACCCAGATAACTGAAACGGATGGGCTCCTGCGCTTCCATGAAATACTTGGCCGCGCAACGGGCCATGGAAGGCGTAAAATCCGGCCGCAGCACAAGGGTATTGCCCTCCTTGTCAAAAAATTTGTATAATTCCTTGCTGGGCGTTGTCCCGATCTCCCGGGAAAACACATCGAAATACTCAAAAGTAGGGGTCTGAATATCCTCATAACCATAGGAAAAAATGCTCTCGTGAAGCTTTTGCTCCACCTGCAGCTTCCTCGCATATTCTTTCCCGTAAATATCACGCACTCCTTCGGGAGTGTGCAGCAGTTTTTTGCTCATATGGGAACCGTCCTTTATATTAAGTATATTGACTACCATGATGCTTTAGCGAATTAACGCGCTGCCATAGCACTGAATTAAAGAAATAAACTATCCTGCAGTATACATAATATGGCAAATGCTGTCAAGCTCATTATTTTCTTTCATATTATAGCAAAATGAATTTAAAATTGCAAATTTTGAAATTGTGGATTCTGAAGCAAATATTTTTAGCCATACTGAAATTTTTCTTGCAGAATATTACACAAAGCATCCGACATCACACACGTCCTGACAATTTTACAAAGGCTTTACACCTTCACCAAAGGCCGTTATACTATAAATTGGATATGTGAACCGAAATATTAGTACAGGAGGTTTGGATAATGTTTTATGAAATATCAAAATGGTTAGATGATGTATTGGAAGATATATCGAATACAGGTATTCCAGATGAGGTTATAGCTTTTGGATTTAACCTGTATGACGATGGTGATGATAATTGGTCAATGGAGCTGATTGGAGCATCGGAATTTGATACGGATGATGAGGATTGGTTGTGCAATGAAGTGACAGATTTCGATACAAGAGATGCCCCATTCCAATGGTGCAAAAAAGCTGAATGGGAAGAAATATTGAATGAAGTTATCTGTCTTCTGAACAGATATCTGGAAAGTGGAAAGTATGCAGATATTTTAAAGGCAAAATCCGGAGTTGGAGTCGGTTTTGTTGATGGTAATGTCAAAATCTTATACAACAGGAACACTTTTTAGAAAAGGCAAATAACATAGTAAACAGGAAACCAGAATTTAGGAATCGTAGATTCTAGGCTGGATATTTTTAACTATACTGAATTTTCTCCTTGCAGAATATTACATTTACCGCTATAATGTTCACACAGGCGGAATTATCGAGTGCCGTGAGACGGGAGAAACTATGGCACAACATAAAAGATTTCAGGATTTAAATTTGGTGGACGCTTATCTGTTTGCCGCCGCTCTGGAGGATGCGGAGACCTGCAGACTGGCCCTTGAGATTCTGCTTGGGCGAAAAGTCGGTCATGTCACCGTCCACACAGAGCACACCGTACTGTTCAGCCGGGATCATCGGAGCATCCGGCTGGATGTCTATGCCCAGGATGATGAAGGAAGCGACTATAACGTGGAAATGCAGGGGGAAAGCGAAGGCAATCTCTCCAAACGCAGCCGCTATCATCAGTCGCAGATGGATGTGATGAGCCTGCCTCCGGGAAGCGATTTCAACGAGTTAAAGCCCAATTATGTGGTTTTTATCTGTCGCTTTGATCCCTTTGGAGGAGGCCTGTTCCGTTATACCTTCACCAACCGCTGCACGGAAAACGGAATGGAACTGAACGACGGTGCAGTCAGGCTTTTCCTCAATACCAAAGGGAAAAATGCGGACGATGTCCCGGAAGAACTGGTACATTTTCTGGAGTATGTAGAGAACAGCACCGCGGAATGCGCCGACAGACAGACCGACGACCGGATTCGGCATATCCACAAGCGAGTGACAGCTGTCAAAGAAAATCAGGAATGGGAGCGAAAGTATATGACTTTTGATGAATTATTAAAAAAGGAATACAAAAAAGGACTTCAGACTACTCTCCTGCTCATCCAGAAAATGCAGGAGGCTGGTGAAGCCGATAAAATTTCCATGCTTTCAGACGAGGATTTCTTTGAGGATATGTGTCGGAAATATGGTGTGATCTCCGAGGAAGACTGATTTCCTTAGAATTTCGATAATTCATATCAACTTAAATTTCTTATAATTTGTCTTTAATCACTTCTGCTATAATAATATCATGACTTAAACAGCAAAACAAATATAATGGCATGGCACTGAGATTCTGCCTGATACCTCTGACTTTCTTACTGTTCATATTTTTTCGTATCATAACCTTCCCATATACAATATTCATAAAACGATGATTCCTGAATTTATGTTTAAAATGCCATGCAGCATCTTGACAATTTAATAAAGGCTTTACACCATCCTGAAAAGCCACTATACTAACTTATAAGCAAGTTGGGAGGTGGCAGAAAGATGAGCGATAATATGACTGACAAACAACTACGATACATTAACAGACTGACAGTTTTTGTAAGAAAATTGTTAAAACTTGTACCACAAGACAAAAAAGAAGAGCTTGAAAACGAATTTGACAGTATTCTTTTAGAAGCAACAGTACCTGACGAAAAAAGCAGCTGAACATTAATATGGTGTAAAGTCTTTATTAAATATTAAAGCTTTACACCGTATTTTACTCCCGATCTTCCAGATCCTTTTGCAGCGCGTCCAGATAAGGCACAAGGATTCCGTGTTTTGCGGGCAGTATGTAGTCAGGGTTGAGTTCATCAAAGTGAAAGCTTTTGCGTCCTCCAGCCCTGGCTCTCTGCCAGAAAAAGTCCAGCATCTCATAGGGCAGATAATAAAGCAGCTCCTTATGTGTGTAATAGATCAGGAAAAATGCCACGCCGCCCTGTTTTTCAAATCTCTGCATAAACTCCACCTGATGTTCATGGATATTCTGCAGTGCGAAGGTATCTACCGCACATTCCTTGGCGTCAAAGCACACGGGGATTCCCTGCACTGCGCCGATATAGTCCACGGTACTCTTCTTCTCAAAATAGGCCAGAGTGATATGTCTGGATTCTTTATCTATTTTGATGGGCGTGATGGGCGTGGGTATTTTCTGGATCAGCGCCAGTCCGGCTTCCATATATTTTTCATTTGTGCGGTTTATCATATCCTCCAGGGTCGAACCCCGCAGTCCTCTGGATTTCCATGTCGCCATTTTCTTCCACTCCGCCGCATACAGGGCGGATCCTTTGCAAAAGAATTGATATCAAGTCAAATATATGCCATCAAAAAATGCTCCGGTTTAAAAGGCATTCAGTCCCAGAGCCTTTGCCAGAGACTTAAACTGTTCGGGATATGGGGCGATAAATGCGCTCTCCTGCTTTGGCATGACGATCCTGTAAGCATGGAGAAGCTGATGTTCCAGACCGTATTGAGTCTTCAGCATATCGTTTATCTTCCGGTCGCCGTATTTATAATCCCCGATCAGAGGATGGCCGATGCCTGCCAGATGTGCCCGTATCTGATGGGTTTTGCCGGTGATGAGCTCCACCTCCAGCAGGGTATAACGGCCTGTGGAACCAAGGGGATGGCAGACCGTGCTGACCGCAGAAGTCTTTCTGTATTGCGTATTTTCTGTCGCCGCATCAACGGTCAGAATATTCACCTTATTGGCATCTGTATCTTTTTGCAGATATCCGTCCAGCCGGATGTCTTCCCGCAGCTCTCCCACGCAGATCGTCCGGTAGAATTTGGATATCCGCCTCTCGCGGATGGCCGCGCTGAGAGCCTGCGTTCCCGGAAGCGTCTTGCCGCACAGCACCAGTCCGCTGGTATTGCGGTCCAGACGGTTGCACACAGAGGGCTTGAAGGTGCGAAGCTCCCGGGCGTCGATGGCTCCTGTCTCCAGCAGATACCCTATCAACCATTCATTCAGGCTCAGATCGGAATCTTTGGCCTTCTGTGATAAAATGCCCGCGGGCTTGTCTAAGATCAGCATATCCGTATCTTCGCAGATCACAGATATCCCCTCAAGCTGCCTGTAGGCGGCAAGATATGCGCTGACGTCATCCCTGTGGGAAGCATACGCACAGGAGGCATGCCCATTTGAATCCTGCCTGGGTAAATCCTGCCCCTGCGGATTACGCTTTCCTGACATGGATGTCTGGGAGTTCTGCCGGGCCTGCCCTGAAAATTTCAGAAAAGTCTCCTCGGCAAAAAACATTCTCACCACGTCTCCCTGTGTCAGAATCTCTTTTCCTTCCGCCCGTTTTCCGTTCAGGGTTATATTCTTTTTGCGCAGCATCCTGTATAAAAAGCTGTTCTGCGCTTCCGGCAGACACTTATGCAAAAACTTGTCTAATCTCTGTCCGGCCTGATTGGGGCCGACGGTCATCTCCTGCATATCGTTCCCTCTTGCTGTGACTGTGGATAATTTCCGCTCTACACTGTCGGTATCTGCTCTTCTCCCGCTACAGGGACACACTGTTTAAGGTATTGACAATACCCGCGGTATTGCGTTCCTCCGCGTCCAGCTCCTTCAACTGTTCCAGCCGTGCCGTATATTTATTGATATCACTGAAAATCTTCACAGACACATCCCTGAAGCCGTCCTTTTTCAGAATATCCGTGATATGAGTGTAAAACTTCTGCTCGTCAAAAGCTTCATCCTGTGTGTAACCGCAAAGGGTATTGCCCTTCACGGTGATATGTGCCACCTGGAAATTTTTGTCGTAGGAGGTAAATATCCTGTCGTAAAGTCCGCAGAGGCCTTCCATATGCGCCTCTATGGCATCGATGTGCTCAGGGCTGCAGCCTTTGTAGCGCAGAAACATAAATGCGTCGATGGCGCTCTTACAGGCAGGCAGACAGCCCAGCACAGCCACGATGGTCAACAGATTCAGACGGTCTCCCGTGGCCACGATTCCCGCGATAAACAGGCTGAGGGAAATGGCAAAATACAGGATCGTGCGGGCCAGCTCATAGCGGCCCTGTATTTTCAGGTAATCCCTGGTACCTTTATAGTCGTCGTTCAAAAACAGTCTTGAAAACTTCATTTTTATTTTATCCCTTCGTTCAGAACTTTCATCTTTCGCATACATTTCAGCGCCAGTTGATGGGGTACGATCCAGGCCAACAGCTCCACGCCTTTGATGGGCAGACTGTACACAGATTTTGACCGTCTGTGCAGAGAGTCCCGCAATGCCTTCTCCACCACCCTGTCGGGCTGCACCATGGTGTATTTCTTGATGGCAAGGGTTTTACCTGTCCGCTCTGCGATGTCAAAAAAGGGCGTATCCACGGGACCCGGACAGACGCTGGTCACATAGATGCCTCTCTCCCGCAGTTCTTCCCCCAGCGCCTGGGAAAAACGGAGCACATAGGCCTTGCTGGCGGCGTAGACCGCAAAGTCTGTCTGGGGCAGGAACGCGGCGCTTGAGGCCATCTGGATAATACGGCTTCCGCGCCTCATATAGGGAATCATGCGATGGGTGATATTGGTCAGTGCCTCACAGTTTAAGCGCACCATGCCGGTTTCCGACTTGCGCTCCTGCTCCGCAAAGGCCCCCATGATCCCATAACCCGCGCAGTTGATCAGCATGCGCACCCTGGCGTTGCTTCTCCTGACTGCCGTTTCAAGCCGTTCCAACTGCGCGTTGCTGGTCACATCCAGGGCAAATATCCGGCTTTTGTGGCGCAGGCCGGCTGCCAGCTTTGTGAGCTTATCGCGGCTTCTCGCCACCAGCCAGAACTGATCGATGGAAGCAAAGGAGCGATCCATACGCAGGACGAACTCCCGTCCGATTCCGGAGGACGCACCGGTGATAATAACAATATTCATGACTGCTCTCCTTTTTGATTTAATTTACCCTTTTCCTTTTTTCTGATGCGTATTCCGTATGGTTTTTTTCCTGGGCCGTGCAGCCTTGTTTCCGGTTGCCTTGTTTCCGGTTATTTTACTTCCGGTTACCTTTTTCCCGGTTGCCTTGTTTCCGGCGGCATTGCCTACGGCCGTATTCTTTCCAGCAGTTCTTTTCTCAGCAGCGGTTTTTCGGGGGCGTATCAGGCATTTTTTATCGAAGCCGATCAGATCCTCCCGGTGAGCCTGTTTCAGCGCCTCGTACACCAGATCGTAGTTTTTGGGGTTGCGGTACTGGATCAGCGCGCGCTGCATGGCCTTTTCATGGGGATTCCGGCACACATACACCGGTTTCATATCTCTGGGATCCAGCCCCGTATAGTACATTACGGTGGACAGCGTGGAGGGCGTTGGATAAAAATCCTGCACCTGCTCGGGCATATAGCCCAGATCCCGCAGATATTCCGCCAGCGCCACGGCTTCCTTTAAGGTGGAGCCGGGATGGGAGGACATGAGATACGGCACCAGAAACTGATTTTTTCCCAGCTTCTCATTGAGTTTTTTGTATTTTGCCGTGAAGCGCTCATAGACTGCGTTCTCCGGCTTTCCCATGCGGCATAAAACCGCGTCTGCGATATGCTCCGGCGCCACTTTAAGCTGGCCGCTGACATGATGTTCTACCAGTTCCCGGAAGAAGGTATCGTCCGGGTCTGCCAGCAGATAATCAAAACGGATGCCCGAGCGGATGAAGACCTTTTTGACGCCCGGAAGGGCCCGCAGCGCCCGCAGCAGTTTCAGATAATCCCTGTGATCCGCTTTGAGATTGGGGCAGGGTTTCGGGTACAGACATTGTCTGTGGGGGCACACTCCCTTTGTGAGCTGTTTTTCGCAGGAGGGATGGCGGAAATTGGCCGTAGGTCCGCCGACGTCATGGATATATCCCTTAAAATCCGGTTCTTTTGTGAGCAGTCTTGCTTCCTCCAGAATGGATTCGTGGCTTCGCACCTGAACGGTGCGTCCCTGATGGAAGGTCAGGGCGCAGAAACTGCAGCCTCCAAAACATCCGCGATTGCTGATCAGCGAGTATTTGATCTCCGCGATGGCGGGTACCCCGCCCTGAGCGTCGTAGGAGGGATGCCATCTGCGCATATAGGGGAGCGCATATACCGCATCCATCTCCTCTGTTGTGAGGGGCGGCTGGGGGGGATTTTGCACCACATATGTGCCTCCCGGATAAGGCTCGATCAGGGGCTTTCCCGTGCAGGCATCCGTGTTTTCGTACTGAGTCATAAAGCTTTTGGCATAGAGGGTCCTGTCCGCCTTCATTTCATCATAGGAGGGCAGCGTGATCCCCTGATAAATTCCGGACAGATCCTTTGTCTTGTAGACCGTGCCCGGGATAAAACAGATATCCCGCACGGCGATCCCAGACGCAAGGGCGTCCGCAATCTCCAGAATGGATTTTTCTCCCATGCCGTAGGAGATCAAATCTGCCTGACTGTCCAGAAGAATCGAACGCTTGAAGCTGTCGGACCAGTAATCATAATGGGCCATGCGGCGCAGACTGGCCTCGATGCCGCCGATGATAACGGGCACGTCCCGATAGCTTTTACGGATGAGATTGCCATAGACCACCGTTGCGTGGTCAGGGCGCTTTCCCATCACTCCGCCGGGGGTGTAAGCGTCCTGAGAACGCCGCTTTTTGGAGACGGAATAATGGTTTACCATACTGTCCATATTGCCGCCGGAAATCAGAAAAGCAAGTCTCGGACGGCCCAGAACGGTGACGCTCTTTTCATCCTTCCAGTCCGGTTGTGCAATGATGCCCACGCTGTAGCCGCCAGATTCCAATACGCGGCTGATGATGGCATGCCCAAAGGAGGGATGATCCACATAGGCGTCCCCCGTCACATAGACAAAATCCAATTGTCCGATCCCGCGCTCCGCCAGATCGGCGGCGTTTACGGGTAAAAATCCCGTATTGTCCAAAGTCCTGTACTCCTTTATCTAATACTCCTTTATCCAATTCCTTATCTGTTTCCTTATCTGTTTCTCCCATGTCTGTTCTGTCTTATCCGGTCAGAGAATGATCTGGGTGTAATCCGCGATGTAATAATCAGCCAGAGTCTGCTTTTGTATGCGGATATCCGCGGAATAGGCGTCCTCCACGGCACATATCTTCATGCCGGCGTTTCTCCCCGCCATGATGCCGGGAATAATATCTTCAAACACCAGACAACGCCCGGGAGATACTCCCAGTTTCTCCGCCACCGCCAGATAAATATCCGGGGCGGGCTTTCCCTTTGTGATCTCACAGCCCGTCAGCGTACAGTTAAAATAATCCTTCAGACCATGCACCTGAGAGATATTGTCCAAAAGCTTTCGGGAATTGCTGGTGGCGATGCCAAGCTTGATTCCTTTGGCTTTGCAGGCGTCCAGAAAAGTTTTCACACCAGGCTTGAGGCCCACCTCCCGCTCATATTTATCCCATGCCATGGCATTCCAACTGTCCTTGATCTGTTCCGGCGTATCCGGGATGGCGAAGCGCTCCTTGAAATAAAGAGCCACCTCGTCAAAGCTCATGCCTTCGATGTCGGCCTGCAGCCTGTCGGGAATGGGGATGCCGTACCGACCCAGATACTCCACGTCGATATCATGCCAGATCCACATGGAGTCCACCAGTGTGCCGTCCAGATCAAAGATCACGGCTTCGATGTCATCCAGCACGGGAGGACGGATGGACGGCTGAAACTGCAGGGCATGAATTTCCTCCTGCGTCAGTGGTCTTGCGGTTCCGGGCGGAAGCAGTTCGTCCAATGCAAGCGGTCCAAATCCCACCCGTTTCAGTGACATGACTTCATTGCGCACGGCCTGCAGCATGCGTTTCACCTGATGGAATCTGCCCTCGCAGATAGTGAGCCGGATAAGTCCCGGCTCCAGAACTTCCACGGCGGCGGGCAGCGTATTTCTCTTCTCTCCGATATCCACGCCTGACTCCAGTGCGCGGATATCCGCTTCGGCAAGGGGCTTTGCCGTCTCCACCAGATAGGTCTTGTTCACATGCCTGCCGGGTGAGAGCAGCTCGTGGGCCAGAGCGCCGTCGTCCGTAAGCAGCAGGAGTCCCTCCGTGTCCTTGTCCAGACGGCCCACAGGCGCGATGTCCCGCTTCCTGTCCTGCTCGGGAAGCGTGGGACGCAGCAGATCCAGCACGGTCTTATCATGATGGTCTTTTGTGGCGGACACCACGCCCTTTGGCTTGTTCAACATATAATAGACATGAGCCTGATAACGCAGAAGCTGTCCACGGCATATGACGCTGTCCGCATTCTCGTCAATTTTTTGTTCCGGCGACATGGCAGGCTCCCCGTTTACAGTCACCTGTCCTCTGCGGATCAGATTCTTCACCTCCGTGCGGCTTCCCATATTCAATTGGCATAAAAATCTGTCCAGGCGCATGTCTGATCCCTTCTGTGTCATATATATAATCAACGATAGCTGTCCACGGAAAAATTTATGTGCAAAAAAAACAGGTTTATGGATCTGCTCTATACAACAGTCTTTTTGCTCCTTACATTCTGTATTCTGACCAACTCCCGTCTGAGTCTCCATTATGCGTTCACGGGTCTGGATCTCTGGTATCGCAATATGATTCCCACGCTGATGCCCTTTATGATACTCTCCGGTACGCTGATCCGCATGGGGCTCACCGAAGGCTTTACCACTTTGGTCTATCCTTTTGTGAGACCGTTGTTCCACGTGCGGCGCAATGTGTGTTATGTGATGATCATGGGCTTTATGTGCGGTTTTCCCATGGGTGCAAAATGCGTGGCCGATCTGTATGAGCGGGGGATGTTAAGCCGGGAGGAGGGAACTTATCTGCTGGCTTTCTGCAACAATATCGGCCCCGTCTACTTTGTGAGCTTCGCCCTGCCCCTGATCGGCTGTGGCAGGATCGCGCCCTGTCTGTTTGGCATGTATGGTATACCGCTGCTGTATGGTCTTTTGCTGAGATACACCAGGTACCGGAATCTCTGTCAGGCCTCAGGAACCCATGGGGCAGCCGCCGTAAATCTGCAGCCTCCCGGCACACAGAAGCTGCTTCGCGCACTGGATGAGTCGATCCGCACCTCCCTGCAGAGTATGCTGATGCTGGGCGGCTACATGGTGCTCTTTAATCTGCTGATGCTCTTGCCCCATCTGCTGATCGGGAAGGAGCCGCGGGTCATCGCGCCGCTTTTGGAGATTACGGGAGGGTTAAAGCTTCTTGGAAATCTCATGCCGCTCTATTCCCTGATCCTTCTTCCGTTTGGCGGCTTTTCCTGTATTGCCCAGACCTATACCTGTATCGGACAGACCGATCTGTCCATCGGCGATTATGTGTTACATAAGTTGATACTCACAGCGCTGACGGCAGGCTATTATCTCCTGTGCCTGCGGTTCCACCTTTTGCGGTAATTGACAAACTGTGTGGTCAGCACGATAAAAAACAGTACGATCACGAATGCCAGACAGAGCTTCAGGAATGTCAGCACACCCACGGTGGCATCTTCCTCCCCGATTTCGTCAACTGTGGGCATGAAGGTGGTGGTCCCTATGGATTTGCGGGTGTGATCTATGGGCGCGGCGGCCGGTATAATCTCCTCGGGCTCACCGTTCTCCTCTGAGTCAGGTTTGGCGTCGGACTCTGTGTGCCGGGCAATGGCCTGTTCAAATGACAGAGTATTGCTGCGGGTATATAAATCCGCCAGATTGTACGCCCTGAGGATGATATTGGGGCGTACGCCGCCCGGGATTGTCAGATCAAGCTGAAACGTGTCTGTATATTCCCATGTCAGAGCATTGCTTCCCGGCCAGCTCTCCAGCCGGGACCAGTTCTGTCCGTTGTCAATGCTGTAATCATAATAGATCAGGGGGGTATCATAGTCTGCCGCCCGGACGGTGAGCTGCACTTCCCCTGTGTCGTAGTCGCATTCCCGCAGTTCGATCTCACAGACGTCCGGATCGGTTTTGTCCATCAGGGTATACTGCACCAGACTGTCCGCGGAGGCAGGCTGAAGCTTTGTGGCTTCCTCGCTGTAATCCACTCCCAGCGAACTGCTTTTGAGGCCGAAATATTTTGCCACGGACAGAGCATCTATCCTGCCAAACTCGGCAAATCCTTCCTCATTCTGAATATAATCCGCATCCCGCTCCTCGTCCACATAACAGTGCTCTATGATCAACGCAGGCACTGAGAGCGCCGCCGCCTCGCGGATGACGCCATAGTAATCCGTCCCCTCGTCGTTCATCCGGTTCTTTACGCCGCGAATAAACAGCCCTTTCTCCTGCATGGCCTGCAGATGCAGATAACCGAACTGATATCCGTAGGCATTGTAGGGCTTTTCGCAGGATATCCAGACTTCCGATCCATACATACTGTGGTTTTCCGAGGCGTTATAATGGATGCTGAACATAAAATCCGCTCCCACTCCGGCGGCAAACTCGGCTCTTTCCTTCAAAGACATATCACGATCGTCGGTATGTGTCAGATAAACTTTCACATTGTCATACTTTTCAAGCTCCTGATACATGGTCATGGCAGTGACCATGGTCATTTCTTTTTCGATGGTGTGTCCTGACTGGGTGCCCTTGTTGCTCCCGCCATGTCCCGGGTCGATAACAATGACAATCTCCTCCCCCACGGACTGCACTCTGTCGGCGGCACAGACCGGCTGCCCTGGTATGAGCGTTCCCGCAATCAGACAGACCGCAGACAGGAATCCGCAGATTCTGTTATGTATCTTTTTCATATTATTCTCTCCCATAATCTTCCACTTAATTCTACAATCGCAAAAACCAGCTTTCACAAGCCGAAAACTGGTTTTATGAATCCATTCTTCATCCTGCCCTGCAGGGTATATTTCCACTGGGTTAATTTACACGGGATTTATTTCCTCAGGAACCCTCAGGGATCTTCCACATCAGGAAATCACATCCGGTCCCGAATCGGAATCGTCCAGAATAACCGTCTCCAGATCTTCAACAGGATGCAGTTCTCTGCGGTTGGACTGGATGATATCCCGGTACTGATTCAGGGAGCCCACAAGGCTCTCATAATTGCTGGTAGCAGACTGTGTGGAGGCCGTAATGACATTCTCCAGATGAATAAGCATATCGTCCATATACTGCACGGCTGCGCTGCGCACCGCATTGGCCTCCATGATCGCATTGTCCAGAATCTCCTGGGCCTGAGCGGTGGCCATGGTTACCACCTCGTTTGCCTGTGCATAAGCCTGCTGCATGATCTCGTGCTCATTGATCAGCTCGTTGGTATGTACTGTGGCCTCATTGATCAATGCCTCGGCCTTATCGCGGGCATCCTGCAGAATTGCCTCCTTATTGCTGATGATCTTCTGATACCGCTTGATCTCATCAGGGGTTTTCATGCGAAGCTCCCGCAGCAGTTCATCTATCTCTTCCTTATTCACGATAATGTCTGTATTGGACATGAACTTGGGCTTACAGTTTTCGATGTACTCTTCCATCTCATCGATAAGCTGTTCAATTCTGCTACTCATTTACCTCTCCTTTATGATTCTGGTTATATTTTTCATACATCATCTCCGCCACAAAATCGGGAACACACTCGCTGACATCGCCGCCGAAGCTGGCGATCTCCTTCACGCTGGAGGAGCTCAGATATGCGTATTCCAGGCGGGCTGTAAGAAAAATAGTGTCCAGCTTTCCCCTGGAAAGCTTACTGTTTGTCTGGGCGATCTGCAGTTCGTACTCAAAATCCGTGATGGCGCGCAGTCCCCGCACAGAGATATGAAAATCATTTTCCGCCGCATAGTTAATCAGCAGACCGCTGAAGCTGTCCACTTTTACATTGGGAATATCTTTAGTCGCTTCCTTTAATATCTTAACACGTTCTTCAACAGAAAACAACGGTGTCTTTACTTTATTATTGAGCACACTGACTGTCAACTCGTCAAATGTCTGGGCAGCCCGCCTGATAATATCCAGATGTCCGTAAGTCATGGGGTCAAAACTCCCCGGGTAAACCGCTCTCTTCATTTTCATCCAACCTTCCGGGATTCTTTTTCGCTATGCGCAAAAACAGGTGCTTATTTGTCTTATACCGCTTTTCCTTAATTAATTCAAAGCCTGAATCTTCCAGATAATCAAAATCAGTTTTCAGATCCGCCTCTGTCACGATCAGAGTGTCTTCCGTCACCCAGGGAAGTTCCCGGCAAAGCTCCAGCACACGTTTTTCATATTCCTGACCATAGGGCGGATCCATAAACAGAATATCTGCCTGCTCCTCCCGAATGCCGGAGAGCGCCGCAAGAGCATCCTGTTTTATCACTATACCACGGTCCGCCAGTTTCGTAAACGTAAGATTTTGTTGAATACAGGCGATAGCCCGTGGGGCCTGTTCGATAAAGTATGCTCTTCTCGCCCCGCGGCTTAAGGCCTCAATGCCGATTCCGCCGCTGCCGCTGAAGAGATCCACAAACACGCAGTCCGACAGATATGGCTGCAGAATATTGAACAGGGTCTCCTTGATACGGTCTGTGGTGGGACGGGTATCCATGCCCTCGGGAGCCCTGAGCGGAAGACTTCTGGCTGTGCCGGCAATCACTCTCATATGCATTCTCCAATCTGTTGGTCATTCACTCTGTTTTTGCAGGCGGTCAGGCGCGGATCTTCACGCCTTTTCCGTCTCTCTTGCCCGGCTTGATATTATTGAGCGAGAGATTCTTAGACTTGTAGGGAATCGTGGTCTCCACAAAATTCTGCGTATAATAGACGGCTTCGAGGCTGTCACCGGCGCCCAGCTTCATGCCCCGGACTCCCACCGCCCCTTTCTTTTTCTCGGGAATCTCCTCCACGGAAAAACGCAGGAAATATCCGTTTTTGGACTGAATCACAATATGCTTCTGGTCATAGAGGGTGACAACGCTCAGCACGGTATCGCCCTCGTTTAATTTAGTGGCTGCCACCGTGCGTTTGGACACGTCAAACTCTCCGCCGTCCACAATCTTCATCATGGATTGCGCGGTGACAAAGAGTACCTGTTTCAGATTCAGCTCCGACTGGCTGGTGATATAGACGAGTTCTTCCTTCTCGGAGCTGTAATTGCTCACATTGTCGATGGGAACGCCCTTGTCCCGAAATTTCCCGAAGGGCAGGTCTGTGACCTTGACGGTGTGCATCTGCCCGGTATTCGTAAACAGGCATATCCTGCCCGTATTCTTACAGGAAAATACATATTTGTTCTCTGTATCGGCCGCTTCCTTATTGCGCTCATAGGTGGCCATATCAATGGTCTTGACATAGCCGAAGCGGTCCATGAGGAACATGACCTCCATCTCCTCCAGCTCTTTCTCTTTATACACAGCCTCCTGACCGTTCTCAATGACGGTTTTGCGGGGGCGGCCAAACTCCTTTTTATAACCGTCCAGTTCGTTCATGATCACCTGGGCCATGGAATCCCTGCGCTCCAGAATATCCTCATAGCGATAGATATTGGCCATGGTCTCCTCATGCTCATTGATCAGAGCCTCCAGCTCCAGACCGATGAGCTTATACAGCCGCATCTCCAGAATGGCATTGGCCTGTCTCTCCGTAAAGCAAAGCTGTGCGGCCATAATTTTGGATTCCTTGGACTTGAACTTAATACCCTCCACCTTTCCCTCCACCAGACAGGCCTTGGCCATATTACGGTCTTTTGAGCCTCTGAGGATTTCGATGATCAGGTCGATGACATTACAGGCCTTGATCAGTCCTTCCTGCACCTCCCTGCGCTCCAGCTCACGGGATAACAGATTGGTGTATTTGCGTGTGGCAATCTCATACTGGAAATCCACATTGGCCTTGATGATCTGTCTCAGTCCCATGGTCTCGGGCCTGCCGTCCGAGATGGCCAGCATGTTCACGCCAAAGGTGTCTTCCAGACGGGTCTTTTTGTAGAGCATATTCACAAAATTCTCGGCGTCGGCGTCCTTCCTGAGCTCTATGACGATGCGGATGCCCTCCTTGGAGGACTGATTGGATATGTCCACGATATCCTGTGTTTTTTTGGTCTCGGACAGGGCGGCCACGTCGGAGAGGAATTTGGCAATGTTGGCTCCCACCATGGTATACGGGATCTCCGTGATCACCACATTAGTCTTTCCGCCCTTTACATGCTCGTATTCCACCTTGCCGCGGAGTTTGATCTTGCCCGTTCCGGTCTCATAGATCTCGGCCAGCTCATCCTTGTTGATGACGACTCCTCCCGTGGGAAAATCCGGCCCTTTGAGATAGCGCAGCAGCTCTCTGTCTGTGATAGATTCATTCATCATATAGGCCTTGGTGGCATCTATGACCTCTCCCAGATTGTGGGGAGGAATACTGGTGGTCATACCCACCGCAATACCCTCGGAGCCGTTCACCAGAAGATTCGGAATCCGCACCGGCAGCACGGAGGGCTCCTTCTCGGTCTCGTCAAAATTGGGGACAAAGTCCACCACATCCTTGTCCAGATCGGCCAGAAATGCCTCCTGGGTGATCTTCTGCAGCCGGGCCTCCGTGTAACGCATGGCGGCGGCCCCGTCGCCCTCGATATTGCCGAAATTGCCGTGTCCGTCCACCAGGGGCATACCCTTTTTGAAATCCTGCGTCATAACCACCAGCGCTTCATAGATGGAGCTGTCGCCGTGGGGATGGTATTTACCCATGGTATCTCCCACGATACGGGCGCTCTTTCGATAGGGCCGGTCATAGCGGATACCCAGTTCGTGCATATCGTACAGAGTCCTGCGTTGCACGGGTTTTAAACCATCCCGCACATCCGGCAGCGCCCGGGCTATAATCACGCTCATGGCATAATCAATAAAAGACTTCTGCATCTCCTCGGAATATTCGGTTCGTATGATTCTGTCGTTCTCGTTCATGATTGTCCTCTTGCTGTTTTATTCTTCAGGCTCCGCAGATAGTTTTTCTGTTCCGGCGTGATCCGATAGCTCTCCACCGCCTTCTGTATGGCCTTGTTGTGGGTCCAGACATCCAGCCTGCCGTTCTCGATAAAGGGGAGCGCAGCGTCGTACTGCTTTGCCAGCGCCGTGGCAAAATACCACGCGCGCATCATGTTGATGTAGTATTCCTCCGACTTTATGTCCGCCACCGTATCGAGATAAGTTTCCTCAAAATATTCGTCCAGAAAATGCCGCATGAGCATCCCGATGGCAAAGCGGATCATGTAAGTATGTTCAGAGGCCAGCCATATTCTGATCTGAGCAGTCAGCCTGTCTTTCTCTTTGCCTAATACCCCGGGCGACATCATATCACAGGTGGCCCAATTGTCCACATGGGGAAGAAAAGCGTTCAACGCTTCTATACATGCGTCATAGTCTTTGATCTGTTCGATGAAGAATCCGTGCAGATTGTTTTCCTCATAATACCGGTGCGGAAGCTGCGCCATAAATTCGCCGGTATCTCCCGTCTTCCAGAGCTTTTTGGCCAGCTTTCTAAGATCCGGCGTCCGTACCCCGATGATCAGATCAGGATCCACCGTAGGCATCAGCCGGGAATGAAACGCTTTATATTCTGTATCCTGCAGCGCAAACAACTGCTCTCTGATAAATTCTGTAGTCATAAAAAATCTCCGTAAAAATAAAACGTATTCAGGCAGATATCTGTTCGTTTTCTTTCAGATGATACTCATAACGATCCTGTATGTTCTTCCATTTTGCCGAACTCATAAAAGGAGCCCTGCAGGCGTTCCCCGTGAGTACAAGCTCCCATTTCATACGTCCTCCAAAACTCATGCCCTGAGCAGCCTGTCTCTTGAGCCTGAGCGTCCTGATCTCAGCCAGTACCATCCAGACGCACAGGAAAAAAAGGCTGATGCCAAGATAAATATCCACCAGATCATAGGTGGCATGCAGCGGGTTAATGTAAATATAATCCAGCGTATACCTGCCCCGGATCACATTGATCAGACGGACCAGAGTGGCCGCTGTAGCCAAATCCTCAAAAAGGCTCCAGCGCCTGCTCATTCCCAGTATCATACTGATAAAATCAGTAAAGCGGGACAGAAACCATAGCAGAAACAGAGTAACTGCGTGTTCCAGAAACAGGATATCCGGCCGGTAGCCGAGCTTGAGCCGGCCGTGAAGCCACGAACCGCTGCGGTTGTATACGGGTTCAAAGGCCCAAAAATCGCTGCCGATATAAATATCCTCCACGCGCTCTCCATAGCGGAATATGATTATTTCGGCCACAGCCAACGCTAACAGTGCAAAAAAAGCAATAAAACAAATGCGTCCTGCTATGGGCCGCTCAACGCCTTTCATACCTCTGTTTCCGTCCTCTCTGCTGTGCATCCGTTTTCCTCCTAAATATCCAGCTCCGCGTCCTGCGCGTGGGCATAAATAAATGCCCGGCGGGGAGGAACCTCAGTGCCCATGAGCAGTTCTGTCATCTCACTGGCCATGCGGGCATCCTCAATCTCCACCCGTTTTAACAGTCTGCGCTCAGGGTCCAGCGTGGTCTCCCAGAGCTGGGAAGCGTCCATCTCGCCCAGACCTTTATAGCGCTGCAGGGTAAAGGAGCCCTTGTGGGTCTTGCGATATCTCTCCAGAGCCTTGTCATCATAGAGATACTTTTCCTCCCCCTTTGCGGGCAGAGCCTTGTACAGGGGAGGCATGGCAAGGTACACATGTCCCTCAAAGATCAGCTCCGGCATAAACCGGTAGAAAAAAGTCAGCAGCAGATTGGAGATGTGGGCACCGTCCACATCGGCATCCGTCATAATGATAATCTTGTCATAGCGGAGTTTGGAAATATCAAAGTCATTTCCGTAACCTTCAGAAAATCCGCAGCCGAAGGCATTGATCATGGTCTTGATCTCCGCGCTTGCCAGCACTTTGTCGATGCTGGCCTTCTCCACGTTCAGGATCTTTCCGCGGATGGGCAGGATCGCCTGATAGTTCCGGTCTCTTGCGGTTTTGGCGCTGCCTCCGGCAGAGTCTCCCTCCACGATAAAAATCTCACATTTTGAGGCATCTCTGGAGATACAGTTGGCCAGCTTCCCGTTGGAATCAAAAGAGAATTTCTGTTTGGAGAGCATATTGGTGCGGGCCTTTTCCTCCGCTTTCCGAATTTTGGCGGCTTTCTCGGCGCAGCCGATGATACTCTTCAGAGTTTCCAGATTGCGGTCAAAAAAGCGCACGATCTCCTCTCCGGTAATCTTGCTCACCACCTTGGCCGCATCCTGATTGTCCAGCTTCGTCTTGGTCTGTCCCTCGAATCTGGGGTCCGGATGCTTGATGGAAATGACTGCCGTCATACCGTTTCTCACATCCGCCCCGGTGAAATTGATATCCTTCTCCTTCAGTACATTCAACTCTCTGGCATAAGTGTTGATGACATTGGTAAACATGGTCTTAAATCCCGTCAGATGCGTACCGCCCTCTGAATTGTAAATATTATTACAAAATCCCAGCACATTCTCATGGAATTCATTAATATACTGAAAGGCTCCCTCCACGGAGATCCCCTCGCTCTCACCGCTGAAATAGATCACATCGTGAACCGTCTCGGCGGATTTGTTCATGTCCTTGATAAATCCCACGATGCCTTCCGGCTCATGGAAAGTAATCTTCTCCGCCTCCTCTTTCCGCTTATCTGTAAAGATAATGGTCAAATTGGGATTGAGATACGCGGTCTCATGAAGACGGCTCTTGACATCATCCTCTTTAAAGCGGGTCTTGTCAAAGATTGTATCGTCCGGCAGGAAGTTGATGGTAGTGCCGCTCTCCCTCGTCTTACCCACCACAGGCAACAGTCCGTCTACCAGATCAATCACGGGAATGCCACGCTCATACTGGTCTTCATAAATGCATCCGTCGCTTTTGACTCTGACGGTCAATCTGGTGGAAAGCGCGTTCACCACGGAGGAACCCACACCGTGAAGTCCGCCGCTGGTCTTATACGCAGTATTGTCAAACTTGCCGCCGGCGTGCAGTGTCGTGAAAACCAGCCGTTCTGCACTGATCCCTTTTTCATGCATTCCCACAGGGATGCCGCGGCCATTGTCGGTCACTGTGGCGGAACCGTCCGCCTCCAGCGTAACGGTAATCGTATCGCAATACCCGGCCAGATGCTCGTCCACGGAATTGTCTACGATCTCGTATATCAAGTGATTCAGGCCCTTGGTGGAAACGCTTCCGATATACATTCCCGGACGTTTGCGCACTGCCTCAAGCCCCTCCAGCACCGTGATACTGGAGGCGTCATAATGATTCTCATTTGCCATCGAAATTACTCCTGTTAAATATTACTTCTTTTGAAGTCTGCTTCTCCTGAAGATTAATCTGTCTCAAGCTTTTTGCAGCATGTCACCGCCAATGCGCCGGGACCGATATGACAGGCAACGCTTAAAGACAATGGATCCATATGCATTTCATAGCCCGGAAAAGCAGCCATCACCTCGTCCCGCCATGCCAGAGCGGCGTCCCTGTCATAAGTATAGGCCACTGCAAGCCGTACCTCTTTGCGCTCGGTAAAACCTCCAAAACGGTTGATCATATCGTTTTTGATGGCATTGATCATAATGGATTTGCCCTGGCTTGTGGTGCGGGCTTTGGCAAAAGCATCCAGTTTCTCTCCCTGAATCTGCAAAACAGGCTTTAATTTCAGCAGCGTACCGATCGCCGCGGCCGCGGGCGTAATCCTTCCGCCCTTTTTCAGATAATACAAGGTATCCAGCATAATATAGATGCTGCTGTTAAATTTATCCCGCTCTAGAATTTCCTTAATCTGGACAGCACTCATCCCTTTGTCTGCAAGCTCTCTGGCATCCTGCGCGGAGCGTCTCTGCGTCACGGAAATGCGCTGGTTGTTTACCACCTGCACTTTGCCGTCATAATCCTGCGCCAGCATGGCGGCACTTTGACAGGAGCCTGACAGTCCGCTGGACATGGGAATGTGAACGATCTCATCATACTCTGTCAAAAGCTTGTCCCACAGCTTCATCACCGCTTCGGGAGAGGGCTGACTGGTGGAAATTTCAGCCCCGGTTGACAGCATTTCATAGAATTGCTCCTGTGTCAGATCAATATCCTCAAAATAAGTTTTTCCGTCAATCATAAAGGGCATCGGCAGAACGTGTATTCCAAGCTCCGGAGCCTGCGCCTGCGTAATCCCGCTGTTGCTGTCTGTGACGATTGCTATTTTTGCCATTTGCTCTCTCCCTCATTTCGTATAGATAGTGTTATTTTACTTTTATATCGTGCGAAAGTCAACTGAAAAACCTCTAAATCGGGTAATCTGTCTTATGCTGACCATACCGATTCAGAGGTTATATCAAACTGCCTGCTCACTTATTTGTTCCGGCATATTTCCCCAATGTTCTAAGGATTTCACAATTAATTTCCTCATCTACACGGTAGCCTGTGCCATCATAAATAAAGTGATCTCTGGATATTCCGACATAATGCAAAACTTCGTCTTCATAGAACTCAAACATATACCCTCCAACATAATATTCCTCATCTGTTATTTTTTCAAACCTGGCTTCTGACAAAAGACGCTCTATTTTCTCTAAAACTTCCGAATCGGTATACTCCGTTCTGGATTCATCGAACTCCCTGCACACGATCCGTGTGATTTTATCCGGCAATTGAATTTGTCTCTGCTTTGCAATTTTTGTCATTAAAACTGCTAAAATGCTCAATAGTATGAGGAGTATTCCAATTGTTATTACAAATATAGATTTTCGTTTATTCATAAACAGCCCTTAATATTAAATTGTTCTAAAATCAGTGACGTTTTTATCATGTCGTCTATGTGCTTCAAAATAGTGTCGCAAATCCCTGTATTCATCACCCATAAGCTCCGCATCCTTCCCAAGCAGCTCATCCACCGCGCCTGCGGCCTCCTGCAGAACGGTCGCGTCCGCATACACGTCCCCGATCTGAAAGGCCAGATCTCCGCTCTGTCGGACACCCAGCAGTTCTCCGGGACCTCTGAGCTTCAGATCCTGAGCGGCAATATAAAAACCGTCGTTGGAATGGTTCAGTATGTCAAGGCGTTCCATAGTCTCTTTTTTTTCATTGGAGCTCACAAAGATGCAATAACTCTGACAATTTCCCCTTCCCACGCGCCCGCGGAGCTGATGAAGCTGCGCCAGACCGAAGCGCTCGGCATTTTCCACCATCATTACCGTGGCGTTGGGCACGTTGACGCCCACCTCGATCACTGTAGTGGAGACCAGCACATCAATATTATGAGCCGCAAATTCTTCCATAATTCTGTTTTTGTCCACAGGATGCATTTTTCCGTGCAGATATGCGATCTGAACGGATGCCGGCAGAGCGGCCCTGAGCTTCCCCGTATATTCCACCACATTCTCCACATCCTCAAGCTCGCCCTCTTCCACCTGGGAACAGATAACATAGGCCTGCCGTCCCGCCGCCACTTCTTTTGCGATAAAATCGTATGCCTTGGGGCGATATGAGGTGTTGACCACGCAGTTTTTGATGGGTAGTCTGTCCGCCGGAAGCTCGTCTATCACAGACACTGACAGATCGCCGTAGAGAATGATGGCCAGTGTGCGGGGAATGGGGGTGGCGCTCATGACCAGCACATGGGGATGACCATCTCCAATGGCGCCGGTTCCCTGTTCGGCTTTGCCCGCAAGGCTCTCCCTCTGGCGGACGCCGAAACGGTGCTGTTCATCCGTCACCACCAGAGCAAGCCTGTGATAAGTTACTTTGCCCTGAATCAGTGCATGTGTACCCACGATCAGATTCGCCTCCCCGGAGGATATCTGCGCATAAACCTCCCGTTTTTGCGCCGCAGTCATACTTCCCACTAAAAGCACCGGCCTGAAGCTCAGATGATATTGTCTGGTATAGGCACAGATGCCCTCATAGTGCTGCCTGGCCAACACTTCAGTTGGAGCCATTAAAGCCCCCTGACAGCCGTTTGCCGCACACATGAGAAGCGCCAGCACCGCCAGAATCGTCTTGCCGCTTCCCACATCCCCCTGAATCAGCCGGTTCATGCAGTGCGCTCCCGCCATATCCTCGCGCAGTTCGCTCCACACTCTCTTTTGCGCATTGGTCAGCGGAAAAGGAAGCTGCTCCAGAAAGCGCACGGTGTCCGCCGTCTCCAGCATCGGATAACAATTATCCAGTCCCTGAACCAGCTCTTTATTCTTGCGAAGCATCAAAATAAATCCAAAAAACTCGTCAAAAGCCAGCCGTCTGCGGGCCTTTTTCAAGGCCTCATAGTCTGCCGGAAAATGAACGCCCCGCAGAGCCTCCCGTACAGAGATCAGTTCATGCCGCTCCAAAAATTTCCGGGGATAAAATTCCTCCTCGTATTCAATGGCATCCAGCCCCTGACGCACCGCTTTTAAAACCGCCTGATTCGTAAGCCCTTTTGTGAGGGCATATCTGGGCATGAGCTGACCGCATTGCCTGCGATAATCCTCCAGACCATAGATTTTGGGCTGTTCCATGATCTTTGCCGTCCCGCGGGTCTGTACCAGACCCCGAAACACATAATAACCGCCCGGTTTTAAAGTCTTCTTTAGAAATGGCATATTAAAAAACGTAAGCAGCATCCCGCCGGTTTCATCCCGCACGATCACATTCAGGATCGTCAGAGAACGGACCGTTTTCTGATTGGGAATCCCTGCCACCGCCACATAAACCGCACAGACCTCCCCCGGAACCGTTTCACCCACAGTAACCGGCAGGGCAAAGCTCTCATAATCCCGCGGATAATGGGACAACAGATCGCCCACGGTGGCAACGTCAATTTTGGCAAAAAGCGCATTTGCCTTTTCCCCCACGCCTTTCAGCTTTATGACAGGTGTATTCTGATTTATCTGAGCTTCCTTTATCTGAGCTTCCTTTTTAGTCTGTTTTCCCATCTTTTTCAACTCATAATTTCCTCTGCATGGGACTGCACATTCAAAAGAAGGAGACAAAACTGTCTCCTTCCTGTCCTGCCGCTGTTTATTCCACAGAGATCACATAATAGTAAATAGGCTGTCCCCCGGACTGCAGTTCAATGTCGCAGGCAGGATAAGCGCTCTCAAGCATATCGCGGAGTTCTTCCGCGGCAGCCTCCTCCACATCGGCGCCGTAATAGACGCTGATGAGTTCGGAATCCTCGTCCACCATGGCGGCGACCATCTCTTCCGTCACTTTGGCCATATCCTGACCCACGGCGAGAATCCCCGCGTCTCCGATGCCCATATAGTCATCCTTTTTGATCTCCTTCTCGTCGATCACGGTATCACGCACGGCATAAGTTACCTGTCCGGTCTTTACTTTTCCGATCTCCTCCAGCATGGTCTGTTCATTCTCATCCACGGAAATATCCGGCACAAAATTGATGACGGCGGTAATTCCCTGAGGAATGGTTTTGGTGGGAATGACCAGCAGATTTTTATCCGTCATGAGCTCTGCCGCCTGATTGGCCGCGAGAATTATATTCTTGTTGTTCGGAAGGATGAAGATGGTGTCCGCATTGACCTTGTCAACGGCATCCAGAATATCCGCAGTGCTGGGATTCATGGTCTGGCCACCCTCGATAATATGATCCACACCCAGACTTCTGAATATCTCATTTACGCCCTCACCCACAGAGACCGCGATAAATCCGACCTCCTTGTGGGGCATTTCAGGTTCGGCTGCAGGCGCCGCAGGATGTTCGGCAGCGCCCGATACCTCCACGGCTTTCTCCTCTGCTTTGCCGTCTTCAGACATTTTAAACAGTTTCTCCTGATGCTCCAGACGCATATTGTCAATCTTCATATTGGAGAGTGCGCCGTATTTTAACGCGCGCTGAATCGCCATACCGGGATCGTTGGTGTGTACATGCACCTTTACTACATCGTCGTCTGCCACACAGACAATGGAATCGCCGATAGACTCCAGGAAGCTCTTAAAATCCTTCTCGGTCTTGACATTGAAGGGCTTGTTCAACAAAATGATGAATTCCGTACAATATCCGAATTTGATCTCAGCGTTTGCCTGCGCCTCATAGGACGAACCGAACCCCGTTTTCCGCTCAGGAGCCGCAGGGCTGTTCAGATCCAGATTCACTTCCTTGCCCATAAAGAGATCAAACGCGCCGTGCAGAACCTCCACAAGTCCCTGTCCGCCGGAATCCACCACGCCGGCCTGCTTCAGCACGGGCAGCATCTCGGGAGTCTGGCTCAGAACATACTCCGCCTGCTCGATCACCGCGCGGAAAAAGGTCTCCAGATCCTCTTCGCCGCCTTCTGCAAGCTCTTTTGCCCGCTCCGCCGCGCCGCGGGCCACCGTCAGAATCGTACCCTCTTTGGGTTTCATAACCGCCTTGTAAGCCGTTTCCACCGCTTTGTCAAAGGCGTCCGCAAACACGGAAACAGTAAGCTCCGACTGGATTTTGATCACCTTGGTAAAACCGCGGAACAACTGGGAGAGAATTACGCCGGAATTGCCTCTGGCTCCGCGAAGGGAACCGGAGGAGATCGCTTTGCAGATGGATTCCATATCCGCATTTCCTCCCAGGGCGGCTACCTCTCTGGCCGCAGACATGATCGTCATGGTCATATTGGTTCCCGTGTCCCCGTCGGGTACGGGAAACACATTCAGCTCATTGATCCATTCTTTTTTACTTTCAAGATTTTTGGCGCCTGCTAAGAACATCTTTGAAAGCATCTTAGCGTCGATTTTCTGTAAACTCACAATCAAGTTCCTCCTTAATCAATCACTCTTACACCTTCAACAAAGATGTTGATCTTCTCTATCTCAATACCGGTGAATTCCTCCACCTTATACTTTACATTGCTGACCAGATTGTCCGACACGGCGATGATGCTCACCCCGTAAGCCACAATCACATGAAAGTCCAGAGTCAGTTTATTATTGTTAAGAGACACGTTGATTCCTCTGGTGAGACTGTCCATCTTGAGCAGACGCACCAGGCCGTCCCTGACATTCACCCCGGCCATGCCTACGATACCAAAGCACTCCACAGCCACGCTGCCTGCGTACTGGGCGATCACCTCATTGTTTATGACAATATTCCCCATGTGGGTATTCATCGAAGAACCTTTCATGTTCTACCTCCTTTTCGGTATAGACATACACATAGATTATTTTACCAGCTTTTTCCTAAAAAGAAAACTGTTTCTATAAAAAATTTATTGAAGAAATTTATTGAAAAAATTGCTTGCTTTTATTCCATATTTCTGGTAATATATCACTGTTGTGAGTTTAGCATGTTTAGGAGGTGTCAATATGGCTAAGTGTGATGTTTGCGGCAAGGGCGTTCATTTCGGTAATAACGTAAGCCATTCTCATAGAAGAAGCAATGCAATCTGGAACGCTAACGTAAAGAGCGTAAAGTGCAAAGTAAATGGCGGAACAAAGAGAATGCATGTATGCACCAGCTGCTTGAGATCCGGCAGTGTTGAGCGCGCTTAACACAAAATTTTGAAAATTTTGAAAAAAGATACTTAACAGACAAAAGGGAAAGCAGCTGCCTTCCCTTTTTTGTTGTCCCAAACCATTGCTTACGCCTCTTCTCTCCTGCGTCTTGCAAACTCTCTGTTGATCATCTGTACCAGTTCCTCGTCTCCGGCCACATTGTCGGGATGGAATATCTTCACCAGATCTTTATAGCGTTTTCTAAGCGCCAGCGGATTGGTGGCATTTCGGAAAAGCAGTTCCATCAGCGGGTCTTCGCCGTAAAAATCAAGAGTCCGGCTCCGTGTCATCAGCTCCCGCTCCTTCTCCATGCTGATGCGTTCCCGCTCCAGCGCCTTGCGGTCCGCCTCAAGCTGTCTGAAACCCTCCTGCAGAATCGCCATCTTCTTATCAAAAAACAGATTCTCCTCCCGCAGCCTTTTGCGTTCCTGGACGCTGCGGCGGTTTAAGGCGTTCATCTCCTCCTGAAAGGATGTGCGCTCCTTCCGGAACTTGTCCATCATGTCGCTCAGATCCTTCCGCTCCTGATCCAGGCGCATATATTCCTGAAACAGCCAGAGTTTGACTTCCTTCAGTTCCTCTGAACTCTCCGCCTTTATGATTTCTTCCCAGTCCTTCATTTTTGCTCCCATCTGCGCGCCTCAGCGCGCACTCAAATCAGGGAGGTTGAAACGAATTTCTTTCAACCTTATACCTCTTAGTCGCCGCACAGACAATTATAGCCCAAAAATAACAGCAGGGCGACAATAATCAGGCCAATCAGCCGATTGCCTGCAATCAACATCAAAAGCATTCCCAACGCGAGCAGAAAAGAGACCAGACCAACAAGTTTTTTCATAATATTGCACACATGCATATTATCTCGCTGTATTATATGGCGCTCCGCCGCATTTTATGACAGTCCGAAACATAAATTATTTATCGGGCTCCTCGGGAAATGCCAGATCCACGATCTCAGTGTCACTCATGTCTTCCTTCTCTTTGGGCTGGGTAAACTTATCCACCAGATCGGGAATCATGTCCAGAATCTTGGTCACCGTATCCTGATTCTTGATATTTACAAGCTTTACGGAACCGTCTCTGATCACCAGAACCGCGCTGGGCGTCATCTTACCGCCCAGTCCGCCGGCGCCTGAGCCCGAGCCCTTCTGGCTGTTGCTGCCCGCTCCCGCGCCCACGCCGAAGGTAACGTCCACCAACGGAAGGATAATGGTATCTCCCACCGTTGTGGCCTCGCCCACCACAGTCTTGGTGGACAGTACGGTGTCCATACCCTGCAGCAGAGATTCAACTACGCCCTGAAATTCATTTTCTTTGTTTGCCATATTCTCTCCGTTCCCGCGTGATTTATCCCACGCGTCTTTTTATGTTCTTCTTAGTTTGTCCACAAGTTCGCGAAGCCTGCGGTCTGTGACGAGCCTCAGACCGTGCCACAAAAGCTGAAAGATTGTGATATGCCCTGCGGCATCCAGTTCCCCCGCCAGCACGGCCCGCTCAAAATCAGGCGTGACTGTCACCCATTTTCCAAGCCAGGAACAAAACATGCCATAGATACCGAACGCATATCCTGTGGTATCCGGGGAACCTGTGCCAAACAGGATATCGGCGCGCAGCTTTCTGGGCCGGATGCTTTTTAACACCTTGCCGGTCCGCATCAGCGTATGCTGCGCGAGACCTCGGGTATCCTCACATAAAAGGACTTCTTTATAATAGGCAAAATTTTCCCACAGCTCTTTTATTTTAGCACAGATTCTCCGGAATGTGTATCGTATTTTTTCGATTATATTCTGCTTTTCATTTTGCTTCGGCTCCTGTTTGGGGCGGCTTTTTTCTCCGAATGACGTTTTCTCATCCCGATCTGCACCGTAAACGGGCTGCTGTGCCGCCGGAGGAGGCCCCTCCGCCTTCTTCTGTCCGGACGCTTGCTCCTGCCTGTCCGCACCCTTCTGTTCGGTTGCCGTCTCCTGTCCGGCCACATCCTTCTGTTCGGATGCCGTCTCCTGCCCGGCCTCGTCCTTCTGTTCGGACGGCTTCCGCTGTTCGGCCGTTTTCTTTCGCGTCTCTGTCGTCTCATGCCCTGCTCCTGAGTCAAACAGCGTAAAACACAGAGCCTTCACTTTGACCGTACCCGGATCGGGATACATAAAACGCACCCGCAGGACTCCCAAAAGCCAGTCGGCCTTCACTGCAATATGCATGAGAGGCGAATCAGCCGGTCTCCCGTCCCCGTCCGGCACAGTCTCCTGCCTGTCCGCCCGCACCCGGTAAGTGACAGGCACAAAGAGGACAAGCAGTATGGCTGAGAACAGCACTCCCAGAAGTACCAGCAGAAGAATGCCCAAAATGCTGAGAATTTTCAATATCACTGTCAACATGTCAGGTACTCCTTCAGTCTGCAGTCTCCGCGTTCTCTCAGGCACTCCCGGGCGATCCTCTCCACCAGCTTCAGGGCGTCTTCATAATCCCGGGCAATGCCCACCACTTCCAGCGGATATCCGTCATAAAAGCGCTGTCTGAGTTGTCTCGCGTCAAAAAATTCCAGTTGATCCGCCTGATTCCTGGCAAATGTCAGTACATACACATTGGAAAACAGCGGATTTTTAACCAGTTTCTTTTTTATTTTATCCAGTTTTGTCTCCTTAATGCCCTCACCCAGATACAGTTTGGGATAAAAGGTCAGCATTCTTTCCATACTGATATCCTCAACAAACGATACATAGAGTCAGTATAGCATATATTTTGTACAAACACCATGGCAAATCAAAAATAATTTTCCAGCCTGAAAGGACCTTCCAGAACCTTGCGCCCCACATACAGTCCGTTATTTTGGCCTACTTCCGTACACCATTTCACCAGTGTGATATATCCCCGTTCTATCTCCAGCGCCGTTATACAGCGGGGATGCACACAGCTCCCGTCATTGAGATACATGGATTCTCCGGGCCTG
Source organism: uncultured Lachnospiraceae bacterium (assembly GCA_947382415.1). Classification (GTDB taxonomy): domain Bacteria; phylum Bacillota; class Clostridia; order Lachnospirales; family Lachnospiraceae; genus Acetatifactor. The sequence continues at coordinate 17,121 of CANCYO010000005.1, read as the reverse complement.
GGCAGCACGGGCCTATGGGTATGCCCCGCCACCAGAAGGACGCCCGCTTCGTCCGCCCATGCAGACAGGCGCCTTTCGGTGGCTTTCTTGCGCTTGTAATTCTTGGCGGCACTGGTGGGATCCTGCACACCTCCAAGCTCCAGCTTGCGCCATACATGCCTCACCAGAAAGCGTGTGAGGGGCCACAGCGTATCGTTCATCAAATCTCCCTGATGGCCGTGAACCAGTAATATCCGGTGTCCGGTGTCAGCAATCTCCAGTATGATCCCTTCTCTGGCCGTAAGTCCCGGAAACAGATCCTGTCTGCAGTCCCTGCTCTCATCATAATACTGGTCATAATACCGCTTCAGAAACCGGGGCTGTTCTTTCTTCCGGTCGTGATTTCCATACAGCATGATAAAGCGGCCCTGACAGTAAAATCCGGAGAGCAGCCAGAAGATATTGCTGTGTGTCTGGATGATCGGCTGAATCCGCCGGTTTTCCCACAACTCGTCGCCGTCCCCCAGTTCCACATAGGTGAAATTCCTGCAATTATAATAAGACAGCGCCGCATAGACCAGATTCTGGTTGTTCAGAAAATTATCACCGTGGTTTCCCACGCCACGGTGACAATCACTCATCAGTACAATCCTGCTGTCTGTGCCGATTCGGATTCTCTCTGCCTCACGGTACAAAACATTCAGGCGGCTTTTGGTACTCAACGCCGTCTCCTGCATCTTTTGGCAGGTATTCTGCTGAATTTACCCAGCATGCGATAGAGTCTCGGGAAGCACATGCCCAGATAATCCACTCTGTCGATGGTACGCACAAAGCATCTTGTGACGCGCAGGTATTTTCTGCAGTTTCTCCTGTTTTTCCACTGTACCCACAGCACACGCAGCCTGCAATGCCTGGGCTGAACAGTCCGGGGCCTTGTGAAACAAAAGCTGACACGGGTGCCGCACAGACAGATATCCTCCTTTGAATACCCCGCCCGCAAAAGTGCCTGATAAAAAGCATTTCTCATTCGGCAGTCAGGGAAATTGATGGCGACGTCCATATGCAGTTCTTCTCTGCGGGAATATTCGCCCAGCACAAAGCCCGTGAGCCACCAGGTCTGTGCCTCACGCATTGCCAGCAGACGATTCCGTTTTCTGAGAACAAAGCGCATGTTCAGGGAGAACTCATCTGTGACACTGTGATAAAACAGACGCTCAGGGTGGTGTTCCGACACCTCATCCGAGACATAGAATCCAATCTCCGCGCCGGACGCCATGCCATACTGTCCTTTCCACAATTCCAGAAGATAATTTTTCCCTTCACAGGTAAAATAAATCGGTTCACAGTCGATGATCATATTCATCCCTATGGCATGTTCGTCGTAGACCCGGCCATAGCCCATATCGCGCTGCCACGCATCCTTCGTGGAGTAAAAGAGATCACAGCAGAGATCATATTGGAATCCGAACTGCAGCAAGGCGCCGTTCAAATCCCGGCATTTTTCCTCGTCTGTGCGGATACAGACCAAACATCTCGCCCGACGTCTCGAAACAATAATCCAGATTATGATCAGTATGATCACCACCGCCAAAATTGCCGCGGCAAGATACAAATATTTCATAAGGTACACCTTTCTGTTATTCTGTTTTTAATAATATATTCAGTCAGTTTCTGTCCGGCACCATATTTCGACAGAAAAATCCCAAAATATGAATTGACATATTTCGTGATTATTTTATACTGGAAATGAGGGAACGAAAGGGGGGCACTGTATTGAAGGTTGTTGCAGTGATGGCATTGAAGCCGGGAATGGTGCTGGGCGAGGACATAAGCGCGCAGGGTAAGACCGTCTATCCGGCAGGGACAGAGTTGAACCAGATGATGATTGATAAGATCAGCCGCTATTCCGTCATGTGTGCGACTGTGATGGAGGGTGTGGACCTTGCATCCACTCATTACGAGAAGATCCGCTTTAACGAAGATTTTCAGATCTTTGAGCAGAAATACAACGCTTCGCTGATGCAATACAAAACGCTGATGTGTTCCTTTCTGCAGACAGGCAAGCCGGTATCCGACGACACGCTTCTGCAGCTTTATGACGATCTCTATGCAAATATCCGTTCAGGAGCCGTGCTTCTGGACTATCTCTACAACAAGATGCCCAATGAGGACGAGCTGACCTTCAGCCATTGTCTGAACTCTGCGCTCCTTGCGGGGGCTGTGGCTGATTGGATCGACATGTCCGGCGAGGACAGGCGTAATCTGATCCTGTGCGGATTTTACTATGATATCGGGAAACTGATGCTGCCCTACGAGCTTCTGTGGAAATCAGAAAAGCTGACGCCGGAGGAATATAAGCAGATTCAGACCCATCCCGTGGTAGGATACTCTCTGATCCGCGGCCTGCCTCTGGACAATCATGTTAAAAACGCCGTGATCATGCATCACGAGCGGCTGGACGGGAGCGGCTATCCCTATCATATGAAGGGTCAGAAGATCGACATGTTCGCCCGCTACATAGCCATTATAGACGCTTATATCGCCATGGCGTCCCCCAGGTCCTACCGCAGCGCATTCACACCGCTGCAGATTCTGGGCAATTTTGAACAAGACATGACCAAGTTTGACACGGAACTGCTGTTGCCCGTCATGAAACGCATCGCGGACGCCCAAATCGGCAGTCGGATCCAGACCAGCGACGGCCGGGTGTGGGAGGTTATGATCATTCATCCCCACAAGCTCTCCCGTCCCGTTCTGAAAAATGATGAAAACGAATTGCTGGATCTGTGTGAATATCCCCAATTGGAGATCGCAAAAATGATGTAGACTGCAAAAAGTTTAGTTTGCTAAAATAATATAAAATGGGACGGCCTATAAAGCGCCGTCCCATCTTCCTTTTCTACGCAGCTCCTGATATTCGCCGTAAGCCTGTTCCAGAATCTGCTTTTCATTGGCAAATTTTAAAAGATGCCATGCCTCATGATATTTGTAATATCCTGAATCCAGAAAATATTCCTCTCTCTGGGGTTTGCTGTGATAATTTTCCGCGTACATCAGATACCAGTGAACCTCTTTCTCCACCGTATCTTCAGGCACCTCGAAAGAATAGACGCTCCGCCCGATATATTTGACGATCCGGGCCTTTACGTCCGTCTCTTCCCACACTTCCCTGAGAGCTGTCTCGGGGTACTCCTCGCCCGGCTCGACAGTTCCCTTTGGCAGCACCCACCCATCATATTTGTTCTTATAGTTTTTATACAACAGCAGAATCTTTCCCCGGAAAATGACAATGCCGCCGCAGCTCACAGCCTCTATCATTGCGCAACCTCCTGCGATATCACGGCTTTTTCCCTGAAGTAGGCGTCAAACAGTCTTCTGGCTATGGGAACCGCGTAATCCCCTCCCGAACCTGCGCCCTCCACAATGATGGTGACGCACACTTCCGGGTCTTCCACAGGGGCAAAACCTGTAAACCATGCGTGACTGTCGCCCTTTACATTATTGTACTCGGCGGATCCCGTCTTGCCTGCCGCCGTGTACTCCAGTCCCTTTAATTTGGTGGCAGTGCCGTTCTCCACCACGGACGTCATCAGACCGCTCAAAAGCTGTGCCTCCTCCTCGGTCATCAGACGGCCGTAGGAAGACGGTTTAAAACTTTTAACCACAGCCCCCGCATCGTTCTCCACGCGATCCACCACATAGGGCTTCATCAAAGTCCCCTTGTTGGCGATGGCGCTGGTGATCATATTCAGATGGATGGGTGTGATCTGCGTCCTGCCCTGACCGATGGAGGTCTGAATCATGGCGTCCTCCGTCATATCGCCGGAAACCTCCGCCGTGCTCTTGGCGTAGTTGAGCGTAAGAGGCAGTTCTCTCCCAAAGAGCAGATCGTCCAGCGTGGACTGGAACTTCTCGCGATCCAGCAGCATGCCGATATTTGCAAAGGAAGAATTACAGGATTTGGCAAAAGAGCTCTCAAACCCCACCGCCCCGTGATTGGTACCGTGATAACAGTTGATCCGGCTTCCCCCACGACGGTAGGAGCCGTTGCACTGATAGCTGTAATTATTATAGCTTTTGGGATTTTCCCGGATATATTCCAGCGCCGTGATGATCTTAAAGGTTGAGCCGGGGGGATAGAGCCCCTGGGTGGCGCGGTTTAAGAGCACGGAGCTGTCCTTATCCGCAATCAGATCGTCCCAGATCCCGGCGATCTCATTGGGGTCAAAATCAGGATGGGAAACCAGCGCCAGCACTCTGCCCGTGGAAACCTCCGTCACGATCACCGCTCCCTTGTAGATGCTGAGCTGTTCATCCGCCACCTGCTGAATCTGCACATCCAGCGTGGTATAGACATTGTCCCCGGGATTTTTCACCCCGGCCATATCGTTTGCCACTTTATTGTTGATGGAGGTGTTGGTATTGATCAGATAATAATTGGCCATGGCCTCCACTCCCATGCGTCCCTGCGTGGAGTAACCCACTATGTGGGAGAACAGATTCTCAAAGGGATAGACTCTGGTCTCGTTCTGTTCCCCGTCCAGCACTGACTGCGCCAGCACTTCACCGTCTCTGGAATAAATACTTCCCCGGTAGTTTCTGGACAACAGAATCTCCTGTCGGGAATTATAGCTGTTGTTGATCATATCCTGTTCGCTGGTGGCCACAAAATGCACCAGATACACAGACATACACAAAAAGAGTACGCCGAACAGACACATGGTCAGCACGATCTCCGGGAAATTGCCCACGCGCTTTTTTCTGCCGTTTTTCTTCCCTGTACGCTCAATGCCTTCTCGTCCTGCCACTGTGTGTTCCTCCTTCCTGCTGCACTTGAATACAGATTCCCTGTATGACAAAAAACATGAACATCGTACTCATCACGGAACTGCCGCCATAACTGATAAAGGGAAGCGTCACACCCGTGAGAGGAATAAACTTAATGCCTCCTCCTATTGTGAGGAATATCTGAAAAATATACATTGTGCCAATCCCATAGACAATCAGTTGATAAAAGCGATCGTCAATACGCAGTGCGATCTGCATGATGGTGATAAAACAGCACACGCATACTAAAATCAAACAGATGCCGAAGATGACCCCCAGTTCCTCACAGATTGAGGAGAAAATAAAGTCCGCGGAGACAAATGGAATCACTGTGGGATCGCCCTTTAACAGCCCCATTCCAAACCAGCTTCCGCTGCCCACCGCAAAAAGCGACTGCGTGATCTGATAACCCTGATTGTCAATATAACTCCATGGGTTCTGCCATGCCAGCACCCGGACGCGCACATGGGCGAACAGCCGGTAAGCCATCACCGCGGCGCCGCTCCCCCCCAGAATCCCTGCCAGAAGATACAGATAATTCCTGGTAGCCACGAATACCACCAGCACATAGGCGATAAAGAAGATCAGCGCTCCTCCCAGATCCTTGGACAGCACCAGCACGATCACATGGATGCCTGCAAGCACCGCCGTAAACGCCACACGAAGGAACGAAGTGTCCTCCCAGAGCGCCCCCGCCAGGAAAAAGATAAAAATAATCTTCACAAATTCTGAGGGCTGAAAGGACAGTCCCGCAATCTCCACGGAAATATTGGAGCCACGGGTCACCTCGCCCATGATCAACACAGCGCTGAGAAGCGCGATGCCCACCGCAGCATAGAGCCAGGTGATACTCTTCAAAAAACGCACTTTGCTGAAAATATACGGAATAAGCAGCGAAATGATCAGCGAGACCAGCACGATCACATACTGCTTAATGGCCCTCAGATAGGACAATCGCGATATCATCATCAGTCCGATGCCAAGGAGCATACACATATTGTTCAGAAGCTGTCTGTTGCAGTTTTCATAGATGGCGGGCACGAGAAACAGAACTGCCAGCAGAAAAACTTCCACAAACGCAAACAGGAACAGATAGAGAACACTGTTGCTGTACGCACCCGTATTGCTCTCCTCAAACAGATAGGTCACGCTGCCCCGGCTGACGAGAACCAGATCCACAAAACACAGGGTCTGGATCAAAAACATCAGAATATTCTGCATCACATACAAAGGGCGTCTCCTGCCATCCCCCGCGTAGCGGAAGCCATATAGACAGCTCGCTGTATACAGCACCATCATCCCGCATATGAAATATTTGGACAATTCAATAATGTATTCACCCATGTTCTACTCCGCTCCCCGTTTTTCATGTCCGGCAGTATGTCCCGCATAAGGCCGCTCTCCCCGGGCCCCGCCTGTAAAATACCGCAGGATGTCCGCGGTCTTCTCTCCGTCCTCTATGGTAAAATCAAGCCTGAAACCGGCCCTGCCGCGCCATTTGGAAAGCTCCCCATGAAGCGACAGCGGCAGGCTGTTATAGATGATATTCATGCAATGCCTGCAGTTTTTGAGCACGGGGAAACGCTTACCCATGCGGTCCTCCAGAAAACAGACCTCCGGTTCCCGGTCTTTGCTGCAGCCGTCTATGGTGTTGAACACACAATTGGCGGTGATCATCAGGGGAATGCGCCCGTAGACCACCTTTTCGCAGGATATCCGTCCCCCCGGACGGTTTTTCATCTGGATTGCTTCCAGAAGCCTGTGCTGATCCGATGCCCTGAGTTCATAGGGCATACAAAAACCGTCCAGCCCCGGCAGATCAGGCTCTGTGCACAACGCTTCCAGACTCCTGTGGTTCCAGATATAGAGTCCCGCATCCCCGTACACTGCCGGGCAGTCGGGAGTCTGTTCACGGGAAGCCTGTCCGTCAGATGCCACCTGCTCCGCAATGCCGGACAGCGCAGAACGCATCCCGGCCAAAAATCCAAGCCCATCCACGGACCGCACCAAAAATCCCTTTATCATATCTTTGTACTGTATATAGATATCCCACATTTCGGCAAGATAATCCGCATCTTTACTGCGGATGACAGGCGGCAGAGCGATCACCGGCGCACAGTGGCGATCCGCCAGTTCCCGGAGCCTGTCCGAAAGTGTTCTGCGCTCCTGCAGATCATGGATCAGGCCGGATTCCAGATAGACCCTGTCTATCTGCCCGCAGTCCGCCAGAACCTCTGTCAGCGCGTCCAACTGACCCTCCGTGCGCAGAAGCACATGGAAACTGCCGCCGTCGCCGTCTGCATGGCGCTCTTTTGCAGGGAATTCCTCCGCATAAAACGCTTCCGCACAGCCCTCCCGGTTTTCCTGAATATCCCGGCTCTCCCGGATCAAAAGCTCTTCCACCATATATACGGCCTGTCTGCGCAGATCATTCACCGCCTTCAGCGGATAAAACGCGTTTTCATCCAGAGTGACCGTCATGTCTTTGACACAGAACACTGTATCTCCAAGCTTTCCAAGCTGCCTGCGCACATTCTCCTCTGTGATCGGCTGTTTTAACGCCGGAGAAACCGTTTCTCCCTCTGCAGTGACCAGTACCGGCTCCGTCTCAGGCCGGTAACCCTTCATCGTCAGCCGGGCCAAAGCCCCGACCCTGAACTCTGCCCGGATGTCCACATCCATATGCGGACGTTCCCGCAGGAAACGGCGTCTGATCTCCTCCAGAAGCCCGTCGTCACAACCGCTGTAAGAGGGACTCTCCAGAGTCACCATATCCCTGCCGTTATGGCGGTAATAATAGCCGTCCTGCCTTTCACTGCGGATATAGAGTCCTGCCAGAGCCTCCATATCCTCTTTCGCAACACGGCAGTCCTCGCCTGCGTAATATTTATCGATATACTTGCGGTATATTGCAGTGACTCCCGCCGCATATTCCGGCTTCTTCATGCGTCCTTCTATCTTGAGAGAATCAATGCCGGACGCAATGAGCTCGGGTATATGTTCTATGGTATACATATCCTTCAGACTTAAGGGATAGCATTCCCGGGTAATCTGCTTTCCGCGTATCACCCGGTAAGGAAGCCTGCAGGGCTGGGCACAGCGGCCCCTGTTACCGCTTCTTCCGCCCAGAATACTGCTGAACAGACACTGTCCTGAATAGCAATAACACATGGCGCCATGGATAAAAGTCTCTACCTGAAGCCCTGTGGACTCCTTCAGCTCCCGGATCTCCGCAAGACTGAGCTCTCTTGCGGGTACCACCCGCACAGCGCCCATCTTTTTGAACAGCTCTGCGCCGTACCGGCCGGTTACCGCAGCCTGCGTACTCACATGGAGCTCCAGACCGGGGAAATGCTCTCTGAGCAGAGAAAACACACCCATATCCTGCACGATCGCCCCGTCCAGCCCCGCCTCATACAGCGGTTTCAGATAAGGAACAAGCTCTTCCAGCTCCGATTCTTTGATCAGGGTATTCACGGTCAGATAGACCCGCCGTCCCCAGATATGAGCATACCGGATGCATGCAAGCAGTTCCTCCTCTGTGAAATTGTCCGCATACGCCCGCGCGCCAAAGCGGCTGCCTCCCAGATACACGGCGTCCGCCCCGGCACAGATGGCGCCGTAAAACCCTTCGGGATTTCCCGCGGGGGCCAGAAGTTCAACCTTTCGCTCCATCTGCTCTCCCTCATAAACAAAACATAAGGCTGCCCTGTGACGGACAGCCAAGCAATCCTATTTCCGGTCCTCTTTTTTGTTTTTTAACTCTGTCTCCAGGCGCACAATCTTCTTGGCGCTCTCATTGGCCGCCTCCTGAAGCTCCCTGATCTTCCCCTCGGAAGTTTCCAGCTTAATCTGCGCAGAGATCAGGTCATGCTTGAGACTGTAAAGCTCCTTCTCCTTGTTCTGGAGTTCTTCCTCCAGGACATTGATCTGCTTTTTGGCTTTAAAAAAATCGTCGGCAATATTCAACTGCAGCAGGACATTCTGCATATCCATGGGCTGGCGTTTAAAGCTGTCTACCTTGCCGTATTCATTGATCTTGTTATTGATGTAGGAGGCCACCTTCTGCAGGTATTCCTCGCTCTCATTGCCGCTCAGGGTAAATACCTTTCCCCCGATTATCACTTCCGTATCTGTTCTGGATGACATGACTCACCTCTTTTGCAATCCCGGCCCGCAATCAAACTACAATATCTGTCTCCGAAACCATTTTAAACTACAATATCTATTATATATCAGATTGCATCTACAGGCAACACTTTTTTAGACAAAGACTGCCAAAATATCGGAGCTGAAGTGATAAGTGCCGGTCCGGTCACAAAACAACTGTCACAGGGTATTCAGACCCAGATGTCTATAGGCCATATCTGTAGCCACTCTTCCTCTGGGTGTGCGATTGATCAGGCCTGTCTTGATCAGATACGGTTCATACACATCCTCTATCGTCCCCGGATCCTCTCCGATGGCGGCAGCCAGAGTGTCCAGTCCCACAGGGCCGCCCTGGAATTTCTGTATCATGGTGAGGAGAATATTGCGGTCAATATGGTCAAGTCCCAGCCTGTCCACATCCATCAGGTCAAGGGCCGTGTGCGCCACCGCCTCCGTGATGACACCGTCATATTTTACCTGTGCAAAATCCCGCACACGCTTCAGGATCCGGTTGGCAAGTCTGGGGGTGCCTCTGCTTCTTCTGGCCATCTCCAGCGCCCCGTCCCGCTCGATATCCACATTCAGCACCCGGGCGGAATGCAGGATGATCTGCTGCAATTCTTCCACCTCATAAAATTCCATATGATAGATCATGCCGAAACGGTCCCTGAGAGGCGCTGTGAGCAGCCCTGCCCGGGTGGTGGCTCCCACCAGCGTAAAACGCGGCAAATCAAGCCGTACAGAGCGGGCAGAAGACCCTTTTCCGATCATGATATCAATGCAGTAATCTTCCATTGCCGGGTAGAGCACTTCTTCCACCTGACGGTTCAGCCGGTGAATTTCGTCCACAAAGAGCAGATCGCCCTCCTCGAGATTATTCAAAACAGCCGCCATCTCGCCGGGCTTTTCGATGGCAGGACCGCTGGTCACTTTCAGATGGACCCCCATCTCATTGGCGATGACTCCTGCCAGCGTGGTCTTGCCAAGCCCCGGAGGACCATAAAACAACACATGATCCAACGCGTCCTTCCGCTGCTTTGCCGCTTCGATATAAATTTTCAGATTCTCCTTAATCTTGGACTGTCCGATATAATCTTTCAGGGTCTGCGGTCTGAGAGACCCCTCGATCTTTACATCCTCTTCGGTCAGATTCGTCTCGATCATTCGTTTCTGCATATTATCCTCGCTATGTAACCTGTATCAGGAAAGTCTCCATGCTTAGAATTATTTCCTGAGAATTCATTTCCTCAGAATTCATTTCAGAACAGATTCTTTAACGCCGCCTTCAGCACCGCGCCGGAATCCATGGCCTCTATATCCGAAATGGCATTTACCGCCTGCATACTCTCAGGCCGTCCATATCCCAGCGCCACCAACGCCTCCACAGCCTCCTGTTTCTGCGGACTGAGTCCCTGCCCGCAGCCTGCACCAGCGGCCGTCGCCTCAATCTCACGGCTGATCATGGCATCGTCTATCTGCAGCTTATCTTTCAGATCCAGAATCAACCTCTCCGCTGTCCTGGCCCCAATCCCGGGCGCTTTAGAGATAGCCTTTACATCCCCCGACACAATGGCATAACGCAGCGAATCCGCGTCCATCACCGACAGAAGCGCCAGCCCGCCCTTTGGCCCGATCCCATTCACAGATATGCATTTCTTGAATAACTCCAGCGAATTCCGGCTGAGGAAGCCATACAGCCACTGAGCGTCTTCCCGAACACTGTAATAAGTGTAGAGTTTCACCTCTTCTCCCACCCTTGGAAGACGCGATGCCGTATCGGCGGAGATCTTGATATTATAGCCGATCCCGCCGACATCCACCACCACATTATCCAAAGCAATATCTTCTATCGTTCCTCTGACATATGCGATCATATCCGAATGCCCTTCCCGTAATTTTGTTACTGTCTGAAATTATAGCATGTACGAACATATGTTTCAAGGATAAAATAATTTTAACCGGTTCAGTCAACATACACTGATATCGTCCGATTCGCCGTATCAACAGAAAGCTCGTACTCTGTCCCTGTTTCCTCCAATTCCGCTACATATTCCATGACACGTTCCATATCATTGCTCTCGAATGTCAGGCGACTGCCCTGCATGGGTAGAAAGGTGAGCACCGCCATCAATAAAAATGCCGATATTGCAAGAATGGCCGTACCCACGGCGATATGCAGCTTCTTTTTCGTACCTGCCTGCTCATTTACCAGCTCTGTTAAGTTTTTGTCTGCTTACATTTGAACCTCATCCTCCTTAATGCGCCTTCCGGCCAGAATCTCGTTGATGCTTACTTCAAAGAACTCGCTCAGGCTCTGCAGGGAACCGACATCGGGGATTCCCGTCCCTGTCTCCCATCTGGATATGGCCTTATCGGACACATGCAAGGCTTCCGCCAGCTCTCTTTGTTTCAGCTCCCTTTCTTTTCTTAATTGGCACAGAAAATTTCCAATATCCTTTGCATTCATAACGCACCTCCTGATTTCAGGATAGATGATTTCCTGCATTTTTGCACCCTATGCACCATAGAATGAGGTTTTTTTCAGCAATCTGTAATATACCAGCCCAAAACACAGCACATGCACGGCAAAGGTCAGCGCCCAGCTTATGGGATAGGACCAGTACAGGCAGACCAATGTGTGATAACTCCGGAATATGGTATAAATCCACACCACCCGGAACAGACATGCGCCGGTCAGCGACACCAGCATGGGCATGACAGAGTAGCCCATGCCTCTTAACGATCCCACCATCACATCCATCATACCGCAGAGGCAATAGGTGGTGCAGATGATACTCAACCGGAGGACGCCATACCGGATCACATCCGCGTCGGAGGAATATAGCTGCAGCAGCCATCCCGAACCCAGATAGGCAAGATTGCCGAATATCAGTCCCACCGCGATCACCAGGCCCTGACAGATCAGCAGTATTTTTCCAATCTGCTTATAGTTTCTTGCCCCGTAATTTTGTCCGGTAAAACTAATGACCGTCTGAGAGAAAGAGTTCATAGCCGTATATACAAATCCCTCGATATTGGCAGCCGCCGTGTTTCCTGCCATGGCTATGGAGCCAAAGGAATTAACCGAGGACTGGATCAGCACATTGGAAATGGAAAACAGCGAGCTCTGCAGTCCTGCAGGCAGCCCGATCTGCAGCATCTTTTTCAACTTGTCCGGGGCAATCCGCAGCTTTGACAGCTCCAGTTTATAATCCGCATCCGAGAGGAGCAGACAGCGCAGCACTAAAACAGCCGAAATGGCCTGTGAGACCACAGTGGCCATGGCAACGCCTGCCACTCCCAGCGAGAAGACGATCACAAAGATCAGATTCAGTATCACATTGACCACCCCCGCGCCCAACAGATAATACAGAGGCCGTCTGGTATCTCCCACGGCACGCAGTACCGCCGCGCCGAAATTATACAGCATGGTAAAGGGCATCCCGATAAAGTAAATCCGCATATACAGCACCGACTGTGCGATGACATCATCCGGCGTCCCCATCCAGGTAAGCGCCGGCCCGGCCACCGCGATTCCCACAAACACCAGACCACAGCCGCCCACGAGAGCGGTCAGAAGCGCCGTATGAACCATCTCCGACAGCTCCGACTTCTGTCCTGCTCCATAAAAACGCGCCACCAGCACATTTGCCCCGATGGAAAGCCCGATAAAGAGATTCACCAGCAGATTGATCAGGGAACTGGTGGAGCCCACCGCAGCCAGCGCTCCGCTTCCGGCAAATTTTCCCACCACTACAATGTCGGCGGCATTGAACAAAAGCTGCAAAACGCCTGAGAGCATCAACGGAATATAAAAAATGAGTATTTTCCCTAAAAAGGGGCCATTGCACATATCGATCTCGTATTTTCCCGCCTTTGATCCTGTACGGACACTCGTCTGCCCTGCCATATGTACTCCTCCTTCTTATGCCAATCGTCATGTCAATCTATACTCCGACCGCCATATCATCCGACACGTTAATCAGGCACTGTCTGCCCGACAGTGCCCGCATTTTAAAGCCTGCAACCTGAATTATCTTAAAGCCTGCGCCCCAAACTACCGGCCGCTGTTAATGTAATTTACCAAACCTTCCGCTGCGATGATCCGCTGCATAAACTCCGGAAAAGCCTGACCCTGAAAGCTGGTTCCTTTTGTCACATCAGTGATCACTCCGGTATCAAAATTCACTTCAACTTCATCCCCAGCTTCAATTCCCTTCGCCGCCTCAGGGCACTCAATGATGGGAAGCCCGATATTGATCGCATTGCGGTAAAAAATTCTGGCAAAGGTCTCTGCTATGACACAGCTCACCCCTGCGGCCTTGATGGCGATGGGCGCGTGCTCTCTCGAAGAGCCACAGCCGAAATTTTTCTCAGCGACGATAATATCGCCCTTCTTGACATTTTTGATAAAATCCCTGTCGATATCCTCCATGCAATGTGTGGCAAGCTCCGCCGGATCAGAAGAATTCAGATATCTTGCGGGGATGATGACATCCGTGTCCACATTGTCTCCGTATTTAAAAACCATTCCTTTAGCGTTGTTCATATATACTCCCTCTGCGCGTCTGCGGCGCACACTCATATTTTTACCTGATGAATTATAATTCGCAGGGACAGGAAATCTTGCCCGTCACGGCGCTGGCCGCTGCAACGGCAGGGCTTGCCAGATAAATCTCGGAGTTCACATGTCCCATACGTCCCACAAAATTGCGATTGGTGGTGGAAACGCAGCGCTCTCCCTCTGCCAGGATGCCCATATAGCCGCCCAGACAGGGACCGCAGGTAGGGGTGCTCACGATTGCGCCCGCCTCGATAAAGGTCTTCAAAAGACCCTCTTCCATAGCCTGCATATAAATCTTCTGTGTGGCCGGAATCACGATACAGCGCATACCCTTTGCCACATGACGGCCGGAGAGAACCTCTGCGGCCATACGCAGATCGTCCAGACGTCCGTTGGTGCAGGAGCCGATCACCACCTGATCGATGCGGATATCATCCATTTCGCGAATCTCATCGATGGTATGCGTATTCTCGGGCAGATGGGGAAATGCCACGGTGGGACGCAGCGTACTCAGATCAATGGTGTACTCTGCATCGTACACCGCGTCGGCGTCCGCCTCATAAATCTTATACTCTCTTGTGCTGTGCTCCTTCATATATGCGATAGCAAGCTCATCCACGGGGAAGATTCCGTTCTTGCCCCCCGCCTCAATAGCCATATTGGCGATGGTAAAACGATCGTCCATGGACAGATTGGCAATGCCGTCTCCCACAAACTCCATGGATTTATAAAGCGCTCCGTCTACACCGATCATGCCGATGATATGTAAGATCACATCCTTGCCGCTGACCCATTTTGCGGGCTTTCCGGTAAGATTAAAACGGATCGCGGCGGGCACCTTGAACCACGCCTTTCCGGTAGCCATACCGGCAGCCATATCCGTGCTGCCCACGCCTGTGGAGAAAGCACCCAGAGCGCCGTAGGTACAGGTGTGGGAATCCGCGCCGATGATCACATCCCCGGCCACGGTCAGACCCTTCTCGGGAAGCAGGGCATGTTCAATCCCCATCTCTCCCACTTCAAAATAATTGGTAATCTCATTTCTGCGCGCGAATTCTCTCACACATTTACAGTGCTCCGCAGACTTAATGTCCTTGTTGGGAACAAAGTGATCCGGCACCAGCGCAATCTTGTCCCTGTCGAACACGCCGTCCACCTTCATCTTATCCATCTCATGAATGGCCACGGGGCTTGTGATATCGTTGCCCAGCACCAAATCCAGATTCGCCTCGATCAACTGTCCGGCCTCCACCCGCTCCAGTCCTGCAGCGGCAGCCAGAATCTTCTGCGTCATTGTCATACCCATGCCGTTTTCTCCTCCATAAAAAATCTGATGTTCACAGATAATCATAGCACAACTGACGGCATTTTGGAACAGATTTTTACATTTTTCAGTCGGTGCGTTTATTCAGTCGGTGTCGGCAGCGGCCGAATACGGCGATCGGCATGAAAAAGGCTGCCCATGGATATTATCACAAAAGTCTTTTTTCGCCCTAAAAGCAAAACCTGATCAGGCACATTAAGTACAGGCCTATAGTTGCTGACTTCAGCCGGTATCGAGGTAGAGGAAGACAGGGCGCTTTCGGCAGGCATTGGCTGAGGTTGGTGCTTTTTCTTATAGTGCGGACCGGAGACAAGGGGAAAATACGCATGGATGCGTATTTTAGGTTTTACGGTGCATGGATGCACCTTAAAACCGACCCGTGACTTGCAGACTCCTACAACCGCACTATTAGAAAAAGCCCAAACGCAGCCTCCGTCTGTCGAAAGCGCCCTGTCTTCCTCTGCCGGCACTGGCTGAAAACAGCAGCTACCGCACTCCACTTACATGTGTCCCGGCGTCTCCATCTTCCACACCGTAGTCACCTTAAACAGATCCCCATCCACCTCAATCTCAAGCACTCCTCCCTGAAGCTGAGCAAAGCTCTTGGCAATGGCAAGTCCCAGGCCGCTGCCCTCGGTATTTCTGGAGGTGTCTCCACGGACAAAGCGCTCCGTGAGCTCCTGGGGATTCACGGCGATCTCCTCTGCGGTAATATTTTTCAGCACGATGATCACTCTGTCCTTTTCTACCCTGCCTGAAACATACACCCGGGTGCCGGGCATGGCATACTTGGCGATATTTCCAAACAGATTCTCATAGATCCGGTAGGTGCGCTGGGAATCCAAAAGCAACGGTACTTTGCTCTCGGGAATATCCAGTCTCATATCCAGATTCTGCTCTGTCATCTTATCTCCCATCTCGAAGGCCACCTGTTTCACCAGATTCATAATATCCACTTCCATCAGGTTCAGACTCATATTCTGGGAGTCTGCCTTGCTGATCTCGAACAGATCCTCGATGAGGGCTTTCAGGCGCAGGGATTTGCGCTCTAATGTGTCCAGATACTCAGCCCGCTGCTCTTCTGTGACTGAGTCCTCCTTTAGCAGATTAATATAAGTGATGATGGCGGTCAGCGGTGTCTTGAGATCGTGGGACACATTGGTGACAAGCTCCGCCCGCATCCGCTGACTCTTCGTCTCATCTTCCACCGCTTTACGAAATCCCTGCTGAATGCGCTGTATCTGAGGCTTGAATATCTCAAACACACCCAGATCCTCTTTAATCTGAACATTGAGATTGCCCTCCGCAATCTCATAGATGGCTTTCAACAGGATTGAATATTTCTTCTGAAGGTCGGAAACATATTTTCGCAGCACAAAATACAACAGGATCGAATACAACAGCGCCACCGTAAATCCTCCCCGCCACAGACTGCCGATGACAAAGAGAACCACCCCGTTTATAATAGCCAGCTTCCGGATCATTTTGTTGGCTTTGCGCGTCACGTCAAAATGGAGAAACGTATCATAAGTTTTTGCAAGCTTTGACTTGATGTACGGAAATATCCGCCAGGTCATACAGCGCTTTCTGCAATAGTTCCAGAAGCCGGTTTCCCTGATCTCCCGCAGGCAGCATCCGATATACCATGCAACTCCGAATACCGCCGTCAAAAGCAATATATTTGCTCCGTAAAGCAAAACCGTACTCACATCGGCATAGAGTCCCATACTCTCTTCCAATACGGAAAAAGCAGCTCCGCTGCGAATACCGGCAAGCATACAGATTGATAAATAAATTCCGACGCCAAGTCCCATATACAGGAGTACCAGCAAAAACTCCAGAGAATAGCGGAATCGCCCTTCCCGCAGTTGCCCTTCCCGCTGCTTTTCCCTGTCGGTTCCGGTTCCGTCAAGGGGCAGAAAGGCCGCCGCAAACAGGACAAACAGCCAGAGACAGACCAGAATGCCGTCCGCTCCGCAGCTAAAATAAGCATAATAGCCCATGTCGTCCAGATAATACATATTATTTACAAGATACAGCGCGCTGCCCTTCTGGATCTTCGACCACTCTGCCTCCGAGATACTATAGATCACCCGGCAGTTTACCGGCGCATTCAGCGTCATATAGGCGCTCAGCCTCACATCCGCGGACTGATCCATCTCGATATAGGTGTCATCATTCTCCAGGCGTATATTCCTTGCCGCCTGATTTGCCAGCTTGCGTATCTCAGTGGAGTCCGACCCAAGTTTGGCGTTTTCCGCCGTGCAGTTACCGTTTT